>NZ_RDRE01000125.1 GCF_003693265.1 Corynebacterium gottingense
CACATTAACTCCGCCAACAACGATGGCCTTGACCTGAACGGGTTGGGGAAGGCCGAGGCGATTGAAGCGGCGCTGCGGTGGATCGTCGAGAAGCACAAGGGCGCGGAGAAGATCCAGTACAAGCTGCGCGACTGGCTGTTCGCCCGCCAGCGCTACTGGGGCGAGCCCTTCCCCATCGTGTACGACGAGCACGGCCAGGCGCACTCCATCCCGGAGGATCAGCTGCCGGTCGAGCTGCCGGACGTTGAGGACTACAAGCCGGTCTCCTACGAGCCGGACGACGCGGACTCCGAGCCCTCGCCGCCGCTGGCCAAGGCGAAGGACTGGGTCGAGGTGCGCATGGACCTAGGCGACGGGGAGAAGACCTACTGGCGCGACACCAACGTCATGCCGCAGTGGGCCGGTTCTTCCTGGTACCAGCTGCGCTACATCGACCCGACCAACGAGAACGCCTTCTGCGACCTGGAGAACGAGCGCTACTGGACCGGCCCGCGCGGCGAGAACGACCCGGGCGGCGTGGACCTGTACGTCGGCGGCGTCGAGCACGCGGTGCTGCACCTGCTTTACGCCCGTTTCTGGCACAAGGTGCTCTTTGACCTGGGCTTTGTTTCCTCCAGGGAGCCGTACCGTCGCCTGTTTAACCAGGGCTACATCCAGGCCTACGCCTACACGGATTCCCGCGGCGTGTACGTCCCGGCCGCCGAGGTGGAGGAGAAGGACGGCCGATTTTTCTTCGACGGAGTCGAAGTCAACCGTGAGTACGGCAAGATGGGCAAGTCGCTGAAGAACGCGGTCGCCCCGGACGACATCGCCACCGACTTCGGCGCGGACACCCTGCGCGTCTACGAGATGTCGATGGGCCCGCTGGACACCTCCCGCCCGTGGGCGACGAAGGACGTCGTTGGCGCGCACCGCTTCCTGCAGCGCCTGTGGCGCCTGGTGGTCAGCGAGGAGACTGGCGAGGCCAACGTCACCGACGCCGAACTTTCCGAGAACGACGCGAAGCAGCTCCACCGCACCATCGCGGGCGTGCGCGACGACTACGAGCACCTGCGCGACAACACCGTGGTGGCCAAGCTCATTGAGTACGTCAACTACCTCACCAAGGCGTACCCGCAGCAGGCCCCGCGCGCCGCGGTGACCCCGCTGGTGCAGATGGTTGCGCCGGTCGCCCCGCACATTGCCGAGGAGCTGTGGGCCAAGCTCGGCCACGCCGACACGATCACGTTCGAGCCCTTCCCAACCTTCGACGAGTCGCTGCTCACCGATGACACGGTGGAGATTCCCGTGCAGATCAACGGCAAGGTCAAGGCTCGCATCAACGTCGCCGCCGACGCTTCCAAGGAGGACATGGAACAGGCAGCGCTTGACGACGCCCGCGTGACCGAACTCACCAGCGGCAAGCAGATCGTCAAGACGATCGTGGTGCCGGGCCGCATGGTCAACCTGGTGGTGAAGTAGGGAAGTCCTGTCCGTCCCCTGCCGAGGC
>NZ_RDRE01000126.1 GCF_003693265.1 Corynebacterium gottingense
CCGGCGCTCATCCAGTTCCCGGTGTTCATCGGCCTCTACCGCCTGCTGCGCTGGATGGCCGTGCCCACGGACGGCGACAACCACACCATCGGCATCCTCACCCCGCAGGACCTCGAGACGTTCCGGGCAGCTTCGCTTTTCGACGCCCCCCTCCCCGCCTACATGGCCATGCCCCCAGAACACCTCGCCGCTCTCGGCACCACGGAGGCGCAGGTGCGGGCCGTGGCCCTGCCCATGGTGATCGCCGCCGTCATTTTCACCTGCTCCAACCTTGCGATCTCGCAAATGCGCAACCGCTCCACGCTGGACTGGGAGAACGCGATGACGCGGAAGTCCTACGGCCTGCTGTGGTTGGCCATTCCGATCGTCGCCCTGAGCCTCATCTCCGCCGGGCTCTCCGGTATCGTCCCGATCGCGGTGCTGCTGTACTGGGTCACGGGCAACCTGTGGACGATGACGCAGACGATCCTTTTCTGGGCCTGGACGGTCCGCCGCTACCCGGCGGAGGCGCTGCACCGCGAGTTCTGGGCGGAGACGAAGCAGAAGGCCGAGGAGCTGCGCGCCGCGCGCAAGGAGCGCACACGGTCGCGCCGCGCGAAGCGCCTGCGCGCGCTGCGCCACCCGGGAGAGGCGGGCGCGATCGCCCGCGAGCTGCGCGCCGAGAAGCGCGAGCGCAAGCAGGAAAAAGCGCGCGAGAAGCAGGAGCGGAAGGCACTCCAGAAGGCGCGCAACGAGGCGAGCCGCCAGCTCGCGCGGGACAAGAAGCGCCAGAAGCAGGATCAGATGGAGTAGTCCGCGGGCGGCGCGCCGAGCTGGCTTTCCGCCAGGTCGCGCGCCTTGCGCAGCGGTGCGACGTCGCGCAGCAGGCGCGCACCCGACATCCCCCCGTCGAGGAAGATGAGCAGCTCGTCCGCCTGGTTCGAGGAGTCGTAACCGTTCTTGTTGCTCAGCAGCTCCGTGAGGGTGTCGTGCATCCAGGTGCGGTGGTTCAGGCAGGTCTGCACGATCCGCTGCTCCGACTCGGTGTCGGGGCGCGGGTACTCCGTCGCCGCGTTGAGGAACGGGGAGCCGCGGAACTCGCGCTGCGGTTCCGCCTCGATGGCCATGTCAAAGAAGGCGAGGACCTTCTCGTCCGCGCTCGAGGCTTTGACCGCGCGCTCCTCCCACCGCTGCCGGTACTGCTCGTCCAAGCGCTCCAGGTAGGCGATGACCAGGTTGTCCTTGGAGCCGAGCAGGCTGTACAGGGACGCCTTCGCCACGTCGGCCTCGCGCAGGATCCGGTCGATGCCGATGACGCGGATGCCTTCCTCGGTAAAGAGTTTCGTGGCCGCGTCGAGGAGGCGCTGCCGCGGGCTCGGGCGGTTGCGGCGACGAGTCGTCGTCTTCTTTTTCGCCGTGCCACTGCTCACGTTGCGTCCTCACTTCCTCCGGTCATTGCGTCTGGTCTCAATATAGACAAACCGGTACGTACATTCCAGTCGGCCGGG
>NZ_RDRE01000127.1 GCF_003693265.1 Corynebacterium gottingense
CCGACGGCGAGCCGGTTGAGGATCGACTCAGCGATGACAGCGTCGGGGATGGACTTGCACCATTCGATGGGGGCGAACTGGGATGTCACGATGGTCGCTCCTCGGTTTTCTCGTTCCGCAATGATGGTCAACAGTTGGTGTGCGGTGGCTTCGTTGATCGGGGTGGTGAGAAAGTCATCGAGTACGAGCACATCGGTGTTGTGAATGGCCTCGAGGAATTTCATGCGTTCAGGATCCGAGTGATGCAGCACGGCAAGCTGGTTGGCCAAGGTGTCGGTGCGGAAGAACTTAGCGGAATAGTCCTTTCTGCACGCTGCGTTGAGCAGTGCTTGGGCGAGGTAGGTCTTGCCAACGGAGGATTTGCCCAGGATGACAACGTTTTTCGAATCCTGGCACCATTGGCATTGAGCAAGTCGGGCGATTTGCTCTTTGTTGATGTTGCGGCTGGGCGTGTAGACAATGTCTTCAACACAAGCATCGGGGTTTGGCGATCGTGATGCTTTGAGCAGTTTGTTGACTCGTCTTTCGTGCCTGGCCGCGACTTCTTTATCGAGCGCGTAGAGGATTTTGTCTGAGAAGCTCCACTGGTCGAATGCTTGATCCGCGGCAATGTCGATGACCGTGCGGCCGAAGGCGGTCATCCGCAGTTGTGTGAAGATGGGCAGGACTGATTCGTCTAAGAATCGTGCGGTTGTTGATGCTGGTTGTGGCGCATCCATGGGTTAGTTGTTTCCTTTCTTTGTGAGGTTTTCGATGCTGAACTGCTCCGCGCCGCCGAGGTACGCACCGCGCGTATCACGCTTGCTAGGCGCTTTTGCGGTGGTGGAGGTGGCAGCGGCATCTCGCGCGTTGGGTTGAGGCTGTGTGGTGGTGCGTACCGTGTCTTCTTTGCGCACGGCTGCCATCATGTTTTTCACGGCGGTGTAGGACACTGCCTGACGTCGGCCGTCAAGGTCGACGAGCCGTCTACAGGCCTCTTCCAAGACGGGTTTGTTGTCGTGTTTTCCCATGGAAAGCACGTTGCGGCATGAGAAGAACGCTTGTGCTTTGATTGGGCGCGCATCCATAAGCTCAGCGATGACCCGGCGGGTGTGCGGTCCTACCCGGGCAGCTTCGCGCAGGAAGTATTCACAGGTCCAAAGTCCATGGGTGTTGGCCATCTGCGGCGGGATGTGGTCGGTATCGGTGACGAAGGCGCCGTGTTGGTGCCCAAGCGTATGTACTGCTTGTCGCTCGCCGGCATCGAAGACCGTAAGCGTGTTGCCGGTGATGCGTACATCAACAGTGCGGCCGACAAGTGTGTAGGGCACGGAGTAATGCACGCTGGCGACGGTGATATGGAAGTCGGGAGCGACTTTGGCCCGCTTCCATTCCGTGCGCTGCCACCGCTGTTTGGGAAGGTCAGTGAGCAACTCTGCTTCAAACTCTTCAAACAGCTGCCGCCGACTGGTGGTGTTGCCACGAAACGGGGTGTGCGCATTG
>NZ_RDRE01000128.1 GCF_003693265.1 Corynebacterium gottingense
GGTCGGAGGCGCTGCGGGGTTAGGATTTCGTGCCCTAAACAGGCATAATCGCCCCCATGCCTTTAAGTGACGGACCGCTCATTGTTCAGTCGGACAAGACTGTCCTGCTCGATGTCGCGCACCCTGATGCAGGGGCGGCCCGCGCCGCGCTCGCCCCGTTCGCCGAGCTTGAGCGCGCGCCCGAGCACATTCACACCTACCGGATCACCCCGCTCGCGCTGTGGAACGCGCGCGCCGCCGGCTTCGACGCCGAGCAGGCCGTGGACACGCTCGAGCGGTACTCGCGCTTCCCCGTCCCGCAGCCGCTGCTCATCAGCGTCGCGGAGACGATGGCGCGCTACGGCCGCCTCAAGCTCGTGCAGCACCCCGCTCACGGTCTGATCTTGGAGGCGGATGAGCCCGCGCTGCTCACCGAGGTCACCCGCAGCAAGAAGGTGCGCCCGCTCATCGGCTCGCCTATCGACGCCACCTCCATCCCCGTCCACCCGTCCGCCCGCGGCCAGATCAAACAGGAATTGACCAAACTCGGGTGGCCCGTCGAGGACCTCGCCGGCTACGTCGACGGCGAATCGCACCCGATCCAGCTCAACCAGGACGGTTGGGCACTTCGCGACTACCAGCAGTACGCCACCGAATCCTTCTGGGAGGGCGGCTCCGGCGTGGTCGTCCTGCCCTGCGGCGCTGGCAAGACGATCGTGGGCGCGGCCTCCATGGCGCAGGCGCAGACCACCACGTTGATCCTGGTGACCAACACCGTGGCCGGCCGCCAGTGGCGCGACGAGCTCCTGCGACGCACCTCGCTGACCCCAAACGAGATCGGCGAGTACTCCGGCGAGAAGAAGGAAATCCGCCCGGTCACCATTGCCACGTACCAGGTCGTGACCCGCAAGACCAAGGGCGAATACCGCGCCCTCGAGCTCTTCGACTCCCGAGACTGGGGCCTCATCATTTACGACGAAGTCCACCTCCTCCCCGCCCCCGTCTTCCGCATGGCCGCTGACCTGCAGTCGCGCCGCCGCCTCGGGCTGACCGCCACGCTCGTACGCGAGGACGGCCGCGAAGACGACGTCTTCTCCCTCATCGGCCCGAAGCGCTACGACGCACCGTGGAAGGAACTCGAGATGGCCGGCTACATCGCCACCGCCGAGTGCGTCGAGGTCCGCACCGCCCTCACGCAGGAGGAACGCCTGACCTACGCCACCGCGGAGACCCGGGAGCGGTACCGGCTCGCGGCGTGTTCGAAGGGGAAGCTGGGGGCCGTCGATAAGCTGCTTGCTCAGCACGAGGGCCAGCAAACGCTCATCATCGGTGCCTACGTGGACCAGCTTGAGGAGCTCGCTGCGCGCATCGACGCGCCGCTCATTCACGGCAAAACCAGCACGAAGCAGCGCGAGCAGGCGTTCCAGGCCTTCCGCGACGGCGAAGTATCCACGCTCGTGGTGTCCAAGGTGGCGAACTTCTCCATCGACCTGCCCGAGGCGG
>NZ_RDRE01000129.1 GCF_003693265.1 Corynebacterium gottingense
CCTTTCTGCGCTTGTGTAGTGGAATAGCCATCCGGCTATTCCACCGCTGTAGGCGTCCAAAAAGCTACTAGACATCCTGTCCAAAAACCTCCTGGACTCCTTGTCCAAAAAGTCCCTAGACATGACAAGGGAAAACTAGCCCGTCTGTGTTGTATGAGGTTAGGTTTGCTTGTTTGATGAGCAACATGCTGAACCTGCTCAGGCGGTGATCGGGTCAGGCGGGTAACTCTGGGGTGAGCCCCTGCTCTTCAGGTGTCCGAACATAAGACTTCAGAGGTGCTCTGAGCGGGGCATGGAGTCAGTTGCTTCTGATGGACGAGAGTTCTCCGCCCATATCCTTATCCCCACGGAAAGAAAAACTAGGAGTACTAGAGATGTGGCCAATAGTCCAAGCCCTATCGAGTGGGTTGCCCATAAAACGATTAGTGCTATCGCGAAAACTGATAGCACGGCTAGGGCACCGCTTTTAATCTTTTGCGCTGTATCCATAGTTTTATTATGGCGGTTGGCAAACTACTACTGAAGCGTCCTGGGTTTAGTTCCGCTTCTTTTACGGCCCTGTGTTGATGGGCTGGGTGAGATAGTACTCGGCTTCTACTTCTTGTGGGGTGTCGTAGTCCAATGTTTCGTGAAGCCGCTTGGCGTTCCACCAATGCACCCATCGCTGGTGTTGTCCCTGTTCTGGGAAACGGCCTAGACCCAGCCATTGATCACAAGGAGGATCATCGTCCTGTGGCCAGTCACAATCGGGTTCCTTCGGCAATGCCGCCGTGCCCTGAAGTCACGCGGTCACCAAAATGTTTCTCCCGAAGTATCGAAGATTCAGTTTTACTCGAGACTCACCATCGCGTTACGTGATTTGTCTCGCACACGTTTGGCGCCCTTAGTAAATTGACAATTGACAGTCAGTCAACAATGCGATTGTCGGAAGCCAGCACACATTCTCTACCAATTGGAGTTTTAAGCTATGTTGAATAAGCGTTTCGCGGCCAGCGTTGTTGCTGGCTGCATGATCACCGCCGGAATTGTCGCGCCTTCGGCCAATGCGGTATCCGTCAAGGTGAGCGGTGGCACTTGCCACTTCACCTTCACTGCTCAGGAGCAAGAGCGGTACATGATGCCAAGCTCAGGCACAATCACGCCGCAGGAGGCGAAGAAGGCCATCAAGGAGACAAAGGCAGCGCAAGCGCAGGAGCGAAAAGCTATTGCGGAGCTGAAGAAGACCGATCCCGCCGCCGCGGCAGAGCGCGAGAAGTTGTTCAAGGTTGGGGTTGAGGCCTACGAGAAGACCTTCCTTCCAGCTTTTCAAAAGTGCGCGGGCAGTGGTGGCTCCAATGCGCCGCAAAAGCCGAAGCCCAAGCCGAAGCCAAAGCCGGGGACTCCGGGCACCGATGGCGGTTCCAGCTCTCAGGACGGCGGTAAGCCCGGAGATGCCGAGGGAAAGAACGCGCTGAGCGATGAGGACGGCAAGC
>NZ_RDRE01000130.1 GCF_003693265.1 Corynebacterium gottingense
AAAACGCCCCGCCCACCGAATCGTGTCAGTGAGCGGGGCGCCGGTGCCGCAGACTAGCGACGCTCCTTAATGCGGGCTGCCTTACCGCGCAGATCGCGCATGTAGTACAGCTTCGCACGACGGACGTCACCCTTGCGGACGACCTCAATCTTCTCGATGTTCGGGGAGTGCACCGGGAAGGTACGCTCAACGCCGATACCGAAGGAGACCTTACGCACGGTGAAGGTCTCACGGATGCCGCCACCCTGGCGACGCACAACGAAACCGGTGAAGACCTGGGTACGGGTCACCGAACCCTCGATAACCTTCACGTGCACGTCAAGCGTGTCGCCGGCGCGGAAGTCCGGGATGTCATCGCGCAGCTGACCTGCGTCTACAAGATCAATAATGCCGTTGCTCATATGAAGCAATCCTTTACGTTTAAGGACAGAGGACCCTAGCGGCTTCTCCCAAACGGGCGCTCGGCTGGTTCATGTCGCCTACAACAACTCGAGAAAGCTTACATAAGCCCGGGTCATTTACCAAATCCCGCTCGCTTCAGCGCGTCCGCCATCGACCCGCCTTGGGCCCCTCGCTTATCGACGCCACCGCGCCCCTTCCCGCCGCGACGCTGCTTCCCGCCCCGCTGCTGCTTGCCGCCGGGCTTTCCGGCGGGCTTGCCGCCGCCGCGCTTGGGGTCCTGCCCGGGTTCGTCGTCAAGCCTCAAGCTCAGGCCGATGCGCTGACGCTCAACGTCGACCTCCATGACCTTCACCTTGACCACCTCGCCGGAGCGCACCACGTCGTGCGGGTCCGAGACGAACTGCTTGCTCATCGCGGAGACGTGGACCAGGCCGTCCTGGTGCACCCCGACGTCAACGAACGCGCCAAACGCGGCGACGTTGGTCACGGTGCCCTCGAGGATCATGCCCGGGGTCAAGTCGCTGACCTTGTTCACGCCTTCCTTAAACGTGGCCGTCTTGAACTCCGGGCGCGGGTCGCGGCCCGGCTTATCCAGCTCGGCGATGATGTCGGTCACGGTGGGCACGCCGAAGGTCTCGTCGGCGAAGTCGGCGGGCTTGAGCTTGGTCAGCACGGCACTGTTGCCGATGAGCCCCTTGGTGTCCAGCCCCGTCGCCGCGGCAATCCGCTCAACCACGGGGTACGCCTCGGGGTGCACCGCCGACGCGTCGAGGGGGTTCGCCGCGCCCTGCACGCGCAAAAAGCCAGCGGACTGCTCGAACGCCTTCGGGCCCAGGCGCGGCACCTTGCCGAGCTCCTTGCGCGAGGTGAAGGAGCCGTGCTCGTCGCGGTAGGCCACGATGTTCTTCGCAATGGTGGCGCTCACCCCCGCCACGCGCTCGAGCAGCGGTGCGGATGCCGTGTTGAGATCCACGCCGACCGAGTTCACCGCGTCCTCGACCACCGCGTCCAGCGTGCGGGCGAGCGCAGCCTGGTTCACGTCGTGCTGGTACTGGCCCACGCC
>NZ_RDRE01000131.1 GCF_003693265.1 Corynebacterium gottingense
CTCAGTCGCGACATGGTGGACAAACCGGTGCCTCGGTTTTTATTTTTCCGAGGCACCGGTTTTGTGTTTTAGGTCAGTGGGGGTTGGCCTTTTCGCCAGTATGGTTTTTGGTAGTTGCGGGATGTGTCGATGTAGTGCTCGGCGATGATTTCGCCGGTCTCTTTTAACGATGTGGTGACGTGGTTGTCGGTGATGACCATCAGGATGGGCTTGCCGCCGTAGGCGCGTCCGATGCCTAGGTGGTAGAGCTTTCCGGCATAGCGGATGGTGACTTTGCCGTTGACACCGACGATGTCGTTGCGGGTGCGCCATTCGTCATTAGGGGTGTCCGTGGGTTGAGCTTTGGCTCCGGCGGTGTAGGCCTGTTCCGGTGTGCGGCGTCCGAGTGCTCGATGAGGCCTTTCTGCGTTGTAGTACCCAGCGAATTCGTCGAGTTGTTGTTGCAGCTGGGAGATTGTTTCTGCTGGTGGTCGTGCTTTGATCCAGCGTTTGAGCGTCTGGTGGAATCGTTCGATCTTGCCTTGAGTCTGTGGGTGCCCAGGTCGGCCATTTTTCTGTTGAATGCGGTGGTGATTAAGGGTTTTCTCGAAGGCGTTGCGACCTCCTTTCCGGCCGGCGAGTCGTGCTGTAAAAACCAATCCGTTGTCGGTAAGCGTGGATGCTGGCGGCCCATAGGTGTCGATGAGGTGCTGGAGCTGTTCTGCCACTGCAGTGCCCGTAAACGCGTGCTGGGCGGTAATTGACAGCAGGTAGCGGGAATGGTCGTCGAGGAAGTCGAGGACTTCTACACGAATGCCGTCGGCGAGGAAAAGGTGGGTAATGTCGGCTTGCCAGCACTCATTGGGCATTTCGGCTTCGAAGCGGATGTAGGAGCTTCGTGGCTTCTTCTGGGGCTGTGGGGTAACCAGGCCCGCGTTGGTGATGATGCGGCGGATGGTGGAAGTTGATGGGACTCGCTGACCCTGTCGTTGAAGGTGGAAGGCGATGGTGTCTGGGCCTGCGTCGAAACCGGCCCTGGTCAACTCTTTGCGCATTTCGATGATGTGTTTACGCAGGTTTTCGGGGATGGCTTGGGGGTGGGTGTGTGGTGCGCGGGATTTCGGGGCGATCGCTTCAGGCCCGCCGGCGTCGAAGTCGGCGAGGATTCTGTAGACGCGTTGGCGGGAGATCCCGAATCGTTTGGCGACTTTGGCAGCTGGTTCGCCTTGGTCTCGTACGGCCTTAACGATCGCGAGGTTGCGGTTGGGGCTGTTCATTTTGTCAACAATGTCCCGACTGATCCCCGTGTGGCTTCACGCCACGCGGTTGCTGGTCGGTGTCAACTATGTCGCGACTGAGGTGTCAACCATCACCCTAGGTGGTTTTCTTGGGCTAAGTGTCAACCATGTCGCGGCTGACCTGTCAACCATCAGGAAGGTTCCCCCAGGCACGCCGTGTCAACTATGTCGTGACTTCGGACAC
>NZ_RDRE01000132.1 GCF_003693265.1 Corynebacterium gottingense
GAGGGTGTCAGAAAGTTTGTGTGTGAGGCTCTCATCTAGAAGGAGTTTCACCGATAATGACTACGGTGTCACCGAAGAACAACCATGACCCGGCGAGGGTCAACGAGATCAGCGAGAAGCTGATGGAAAACCCTGAACTCTCCAGCTTGATCAGCGAGCTGTCGACCTCCGCTGAGGATGCAAGCGAGTTGGTCAAAGGCCTGCTCCAGGCATCGATCAACGCTGGTCTACAGGCGGAGATGGATGCGCACTTGGGCTACGGCCATTCCGACCGCAAGACCAAAGCCCAGGTCGAAACCGCGCAGGAGAATAACCACCGCAACGGGTCGTACACCAAGACCGTCAATTCTGGCTACGGCGCGGTGGAAGTAACCGTGCCCAGGGATCGTGCCGGCACGTTTACTCCCCGCATGGTGCCCAAAGGCGCACGCCGGTTGACCGAGCTTGACGACATGATCGTCTCGCTCTACGCCGGTGGGATGACAGTGCGCGATATTCAGCACCATCTTGCGACCACGCTTGGGGTGGATATGAGCCCGGATACGATCAGTACCATTACCGATGCGGTCTTGGAAGAGGTCATGATCTGGCAAAACCGGCAGCTCGACGAGTTTTACCCGGTGATCTTCCTCGACGCGCTACGCGTGAAGATTCGTGACGGCCACCGCGTGGTCAACAAGGCTTGCTACATGGCAGTTGGTGTCGACATGGACGGCATCAAGCACATCCTGGGATTGTGGATCGCTGAGAATGAAGGCGCCGCATTCTGGGCATCGGTGTGCGCAGATCTGGCCAACCGCGGGGTCCAGGACGTGTTCATCGTGTGCTGCGACGGGCTCAAAGGCCTGCCGGAAGCTGTGGAGGCGACCTGGCCGAATTCCATGGTGCAGACCTGCATTGTGCACCTGATTCGGGCTGCGAACCGGTGGGTGTCTTATCAGGACCGCAAACTTGTCTCCCGCGCGCTACGTGAGGTCTACACCGCCAACAACGAGGAGACCGCACGCGCCAACCTGGATGCGTTCGAGGCCAGTGAACTGGGCCGGAGATACCCCCAGTCGGTCAAAGTCTGGCGCGACGCCTGGGAGCGGTTCGTGCCGTTTCTGCAGTTCCCGCCTGCGGCCAGGCGGGTGCTCTACACCACCAATTCGATCGAGTCGCTGAATGCTGAACTGCGTAAAGCTACTCGAAACCGGGGTCAGTTCCCGAACGATACCGCGGCGCTGAAGACGCTTTGGCTGATGATCTGCAACATCGAGGACAAGCGTGCTGCTCAGCGGGCGAAGAAAGCGAAGCGCGACATTGAGCGCAACGGCTATATTGAAGGAGCGAAAGCCACCGGGTGGAAACAAGCCATCAACCAACTAGCCGTGGCTTACCCCGACCGATTCGCGGACTACTTGTAAACCAAGCCCCCGCACACAAACAATCGGACACTCTC
>NZ_RDRE01000133.1 GCF_003693265.1 Corynebacterium gottingense
TGAACTGGCCCCCGAAAGTTGGACTGGTTTAACTCTAGGTGGTTAGGGCTTCAAGGGTCTGATTTCGATATTGCATCGGGGTCAGGCCCTTGAGTCGTTGTTGGATGCGTTCGGTGTTGTACCACTGGATGTAGTCGTCGATCGCCTGGTTGAACTCTGCGACGGTGTCGAAGACTTCTCCGTGGTACATCTCGGTTTTCAAGTGGCCGAAGAAGTTCTCCATGACCGCGTTGTCGTAGCAGTTGGCTTTACGCGACATCGACTGAACACCGCCGTTGTCATAAATGAGGTTGCGCCAGGACGAATGCTGGTACTGGAAACCTTGATCGGTGTGCATCATCCACCCAGTCTCAGGTGCACACGCCACGATCGCTTTGGCCAACGAGGCGGAGGTAAACGCTGTCGACGGCGAGGTGGCCACGGTGTGGGCAACGATTGTGCGGTCGAACAAATCCATCACCGGTGACAGATATACCTTGCGACCTGCGACCCTGAACTCGGTGACATCACTGACAAAGACGGTGTTTGGCTTGTCCGGGGTGAAGTTGCGGTCAAGCTTGTTATCAGCAATGCGGTTGACGGTGCCGCCGCATGAAACATAGGGCCTGCGCTGGCGGATCTTGGCGCGAAGACCCATCTCGCGCATGAGTTTAAAGACAAGTTTGTGGTTGACTTCCCACCCCTGGTTGCGTAGGTCAAGCAGGACTCGCCTGTAGCCGTAGCGATGCTTGTTACGTTCGAAGCTTTCCCGGATCGCAGCTTTGAGCGCAGCGTGCTTGTCCGGCTCGCTGAGTCGTTTCTGGTGGTAGAAGAATGTCGACCGGGCCATTCTTGCTGCCTCAAGCAGGTATTCCAGGCGGTGGTGTGACTTGAGGATGACAATCGCCTGGACTTTCAGGCGCGTCCCTGACTCCTCAAGTCCCGCAATTTTTTTAAGTAAGCGTTTTCCGCTTCGAGACGTTCGATCTGGCGGCGCAGCTTGTCCTCCTCCGTGAGCAGTTTCGGCGCGACCGAACCTTTAGGCCTGCCTTTCGGCTTCGGTTTTAACGCGTCATCGCCGTCTTTACGCCATTTCCACGACCACTGGCTGACTAGCTGCTCTGATGACAGGCCAAATTCACGCGCGAGATCCATCGCTGTCTCACCAGCAAGGTGGCGTTGGACAACTTCCTTCTTGATTTCGAACGAATACTGCTGCTTAGTCGGTTTCTCCACAAGACATAGCCTGCCATGCAGCGTAAACCGACGATAGAGCATACGGACGGCGTATTTGGAGACACCAAGAGCAGTGGCAGCAGCCTTAAAGCCCATGCCTTGCTCAAATAGTGCAACCAACTGCTCGCGCTGATGCTCACTCAGCGAACTTCGAGCTCTCAATGAAAACTACTCCCCACTAGTCGGTAACTGATTTTCTCAGTCCAACTAATGGGGAGCAGTTCA
>NZ_RDRE01000014.1 GCF_003693265.1 Corynebacterium gottingense
ACGGCAACATCCACTTCCTCATTACGGACCGCTTTGAGGGGGAAGAGAACCTCACCCGCTACAACGGGTTCAACGATGATTTGGCCCGTTTGATCATCGGCCGCCACGGCAACCTCAAAGCGGAGCATGGCACGGGGCGTGTGATGGCGCCGTTCGTGCGCCAACAGTTCGGCGACGAGCTGTACGAGGTGATGGTTGCGCTCAAGCGCGCGGTGGATCCTCGCGGCACGATGAACCCGGGCGTGATCATCTCCGAGGATCCGGAGGAACACCTGCACAATATGAAGCTCAACCCCACCGTGGAAGAAGCAGTGGATCGCTGTGTGGAGTGCGGGTTTTGCGAGCCCGTCTGCCCGTCGCGGGATGTGACCATGACGCCGCGCCAGCGCATCGTGGTGCGCAGGGCGAGGGCCAAGGCGCTTGCCGACGGCGACTTGGACACCGTGCGCGAACTGGATAAGGCCTACGTGTACGAGGGCGAGCAGACGTGTGCTGCGGATTCCATGTGCGTAAGTGCGTGCCCGGTGGGCATTGATACCGGCAAGTTTGTGAAGTCTCTGCGCGAACAGCGCAACGGAAAGGTCGCGCAGGCGGGGTGGAAAGCTGCAGCGAAGCAGTGGGACACCGTCACGGCGACCGCATCGAAGGCGCTGACCGGCGCGTACTTTCTGCCCGCGGGGTTGGTGCAGAAGGTCACGGATGTGGCCCGCGGCCTGATGAGTACTGAGCTCGTGCCGGGCTACCAGAAGCAGCTGGGGCGGGGAGGTGGGCGTCGACACGCATTGGGCCCCGTGGTTGGCGACATGTATGCCAAGCCCACTGCCGTGTTCTTTCCAGCGTGCGTGAACGCCATGTTCGGTCCGGAGCGGGAAGGGCTTGGCGCGACCGCCGCGTTTGTGCGTTTGGCGGAGCGGGCGGGGCTGTCACTGCTCGTCCCCGAACATGTGGATGGGCTGTGCTGCGGGACTCCGTGGGCGTCGAAAGGCATGTCCCAGGGACTCGGGGTCATGGGCGAGCGGGTACGCGAATCCCTGCTGCGCACCACCGATGGCGGGCGCCTGCCGGTTGTGGTGGACGCGTCATCGTGCGCGCACGGCGTGGCGGAACTCGCCGCCGAGGCTGGCATCGAGGTGCTCGACGCCGTGACCTTCATCGCCCGCGAGGCGCTGGACTCGCTCGAGGTGCGCGCGAAACTTGACTCGGTGACCCTGCACCCGACGTGCTCGACTGCGCACATGGGCACTATTGATGATCTGCGCGCCGTTGCAGAGGCCGCAGCCGAGGACGTGCACATCCCGGTGGACTGGGGGTGCTGCGGGTACGCAGGCGATCGCGGGATGCTGCACCCGGAACTGACGGCGTCGGCGACGAAAGCGGAGGCGACAACGGTGGCGGAGCTGGACTCGCGGTACCACGCGTCGTCGAATCGCACGTGCGAGCTCGGCATGACGCAGGCCACGGGCGAGCCGTACGTGCACGTGCTGGAACTGCTGGAGCGAGCCACGCGCTAGCCTGCGCAGGCTATCAGCGCGGGCTGGGGCGCAGTCTCCGAACATCATAAGCCTCCGACGTTCATATGGTGTACACCACTATCGGAAGGTAGCGTGACGTTCGGTATGTTTTAACATTAAATCTTTGCCCGCCACTCGGCGTAAAATTGCGTGCATGACTGCTACGATTCACGCCCCCAGCGCGCACCTCACCGACACCCTGCACCGCGAACTCGGCACTGACGAGACCGTCCACACCGAACTTGTGGATCGCATTAAGTACGCGCACGACGCCTCCCACTTCCTGTACACGCCGGATGCAGTGGTGGAGGCCCGCGATGCGTTCGACGTCGCCGCCGTATTCCGCGCCGGGCGCGCCTCGGGCACCCCGGTGGTGCTGCGCTCGGGCGGTACTTCGCTGTCGGGCCAGGGCGGAGGCAAGGGCCTGCTTGTCGACGTGCGCAAGCACTTCCGCGACGTCGAAGTCCTCGACCACGGTAACCGCGTGCGCGTGCAACCGGGCGCGACGGTGCGATCCGTCAACGCGCGCCTGAACCTCTACGGCCGTAAGTTGGGGCCGGACCCGGCGTCGGAAAGCGCGGCCACCCTGGGCGGCGTGATCGCGAACAACTCCGCGGGCATGGCCTGCGGCACCGAGTTCAACACCTACCGCACGCTGGAGTCCATGACCTTCGTGCTGCCGTCGGGCACGGTGATCAACACCGCGGACGCAGACGCGAACAACCAGTTCCGTGCGCAGGAACCGGAGCTGTTCGACACGATCGTGCGCCTGCAGAAGCGTGTGCGCGAGAACCCGGAATCGGTGGCAAAGATTGAGCGCCACTTCTCGCTGAAGAACACCATGGGCTACGCAGTGAACGCCTTTTTGGACTTTGAGGACCCGATCAAGGTCTTCGAGCACCTGCTCATTGGCTCCGAGGGCACCCTGGCCTTTATCGCGGAGGCGGTGCTGCGCACGGTGCCGGTGCCGAAGGTGAAGACGACGTCGGTGGCGGTGTTTAAGAGCATTGATGCGGCAACGCGCAGCCTGCCTGACCTCTTCGCTTCCAAGGCGGCGACGCTGGAGTTGATGGACTCGCACTCCATCGAGGTGGGCCGCAGCTTCGCATCCGTGCCGCAGGAGATTACCGGCTTCGACGTGGACGGTCAGGCCGCGCTGCTGATTGAGTACCACGCTGATAATGAGGAAGAGCTCATCGCCCGCGAAAAGGAGGGCGCAGAGATTCTGCGCAACCTGGATCTGCAGAACCCGGCAGTGTTCTCAACAGACGCGGCGGCAGCGGCGAAGGCCTGGGCATTCCGCAAGGGCCTGTACGCCCAGGTGGCCGAGGCCCGCCCGTCGGGTACGACCGCGCTGCTGGAGGATGTCGTCGTTCCGGTCGGGGACCTGGCGGATACGTGCTCGGGCTTGCAGGTCATGTTCGACCAGTACGGCTACGACGATGCGGTGATTTTTGGACACGCCAAGGACGGCAACATCCACTTCCTTATCACCGACCGTTTCGAGGGCGAGGAGAACCTCACCCGCTACAACGGCTTTAACGACGCACTCGTGGACCTGATCCTGGGCGCGGACGGCAACCTGAAGGCCGAGCACGGCACCGGACGCGTGATGGCGCCCTTCGTGCGCCGCCAGTACGGCGACGAGGTCTACGACGTCATGGTGCAGCTTAAGCGCGCGGTCGACCCGCACAACACGATGAACCCGGGCGTCATCATCACCGATGACCCGGAGGAGCACCTCCACAACATGAAGCTGTCCGCCACGGTCGAAGACGCCATCGACAGCTGCGTCGAGTGTGGCTACTGCGAGCCGGTGTGCCCGTCGCGCGACCTGACCATGACTCCGCGCCAGCGCATCGTCGTGCGCCGGGCCCGCGCGCAGGCGCTCCTCGACGGCGACATGGACACCGTCCAAGAGCTGGACAAGGCCTACCAGTACCAGGGCATTGACACGTGCGCGGTGGACTCGATGTGCGTCACCGCCTGCCCGGTGGGCATTGACACCGGCAAGTTCATCAAGTCCCTGCGCCGCGAGCAGGCCACGAAGCTGGAGAACGAGGGCTGGGCCGCGGCCGCGAAGGCATGGGCGCCGGCGAACAAGGTGGCCTCCGTCGCGCTGACCGGCGCGCACTACATGCCGACCGGCCTGGTGCAGAAGGTGACGGACGTCGCCCGCGCGCTGGTCGGCGAGGACACCGTTCCCGAGTACCGTCCCGAGCTGTCCAAGGGCGGCCGGACCCGCTCGAAGGCGTTCGGCGAGCGCATTGGCAGCAAGTTTGCGGAGCCGGTTGGCGTCTTCGTCCCGGCCTGCGTGAACTCCATGTTCGGCCCGCAGGGCGACGGCGTGGGCGCCTCGGAGGCGTTCGCTCGCCTGGTGGAACGCGCCGGGCTGGCGCTCATCGTCCCGGAGGAGATCGACGCGCTGTGCTGCGGCACCCCGTGGTCCTCCAAGGGCATGGCCAAGGGACACGACGTGATGGAGCAACGCGCCCAGGAAGCGCTCATGGCAGCGACCGACGGCGGCCGGCTCCCCGTGGTCGTGGACGCGTCGTCGTGTACGCAGGGCTTCCAGGGCATGGCGGAGAAGGTCGGCATCACTGTCATCGACGCGATCGAGTTTGTGGGGCAGCATGTCGTCGACAAGCTCGATGTGTCCAGCAAGCTGGATTCGGTGACGCTGCACCCCACCTGTTCCTCGACGCACCTGGGCATCAACGAGCAGCTGGTGGCAGTTGCGGAGCACGCGGCGGAGCACGTGCATGTGCCCGCGGACTGGAACTGCTGCGGCTACGCGGGCGACCGCGGCATGCTGCACCCGGAGCTGACCGAGTCGGCCACCAAGCGCGAGGCCCGCGAGGTGGAGCAGCTCGGCGCGCGGCACCACGCGTCGTCGAACCGCACCTGCGAGCTTGGCCTGACCAGCGCGACGGGCGAGGATTACCACCACGTCCTCGAGCTGCTGGAGCGCGTGAGCCGTTAGCTTATCGACGCCACTGTGACCGGGGCCACACCATACCGGTGGCCGTGGTCTGGGAGCTGCCTTAATTTAGAGTGCGTCAACCTCAATGGCTGACTGTCAGTCATCTGAAACCCCGCATTGAAGGAGCTTCACCGTGATGCGTTCCCGTTCGCTCGCACTCGCCACCGCCGCAGCTGTTACTGTCTCTGGCATCCTCGTCCCCGCCGCTTCCGCTGAGCAGCGCGAGGTGACCAACGAGTACATCGCCGACAATTTCCACAGCCCGTTCACGCTGCCGGAGAAGACTCCGGAGGGCGTGATCCTGCAGGTGGGCGGCAACGAGAACGAGGCCATGCTCAACTGGGTGACCCAGAAGGGGATCACCGGCCAGTCTGTGCAGTTCGCGCCGGAGGGCACCGACGTGGCCAAGGGTGAGGTCGTGGCCGCTACCTCTAAGGACTCCGTCGTCTCCCTGACCGAGGGCAAGCTCAAGGACCCCGAGGTCGAGCCGGTGTTCAATTCGAAGTACTACCAGTTCTTCGACTTCAAGACGGGCGAGCGCGACGAGGACACCAAGGAAAACTTCGACCAGACGGTCAAGGAAAAGACCATCCGCGATTACACCGCGCTGTGGAACCAGCAGGAGGTGCCCAACTACACCAACGTTGAGGTCACCCCGGAGGGTCTGAAGGTTTCCACGTTTGCGTACAACACCGGCGACCGCGTCGACGAGTTCACCCTGACCCGCGCTGCCGACGATGCAGGCCAGGCTGATCAGGGCAAGGGCGATCAGGACCCGCAGGAGGGCGGCTCCTCCGACAACACCCTGGCCATCGCGCTGGGCGTGCTGGCCGGCCTGCTCGCAATCCTGGGTGGCGGTGCCTGGGCCGCGCAGCAGGGCCTGATCCCGGGCGTGAACCTGGACAACCTGCTCCCGTAAGGGGTTAGGCCAGCTCTACTCCGGCCACGCGCGCGATGGGGAGGCGGACGACCTTGTCGGTCGCCTCGTCGAGCAGGTCGGCCCGCCCCTCCCGCACCGAGAGCGGCAGCGCCGCGAGTTGGCGCTGCTCGCCGGCACCGGAGAAATAGGTCACGCGCACGTGGCGCCGGCCGCGCGCCGCAGCGCGCAGCACCTCTGCGGGGGCCTCCTTGTCGCTTGTCGACGCCACCTTCGCCCCCGCAGTCAGCGCCCCGACGAGCTGCTCCACGCGGCCCTCGTCGATCTGGTAGTCGCGCGCCAACGTTGCAGGTGTCGCGCGCACCAGCGCCGGTTCCGGGGCGAGGTCGATGGTGGCGCCGTCGGCGTCTTCGGCGGCCGGTTGCAGGCCGGCGTCGCGAAGCCGGGCGATCAGCTGCGGCAGCGGGAGCTGGGAGACGGCGACGGTGGGGGCGAGGATGCGCAGCGGCGCGTGCTGCGCGGCGGCCGCGAGCGCAGCCGGGTCCTCGCTGCGCAGGTAGCTCAGCGCGGAGCCTGCGCGGACGGCACCGTGGGTGCGCGCGACGTCGTCAAGCAAAAAGCCCAACCCCTGCGGAACCTCTCCGCGGGCGTGGGCCTCGAGCCATGCCTTGAGCTCCTCGGCGGTACGTCCGGCGTCGAGGGCGCGGCGCACGGAGGCGTCGCTGACGCGCCAAACGCTGGCCAGGCCGGGTGACTCGAGCTGGGCGAAGGATTCGAGCATGGACGCCATCGCCGGCGGGAGGGGGCCAGGCGCGAGGATGGTGAGGTCCGCCTGGGCGATGACGGCGTCGATTTCCGCGGGGACCAGCTCGCGGGTGGCCGCGGCGACGTCGCCGCGCGCGAGCAGAACCCGCAGCGGCGTGGACGGGGTGGGGGCGAGGGCGCCGAATGTGCGCGCCTCTTCGGCGAGCTGAGCGACGAATTCCGGGCGCAGCCCCGCGGTATCGAGCGGGGCGTGGAAGAGGAGCTGCTCCATGTCGCCGCCGTGGCGAGCGACGACCTCGCGGGTGCGCCGCAGGTCCGGCTGGCGCGACTCGGTGCTGAGCAGGCGGCCCTGGTCAAGACGCCACGGGGAGGCGAGCCAGCCGGCGAGGAGGATCGCCCACTGGTCCGAGATCGGCGCGTCGAGCCAGCTCAACGCGTCCTTGGTGGCCGCGAGCGCGTTCGTGTCGTCCGCGCCGGTGCGGGAGTCGTCGACCGGGCCGCGCCCGATGAGGCCGGCGGCCTCGCCGACGGTGATGGTGAGGCCGGGGTCGAACCCGAGCTCCTTGGTCAGCGCAGCGAGGGTGCGCACGCCCACGGAGCCGTCCTTGTTCAGCGGCGCGGGTGTGCGCAGCAGGCGGGTGAGCAGCTGGCGCGCCTGTCGCACGGCTTCCAGGCCCGCGGCGGTGGCGTCGCGGTCTACGGTCGTCTGGTCTGCCTCTGGCTCCGGCGGGGCGGTAAGCGGGTGGACGCGCGGGGTGCGCCCGCGGAAGGCGAGGAGGACAGGCTCGGGGAGACGGACGGAGTGCGCGTCCATGCGGACCAGGAGTCCGTCCGCGACGAGGCGGGCGGCGGGAGTAGTGGGGTCGGCGTCCGGCGCGGCGGCCTTGGACAAGCCGATGCCGCCGCCTGCGGCCAGCGACTCGATCACTTTGCGCTGGCGCGCATCGAGGGCCGCGAGCTTTGCGTCCAGGTCGGCCGGAGGGCGGTCGGCGACGCGCCAGGCCTGGGGCAGGGGAGCGACGGCGCCGGGGGCCACGCGCACCAGCTCGCCGGAGCCAGCAGCGCCGCCGTCGTAGACGAGCGCTGCGTCGCGCAGCCGGGTCGTGTCGCCGAAGGGGACGGGGTCGATGGGGGAGAGCTCGGCACCGGCGTCGACAAGCGATTGCAACGTGGCGAGGTCTGCGGCGTTGAGCGCGCGCAGCGCACGGGCAGTGGAGGCGGGCTGCGTGAGGCGCGTGGCCAGCGACGCCAGCGAGGACGGAGGCGGGAAGAACGCGTCCGGGCGCAGGGCGATGAGGCGGCGTAGGGCGTCGGGGGTGAGCTGGTTGAGCGCGTCGGCGAAGTCAGTCATGTCGGGGTACAAGCTTAGTGGGTGACTTTGCGTGCGTTTTGACCACGGACGTGACAGAATAAGGGGCATGGCTAAAGATGTAGAGAAGATCGGTCGCGCAAACCCGGCGTGGCCTGAGCACACCCCAGGTAATGGTCACCCCGTGACGGAGATTTCCTCGAAGATCGCCGGCGCTTCCAGCCCCTTCGGCAACGAGCTCGTGCTGCCGATGCCGGCTGAGGAAACCGGTTACGTGCACCCGACCACGCGCATCAACCGCTAGCGCGCCCGCGGCACGAAAAAGCGCCTCCCCGGTTCCCAACAGGGATCCGCGGAGGCGCTTTGCTGTGCGCTGCACAGCCGCCGTTTAGCGCAGTGCCTGTGCCTGCACCTGGGCGATGATGCCGTTGATGTTGCCGTTGAAGACGGCGTCGATCAGCGGCTGGTTCGCCTTGTAGAACGCGTTGTAGTCGTGGCGGTTCGCAGCGTAGGTGCTGTGGACCTGCGCCGGGACGCCGAGGCCGGCGTTGTTCAGCGTGGTGACAACCTGGGAGTACAGCTCGTCGACGGCCAGAGTGGTGTCCTCCTGGACCGGAGCCTGCTCAGCCGGGGCGGCCGGTGCGGGCGCCGGAGCCGGCTCGGGGGCCGGAGCTGGCTGGGCTGCCTGCGCGTCGCGGTTGGTCGGCGCGGAGTTCAGGCCGAGGCTGGCGGAGCAAGCGGGCCATGCGCCCCAGCCCTGCTGCGCCAGGGTGCGCTCGGCGACGATGATCTGCTGCTCGCGGGTGGCCTGGTCTGCGGTCGGGGCAAACTCGCCGCCGCCGTACGCCTGCCAGGTGCCGTAGTTGAACTGCAGGCCACCGTAGTAGCCGTTGCCGGTGTTGATGTGCCAGTTGCCGCCGGCCTCGCAGCCTGCGAGACGGTCCCAGTCGGAGTCGGGAGCGGCGGATGCCTGCGGAGCAAGCGCGCCGGCACCTGCGAGGGCTGCTGCCGCTGCGGTGCCTGCGAGGGCCTTCTTGGCCGGGGAAGTGGTCTGCTTGGAGTGGCGACCCATAGGTGAAAAATCCTCTCTTGGTACTGCCTGTCTAGCGTTGCGGGTCAGCCTAGCGGTTTATAACGATTGAGTCACGCAATGGGCACGAAACGGGTGTCGGTGAGGCGTAGCGTCGACGAAAGCGGACCCGAAATCGCTGCTCACGGCGTTGCAGAAATATTCAGTGAGTTACGCCACAGTGGTGCGGTTTGGAAGCGGGAGGAGGTGGATGGGTACGATCACCTCTTTCGTTAAGGTGAAGGGAACGCCCTTACGGGCACGATACGAGTAAAGGAAGATGCATTATGCCTATCGGAAAGGTGAAGTGGTTCGACGCCGACAAGGGCTTCGGCTTCGCATCCAACCCGGGTGAAGAGGACGTCTTTATTGGCAAGTCCGTGCTTCCCGACGGCGTCGAGGAGCTCGTCCCCGGCCAGCGCATCGAGTTCGATTTCGCGGCCGGGCGCAAGGGCCCGCAGGCGCTACGGGTGAAGGTACTGGAGACGCCGAAGCGCCGCCCCGTGCACAAGCACACCCCGGAGCAGCTGGGAAGCATGCTCGCGGACGTGATGACCATGATTGAGACCGAGGTCCAGCCGGCGCTGACCAACGGCCGCTACCCGGACCGCAAAGAATCCCGCCAGGTGGCGGACATCCTGCGCGCCGTGGCCCGCGAGCTCGACGCGTAGCGGGGCATTGCTTATCGACGCCTACGCGTCACCCACACCAACCGACCACGTGGCGAGGACAGGGATTTCTTCCCCGTCCTCGCCACGATCTATTTCCAGCGCCGAGACCTCCGCAACCACGAGCCGCGCTCCCGACTCCGTCACCGCCTGCACGGTCTGCTCGTTGGACTCGTTCGACTGAAACACTTGCTCGTTGTTCGCCGCGGGGTCGTCGTAGATGGTGAGCAGGCGCCACCCGGAGCTGGAGATCTCTTCCGGCACGTTGAATCGCAGCTCGGTCGCGTCGCCCAGCTCAAGCGCGGGCGGCTCGCCGCCGTCGCACTGCTCATCCAGCGGGCAGACCGTGTACGGCGCCAGCTCCTGCGAATTGTCCCCCGCGGCGACCTGCACGCGGACGTCACGCACCGGTGTCGACGGCGCGGAGCGCTGCCACTCCAGGAACGCGTAGATACCCCCGACCAGCACAATCACGAGCACGGCGATGACCGCGATCTGCTTCAGCGCGCCGCCACCCGACGCCGCTCCGGACTGTTTTGCCGTAGATGCCATGCGCGCCAGTCTAACCGGGCGCGCTAGCCGGACTGGCCGTCGGCCGGTTCGAAGGTGACCCGGTATAGGTCCGGCCAGCGCTTGCCGGCCAGCAGGAATTCGTCCGTGCCCGGCAGGTGTGCGATGCCGTTGAGTACGTTGTTCGGGTCGGGGGAGGCGTGGTTGGGGAGCGCGGAGGCGTCGATAAGCGCTGTGACCTCGCCCGAGTTGGCGTCGATGCGCACAATATCCGTGGTGGTAAACACGTTGGCGTAGATGTCGTCGCCCACGCACTCGAGCTCATTGAGCCCGGTGACGGGGGCGCCGTCGGAGGTGACGCGGAACCGCTCGCGCTCCTCAAGCGAATCCGGATCCATGCGGCGCAGCTCCGCCGAGCCGTCGGAGAAGATGAGCTCCTCGCCCCGGTTGCACAGGCCCCAGCCCTCGCCCTCGTAGGAGACGCGACCCGTCTCTTCCAGCGTGGAGGCGTCGCGGCGGATGGCGGTGTTGTCCTGCCAGGTGAGCTGCCAGAGCGCATCGCCCACGCGGGTGATGCCCTCGCCGAACAGCTCCGGGTCCAGGTCCACCGACTGCGACTCGGCGCCGTCGAGCGAGCGCCGGTAGATGCGGGACTCGCCCTCCTGCCCGGTGCCCACCAGCAGCGAGCCGTCCTGGTCCACCTCCAGGCCCTGGGTAAAGCTGGTGGGGTCGAAATCGTAGCGCTCCTGCACGACCGCGCGCAGGCGCTCGGGGGCAGCATTTGGCACTGTGTCGGGCACGGTGTCGGGCAGGGCGTCGGGCACGGTGTCGCCGTCGCACGCGGTCAGGGATGCGCAGACGGCAAGGGAGGCAGCGGCTACTGCGGCTGCGCGGCGAGTGAAGATCATGCCCCTATCTTGCACCACCTGCACACCCGCTGTACTCGTGCGCCCGGTGTCGCGCATAATGGTGAGCGTGTCACATTCCAACAAACGCTCCCGCAAGCGGCCCGACGCGGCCACGCCACTGCTCAGCGCCAACGCGATCGACACCGCGCGCGAAGCGCTCGAAGAGATCGCGCAGCCCGAGGAAATCGGTGAGCACATCGGCGTGGGCGGGTTGAGCCACAACGTCGCGACGCATCGGTTTGCCGCGCAGGTCCCCGGGTACCCCGGCTGGGAATGGAACGTCGTCGTCGCCTGCGCCACGGGCTCCGACTGGGTGACCATCAACGAGCTCGCGCTCATGCCCGCTGCCGGCGCGCTCGAAGCGCCCGACTGGGTGCCGTACTCCGAGCGGCTGCGCCCCGGCGACCTCGGCCCGGGCGACATCATCGAGATCGCGCCTGACGACGATCGCCTCACCGAAGACTCCTTCTCCCGCCACGCCGTCACGTTCCCGGGGCGGGAAACGAAGCACTACCTCACCGAAAAGGGGCTCAGCGACGCGGAGAAGCGCTGGCGCACCGGCGACTACGGCCCGAACAGCGAGTTTGCAGAGAAGGCAGCGCTGCACTGCCGCAGCTGCGCGTTCTACGTCCCGATGGGCGAGCCGGTCGGCGACAACTTCGGCGTGTGCACCAACGAGTACTCGGCTGACGGTCACGTCGTCGCCGCGTCCTACGGGTGCGGCGCCCACGCCGATACGACGGTGGAATCGGTCGGGCTCTAGCGCGGCGTGCCTAGAGCGGTGTCGCCCGCCCGCGGCGCAGCTCGTTGACCTCGCGGTGCGTCGGCACTTCGCGGCGCTCCACCCAGCGGCGCGCCGGGCGCCGCGTCCCGTACTCCAGCCACGACGTGACCAGGCGCGCGCCGCACAGCGGGTCGACCACCCACACCTCGCTGGTGAGCAGGTCCGAGCGGACGAAGCCGCCGTCGAGGTGGCGCACCTCGACGCCCTGTCCAGCGAGGATGTCCACCACGCCGTCGAGCGCGATCGAGGCGGAGGTGTGCTCGTGGCTCGATACGTACGCGGCCCCGTGCCTGAGCAGGAGGAGGGGGTTCATGATGGCGGAGACGACCCGCCCCGTGGCGTCGACAAGCAGGCCCTCGTCGGCGCCCGCCTGAGCGAGTTCGAGCCGCTGCCACCCCAGGTCCGGGCCGACAAAGGCGGGGGTGGTGCGCTCGTCGCGCACCGGCTGGGCGGCGACCGCGATCTCCAGCGGCATAGGGGCCAGCGGGCGAAGCTCGAGGGAGGCCGAGCTGCCCTCGACCACGAGGACCGCGCGGCGCGTACCGTCGACCAGGCTCAAGCGGAGGCGGAGCCGATGTATCTCGGCGGTGGAAACGCCGAGGTGGCGCAGCTCGGAGGTGTACGCGGCGGCGTCGACAACCGCCCCCTCTTGCACGACGAAGGTGAATGAGTGCACCGCGGGCCTTTCCGTGGGTGGGGCAGTGGTTGCAATGGTCGTATTTGTAAAAATGCCAAGAAAAGTGACAGTCTATGTCACGGAAACGGCTGTATGTATCCAGGCCGTGCCATTCATAATTCAATCATCCTGAAAGGGATAGGGGAGAACATCCGACGTGAGTACCGTCACCTCAAACGCCTCGCCGCAGGGCGGGCTTGACCGATTCTTTCACATCAACGAACGCGGCTCCACCGTCGGCACGGAGATCCGCGCCGGCGTAGTGACCTTCTTCGCAATGGCCTACATCGTGCTGCTCAACCCGCTGATCCTGGGCACCAGCGCGGACCGCGACGGCGTGGTGCTGGGAATCCCGCAGGTCGCCGCCGTGACCGCGCTCGCCGCGGGCGTGATGAGCATTCTCTTCGGCGTGATTGCCAAGTACCCCTTCGGCATCGCCACCGGCCTCGGCCTGAACACGCTCGTGGCCGTCACGCTCGTGGGGCAGCAGGGGCTGACCTGGCCGGAGGCCATGGGCCTGGTGGTTATCGACGGCATTATCATCGTCCTGCTCGCCATCTCCGGCTTCCGCACCGCAGTGTTTGACGCGATTCCGGACTCCATGAAGGTGGCCATGAGCGTGGGCATCGGCATGTTCATCGCCATGATCGGCCTCGTGGACGCAGGCTTTGTCCGCCGCGTGCCCGATGCGGCAATGACCACCGTGCCGGTCCAGCTGGGCTTTAGCGGCTCCATCGCCTCCTGGCCCACCTTCGTCTTTGTGATCGGCCTGATCATCTGCGGCTTCATGGTCGCACGCAACGTGCCTGGCGGACTGTTCATCGGGATCGTCATCACCACCATCATCTCCCTGATCGTGGAGCACTTCGCCGGCGCCGGTTCCTCCGCGGATGATCCGCACGGCTGGTCGCTCGCCGTGCCGGAGCTGCCCAGCTCGCTCGGAGGCGTCCCCGACCTGTCACTCGTGGGCAACATCGACCTGGCGGGCGCGTTCGTGCACCTGGGCGTCATCGCCGCCTCGCTGCTGGTGTTCACCCTGGTCCTCGCCAACTTCTTCGACGCGATGGGCACCATGACGGCGCTCGGCCGCCAGGCCGAGGTGACCGACGAGCACGGCAACCTGCCCGACATGAAGCGCGCCCTGGTTGTCGAGGGCTTCGGCGCGGTGCTCGGCGGCGCCGCCTCCTCGTCCTCCAACACCGTCTTCGTCGACTCCTCCGCGGGCATCGCCGACGGCGCGCGCACCGGCCTGGCCAACGTGGTCACCGGCGTGCTCTTCCTCGCCGCCATGTTCTTCACCCCGCTGTATGAGATGGTGCCCATCGAGGCCGCAGCACCGGTCCTCGTCGTCGTGGGCGCCCTGATGATGATGCAGGTGGGCAGCATTGACTGGACCCGCTTCGACGTCGCCTTCCCGGCGTTTCTCACCATCGTCGTCATGCCGCTGACCTACTCCATTGCCAACGGCATCGGCGTCGGCTTCATCGCGTTCACCGTGATGGCCGTGTTCACCGGCAAGCACAAGCAGATCCACTGGATCATGTGGCTCATCTCGGCCCTATTCGTGGTCTACTTCGCGCAGGGCCCGCTGCTCGCCGCACTAAGCTAGGAGATTCATGCTTATCGACGACCCCCAGGACCCCCGACTCGACGACATCCGCGACCTCAAACACTCCGATAAGGAGAAAGGGCTGGTCTTCGCCGAAGGCCCGCTCGTCGCGGGCCGTCTCGTGGAGTCCCGCTTCCCGGTCCGCGCCATCTACGGCTTCGGCGGCCGGCTCGAATCCTTCCTTCAGGACTACGGCGAGGAGCTCGAGCGCCGCGAGATCCCGGTCTACGAGATCACCCGGAAGATCATGGGCGAGGTCGCCGGCTACGACATGCACCGCGGCCTGCTCGCCTCCGCGGACAAGGCGCCCGAGCGCAGCGTCGCCGAGGTCCTCGACGGCGCGCGCACGCTTGTCATCCTGGAGGGCGTGGGCGACCACGAAAACATCGGCTCGATCTTCCGCAACGCGGCGGGCATGGGCGTGGACGGCGTCCTGTTCGGCGCGGCGACCGCCGACCCGCTGTATCGCCGCAGCGTGCGCGTCTCCATGGGCCACGTCCTGCGCACCCCGTTTGCGCACCTCGAGGGCACGACCACGACCTGGCAGCGCTCCCTGCAAGAGCTCAAGGACGACGGATGGTGGCTCGTTTCGCTCACGCCGGCCGACGACGCAGTGCTGCTGCGCGAGGCCGTGGAAGATCACGACAAGATCGCCTTCCTCGTCGGTGGGGAGGGCCCGGGCCTGACGCGCCACGCCATGGCCGCGACCGACGTACGCGCGAAGATCCCCATGGCGCCGGGAACCGACTCGCTGAACGTGGCGACGTCAGCCGCGATTGCGTTCTACGAGGCGCAGCGCTCCCGGTCCTAGCGGTCCGAGTGCCGGATGCGGTCCTGGATCTGCGCCGCCAGCCGCTTGAGGCGGCGCGAGAGGCCGCGGCCGATGCGCTTGGTAGCGGCGAGGGAGGCGTCGGCAAGCTGCGCAAACTCGTGCCCGTCCTCATCCGGGGCTTCGACCTCGTAGTCGTCGTAGTCCTTCTCCGTATCTGCGAAGCGGGCGGCGACCTCATTGACCGACTTGGTCCGCGGCTTCGCCGGGCCGATCTTCGGCTCCGGGCGGCCGTCGATGGCGTAGCCCACCACGTGCACGTCCGGCCCCTCCGGGCTGACGGGGACACCCAGCCAGGCCTCCTGCGCCGCATCGGTAAGGTCCGACGGCTCGAAGGGGAGCGTGATCCCTCCCAGCTGCTCCGCTTTCTCGCCCGCCCAGTAGGGGGCCTCGAACGGGTCGGGCAGGCCGACGTCCTCGAGCACTACCTCGCGGGTCGCGGCCAGCGCGCGGCGTACCTGCGTGCCCGTGTAGTGGGCAAATCCGGCGTAGTCCGAGTCCGTGCCCTGCGCGAACACGTAGGTGTCCGTCGCCGGCAGCGCCTCGCGGAGGTGGGCGGTGACCTCGGAGGCGTCGGTCACGGTGTCCATCGATTCCACGAAGGTCTGCACGACGGCGACGCCCGGGTAGCCCGCGATGTAGAACTCGTCCGGCCCCGGGGTGGAGGAGCGGTTGAGGGGGAACTCGCCGATCGGGGTGATCGGCCAGGCGGGGTTGATCTGGCTGAGCAGTTTGCGGCCGAAGCCGCGGTCGGCCTTCGGCTCGGAGCGCAGCACGGCAGCGGGGGCGTCGGTGCTGACAAACCACACGGTCACAATGGCAGGGTATGACATGTCACTTAGTTTAAGGAATGTGGCGTCCGCTGCGCGGCCTTTGCTCGGCGTGTTCGCCCGCTACTTCTTTGGGCGCTTGGTATTTGTACGGACCCCGAGTAGGACGTCTTCCCAGTGCGGGGTCACTGCTTTGCGGCGCCGCTTCTGCGGGGCCTGGCTCTCCGGGTGCTGCAGGAAATCGCCCTCGGTCACTGCGGACTCTGTTGGCGCGGTGGGCGTGGTGGGTGCAGTGGGATCGGCCGGCGCGCCGGTTTCGCCGTCGGCCTCGTTGGCTTCCGGCGCGTTGAGCTCTTCCGGTGCTTCGCCGTCGTCCGCGCTCACCGCGGTGAGCGAGCGCACCGGCTGCACAAAGTTGGGGTCCGTGAGATCCGCCGCGACGCCGTTGCGCGCCTCGGTCGACGCGGTCGCGCCCATCGAGCGTTGCAGCGTCCACTGCGCCTCGTTCTCTGTCAGGCCGGCGCGCCAGCGCAGGTGCACGACCCACGCGTCGCCCGGCTGGCGGGTGGCGTCCCACTCCGCCTCGCTCAGCGAGTGGCCGCGGGCGGCGAACGCGGTGGCAAGGATCTCAAATAGGGAGAGCTTCGCGGGGCCGTCGTTGCGAACCGGGTGCGATTGCTTGGCGGCCTCCGCGATCTGCGCGCGCTCCAGCATGACGGGGTGGGCGTAGGGGTCGACGCGGCTTTCCGCCACGCCCATCTCCTGCGCCAGCTCGGCGGCCGTCGCGCCGGCGCGGATGCGCGCCTGGATTTCCTTCGGCGGGAGGGAAAGGGGAGTGGACAGGAGCGGGTCCGGCTCCGGCAGGGGGCGCTGCTTGGCCATCTGGCTCAAGGCGCTGTACTCCGGGGTGTCGTCGGGTACTGAGGGCTCTGAGGGTTCAGAGGGCTCTGGCGCCTCCTGCGGCTCCGGTGCTTCTGCGGGCGCGTCCTCGGCCTCGGTCGGCGCCGGGTGGAGCGGGTGGATGGTGCTGCCGGACGCGGGCGTGTCGGCGACATCGGGGGCGCTGTCGGCACTGTAGACGCTGTCAAACTCGGAGCGGGCGATCTGGAAGCTCACGCCGTCTGCGTCACGAAGCACAAAAAACTTCGCCGTCGATTCATCTGCCATCAGGTGCAGCTCGCGCATGGATCTCCCTTCGCCCGGTCAGTTCACCCCAGCCTAGCGCACCCCGCCGGGGCGCTGCGGTAGACACGGGGCGTTTGTGCTGGCCCTCGGGTTGTCGTTACTTTTGGCCGACGCCCTGGCCGAGCAACCAATCGATCGCCTGCGTGAGCGTGCGCACGTCCTGCGACTCAATCGCCGGGAACATACCGATGCGCAGCTGGTTCCGGCCCAGCTTGCGGTAGGGCTCGGTGTCCAGGATGCCGTTGGCGCGCAGCGCCTTGGCCAGCTCGGCGGCGTCGACGCGCGCATCAAAGTCGATCGTGCCCACGACCAGGGAGCGCTGCGCGGGGTCCTGGACAAAGGGGGCGGCTAGCTCGTGTGCGTCGGCCCAGCCGTAGAGCGCTTGTGCATTTGCGGAGGTGCGCTCGACCATGCCGTCCAGGCCGCCGTTCGCGTTCATCCACGACACCTGCTCCGCCAGCATGAGCAGCGTGGCGACGGCGGGGGTGTTGTAGGTCTGGTTCTTGCGTGAGTTGTCCACTGCGGTCTGCAGGTCCAGGAATGCGGGAATGAAGCGGTTGGACGCTTTGACCTCGGCGATGCGGTCGAGGGCGGCGGGGCTCATCGCCGCCAGCCACAGGCCGCCGTCGGAGGCGAAGCACTTCTGCGGGGAGAAGTAATAGATGTCCGCGTCCTGCATGGAAACGGGGAGTCCCCCGGCGCCCGAGGTGGCGTCGATAAGCACGAGCGCGTCGGTGTCGGGGCGGGTAACGGGCACCATGGCGCCTGTCGACGTCTCGTTGTGGGCCCAGGCGACGACGTCGGCGTCCTCGCTGTCGAGGCCGTTGAACTCGGCGGGGCTCGGGGCGGATCCGGGGTCGGCCTGAACGAGCCGCGGCTCGTCGAGCCAGGGCGCCTTCGCAGCGGCCTTGGCAAACTTGGAGGAGAACTCGCCGAAAGTCAGGTGCGCGGACCGCTGCTTGATCACGCCGAAGGTTGCGGCATCCCAGAAGGCGGTGGCGCCGCCGAGAGAGAGGACGACCTCGTAGCCGTCCGGCAGGTCGAAGAGCGCGGCGAGCCCCTCGCGGACCTCGCCCACCAGGTTCTTCACCGCCGGCTGGCGGTGGGAGGTACCGATCACGTCTGCGCCGCGGGCGATCGCTTCGAGCTGCGCCGGGCGGACCTTGGACGGACCGCACCCGAAGCGACCGTCGGTGGGGATCAGGTTGGAGGGGAGGGTGGGGTAGGTGCTCATGTGGCGTCTTTCCTCGTTTGGAGCCGGGAAACTTGCAGTGCAATGCATAATATAATGCATGACAAAACGGGGGTGGAACAGTTTAGTTTCACAGATTCTTGCGATTGCTGTTGTGGGCTGTGTGGCGGACGGGCTGCTCACGGCTACTTGTCATACGGATCACAAACTTTGCTAGGATGGCGGAGGTAATTCTTCGGCTTGCGCCGAACAACGCGATCAATCGTGGAAAGGCACACTGTGGCTACTGAGAACAACGAGAAGGCGGTACTCCACTACCCGGGTGGCGAGTACGAGATGGACATCATGAAGGCTTCCGAGGGCAACGACGGCGTTGTCCTTGGCAAGATGCTGGGCGAGACCGGCCTGGTGACCTTCGACCCGGGCTACGTTTCCACAGGTTCCACCGAGTCCAAGATCACCTACATTGACGGTGACGCTGGCATTCTGCGCTACCGCGGTTACGACATTGCGGACCTGGCCAACAACGCCAGCTTCAACGAGGTCTCCTACCTGCTGATCCGCGGCGAGCTGCCGACCACGGATGAGCTGGAGAAGTTCAACACCGAGATTCGCCACCACACGCTGCTGGATGAGGACTTTAAGGCGGCGTTCAACGTCTTCCCGCGCAACGCGCACCCGATGGCCGTGCTGGCTTCCTCGGTGAACATCCTCTCCGCGTACTACCAGGACCAGCTCGACCCGTTGGACGAGGAGCAGCTGGACAAGGCCACCGTGCGCCTGATGGCAAAGGTGCCGATGCTGGCTGCGTACGCTTACCGCGCATCGCAGGGCAAGCCGTACATGTACCCGGATAACTCGCTCAACGCGCGCGAGAACTTCCTGCGCATGATGTTTGGTTACCCGACCGAGCCGTACGAGGTCGACCCGGTCCTGGTCAAGGCGCTGGACAAGTTGCTGATCCTGCACGCTGACCACGAGCAGAACTGCTCCACCTCCACCGTCCGCATGATCGGCTCCGCGCAGGCGAACATGTTCGTCTCCATTGCCGGCGGCATCAACGCGCTGGCTGGCCCGCTGCACGGCGGCGCAAACCAGGCGGTGCTGGAGATGCTCGAGGACATCAAGACGAACCACGACGGCGACGCCACCGACTTCATGAACCGCGTGAAGAACAAGGAAAAGGGCGTCCGCCTGATGGGCTTCGGCCACCGCGTGTACAAGAACTACGACCCGCGCGCCGCGATCGTCAAAGACACCGCGCACGAGGTGCTCGAGCACCTGGGCGGCGACGAGCTGCTTGACCTGGCGATGAAGCTCGAGGAGATCGCCCTGAAGGACGATTACTTCGTCTCCCGCAAGCTCTACCCGAACGTGGACTTCTACACCGGCCTGATCTACCGTGCGATGGGCTTCCCCACCGACTTCTTTACGGTCCTCTTCGCCATCGGCCGCCTCCCGGGCTGGATCGCGCAGTACCGCGAGCAGCTGGAGATGAACACCAAGATCAACCGCCCGCGCCAGATCTACACCGGCTACCAGCAGCGCGACTTCATCCCGCGCGACCAGCGATAGGAAAACCGCAGGTAGCAGGCGCGGATAACCGTCGAGAATGAGATTTCCCTTATACTTCGGGGAAAACCGTTCTCGGCGGTTTCGCGTTTTCACGATTGTTTCTTCAAGGAGAATTCACATACATGGAAAAGCCGACCATCACTGTTCCGAACGAGCCGGCGCCGAAAGACCTGGTCATCAATGACCTCGTTGTCGGTGACGGCGCTGAAGCGGTGCCAGGCGGCTACGTCAAGGTGCACTACCTCGGCGTGTTCTACGAGTCTGGCGAGGAGTTCGACTCCTCGTGGGACCGCGGTAGCGTGGCAGAGTTCTGGCTCAGCGGCCTGATTGAAGGCTGGCAGGAGGGCATCCCCGGCATGAAGGTCGGCGGCCGCCGCGAGCTGATCGTCCCGCCGGAGAAGGGCTACGGTCCTGCGGGTGCCCCCAGCCCGCTCGCTGGGCGTACCCTCGTCTTTGTCATCGACTTGATCGACGTCCGCTAAGAGAGGACCACGCATGCGCATCCCAGTCACCACGCTCAACGACGGCTACGATTTCCCGCTCCTCGGCCTGGGCACCTACAAGCTTTCCGACGAGGACGTGAACAAGGTCATCCGCCGCGCCATCGAGCTCGGCTACCGTCACATCGACACCGCCTCCTTCTACGGCAACGAGGAGGCCGTGGGCAAGGCGCTCAACGACGCCATCTCGGCCGGTGATGTCACCCGCGAGGACCTGTTCGTGACCACCAAGCTGTGGAACGACGACCAGGACCGCGTCGCGGCCGCATACCAGGAGTCGCTCAAGCGTCTGGACCTCGAGTTCATCGACCTCTACCTGGTCCACTGGCCGTGGCCGCAGAAGGGGCTCTACGTGTCGGCCTTTGAGGAGCTGGTGCACCTCCAGGGGATGGGCCAGCTACAGTCCGTCGGCGTGGCCAACTTCTACCCGGAGGTCCTGGACGAAATCACAAAGGCCACCGGTGTCACGCCGGTGCTCAACCAGGTCGAGCTGCACGCCGGGTTCACCCAGCCGGAGCTGCGCGAGTATCACGCCAAGCACGGCATCGTCACCGAGGCGTGGGCTCCGCTGGCGCGCGGGAAGAACTTCGACGATCCCGCCATCGCCGGTGTTGCGGACAAGCATGGCGTGACGCCCGCCCAGGTCGTGCTGGCGTACCTGCTGCAGATGGGCGTGTCCGTCGTGCCGAAGACGGCGAACCCCGCACGCTTGGAGGAAAACCTCGGTGCGCTGAGCGTCAAGCTTGACGACGCCGACGTGGCCGCCCTCGACGGCGTGCAGGGTGAGCGCATGTCCGGCGATCCGCTGACGTTCCCCGGAGACGTGGAGTAGTAGTCCACTCAGCGCACACGGAGGGTCTACCCGATGGCGGGTAGGCCCTTTTTGCTGCGCGTTTTGGCGGGGGAGGGGCGCTGTACGGGGGTAGTCGTATGATCATTGGTTTTTCCTGCTAAAAGCATGTTTTGGATATTGGGATCACGTTTGTGTGAAAACGTTATCTGTTAATCATGCATGGCCCGCGTGTGGGGTAGGTAACATCCAGAGTGTCGAGTTGAAGGTGGCACATCATGATACTGCAAGCCGTGCTGGTCCGCCTCTGCAGACATTGCAAACAGAGCACTCGTGAACTTGTAAAAGACAAGAAAGGATAGAAGCCGTGACTGGATCGACTTCCATCCCACAACGTCGGGAACCCACCCCCGACGAATTTGTGGCTATGCAGCGCAGTCCCGAATTCCAAGACCTCCGCAAGACGTTCCGCGGATTTACGTTCCCCGTATCGGTGGCGTTCTTCCTCTGGTTCCTCGTCTTCGTCGTCGTGGCGACGCTGATGCCGGAGGCAATGGCCACGCCCTTCCTCGGGCTTAACGTCGGGCTGTGGCTCGGCCTGGCACAGTTCTTCACCACGTTCCTCATCACCTGGGTGTACGTGAAGTGGGCGAACAAGAACCTGGAGCCGCGCGCGGCTCACATCCGAGAGATCATGGAGGGCTAACACATGCAGGAATACATCCTCGCGGCGCCAGAGGCGGAAGGCGCCGGCAACCCGCTGCTGAACATTGCGGTCTTTGCCATCTTCATCATCGTCACCCTCTTCGTGGTGACCCGCGCTGGTAAGACGACCAGTGAGTCCGCCGACTTCTACACCGGCGGTTCCTCCTTCAGCGGTACCCAGAACGGCCTGGCCATTGCGGGCGACTACCTGTCCGCCGCATCCTTCCTGGGGATTGTGGGCTCCATCGCGCTGAGCGGCTACGACGGCTTCCTGTACTCCATCGGCTTCTTCGTCGCGTGGCTCGTCGCCCTGCTGCTGGTGGCAGAGCCGCTGCGCAACGTCGGCCGCTTCACCATGGCGGACGTCCTGTCCTTCCGCCTGCGCCAGAAGCCGGTGCGCGTCGCCGCGGCGTTTGGCACCCTGTTCGTGTCGCTGTTCTACCTCATCGCCCAGATGGCGGGCGCGGGCTCGCTGGTTTCGGTCCTCCTGAACCTGCACAGCTACTCCGCCCAGGCGATTTGCGTGGGCATCGTCGGCGTGATCATGATCGTCTACGTCCTCGTCGGCGGTATGAAGGGTACCACCTACGTGCAGATGATTAAGGCCGTGCTGCTCGTCGCCGGTGTTGCCGTGATGACGGTGCTGGTGTTTGTCAAGATCCGCGGCGGCATGAACACGCTCTTCGACGATGCGATCAGCGCCCACGCCGCCTCCGACTACCTGGCGTCGAAGGGCTACGAAGCCGAAGAGATTATGAAGCCGGGCCTGAAGTACGGCGCGACCCTGACCCAGCAGATTGACTTCATCTCGCTCGGTGTCACCCTGGTGCTCGGCACCGCGGGCCTGCCCCACGTGCTGATGCGCTTCTACACCGTGCCCACCGCGAAGGAAGCGCGCAAGTCCGTGACCTGGGCCATCGTGCTCATCGGTGTGTTCTACCTGTTCACCCTGGTGCTGGGCTACGCAGCCGCAGCCCTGGTCGGCCCGGACCGCATCCTCGCCGCTCCCGGCGGCGCGAACTCCGCGGCCCCGCTGCTGGCGTTCGAGCTGGGTGGCTCCTTCTTCATGGCGCTCATCTCCGCGGTCGCCTTCGCAACGGTGCTCGCCGTGGTCTCCGGCCTGGCCATCACCGCCTCCGCGTCCATCGCGCACGATGTGTACGCCTCGGTGATCCGTGACGGCGAGGCCACCGAGGACGAGCAGGTCCGCGTCTCCCGCATCACCGTGGTGATCCTGGGCATCGTTTCGATCGTCCTGGGCATCCTGGCGATGTCCCAGAACGTGGCGTTCCTGGTCTCCCTGGCGTTCGCCATCGCGGCGTCCGCAAACCTGCCGACCATCCTGTTCTCCCTGTATTGGAAGCGGTTCAACACCACCGGCGCGGTCGTGTCCATCTACACCGGCCTCATCTCCGCCCTGGTGCTGATCTTCCTGTCCCCGGCAGTCTCCGGCGCGGAGACCGCGATGTTCCCCAACGCCGACTGGGCCATCTTCCCGCTGTCCAGCCCGGGCATCGTGTCCATCCCGCTCGGATTCCTCGCCGGCATCGTTGGCACCTTCATGGGCAAGCCGGACAACTTTGAGGAGAAGCAGGCGGAGATGGAAGTCCGCTCCCTGACCGGTGTGGGCGTGGAGGCTCCGGTCGACCACTAGCCACACTCACCGCGTGCGACGCCGGCCTGACGTTGAAGTTGGGTCGGCGTTGGCGTCGTTAAGCGGGGGTGCCCTCGCCGAGCTGGACGAAGCGGACCTGGCCGTGGAGCTCCTCGATGGCCTGGCGCACGCCGGCGGCGGTGCCCGACTGCGGGTGGTTCATGTGCATGAGGACGATCGCGCCGTCGGGAGCGTGGCGGATCTGCTGCGTGACCTGGGCGGGGGAGGCGGTGGCGCCGAAATCACCGTTGGTGGCAAACCCGGCGATACGCGCGCCACTGTCGGCGAGGATGCGCACCGCGATGTCGTCGTAGTGGGCGGTGGCGGCCCGGAACCAGGTGGAGTTGACCCCGAAGGCGCGCAGCGTCTCCGCGTTCTCGGCGACCTCCTGAATCGCCTCGGCGGGGCTTGCGGTGCCCGGGATGCCGTAGACGTGCTGGCCGTTTACGCTCAGCGGGAGGTGGCGGGCCCCGTGGTTTTCCAGCTGGAAGAGGGGGTCGTTGGCCAACTCGCGGGTGAGGTCCGGGTGCGCCTGGATCCACGGGCCGGCGAGGAACAGGGTGGCGGGGACGCGGAGCTCGCGCAGAGTATCCACCAGCGCGTGGTCCACCTCGCCACCGCACGCGTCGAAGGTGAGCGCGAGGGTGCGCAGCGGGGGCTGGGTGGGGAGAAAATCCGTGATCCCCGGCAAGTGCATGCCAAACTGCGTCGGCTGCGCGTCCGCGTAGGCGGCGGGGGAGGGGAAGCGCAGCGCGGCGGGCGTGCTCGGCCGTGGCTGACTCGTCTGCGTCTGGCTCGGCTGTGAAGAGCGCGAGGTCCGCTGGACGGGGCGCGTGCTTCGCTCCGCCTCGCAGGCGGCGAGCGCCAGGCCGGAGGCGATAGTCAGCAGCGCGGTACGTCGATTCACACGAGAGAGCTTAAGCGGTCAGCGGGGGTTCCGCTGGCTTCGTCTCGACGGCCTTGCGCGACAGCGGCCCCTTGAGCAGTGCCCACAGGAGGGCGAGCGTACTGACGGTCATAGCGGAGTACATCGCCGCCGGTCCGAGTTGCATCATGCCGACCGCGATCGAGTTGAACGCGATGTGGATGGCTACGGCGGCGAGCCACAGGACCCAGCGGTGCTCGCGAACCGCACGCAGCACGAGGACCGACATGGCGACGTGGAGGGTGATGGCCAGGATGCGCTCGTAGAGACTCATGCCTGCCAGCGCGGCGGTGATGCTGTGAACCGCGTCGATCTGTTGGTTGACCGCTTCGGTGGCCTCAGGGTTCTGCTGCGATTCGACGGCCTCCAGGATCTGGTCCGCGGCGAGGAGCAGGACAATATTGTTGATGCTCACAGACCCGATGGTGAGGAGTGCCTCGATCCCGCCGTGGCCGAGGCCGAAGCCGACGCCGTCGCGCCAGGCGCGAGTGCGCTTGGCCCAGAAGCGCATGACCACCCAGCGGGTCGCCTCCTCGAACAGGCCGGAGGTGGCGATGAGGGTCAGCGTTGTGGCGATGAGGGCTGTGTGGGCGTCGAAAATAGCTCCCCACAGCATGTTGACCGGGTATATGAGCAGGAAGCGGAATACCTGTGAAAGGGGGAACGCGAGGACGCCCCATCCGAGCGCGGACCACGGGTAGCCGAGGAGCTTCTTGCCGAGGAACCACGCGGCCAGGACGATGGCGACGATGCCGATGAGCTGCAGGCCCACGAGAACAATTGGGGTCATGGGGGAGAGGCTACCAACCCTTGGCCTGCAAATGCGCTCAGCCGGCTTGCACCACGACCATCCAGATGGCAACGAGGTGGCAGACGGCTGCGGCGATCGTCGCCGCGTGGAAGTGCTCGTGGTAGCCGTAGTAGCGGGCGGTGCGGCCGGGCCACTTGAAGCCGTAGATGAGCGCGCCGAGGGTGTAGACGATCCCGCCGGCGAGCAGTAGCCACACGACGGCCGGGCCCGCGGAGTGCCACAGCGTGGGGATCAGCGGGACGATGATCCAACCGAGCCCAACGTAGACCACTACGTCCAGCCAACGCGGGTGGTTGATCCAGACCAGGTTGAGGATTGCCCCGCCCACGCCTCCAAGCCACGCCACGGTGAGCATGATTGCTGCGGTCTTCGGCGCGAAGACGATGAGGCACAGCGGCGTGTACGTCGCGGCGATGAAGATGGAGATCGTCGCGTGATCCGCCCGCCGCCACCACTGCACGGCCTCCGAGGTCCGCCAGGGCACCAGGTGGTACGCGGAGGAGACGCCGAAGAGGAGCACGACGCCCGCGCCGTAGAGGGTGACGCCGAGCGCTTCATGCCAGTGCAGCGTCATCCACGCAAACGTGATGAGCACCGCCGACGACAGCGCGGACAGCGCCGCCGCAACGAGGTGGAACCACCCGCGGATGATGGGCCGCTCCCCGCGGTCAGCCACGATGTAGGAACGCTGAATCTGTCCTTCGCGCAACGCTGTCATGATTCTCCCGAGTCTCGGTGTACCTGGGACTCACCCTAGCGCGGTTTCGCCTATCGACGCCCCCGCCTACGGCAGGAAACGCCGCCAATCCACCTGCGACGAGAGCTGGCTCGACCCCTGGACCAGCGCGTTGATGTCCGGGATGGGCAGCGGGTTTGCGCGCCCCGGGGTCCACTGGCCCCAGTCGGAGGCGTACACGTTGTTGATGTCCACTTGCACGCCGCCCACCGTGCCGACGAACCCAGCCTTCTGGTGGATGTTGGCGCTGGGGTGGAGTCGACCGTTGGAGCCCCAGTCGTGCTGCCAGAAGAACGAGCCGATGCGGTCTTCGACGCACCACTGGATCACGTTGTAGTTGCCGTACACACCGGTGAGCAGCCCGGCCGCCTTCAGTGCGAGCTGGAATGCCTGCAGGTAGGGGCGGATCTGGTTGACGTACTGGTCGCGAGTGGGGTTGTCATCAATCGCGATGTAGACCGGCCGCCCGTTCGGGCCGCCCGCAGCCTGGTGGAGGCGGATGGCCTGCGGGGCATGCTTAGCGACGCCAGCCGCCCCCTCCTTCCAATCCGCATTCTCCGCCCGCCCGAACTGGTACACCGACGCGGTAGCCAGCCCGTTGGCGGCGAAGTCCTGGGTCTCGCCGATCGTGACCGGCTTACCCTTCATCCATTCCGCGCCGGGGCGGGGCTGGGAGACGTACCGGACCGCGCCCATGTGCCCGGCGGCCTTGACGGCTGCGCCGGACGGGACGCCCGCTGAGTAGTCGATCACGGTGCCGAGGATGCGGGACTGTGCGTGGGCTTGCACGGTGGAGCCAAGGGTTGCGCCCGCGACTGCGAGTGCGGTGGTTTGAAGGAGGCGGCGTCGATTGAAAGTAGTCACAACCGTGACTCTAGCAACATTACGGTGTGGGTTGGGGAGCGCGGATCGTCCATGCGGCAATCGCCGTGGTGATCGGCACCGCCAGGACTAATGCGATCGCGCCGATACTCGAGCGCATGATCTCGGTGGCCACCACGTCGGAGGTGAGCACCTGCGTGAGGGGACGATCGGCGACCTGGAGCAGCATCGACAGCGGGAGGGCAGCGCCCATGTATGCCAGCACCAGGGTATAGACCATCGAGGCGATGTGATCGTGGCCGACCTTCATTGCGGAGGCGAACACGGCGCGGGGCCGCGCATCGGGCGAAGTTTCGTACAGCTCCTGCACCGTCGAGGCCTGTGCAATGGTGGCGTCGTTGAGCATGCCGAGCGCGCCGATGATGAATCCGGCGAGCATGATTCCTGGCACTTGCACCTGGGGGAGGTACATGTGAATGAGGAGGTTGTTTTCGTCGGCAAGCCCGCGAAGCTGCGTCGTGTCGATGGCGAGGTGTGCCGCGAGCGCCGCAAGCCCCAGCGCCGTCAGGGTGCCGGCCAGGGCCGACGCGGACTTCCAATTCCTGCCGTGCACAACAAAAATGACAGGGAACAGCACCGCGGCACCCGTCACCAGGGAAAGCCCCACGGGGCTGTAGCCGAGCAGAAGCCCGGGGACTAGGAAGCCGAAGATGACAAGTAAGGTGCACAGCAGACCGAAGATTGCGCGCAAGCCGCGCCACGCCCCAACGGCAACCACCACCAGCAGCGTGAGCGCGAGCCACAGGCCGAGCGGCACCGAGCGGTCCATGTCGAGGAAAGAATACGAAGTCTTAGGGTTGTGGTGCACTGAGAGCACTACGCGGTCGCCGACCGAAAGCTCTGGGGTGCCCGGCTGCTGGGCAGCCTCGATGGTTGTGGTTCCCCCGGATTCGAGCTCGACGCGTAGGAAGTCGCACTCAGGGTGGTTTGGCGTTGCGACGCCACCACAGGGAGCCACCGAATGTTCAATGACGGTGGCCTTCACAGTTTCAGCCGTCGACGTCTGTGTCTGCTCAAACCCGGGCAGGACCTCCGGGTGCTTGCCGCCCGGCCACAGTAGTGCGAGCCCGGCTACGGTGACGACGCCCGCAATCGCGAGGAACGCTGCGAGCACGCCGCGCGCCGTGCGCAGCGGAGACGGTGAGGACTGGGTTGCGTGGCGTGCCAACGGAGCTCCCTTGTGAGATCAGTACTGGGACAATCAGACTGATTTTAAAGCTACTTCACGACAAGCGCGCGATGCGCCGCTTCGAAGCGGTCGCGGAGCTCCCTGAAATACTCGCGGTGTGCATTGACGCTGCGGTGGCCTTGCCCGAACGGCGGGGTTGCCCGCCGCACCTCGGGGGGCGACGACGTCCAGCGCGATGAGCACGGTGCCACGTAGAGTGGCGCGCTTCATCTCCAGGGGAACGACCTCGCAGCCGAGCGCATCTGCGAGCACCGACAGCCATGTCGGGTGGTCGGCCGTGACACGACCGGAGGCCACGACGCGCTCGGGGAGCGCGCCTGCCTCCTTGAGCTGCTCGTAGACGCGCAGATACGACATTGCGATGCCTTCAAACACACCCCGCCACAGGTCGGCTGGTGTGGTTGCCGCAGTGACGCCCAAGAGCTGCGCCTGCGCGGTGGCGGCCCAGCCCGTGGAACGCTCGCCGGTGAAGAACGGAAGCACTAACGGTTAGGTGATTGTGCGCGGTCGAAGTGTGATCTTGATTCTGCTGTTGTTGCTCGCTTTTGTGCGCTTGTACGGACGACCCAGCAAAAACGCTCCATGTCCCTATCCGCACTCGAACACACCAAACACCGCATGCACCGCACAGGAGACAACCATGGTGACGAACACCAGCTAGCCGCCTAACCCAACCCTGAACTTCAAACCGAGCCGAAAGTTAGACGGCTACACCACTCCACGGGACTTGACCGCGGGCAACCCCACGTCTTTGTAACTGGTGCGGTGGTTGTTGCCAGTTGGGCCTTGCGTAGGTCCGTTTTATGGAACATGTCACTCTGCGGCCGCAGAGCGCAACGCCGATCGCAACCGTTTTGCGTAGCGCACGTCACAGAAGTCGGCCATAATGGAGAGGCCTGAAAGCAGATCAAGATGGGGGATTGATGGGGAAGTATAAGACGATCGTGCTTGGCGCGGTTCTGGTGGCGATGCTTCTCGCGGGGTGCGGCGACCAGAACGCGGTGCTCGAACAGCACGCCGAGGCTGAAGCAGCTTCAAGTCCGGGGACTACCGAGGTTCCGGCATTCCATTTCGAAAGTGGGACTCTCGAACTCGGGGACTTTGATCCGCAAACGCTTGGCGACGACCTCTTCGATCCTTGCACCGAGATCTCTGAAGAGGAATTTGCTGCGGCGGGGATTACGGGGGTTGCGAAAACTCAAAGCATCGGAAATTTTGCAAATGGTCTCGCCCAGGGGTGCCGCACTGATCAGCCTGAACCTGGGTTAACCCGAATGATTTTATCGACTCGAACGGACGAAGCTGATGCATCTAGCGCTCCAGGCTATATCTTTAATATTGCGGACTCCGGCGTAAACGGCCTTTTTACGTTCCAAGATCCCGCGGCTAACCCTTATATGTGTGTAGCGCAAGTAGATACTGTCCGCGGTGGCGTAGGTGTTGGCATTACGGTCAGCGGATTGAAGAAGCGAAAGGTAGAGCCTTGCCAGCGAGCGATTGAGGAATTCGAAAGCCTATTCTTTACCGTCAACGAAGACTAAGTGGGTGTAGCGAACAATCGCGAGATTGCGGTAGATTTATTGAGCGTGGGGCAGGGGGCTCCACGTACTTGAAAATGGGGAACGAGAAATTTAGTGGGGGGACAATGGGGAATCGAATTAACTTAGACGTAGATGCAGTTTTCAAAGCTGCTGATGCTCTCGCAGTGCTTACCGAAACCTTGGATGGTGGAGGAATTGGAAGCCTCTTCAACGGAATGGCCGCCTTCTCGCCGGTCTCCGGCTTGGACGGCGCGGGACGGACACACTCGCGGGTGTCGTCGACATCGGCGCCCGAGGCGAACCGCGTGCTGGGGGAGTGGCTGCAGACGATTGCCGACGTGCTCCGCGTGAGCACCGAGAACACGGCGCGGGCGGACAACTCCGTCGCAGGGATTCTTGGCTCGATCGGCGTGGTGGAGCGCTCCGGCGGCGCGGGGGCCGTGTCTGGGCTGATGACGCAGGCGATGTCGCACTATGACAACGCCAAGAACTTTTCTAATCCACGGCCGACGGCTGGGGCGCAGGCGTCGTTACCCGTGCTCCATGGGCAGCTGATGACCACGCAGGTTGCGCAGGCCACCGCGGCGGCCGCGTTTTGGGGCCAGAATGCGGCGCTGATCCAGTCGGTGATTGCGCAGCTGCCTGGGGTCGCCGCGATGCTCGCTGATTCGGCGGATACTGAGTTTGTGGCGCGTGCCGTCGATAAGCTTGGCGACGTCGCCCGCGTCGGCCAAGAATACGTCGCTAGGTCCGTCGCGATGCAGGGGCACGCGGCGGGCCTCGCGCAGGTCGCGGGCGCGGAGCAGCTTATGGCACACGGCGCGATGTCCGTGTACGCGGGGTTGCCGGGCCCGTCGCGGCTCGCGTTTGAGCGCTCCTACCTGGGCGTGTTCCCGCCGCGGCTCACCGCGTCGCTGCAGCCGGTGGTCCCGGTCTTTGACCGTCTGCTGCCTGACCTCGGATCCATCCCGGGCAACGGGTTTGCGGTGCCGGACATGCCGGAGGCAGTATCTGCCGCATTCGAGGATTCGCCGTTGCCGCGCACGCTTCGCGACGCCTTCTCCGCCGCCGGCCTCTCCGCGCTCGGGAACGCAGCAACGCCAGCACACGTCGTGGCCGAGTACGGGATGCCAAACCCGGAGGTCCTCGAGCAGGTGGCCGCGAAGGCACCGGGCGGATCCGCAGCAACGCAGGCCGCCTCCGCGGGGCTCGGGCAGATTGCCCCGCAGCCCGGCGCCGCATTCGGCGGCGGGGCAGTCCCGGCCGGCGGCGCGCCCCTCGGCGGTGCCGCGATGCCCGGCCCGGCAGGCGCCGGTGCTGGAGCGGGCGCTGGTGCTGGCGTTGCCGGCGGGTTCGCGCCCGGCCAAACCATCGCCGCGGGCAGCGGATTCGGCTCGGGTGCTGGTGGCGCAGCCGCCGGGCCGATGGGCGCTGGTGCACGAGGTCGAGGCGCAGGGCGCGTCGGTGGCGGTCGTCATGCTGCGCGCGAGGTTGGGGGCTCCGCGGCGTCGGCGGCGGGCGCTATTGGCGCCGGGGCGGCCGGAGCGGGCGTCGGCGGCGCACTGGGCGCAGGGGCCGGGATGGCGGGTCGCCCGCTGTCCGGAGCTGGCAACGGCATGCCTGGCGCGGGCGGGAATGGAGCACCGGGTCTCGCGCAGGGCGCAGCGGGCGGCACCGGCGGTAACGCGGCGGGGAGCCGCGGCGGCGCGATGGCTGCCGGGCCCATGGGTGCGTCCCGCGGCGCCGACAAGAAAGGGAAGCCGAACGCCAAGGTGAAGGCGGTGACGAGCGCGGTCGAGCGCGACGGCAACCTGGAGGCGCTGCTTGGGGAGTCGCCGCTGGTCCTGCCGACGGTGATAGGCAGCAACGTCCGCGGGTAAGAAGCAACCCCCGTTGACCTATTTATGCAGGTCATCGGGGGATTTTGCGCCCCAGAGAGGAATCGAACCTCCGGCACCGGCTTTCGATCGTCCGAAAGGTCACGCCGGTGCCAAAGAACGACTGAAGCCCTCGGGGACGGCTAATTGAGGGAGATCCCCGCGTCGTTGAGCGCTGCCCGCCCGGCGGGAGTGAGACGCACGGCCCGGGTACGACCCCTGCGGGAAAGCCATTCCTTATCCAGCAGAGTCTTGCAGATTCCCGTGCCGAGAGGGCCGGCGAGGTGGAAGCGGCGTTCGGTGGAGTCCATGCACGACCTGCCCGTGTCGAGCATCTTCGGGGGCACACCCCACTGTATGAACAAGCGATGACCTTGATTAGTGACCTGACAGTGCGAGTCGATGAACTCGCGCTCTTCCAGTTGTTCAGCCAGGCGCACCCCGAGCTTACCGGCGAGGTGCTGATAACAGGTGCGGCCTTCACGTAGGTTCGCATTCGCCCGTGACGCGCTGAGGCTGTGAGGAGTGGGCAGGGGCGAGCGGGCGACCACGCCAAGGCTCTCGACCACTCGTGCGATGTCTTCCCCGGCCAGGCGAATGTAGCGGTGCCGGCCCTGCCGAATGTCGTGGACGAGACCGTGGGTGACGAGCACGTCAACATGCTCGCTCGCCGTCGACCGGGCTAGGCCCGCGTACCTGCCCAGTTCACCAACCGTCCAGGCCCGCCCGTCCATGAGCGCAGCACACATGGCCGCCCGCGACGAGTCAGCCAGAGCCGACGCGACTGTCGAGATATCCGGGACCGCTTCAGGAAACACGCGCGCAACCATGCCTCCAGTGTGCACCCGGAACTGTTCGGTGACGACCGAACAATCGCAGACGTAGTCTGAACTCACCAGATTCATTGCATCAGGAGACGAAGGGAGCGATCGCGATGAACGGGGACCGCCAACGGCTACGCGGGCACTACGATGAGGACTTCTACTGGGAACGCGTTGACCGCAACCTGGGTTGGCTCGGCGACACCACCGAGGAACAGCGTGAACGCCAAGCACGGTTGCGCGATGCCGTGATCGGCATCGTCGGCACCGGGGGCATCGGCGGTGCCGCAGCCGCCCGCCTGGTGCGCATGGGCGCACTCAACCTGAAACTGGCCGATCCCGACCACTTCGACCTGACTAACGTGCAACGCCAGTACGGCGCCGGGCGAGACACGATCGGCCGCAACAAGGCCGAGATCCGGGACATGCACTTCGCCGCGTCCTGGCGCCTGTTCGATCTGGTGCTGCCGACACTGCTGGACCGGTCCTACCGGACCTGGGATCAAGACCTGAGCAAGCGCACCTACTTCGGCCACCCGCCCGCCGAGGCTTCGCTGGAGTCTCGCGTATGACCGCGCATCGGCGCACGGCGCTGGTCGCGACCCTCCTTGGTTTCTTCATCGTCATGCTCGATACGACCATCGTCAATGTCGCCCTCGCCGAGATCGGCACTGACCTCGACATGACGGTGGGCTCACTGCAGTGGGTCGTCGACGCTTACACCCTCGTGTTCGCCGCGTTCCTTCTCACAGCTGGGGCCGCATGCGACCGTCTTGGGGCCCGCAGGGTCTACCTCGCTGGCCTGGTGGTCTTTGCTGTGCTCTCGGCCGTGTGCGCCCTCGCTCCCACAGGCGGGTTCCTCGTCGCTGGTCGCGCCGTCCAGGGCGTGGGCGCGGCAGCGATCGTGCCGGGCTCTCTGGCATTGCTGTCGGCTGTGTACGACGATCCGAAGGAACGAGCACGCGCCATCGGGCTGTGGGGCGGCGCAGGAGGTGTTGCCGCCGCGATCGGACCGGTCCTGGGCGGAGCGCTGGTGTCGGCGATCGGGTGGCGGGCGGTGTTCTGGGTCAACCTCCCCATCGTCGCGATCGGCTGTCTGCTCACCTTGTGGGCAATTCCCGTGCTCACGGGCAGTCGCGCGAGACGGGTGGACCTACCCGGACAGGTGCTCTCCGTGCTCACGCTGGTGGCAGTAACCTATACAGTCATCACCGCAGGCGAACACGGATGGTCACCCTGGCAGGTAGCCGTGCTGATCGCCGGGGGCGTCTTCCTCGCCCTGTTCATCATCGCAGAGCGACGACACCCGGACCCGATGCTGCCGATGGCCTTGTTCACTCGTGCCCGGTTCTCCGTGGCCGCAATGGTAGGGCTCGCGCTCAACTTCAGCTTCTTCGGACAACTCTTCGTGCTCTCCCTCTTCTTCCAGCAGTACCTGGGATACGAGCCGTGGCTGGCAGGCCTCGCGCTGGCACCACAGGCGTGCAGCGCCGTGGTCGCGTCACCGCTGGGCGGCCGTGCCGTCGCCCGGTGGGGCGCGTTCCCCACCATGCTCACCGGCCTGGTAGTCGGCACGATCGGCTTCAGCAGCCTCGTGCTGCTCACCGCAGAAACCCCTTACGTGGTGGTCGCGGTGTTGACCTTCACGGCTGGATTCGGGATGGCCTTCGCGATGCCGGCCGCGACCTCGGCCGCAGTGGCCTCGGCCCCGCCGGAACATGTCGGCATCGCAGGAGGAGTCATCAATGCCGCCCGCCAGACCGGCAGCGTCGTCGGCGTCGCAGTCCTCGGCGAAATGGTCGCCAGTGGAGCGTTCCTCACAGGCTTCCGCAGAGCCGTCGCGGTCGCCGGTGGAGTCTTCGGTGCCGCAGCGCTCGTAGTTGCTGCCACCATCATCAGTCACCTACAGGAGCCAGTTACACCTGAAGTTTAGAATCATTGTGTGATGAAGCACCATCGGAGGAGGTCGAAGAAGCCGCCAGTCGAACGCGTACTGTGCTCCGAAACTGGTAAACGCGAATACGAGCACTATGATGACGCCGTGCATGTAGCACTGAAATGGTCGCGACGGGCAGGGCCGCTGCGGATCTACGAATGCCCCTCGTGCGGGTCGTGGCACCTAACCAAGCGCCCTGACTGGGGCAAACCACCGGCGAACTAATGACACTGTACGGGTCTGTCTCGGCGAGGAACGCTCCGGAGCGCGTCTTTCCTGGACGCTCCAGGAGTTTCGTTCTCATGCATAGGCAGCCGAGGCGCGCTGCAAGGCTTGTAGCCCTGAGGTCAGTACACCTAGGGCTTTGTACAACGTGAGGGGGTTAAAAGAGACCGGCGAAATCATCGCCGAGCACTACATCGACACTTCCCGCAACTACCAAAAACCATACTGGCGAAAAGGCCAACCCCCACTGACCTAAAACACAAAACCGGTGCCTCGGAAAAATAAAAACCGAGGCACCGGTTTGTCCACCATGTCGCGACTGAGTTGTCAACTATGTCGCGACTGAGGACAAGAGCGCCCCAGAGAGGAATCGAACCTCCGACACCGGCTTTAGGAGAGCCGTGCTCTATCCACTGAGCTACTAGGGCATTGGTGCGAGCGTACCGCACCCGCGCGCGGCACAGAAAATCAGCTACGCACCGGCGAGCTCGGCCTGCTTCTCGCGCACGGCGGATGCGGGCGGGTTCGTCGCGTGGGTGCCGTCGGAGTAGAGCACGGTCGGCACGACGCGGTTGCCGTCGTTGACGGACTCCACCCATGCGGCCGCGTCCTCGTTGCCGGCGGCCTCGACGTCTACCACGTCGTAGGGCGTCTCGGTGCGGTCCAGGTTCTGGCGCAGCTTCGCGCAGAACGGGCACCAGCTGGTGGCGAAGACGGTCACGTGAGCGTTGGTTTCGGGGGTCGCAGTCATGCTACGAGTCGGTCCTTTCAAATCGTTGGTGCTTAAAGCGGGTGCCAGTTCGGGAAATATTCCACTCGCCGTCGCGCACGAGCGCAAATTCGGCGCCGAGGCGGGGTGCATAGACCGGGTGGGGGAGGGAATCGGCCACGCGGGCGTCGATAAGCGTGAGCTCGACGACGTCGACCTCGTCGAGCGTGGCTTCGTAGATCTGGCCACCGCCGATGATCCACGCGTCCGTCTTCAGGTCGGGAAGATCGGGAGACACGAACGCCCCGTCCGACCACGCGCCCGCTTCGCGCGAGCTGAGCACGTGGTTTGGGCGGCCCGGCAGCGGCTTGAACGGCAGCGACTCCCACGTTTTGCGGCCCATGATGACGGGGTGGCCCATCGTCACCTCTTTGAAGAACTTCAGGTCCTCCGGCACGTCCCAGGGCATGCCGGTGCCGTCGCCGATGACGCCGTCGAGCGATTGCGCCCAGATTGCGCCCAGCACTAGACGGACACCTGCGCCTTGATCGTCGGGTGCGGGTCGTAGCCCTCCACCTCGATGTCGTCGAAGTCGTAGTCAAACAGCGACTTCGCTTTGCGCAGCTTGAGCTGCGGGTACGGGCGCGGCTCGCGGGAGAGCTGCTCGCGCACCTGCTCGACGTGGTCGTTGTAGATGTGACAGTCGCCGCCGGTCCAGATGAGCTCGCCAACCTTGAGGCCCGCCTGCTGCGCGAACATGTGCGTGAGCAGCGCGTAGGAGGCGATGTTGAAGGGCACGCCGAGGAACATGTCGGCCGAGCGCTGGTAGACCTGCATGCTCAGCGTCCCGTCCACCACGTAAAGCTGGAAGAGCAGGTGGCAGGGCAACAGCGCCATCTTGTCCAGCTCGGCGACGTTCCAGGCGGAAACGATGTTGCGGCGCGAATCCGGGTTCTCTTTCAGCGTGCGCAGCGCCTCCGCGATCTGGTCCACGTGTGTCCCGTCGGGGGTGGGCCAGGAGCGCCACTGCACGCCGTAGACCGGGCCGAGCTCGCCGTCCTCGTCGGCCCACTCGTTCCAGATGCGGATGCCGTTGTCCTTGAGCCAGGCGATGTTGGACTCGCCGCGCAGGAACCAGAGCAGCTCGCCGACAACACCTTTGAAAAAGACCTTCTTGGTGGTCAGCAGCGGGAAGGAGTCGGCCAAGTCGTAGCGCAGCTGGTGGCCGAACAGGCTCACCGTGCCGGTGCCGGTGCGGTCACCCTTCGCCTTGCCGTGTTCGGAGATCTCGCGCAGCAGGTCCTCGTACGGGGTGGGGACCGTCACTTCGTTGCGACCCCCTCGTAGCTGCCGTGCTCGTCGTGGTACTTCGCGCAGGCGGCGAGGATGTCGTCCGCGATCTCCGGGCGGCAGATGAGCACGTCTGGCACGTAGGTGTCCTTGTTGTTAAAGCGCAGCGGGGAGCCGTCGAGGCGGGAGCAGTGCAGGCCCGCGGCCAGGGATACGCCTACCGGCGCGGCCTGGTCCCACTCGTACTGCCCGCCGGCGTGGACGTAGGCGTCATAATCACCAAGCAGGACGTGCATCGCTTTCGCGCCGGCGGAGCCCACCTTCGCAGTTTCAAACCCGAGCGCGTCCGCCACTGCCTCCGCCACGGCCGGCGGGCGGTTGCGGGAGATCGCAATCTTCTTGGCAAAGGGGCCGGCGACGTGGCGCACGTCTGAGGACTTGAACACCACGCCCAGGTCCGGCAGGCCGACCGCGGCGTGGGTGGGCACGCCGTCTTCCACGAGCGCGATGTGCACAGCCCAGTCCTGGCGGCCGGTGGCGAACTCCTTGGTGCCGTCGAGCGGGTCCACGATCCACACACGCTTGTTGCTCAGGCGGGTCTGGTCATCCGCAGCTTCTTCGGAGAGGAATCCGTCGCCCGGGCGGTGCTGCTCCAGCACGCGGGCGATCCAGTTCTGGGCCAGGTCATCGCCCGCCTCGCCGAGTTCGCGCCCTCGCAGCAAGCCGACGCCGCGGATCCCCTTGAGGATCTCGCCGGTGCCTTGGGCAATCAGGTTGGTCAGCCGGGAGTCTGAATACTGCGCAGTCATAGTTCAAACACTACCGCAGTTGGCGGCCCATTATCCTTGCAGCCATGAGCACGGAGATCCTCAACCGCTTCCACCCCCAGGTGGCCACCTGGTTTTCGGAGGTCTTCGCGGAACCGACCCCGGTCCAGCAGGGGGCGTGGGGAGCGATTGCCGACGGCGAGAACGCCCTGGTGGTCGCGCCCACCGGCTCGGGTAAAACGCTCGCGGCCTTTCTCTGGTCGCTGAACTCGCTGGTCGAGCGCGCGGGCCAGCAGGCATTGCCTATCGACGGCGCGCAGTCCTCCACCCACGGAGGTGTGCGCGTCCTCTACATCTCCCCCTTGAAGGCGCTGGGTGTGGACGTGGAGAACAACTTGCGCGCGCCGCTCGGCGGGATCGCCCGCGTGGCCCAGCGCATGGGCCGCGACATGCCGGACATCTCCGTCGGCGTGCGCTCCGGCGACACCCCGCAGGCGGAGCGCAACCGGCAGCTCCGGAAGCCGCCGGACATCTTGATCACCACGCCGGAGTCGCTCTACCTCATGCTCACCTCCAAGGCGGCGGGCATCCTGAAAACGGTCGACACCGTAATTGTGGACGAGATCCACGCGCTGGCCGGCACGAAGCGCGGCGTGCACCTCACGCTCTCGCTCGAGCGCCTGCGCCGCCTCGCGGGGAACTTCCAGCGCATCGGCCTGTCCGCCACGGTGCGCCCGCTGGAGGCGGTGGCGAACTTCCTGGGCGACAAGACCACCATCATCAATCCGCCCGCGGAGAAGCGCTGGCAGCTGGACGTTCACGTCCCCGTCGAGGACATGTCGGACCTGCCGGTGCCGGAGGATGCTTCCACGATTGGGGAGGCCGTGATTGAGGGTGACGTCGAAAAGCTTTTGCTTGACGACGCCACCGAGCCCCCACCACCGGGCGCCGCGAAATCCATCTGGCCACACATCGAGCGCGCCGTGTACGACGAGGTGATGGCGCACCGCTCGACCATCGTCTTCGTCAACTCCCGGCGCACCGCGGAGCGGCTGACCAGCCAGCTCAACGAGCTGTGGGCGAAGGAGCACGACCCGGATGCGCTCTCGCCGCAGACCCGGCGCCCGCCCGCGCAGCTGATGAAGTCGGTGGACACGGCGGGCCACGCGGAGCAGGTCATCGCGCGCGCCCACCACGGCAGCGTGTCCAAGGACGAGCGGCTGCAGACCGAGACGATGCTCAAGGAGGGTGCGCTGCGGGCGGTGATTTCGACCTCGTCGCTGGAGCTGGGCATCGACATGGGCGCGGTGGACCTGGTGATCCAGGTCGAATCGGCGCCGTCGGTGGCCTCGGGGCTGCAGCGCGTGGGCCGCGCCGGGCACACCGTGGGCGCGGTCTCGCAGGGCAGCTTCTACCCCAAGCACCGCTCCGACCTGGTGCAAACTGCGGTGACGGTGCCGCGGATGCGCGAGGGCGCGATCGAGGAGCTGCACACCCCGCGCAGCCCGCTGGACGTGCTCGCGCAGCAGACGGTCGCCGCGGTCGCGTTCGAGGACCTTGACGTAGACGAGTGGTTCGACACTGTGCGCCGCGCCTGGCCCTACCGGGACCTGGCGCGCGAAGTTTTCGACTCCGTGATCGACCTGGTCACTGGGGTCTACCCGTCGACTGACTTCGCGGAGCTTCGGCCCCGCGCCATTCTGGAAGGCACGACGCTAAAGGCCCGGCCGGGCGCGCAGCGCGTCGCGGTGACGAACGCGGGAACGATCCCGGACCGCGGCATGTTCGGCGTGTTCTTGCTCGGCGCGGACGACAAAGCGCCCCGCCGCGTCGGCGAGCTGGACGAGGAGATGGTCTACGAATCCCGCGTGGGCGACGTGTTTACCCTCGGCGCGTCGAGCTGGCGCATCGAGAACATCACCCGCGACCAGGTGCAGGTCACGCCCGCGCCCGGGCACACTGGCCGGCTCCCGTTCTGGAACGGCGACGGCCTGGGTCGCCCATACGAGCTGGGCAAGGCGCTCGGCGAGTTCCGCCGCCAGGCGCGCTCGGGCGAGGGCATCGACCCGGCGCTCGACGAGTTCGCGCGCTCCAACCTCGTTGCCTACCTGCAGGAACAGGAAGAGGCCACGGGCGTGCTGCCGGATGAGCAGACGCTGGTGCTCGAGCGCTTCACTGACGAACTTGGCGATTGGCGCGTGGTCCTGCACACCCCCTTTGGCAAGGGCGTGAACGCCGCCTGGGCGCTGGCCACTGGCTGGCGCGTGGCGCAGGAGACCGGCATGGACGCCCAAGCGGTCGCCGGCGACGACGGCATCGTCCTGCGCCTGCCGCAGGGGGAGAAGGAGCCGGACGGGTCGCTCTTCCAATTCGACGCCGACGAGATCGCCGACATCGTCACCGAGCAGGTCGGTAACTCCGCCCTGTTCGCGGCCCGCTTCCGCGAGTGCGCCGCCCGCGCCCTGCTCCTGCCGCGCCGCAACCCGGGCAAGCGCGCGCCACTGTGGCAGCAGCGCCAGCGCGCGGAGCAGCTGCTCGACGTCGCGCGCAACTACCCGTCGTTCCCCATCATCTTGGAGACGGTCCGCGAGTGCCTCCAGGACGTCTACGACCTGCCCGCGCTCCAGGAAGTCGTGCGCGAGCTGTCCACCCGCCGCATCCGCATCGCGGAGGTGACCACGGATCAGCCGAGCCCGTTCGCCTCGTCGCTGCTGTTCAACTACACCGGCGCCTTCATGTACGAGGGCGACACCCCGCTCGCCGAAAAGCGCGCCGCCGCCCTCTCGCTCGACCCGTCGCTGTTGGCCAAGCTCTTGGGCACCGTGGAGCTGCGGGAGCTTCTCGACGCCGACGTGATCGCCGAAACCGACGCGAAACTCCGCCGCCTGGGGCGCGCGAAAACCAGCGAGCAGTTTGCAGACACACTGCGGATGGTGGGGCCAGTCGCCGTGGATGCGCTTGCGGACTACACCGACGTCCCCCTGGCCACGCTGGAGGAGAGCCTGCACGGCCGGGTGATGCGGGTGCGCATCGGCGGGCGCGAGCACCTCGCGCAAACGCTCGACGCCCCGCTGCTTCGCGACGGCTTGGGCATCCCCATCCCGCCCGGGGTGGCAGCACAAGTGGCCACCATCCCGGACGCGCTGCAGCAGCTGGTCGGGCGCTGGGTACGCACCCGTGGCCCGTTCACCCTGCGCGACCTGGCCGACGCCTTTGGGCTTGCGGTGGGAGCGGCCCACGAACCCTTGACCCGACTGGTGGACCAGGACAAAGTGATCCCGGGGCGCTACCGCCAGGGCGTGGACGAGGAAGAGTACGTCGCCGCCGAAGTCTTGCGCATCATCCGTTCGCGCTCGCTGGCAGTCGCCCGCGCGCAAACCCAGCCGGTGACGCAGTCCGCCTACGGGCGTTTCTTGCCGGCCTGGCACAACGTGGCCCCAGCCGGCGTGCGTCCGGCACTCCGCGGCGCGGACGGCGTGTTCACCGTGCTCGAGCAACTAGCCGGAGTACGCCTGCCTGCCAGCGCGTGGGAGTCGCACATTCTGCCCTCGCGCGTGGGCGACTACTCGCCGGTAATGCTCGACGAGCTCACGGCGGGCGGCGAAATCCTCATCGTCGGCGCGGGCAAGGCCGGCGCGCGCGACCCGTGGATCATGCTGCTGCCCACCGACTACGCCGAGCAGCTCATGCCGCAGGTGGAAGAACCGCAGCTCAGCCTCACCCAGACGCAGGTGATGGAGCGCATCCGCGGTGGCGGCGGCTACCTGTTCGCGGACCTACTCGGCCCGGTCACCGAGCGCACCACGACCACTAAGGAGCTGCGCGAGGCCATGTGGGACCTGGTCGAGGCCGGCAGCGTTTCACCCGACTCCTTCGCGCCCATCCGCGCCCGCCTCGCCGGTGGCAAAGGCAAGTCGGCGCACCGCACGCGGCGCCGCCCGCAGCGCAGCCGCATCCGCTCGGGGCGCACCTCCTTCGCCAACACCACGCCGCCGGACATGGTGGGGCGCTGGGCCGCGACACCCCGCGCGGACACCGACGCCACGCGCCGCTCCGTCGCGCTGGGGGAGAGCCTGCTCGACCGTTACGGCGTGGTCACCCGCGGCTCCGTCGTGGCAGAGGACATCCTCGGCGGCTTCGCTCTGGCGTATAAGACGCTGTCCGGCTTCGAATCCTCCGGCAAGGCGATGCGCGGCTACCTCATCGAGGGCCTCGGCGCGGCGCAGTTTTCCACCCCGGCCACCATCGACCGCCTGCGTGGTCACGCCGATTCCGACGACGTCATCGGCTGGCCGTCGGGCACCCGCGAACCGCACGTCCACGTGCTCGCCGCCACGGACCCCGCCAACCCTTACGGCGCCGCCCTGCCGTGGCCCGTGCAGGGCCCCACTAGGGCAGCAGGGGCCATCGTCGTGCTTATCGACGGCCTCCTCGCCGCCCACATCACCCGCGGCGGCAAAACCATGACCACATTCTTCGACGGCTTCCCGGAGGGGGTGGGCGACCCGCTCCCGCTGGTCATCGGTGCGTTGGATGAGGCGGTGCGCGCCGGGCGGATGCAGCCCGTGGGCGTCGAGAAGCTCAATGGTGGCCCAGCGTTTGGCCTGCGCGACTACGGGGCGCGGGTGACGCACAAGGGCGTGAAGATTGGCGCGAAAGCTGCGGCGCCGCCGAAGCGGCGGGGCAGGAGCGTGGCTGAGGCGCTGGGGGAGATGGACGAGGCGCGCGGGCCCGCCGAGGGGCTCAGCTTCGACGATTAGCGCGCCAAAAATCTGCAAAACATCAAGTACGATGTCTGCAAAACATAAAGTATAAATCCTGCAATATGTAAAACAGGGGGAGTTTTGGATACACAACAGCTGGCTGGCCGTCGATACCGCCCGAGAATCGTCGATAAGCGGCTTGAGTTTCTGCTCGAGGCGAGCGGTGCAGTGATTATTGAAGGACCTCGCGGGTGCGGGAAGACGATGACAGGGCTCCACCACTGTGCGTCGTATGCGCTTATCGATGACCCGGCGACAAACCACATTGCGAAACTCGCGCCGGCCGCGGTGATAGACGGTCCTCGACCGCGGCTCCTCGATGAGTGGCAAGCTGCCCCCGACCTGTTTAATCTCGCCCGACGAGAAGTGGACCTAGCAGCAGCACCTGGACAATTTATTTTAGCCGGTTCAGCGGTTCCTGCGGATAGCATTACTCGACATACCGGTGCGGCTCGATTTCTTCGGCTTCGGCAACGCACACTCACGCTGTGTGAGAAGGCAGATTACGCCCCCGTTGTATCGCTGGCTGGACTCCTACAGGGGGAGCCGGTCACCCCCGACGCTGGTCAGATTTCCTACACCCACGTCATCCAAAATCTGCTCACTCCGGGGTTTCCGGGATTCCAGACCGGAAATGAGCAGATCGTGTTGGCCCAGTTACACGGATACCTGTCGGAGGCGGCGCGTTCGGACATGCACCGCGTGGCGGACTTGCGCGTCACTCCACTTGCTACAGAGCGGCTGATTGCGGCAATCGCAAGGTCCGTTTCTGGGGAAGTTTCCGTCTCCACACTGCGAAAGGATTTGGATACGGTAAGTCCAGGAATCTCGCTACCGACGGTGACGAAACTCCTCGACAGTCTGCAGCGGATCTTTGTCGTGGAGGCGGTCTCCGCATGGGCCCCGCGGCTCCGCTCGAAAGCGAGGTTGCGTGTCTCGCCCAAGTATCATCTGGCCGATCCCGGGCTAGCCATTGCGGCACTCGGAGCAACATCCGCCTCATTGACCGCGGATCCTGAGACAGTGGGCCTTCTCTTCGAATCGGCCGTGATCCACGACCTCGCAGTCATGATCGAAGCAATGGGAGGTTCCATCTACCACTACCGGGACTCAAACGGCAACGAGATCGATGCGGTGCTCACACTGCCTGATGGGCGCTGGGGTGCTGTCGAAGTGAAAACTGGGTTCAGTGGGGTTGAGCGAGGCGTAGCCTCGCTGAAAAAGGCGATCGCCTCGATAGATCACGAATCCGGACCTCCAACGTTTAGCGCGGTGATCACGGGCACAGGCATCACAGCTCCGCTCGACGACGGGATTGTCACCTTCCCGCTGCACCAACTCCGTCCCTAACCCGCGACTAGCGCCCCCGGGGCCTAGAATCGCACCATGCCTGAAGGGGATTCCGTCTACCAGCTGTCCAAGCGCCTGCAGTGGATGACCGGCCGGGAGGTCACGCGCACGAGCCTGCGCGTGCCCCGCTACGCCACGGTCGACTTCACCGGCATGACCTGCGAGCGCGTGTGGCCCTACGGCAAGCACCTGTTTATGCAGTTCGGCGCGCCCGACCACGCGGCGCAGATCCTGCACACACACCTGAAGATGGAGGGCACCTGGGCCTTCCACCGGGCGGGCCAGCGGTGGCGCAAGCCCGGCCACGCCGCCCGCGTCGTGCTCTCGCTTGCCGACGCCCCCGCCCCCGACATCGAGCTCGTCGGGTTTTGGCTCGGACTCGTCCGGGTCTTCCCGGCCCGCGAGTACCCCCAGGAGATGGGGTATTTGGGCCCGGACCTGCTTGCCGATGACTTCGACGCCGCCGAGGCGATCCGCCGCATCGAGGCGGACCCGGACATGGAGATCGGGCGGGCGCTGTTGGATCAGCGCAACCTCGCCGGGATCGGCAACGAGTACCGGGCCGAGATCAACTTTCTGGCGGGGACCCACCCGGCGTTGAAGGTGGGGGACGTGGACGTCGCAAAGCATGTGGCCCTTGCGCGCCGGCTGATGTGGGCAAACAAAGACTCGCCCGTGCGCGTGACCACCGGGATCAAGCGTGCGGGCGAGACGAGCTACGTGTTTGGGCGGAACCGGAAACCGTGCAGGCGCTGCGGCACGCTCATTACCAAGGGGTTTCTCGGGGGCGAGGGTGACCTGGAGCGCGTGATCTGGTGGTGCCCGCGGTGCCAGCCCGCGCCGTGAGCCGCTACTGGGCGGGGGCGCCTTCCTTGCGCTCCTTCATGGCGCGGCGGATGAAGAAGGCGAGGAAGCCGACGATGATCAGGATGAGAATGACGTAGATGACCTTGGAATACGCATCGACGTACCCGGTGACCTCCTCCCACCGGTCGCCGAGCGCGTAGCCGAGGGAGACCAGGATGGTGTTCCAGATCGCGGAGCCGAGCGTGGTCCAGATACCAAACGTGAGCAGGCTCATGCGGTCCAGGCCGGCGGGGATGGAGATCAGGGAACGGATGCCCGGGATGAGGCGGCCGATGAATACGGAGGTCCTGCCGTACTTGTCAAAGAATTTCAGCGACGCATCCACGTCGGAGGCTTTGACCAGCCACATCCAGTCCGCGATCTTGCGCAGGCGGGCGGCACCCAGCCAGGCGCCGATGCCGTAGAGGAGGTACGCGCCGACGACGGAGCCGACGATGGACCAGATGAGCACGGAGGCGAAGGACAGGGAGCCCTGCGCCACGGTGAAGCCGCCGAGCGGGAGGACCACCTCAGATGGGATTGGCGGGAAGAGGTTTTCTAGCAGGATGGCGATGCCAACGCCCGGGCCGCCGAGGATCTCCATGAGGTGGATGATCCAGTCGATGATTCCTTGCACGGCTACTCCTTGTATTCCATTTGGGCCGAAGCTAAACGCTTATTGTGCCCTACGAGACCTCCAAGGACCAAGTGTGCACAGGCGCGCCGGACTGCTGGTTTGCTACGTATTGCCTGAGCACGCGGGCGAGCGCGTCGCCGCGCTCCTTGGTGGCCGGCCGCGACTGCGGGGCGATGGAGTTGAGCGCGTTGAGCTGCCACATCGCCCCGTTTTGGCGCGTGCGGGCTCGGCCCTCGATGATGCCGAGGTATTCGTCGGCGAGGTGGGGTGCGACGTCGAGAAGCTCCAAACCCTCGTGGGCGAGGGGCAGCAGGTGCTTTGCGACGAGCTCCGTGACGTCAATACTGCCCAGCGTCGGCCAGGTCATCTGCGCGGTGAGCCCGTGGCGCGCGCCCTCGTGGAAGTTGCGCTCGGCGTCCTCGAAGCTGAGGCGCGACCAGACGGGGCGGGTCTGCTCGCTGAGCGCCTTGACCATGCCGTAGTAGAAGGCGGCGTCCGCGATGATGTCCTTGACAGTGGGGCCTGCGGGCAGGAGGCGGTTTTCCACGCGGATGTGGGAGAGCTCCGTGTTCGGGTCGTAGATGGCGCGGTTCCAGCGCCAGATCGTGCCGTTGTGCAGGTTGAGGTAGTGCAGCCCGGGGCTGTCGCCCCTCATGAACGGGGCGCCGGCCTGCATGCGGCCCTCCGGGAGCAGCGGGGAGAAGTACCGGACGTTCTCCTCGAAGAGGTCGAAGACGCTGGTGATCCAGCGCTCGCCGAACCAGACACGCGGGCGCGCGCCCTGGTTAATCAGCTCCTGGGTGCGCGTATCGATGGACTGCTGGAACACGGGGATGCGCGATTCGTGCCAGACCCGGTGCCCCATAAAGAGCGGGGAGTTCGCGGATAGCGCGGCCTGCACGCCCGCGATCGCCTGGGACGCGTTCCACGCGTTGGCAAAGCGCGCGGGGGAAACCTGCAGGTGCAACTGGATGGACGTGCAGGTGGATTCGGTGGCGATGTCCTCGAAGTTGTGGCGGTAGCGCTCCTCGCGCCACAGGTTGAGGTGGACGAGCTCACCGCGGGTATCCATGATGGAGTTGTTCAGCCCCGCGTAGCGGTTCTCCGGCGTCATCCACGCCGGGTTTTTGAGGAACTTCGAGGTCATGGTGGGCAGGGTGCCGATCATCGCGACGGTGGAGCCGGCGGCCTCCGCGGCCTCGGACACCTCTTTGAGGCGCCGGCTGAGCCCCTCCTCGAGCTTGGTCAGGCCGTCGCCCGCAATGGACAGCGGCGGGTGGTTGAGCTCGACGTTGTAGGCGCCGATTTCAGACTGGAACTCGTCGCCGAGGCGCTCGAGCACGGCCTGGTTGTTGGCGTGCGGGCGCATCTCCGCGTCCACCAGGTTGAGCTCCAGCTCCAGCCCGATCGTGCCGTGGCTGACAAACTCCGCCTCCTGCAGGTGGCGGTCGAAGAGCTCGAGCTCGTCCTCCAGGCGCCTCCGGTACACAGAGCGCTGGCGCGGGGTGTAGGAATCTGCGGAGATTTGCTCGCCCATGGGTGCCTACTTCTTGCTGCGGTACCAGGAAATCAGTGCATCGGTGGAGGCATCGCCGGTGTTCGGTGCCTCCTTGCCCGCGACGGCGGCTGCGAGGTCGTTGGCCTGCTGCTTGCCCAGCTCAACGCCCCACTGGTCGAAGGAGTTGATGTCCCAGATGACGCCCTCGGTGAACACGATGTGCTCGTAGAGCGCGATGAGCGCGCCCAGGG
>NZ_RDRE01000134.1 GCF_003693265.1 Corynebacterium gottingense
GACGACGAGGAGAGTGATCAGCCCCACGACGCCAATGATCAGGCCGAAGCGACCCTTAGCGTTTCCAATTTCTCTCAATCCAACGAACATGCCCCCATTATCTGCCTGACCTGCACCGTTCCACATCGAGCGAGCGGTGGAACCTTGAGTCAACCGATCGGTTGATTAGGCTTGTGCGCGTGCAAACCACCAGCCGAATCCTCGCCGTCCTCCGCGTCAGCCTGCACCTGCTCGTCGCGGTCCTCCTGCTCGTGGGCATGCTGGGCGACTTCACGCCGCTCGCGCTCCTCTTCGCCGCCGTCTACCTGGCGGGCACCGTGGCGCACAACCGCGGCATGGAGTACTCGGCGCGCGCGTCGTGGGCGTGGCTCGCCATCATCACGGGGCTGTGGGTGGCGCTGGCACTGCGGTCCGAAGCGTACGTGTGGCTGGAGTTCCCGCTGGTCATCCTCGCCGCCATCCTCCTGCCCACCGCCGCGAGCCTGGTCGTGGCTGCCGCGATGCTGGCGCTCACACTCAGCGTGACGGTGCCCGCCTCCGGGGTGGGCGGGCTGATCGGCCCGACCATCGGCACGGTGGTCGCGGTGGTCACCGTGCAGATCTACAACATGCTTCGCGCCGAGGCACAGCACTACAAGGCGCTCGCGCTCGAACTCGAGGTCTCGGAGCGCAACCGCGGCGCGGCGGAGGAGCGCGCCCGCCTGTCGCGCGACGTGCACGACACGATGGCGCAGGGCTTGAGCTCCATCGTGCTGCTGGGCAGGGCGCTGGACAAGCAGCTTGACGACGACACCGCGCGCGCCACCCTCACCACCATCCGCGAGGTGGCGGCGGACAACCTCGCGGAGGCACGCCGGTTCGTGGCCGTGAACGCGGAGGGCGGCGGGGCCGAGCCGCCGCGCCGCACCCTGCCGGAGCAGGTCCGGGCGCTGGCGCAATCCGCGCAGGACCGGCAGCGCGCCCTCGGCGAGCCGCTGGAGGTGCAGGTCAACGTGGTGGACGTGGTCGGCCCTGCGGCGGAGGTGGTCGAGCGCGTGGTCCGCGAGGGCTTAAGCAACGTGGTGCGCCACGCGCACGCCTCGAAAGCCGTCGTGACGGTGGATAAGCTGGGCGACACCGTTACCGTCGACGTCTTTGACAACGGCCGCGGCATGTCCGGCAAGGAGGGCTTCGGCCTGCGCGGCCTGCGCGCCCGCGTGGAGGAGGCCGGCGGTGAGCTCTCGGTGGAGGGCAACGTGCTCGCGGCAACGCTCCCGGTCCAACGCAAGGAGGCACCATGATCAGGGTCATGCTTATCGACGACCACCCGGTCGTCCGCGCCGGACTCCGCGCCGTCCTCGACTCCTTCGGCGACATCGAGGTCGTCGCCGAGGGCGCGGACGGCAC
>NZ_RDRE01000135.1 GCF_003693265.1 Corynebacterium gottingense
GCGATGAAGCCACCGCCCACGATCGTGAGCGACTTCGGCAGCTCCGGCAGGCGCATGATGTCCTCGTTCGTGTGAAACGGCACGCCCTCGGCCCACTCGGGGATGAACGGACGCGCGCCGACGGCCAGGATGATTGTGTCGGCGCTGATTCGCTTCTCTGCGCCCCCTTGCCCCGTCACCAACGTCTTCGGCCCCACGAACCGTGCGTGCATGTCGTACACGGTCACGTTCGGGCACTCGTCGCCGCGTCGGTATGCTTCGCCGCCGGCCGCGATCTGGTCCACGCGATCCCCGAAGACGCGCTGCTGGATGGCCTTCCAGTCGGCACCGCGATATTCCAGATCCACGTTGAGGCGATCGGCCTCGCGGGCCTGGAGTGCAGTATCGGCGGCAAGGACGAACATCTTCGTCGGAATGCAGCCGACGTTGAGGCAGGTGCCACCAAACGTGCCCTCTTCCACGATGGCGACTTTTTTGTCGTCGAAGTCCGGCGTGAGCACGCTGTTGCCGGAGCCGGCGCCGACGATGATGAGGTCATAGTGCTCGGTGTGCTCGGTGTGCTCGGTGTGCTCGGTGTGCTCGGTGTGCTGATTGGTCATGCGATGACTCCTCTATATATACGTCTATGTTGAGTTTGGGACAATTGGGATTTGAGAGGCGTTTTGGGGCGGCTTAGCGGTGCGGCAGCTGTTCCAACCAGGAGGTACACGCCTTGAACGCGGACTCGCGAGCGTATTTCCCGGACAAGAAGACGTCGTGACGCGCCCCGTCGATGGTGGCGATCACGCAGTCCTGAGCAAGGTGCGGCGCCCACGTGCGGATCTGGTCGACGTCCAGCACCGTATCGGCAGTGTCCGCGGCGGGTGAGTACTCCTTGCCTAGGTAGGAGTGGGAGGAAACAAGGGTGAGTAGCGGGACTCCGGTATCCACGTCGTCGGCGTGGATCCGTTCCTGGCCGTCCACAATCGCCTTGAGCCAGCCCGTGTACTTCGTGTGCCCGCCTAACGGCTTCCACTTCGTATTGAAGTCCCACTCGCCGTTGTGGTCCACGTGCAGCGACTCGCCGTAGGTGGAGAGGGACCCTCCCGGCAAGGGCACGCGCGGGAGCACGCTGCCGCCCACTTTGAGGACCGGCTTGACCGTCTTGACCAGCAGGGGAGAGAACTGCATGTCGATCCATGGGCTGTTGAGTATCAGGCCCGCCAGCCGCGCGTGGTCTGCGGGCCGCTCCCGGCGCAGCCAGTCCGCCCACAGCGAGGTGATCAGCCCGCCGGCGGAGTGTGCGAGGGGGATGACCTTCGCGCCCTGGCCGCGCTCGCCGACGATGACGTGCAGCGCGTCCGTGAGCTCGG
>NZ_RDRE01000136.1 GCF_003693265.1 Corynebacterium gottingense
TGGACGTCGATAAGCTCATGCTCCGCCATCTTCTCCAACCAGGCGGCGTAGCCGTCGACCGGCAGGCCCTCGTAGGTGTCGTTGAAGTAGCGGTTGTTAAAGGTGTAGCGGACCGGGAGGCGGGAGATGATCTCCGGCGGCAGGTCGGTGGGGTCGGTCTGCCACTGCTTGGCGGTGTAGTGCTTGACAAAGGCCTCGTAGAGCGGCTTGCCAATCAGCGCGATGCCGCGCTCTTCCAGGTTGGTCGCGGCGGCCGGGTCGAGGCCCTCGCGCTGCTCCTCGATGAGCTTGCGCGCCTCATCCGGCGAGTAGTACTTGCCAAAGAACTGGTTGATCAGGCCCAGGCCCATCGGGAACTGGTAGGCGGTGCCGTCGTGCATGGCAAACACGCGGTGCTGGTAGTCGGTGAAATCCGTAAAGCGGTTCACGTACTCCCACACGCGCTTGTTGGAGGTGTGGAAGAGGTGCGCGCCGTATTTATGCACCTCAATACCGGTGTCCGGGTCCTTTTCGGAGTAGGCGTTGCCGCCGAGGTGGTCGCGCTTTTCCACGATCAGCACGCGCTTGCCCAGCTCGCTCGCGGCCTGCTCCGCCACGGTCAGCCCAAAGAATCCGGATCCAACAACGATGAGGTCATAAGTCATGGTCTCAATCTTTGCATATTTGCTTATCGACGTAGCCCCGCCCGACACGGCGACACGCCGGAAGTCTCAAGACTTACTTTAGACTTTAGATTCCTCTACACTGCTCAACAGATAACTGTTTTCACATCCGCCACAGGAGTTTCCAGGAGTCCTACCGTGCAACAACGCAAACGCCTTAATCCGGCGCCCACCCGGACGTCGCCGCTGCTGACCACCACCGTGGCCGCAATCCTCACCGTGGCCGTCGTCGCCGCGGGCGCCTTCGGCGGCAACCACATCCTCAACGTCCAGTCGGTCGGCGGCGCGGACGCCGAAATCTACTCCGACACCGCCTCCTTTGACACGGGCAACAACACCACGGTGGACGATGCCGCCGTGAAGACCCAGGGCGGCGACTCGCAGGCACGCCGCGTGGTCAAGGAGTTCAGCCGCGACCACGAGTTCAACCTTTTCGGCCTGACCTGGAAGGGCGACCGCGACATCGTCGCCTACGTGCGCTCGCAAAAGGCCGACGGCTCCTGGACCGAGTGGTTCGAGATGGACCACGCCGACAACGCGCAGGGCGAGACCAACGGCACCGAACCGATCTTCGTCGAATCCACCAAGCGCATCCAGGTCTCCACCGGCAACGTCGACCTGCTGGATGAGGGCCGCACGGACTCCGCCGCCCCCACCACCGCGAAGGACCTGCA
>NZ_RDRE01000137.1 GCF_003693265.1 Corynebacterium gottingense
GCGATGAAGCCACCGCCCACGATCGTGAGCGACTTCGGCAGCTCCGGCAGGCGCATGATGTCCTCGTTCGTGTGAAACGGCACGCCCTCGGCCCACTCGGGGATGAACGGACGCGCGCCGACGGCCAAGATGATCGTGTCGGCGCTGATTCGCTTTTCTGCGCCCCCCTGCCCCGTTACCAACGTCTTCGGCCCCACGAACCGTGCGTGCATGTCGTACACGGTCACGTTCGGGCACTCGTCGCCGCGTCGGTATGCCTCGCCGCCGGTCGCGATCTGGTCCACGCGATCTCCGAAGACGCGCTGCTGGATGGCCTTCCAGTCGGCACCGCGATATTCCAGATCTACGTTGAGCCGCTCGGCCTCGCGGGCCTGGAGTGCTGTATCTGCGGCGAGGACGAACATCTTCGTCGGAATGCAGCCGACGTTGAGGCAGGTGCCGCCAAACGTGCCCTCTTCCACGATGGCGACTTTCTTATCGTCGAAGTCCGGTGTGAGCACGCTGTTGCCGGAGCCGGTGCCGACGATGATGAGGTCATAGTGCTCGGTGTGCTCAGTGTGCTCGGTGTGCTGATCGGTCATGCGATGACTCCTCTATATATACGTCTATGTTGAGTTTGGGACAATTGGGATTTGAGAGGCGTTTTGGGGCGGCTTAGCGGTGCGGCAGCTCGTCCAACCAGGAGGTACACGCCTTGAACGCGGACTCGCGAGCGTATTTCCCGGACAGGAAGACGTCGTGACGCGCCCCGTCGATGGTGGCGATCACGCAGTCCTGAGCAAGGTGCGGCGCCCACGTGCGGATCTGGTCGACGTCCAGCACCGTATCGGCAGTGTCCGCGGCGGGGGAGTACTCCTTGCCCAGGTAGGAGTGGGAGGAAACAAGGGTGAGCAGCGGGACTCCGGTATCCACGTCGTCGGCGTGGATCCGCTCCTGGCCGTCCACAATCGCCTTGAGCCAGCCCGCGTACTTCGTGTGCCCGCCTAACGGCTTCCACTTCGTATTGAAGTCCCACTCGCCGTTGTGGTCCACGTGCAGCGACTCGCCGTAGGTGGAGAGGGACCCTCCCGGCAAAGGCACGCGCGGGAGCACGCCGCCGCCCACCTTGAGGACCGGCTTGACCGTCTTGACCAGCAGGGGAGAGAACTGCATGTCAATCCATGGGCTGTTGAGTATCAGGCCCGCCAGCCGCGCGTGGTCTGCGGGTCGCTCCCGGCGCAGCCAGTCCGCCCACAGCGAGGTGATCAGCCCGCCGGCGGAGTGTGCGAGGGGGACGACCTTCGCGCCCTGGCCGCGCTCGCCGACGATGACGTGCAGCGCGTCCGTGAGCTCGG
>NZ_RDRE01000138.1 GCF_003693265.1 Corynebacterium gottingense
GCCGAGCCCGCCGCCAAGCTGCTCGTGCGCTGCCCGCAGCTGCGCTCCGCGGAACTGTTCGACCTGGTCGCGCCCACCATCGAGCCGGAGGACGCGCACCTGACCTATTCCATGGACGAGGGCCTCATCGAGCTGTCCCACCCGGGCGTGAACAAGGCGACCGGCGCGTCCGTGCTCGCCGCCAGCTACGGCATCGACGCCTCCCAGGTCATCGCGTTCGGCGACATGCCCAACGACCTCGAGCTGCTCGCCTGGGCCGGGATGGGCGTGGCGATGGGCAACGCCGCGCCCGCGCTTCTCGACGCCGCCGACTACACCACCGCCACCAACTCCGAAGATGGGGTGGCGCAGGTGCTGGAACACTGGTTCTAGCCCACACACCATACAATTGTCGGCATGCCTCTCATCGCCGCCATTGACCAGGGCACGACCTCGACCCGCGCGGTCATCACCGATACCGAAGGACGCGTCGTCGCCCAGGCGCAGTTCGAGCACACCCAGCACATGCCACGCGAAGGCTGGGTCGAGCACGACCCCATGGAGATCTGGCGCAACACCCGCCGCGCGCTGAGCGAGGCGATGGCGGAGGCCGACATCGCCGAGGACGACATCGGCGCGCTCGGCCTGACCAACCAGCGCGAAACCGCCGTCATCTGGGACAAGGCGACGGGCGCGCCGATCTACAACGCGATCGTGTGGCAGGACACCCGCACCAACCCGGAAAACGACGCCGACCCGGGCCGCTACCTCGAGCGGACCGGCCTGCTGCACAACTCCTACCCGGCCGGACCGAAGTGGGCCTGGATCCTGGACAACGTCGAAGGCGCGCGCGAGCGCGCCGAGCGTGGCGAGCTGCTCGCCGGAACCATTGATACCTGGCTGATCTGGAACCTCACCGGCGGCGCGCGGGAACCCGAGCGTGCGCTGCACGTCACCGACGTCACGAACGCCTCGCGCACCCTGCTCATGGACCTGCGCACGCTCGCGTGGGACGAGGACCTATGCGCGGAGATTGGAGTCCCGCGGCGGTTGCTGCCGGAGATACGGGCGTCGATAGGCACGTTCGGCACCGTGCGCCGCCGCGGCCCGCTCGCAGGGGTGCCCATCGCGGGCGTGCTGGGCGACCAGCAGGCCGCGCTGTTCGGGCAGCACTGCCTGCGCGAGAACGAGGCGAAGATGACCTACGGGACTGGGCTGTTCATGCTGCTCAACACGGGTGCGCAGCCGCGCATGAGCAGCGACGGCCTGCTTACCACCGTGGCGTACCAGATCGACGGCGAGCCGCCGGTGTACGCGCAGGAGGGCTCCGTGGCCGTCGG
>NZ_RDRE01000139.1 GCF_003693265.1 Corynebacterium gottingense
TGAAGCGTCCTGGGTTTAGTTCCTACCTCTGCTAAGGAAGGATTGGCACTATGCCCAGAAAATATTCCGCCGAATTCAAGGAGAAGGCGGTCCATCAGATCATCGAAATGGTCCGCCTGGAGTCTTGCTCACTGCAACGCGCCTACACGGAGGTCGGTGAGCTGCTTGGAGTATCCCACCACACGTTGCGGGCTTGGTACCGTGACAGCGCTTCAGTACGCGATAATTCTGACGCTTCAGGCGGCGAAACCATGGAAGAAGAGCTCAAACGGCTACGCCGCGAAAACCGCGAGCTGAAACGAGCCAACGGAATCCTCAAGACTGCCTCGGCTTTTTTCGCGGCGGAACTCGACCGACCCACGACCAAATGATCTCCTACATCGACGCGTACAAGGAGCAATTTGGGGTCGAGGCCATCTGCCGAGTCCTAAAACAAGCAGATCGTGGATTCATCACCTCACGCGGCTACCGCAAAGCCACCACACGTGTTCCCAGTGCAAGGGCCTTAAGCGATAGCCTTCTCATTCCAGAGATTCAACGCGTGCATGCGGAGAATTTCTCGGTCTACGGCATCCGCAAAATGTGGCACGCGATGAACCGTGAAGGCTTTCATATTGGCCGCGACAAGACCGCACGTCTGATGAAACTCGCAGGCGTTTCTGGCCGCAGACGCGGGCGAACCCCGGTCACAACGATCAGCCCGAAGACACCGGATCATCGCCCGGACCTAGTGCGCCGAAACTTTCGTGCACAAGCGCCAGGCAGGCTTTGGGTTGCCGACATTACCTACGTTCGCACCCTGTCAGGATTCGCCTACACCGCGTTTGTCTTTGACGTCTACAGCCGCAAAATCGTCGGTGTTGCCACCAGATCTACGATGCGCACCGATGCGCTGCCGATGGAGGCACTGGAACATGCTTTAACGACTGCCGGTCGAATCCACGGCGACCAGCTGATACACCACAGTGACCGAGGAAGTCAGTACGTGTCACTGAAGTACTCCACCGCACTGGCCGAAGCCGAGATCCGGCCGAGTGTCGGCACAGTCGGAGATTCCTATGACAACGCGCTGGCCGAGACTGTTAACGGTCTCTACAAGGCTGAACTTATCCATCCTCAAGGCCCGTGGACATCAGTAGGAGAAGTCGAGCTAGCCACCCTGCGGTGGGTGCACTGGTGGAACACCAAACGTCTTCACGAGGCGTTGGACTACGCCACCCCACAAGAAGTAGAAACCGAGTATTATCTCACCGAGCCCATCAACACAGGGCCGTAAAAGAAGCGGAACCAAACCCAGGACGCTTCA
>NZ_RDRE01000140.1 GCF_003693265.1 Corynebacterium gottingense
TGCCGATCGCGCACGCCCTCGCGTGGCCCGGCCGCGTCGCGGGCGCGCAGCCCTCGCTGGACTTCACAACCGCGTCGGAGTGGACCTTCGAGCCGCTGAACAACGAGGCGTTCCCGGCAGTGGAGCTCGCGCGCCAGGTGGCGAGCGCCGGCGACCCGTACCCGGCGATCTACAACGCCGCGAACGAGGTGGCCGTTGACGCGTTCTTTGATGGGAAGATCCGCTTTCCGCAGATCGTGGACACGATCGACGCCGTGCTTGACGCCGCGGGCGGCTATGCGCACACCCCGATGAGCGTTGAGGAGATCCTCGAGGTGGACTCGCAGGCGCGCCGGAGCGCGGCGGAAACCGCGGACGCGCTGGCGCGCAAACAGTAAGAGGGAACGCCCATGGGCATCATTGGTGTCGTCCTGTTTGCGCTCGGCATTGCTGTGTCGATTGCGCTTCATGAGGCGGGGCATATGGCGGTGGCCCGCGGCTTCGGAATGCGCGTGCGCCGCTACTTCATCGGTTTCGGGCCGACGGTGTGGTCGGTCACCCGCGGGCACACTGAGTACGGCGTAGCCGCCCTGCCGTTCGGCGGCTTTTGCGACATCGCCGGCATGACCGCGCAGGACGAGCTAGCCCCGGACGAGGCCCCGCTGGCCATGTACAAAAAGCCGTGGTGGCAGCGAGTGGCGGTGATGTCCGGCGGCATCGTGATGAACCTGTTCATCGGCGTCATCATCACCTACTTCGTGGCCGTCCTCGCCGCCATCCCGAACCCGTACGCGGATCGCACGCCCACGGTGGGTGAGCTGTCGTGCACCTCCGACCAGATCGACGCGGAGACACTCGCCCCGTGCGAGGGCGACGGCCCCGCCGCGCAAGCCGGCCTCCGCCCGGGGGACAAGCTGCTGGCTGTCAACGGCCAGGACATCGTCGCGTTTACGGAAGTGCGCGATTACGTCTTGGAGCGACCGGGCGAAACGGTGGCGCTCGACGTCCTCCGCGACGGCGCGGAGCTCACCGTCGACGTGCCCGTTGCGCGCGTGACGCGCATCGACCCCGCCAGTGGGCAGGAGTTCGACGCGGGCGCGATCGGTGTGACGAGTGCGCCGGTCGCGGACGCGATGCGCCAGTTCGGGCCGCTTGAGGCGGTCCCGGCGACCGCGAAATTTACCGGTCAAATGCTGCACGCAACCGTCGATGGCATTCTCGCGTTCCCGAGCAAGATCCCGGGCGTCGTGGCATCCATCTTCGGCGCGGAGCGCGACGTCAACGGCCCAGTCAGCGTGATCGGCGCCTCCCGCGCTGGCGG
>NZ_RDRE01000141.1 GCF_003693265.1 Corynebacterium gottingense
TCGCACATACTAGCGGATGGAACGGAGTGGTGCGCGGCTACGGAATAAGCGCGGTGACTTCCGCCGGAAGCATCGGCGCGATCTGCGGCCACGCGGCACCGACTACCCCGCCGACGACGAGAAGCGCAAGAAGCGTGGGCCAGAGGATCATCGCCGGCATTGGGGAGCCGTCAGGGTAGAACAGACCTGACTGCCACTCGGACTCGTCGTAAGAGAGGTTGCGCCCCTCGATGCACGCACGCAGTCCCGGCGCCAGGTAGGACCCCGCTCCGTTTACCTCGAGGTAGTCATCGATCCCCTCCGAGGAACCGGTGGCAGGGCGTTTTCCGCCCTTGTCCAGGTACGCCTTCTCCTTAGCGATGATCCGGTCGAGCTCCTTCTGTGCCTGAGCCTTCGTCATAGTACGGGTGCGCACCTTCGTATAGGTAGTACCCAGGTCGCCGGAGTAGTTGAAGGTGCATTTGTCACCCTTGACGATGACTTCGGAGGCCGACGACTCGAGAGGTGCTGCAACCACTCCGGCAGCGGCGAGCGAGGCGGCGAGGGCGATGGACGTTGCGCGGATCTTCGGGGCACTCATTGTGGTCTCCTTGTGTTGTACTGCACTGCTGCTGCCAGACTGGGGGCGAACTGGGGGTTTGAGCACAGCATAATCAAGAACCGTTAACGCGGGGTCGTTTTCGAGGCTGTTGTGTTGATAGGGACCGAAAGTTGCCGGCGCACCCCTGGCAGGTGAGATCATATTCTGCGGTGGCGGGGTGGAGTGAGTGGTTGCCGGCTCGGGGTGGCCTTCGTCTGGCTCGGTGTTTCGGTGGGGTGTGGTGTCGGGTGTTTGACGGAGGCTGCGCATCTTTGACGGGGGCTGTGTGTGTTTGACGAGGAGGGGGTGACGAATTCACGGACCTCGGGCCTGCGGATGTTTTGTTGGAGTGCCCCGGGGGGCTTGTGTGTTGTTGTTTAGACTCCAAGTGCTTGGCGGTGTTCGGCGATGGTGGCATAGCCGTTGCCTAGCGTCGACTTCAGCCTGGTGTGGGTATAGAAGTCGATGTAGTTGTCAATATAGTCTCGCATTTGTGCCACCGTCATCTTTTTGGTGGCGGGTCTGCCTTTGAGCAGTTCTTGTTTCATCGTGCCGAAGAACCCCTCGGTGCGAGCGTTATCACCACTTGTGCCTTTCCGTGACAGTGACGGGATGTATCGCCACCGCCTCTGGCACCATTCCCCTGTGGCGCATGCCTTGCACCCGGTGATGTTGTGGGCGTGGTCGGTAATCAGGTTGACCCAGCGTGTGCTGCGGTAG
>NZ_RDRE01000142.1 GCF_003693265.1 Corynebacterium gottingense
TGTGACCTCAACACAGTCGTTTGCAATTATCGGCGACCAAGTTGGCGTCGCCAGTGGGTCAGTGCGGAAATGGACTTCGCGGTACTGGCCCGACGCGCAAGAGGCTGCCGCTGCCGCGTCGCTGCCGTTCGACGAGGTCTATGCGATCACAATGGAGCGTGTGAGCAAAGATCGCAGAAGCAAACGCACCGAACAGCAACAGCGCATCGCTGATAAGCACAACGCCTCGCCTCGCCCGGCACCGGTAGATTCGTGGTTGCCAGGCCCAGGTCCTGTCCCTGATATGGATGCGCTGCCTGATGACCCTGCAGAGTTAAAGAAACTCCTCGCTCAGGAACGCGAACGCCAAGCGGTCAAAGACGCGATCATTGAAGTGCTCATGGGCGGCAGCGAACACACCCAGGGCAGTGGTGATGCATCGGGAAAAGCCCTCGTCCGTGATGGTGCATTGTCTATAGCTGCGAAAGCTGCTGTGGTCTGCGCCCTTACGGACACCCACCACATCAGTATTGCCAAAGCATGCGCGCTTGCCGGGATTGCGCAGTCAACGTTTTATCACCACCAGGGCAAACACCAACGCAGTGTGGCAAAACGCAAGGCACGCCGCGACAAGTACAAGGTACTCATCCGCCAGGCAGTCGATGAGTGTGGGCAAAGCTACGGCTACCGGCGCATCCACGCGTGGCTTGTTCGCGGTGGGCATCGCATATCGGAAAAAATTGTGCGTGAGCTGATGGACGCACTCGGCTGCCACCCACCAGCAAAAGCATCCACGAAGTACTCCTCATACACCGGTGAGACCGCGCACCGCCCGGCAAACCTGCTGCTCATTGGCGATAACGAGCGCCCTGCTAATGAGACACATACCCTTGCCCGTCCTGAGGTGGCGCACTCGCAGTATTTCACCCGGTATGCGCACAGTAAGGGGTTGACCCATGATTTTCACGCGGATCAACCTTGGCAGAAAATTGGTACCGATGTCAGCGAAATCCGCTGCAGTGACGGCAGGCTCTACTTGTCAGCAGCGATCGACTTCTTCGACGGGATGCCCATTGCTGTGACTATGTCACAAACGCCAAACCATGAGCTGGTTGCCGGGATGATTGAACGGATCGACGCGGTAAAACCTGCTGATGCGCAACCGATCCTGCACTCGGATCGTGGAGGGCTCTACCGCAGCACACGCTGGGTCAACCTGATTACCGACCACGCCCACAACATCACCGGGTGCAAGGCATGCGCCACAGGGGAATGGTGCCAGAGGCGGTGGCGATACATCCCGTCACTGTCACGGAAA
>NZ_RDRE01000143.1 GCF_003693265.1 Corynebacterium gottingense
AGCCCGCGGCTGACCGTCTACGACGAAGCGCGCGGCACCCGCATGGAGTTCTCCGCCCAAACGCTGGACAACTGGGCGAACAAGGTCGCCAACATGCTCGACGAGGAGTTCGAGCTCCCGCCGGCCGCGGGCGCCATCTGCATCGACCTCCCCGCGTCGTGGCAGTGCGCCGTGATCGCACTGGGCGCCTACAACTCGTCGCGCGTCCCGCACATCGGGCCGTGTGACGGCGGGGCGCCGGAGGTGGTGTTCGTGGGCGTCGATGATGCGGCGCGGTGGGCGCACGTTCCGGACTGCGTCGTGGTGTCGGATGACCCCTTCGGCCGCGGCGTCGTCGAAGCGGGCGGTGAGCTCCCCACGGGCACCATCGACTTCGGCCCCACCGTGCGCTTCTACGGCGACCAGTACTTCGGCGCGTCGGCCGACCTCGCCGCGTGGTCCACCCCCGAATTGGGGCCGGAGCGGTACTGGGTCCCGGCGTGGACCTCCGCGGCGGAGTTCGAGCAGTACGTGCTCGCGCCGCTCGCCGCGGGCGGGTCCGTCGTCGCCGCGACAGGGCTCATCTCCGCAGACAGGCAGCAGGAAATTATGGAGATTGAGAAGGTGGGGCGGCGGTTGGGCGTCGATAAGCGATAGCCCGCGCGCACCCCCGTTGGTGGGCAAAAACCAGAAATTTTGTGCGGAAACGGGCACCGGCGGAATACATTGTGAGGGACCAGCGAATACGAAAGGTATTGGTATGAAGCTCACCGCCACCCGCAAGACCGGCGCAGCGCTCTGTGCAATCGCGCTCGCCACCACCGGACTCACCGCCTGCTCCAACAGCGAATCCGACTCCGAGGCCTCCGGGGGCGCGAGCGGCGCCGCAGCCGAGGGCAACGAGCGCGGCCCCATCACCTTCGCCATGGGGCGCAATGACACGGACAAGCTGATTCCGATCATCGACAAGTGGAACGCCGAGCACCCCGACGAGCAGGTCACGCTCTCCGAGCTCGCCGGCGAGGCCGACGACCAGCGCGACACCCTCGTGCAGTCCCTCCAGGCGGGCGGCGACGACTACGACGTCATGGCGCTCGACGTCGTGTGGACCGCCGACTTCGCCGCGAACCAGTGGCTCCAGCCGCTCGAGGGCGACTTCGCCGTCGACACCTCCGGGCTGCTGCCGGCCACCGTCGAGTCCGCGACCTACGGCGACAAGCTCGTCGCCCTGCCGCAGAACACCAACGGCCAGCTCCTGTTCCGCAACGCTGACGTGATCGAGGAAGCGCCGGACACTTTCGAGGACATCCG
>NZ_RDRE01000015.1 GCF_003693265.1 Corynebacterium gottingense
TAGAAGGAGACAACATGCGCCTAACCCACTAACCCCACCCAACCCCAAACGCCCGGGTGTTACTGGATACTCACCCGGGCGTTACTCGATCCTCACCATGGCGTTACTAAATCAGTGGTCTGAACAGATTCGCCGGAGAAGTTTCTTGTAGAATACGGGAAAAAGATTAAGGAAGATGAGCGAAGCTTCTGGGATAGCCGTCAAATGCGTCACGAGGGCTATTCCTATAGCGTGTTTGAAAAAGTGGTTCTCGACTACCTATCGGATAATTTAAATAAACCCAAAGGTCGTGCGAAGCGTGAGGTCTATAAGCAGGTTTGGAAGAGATTTGAAAGTGGGTTTACTCGGCTAGCACGCGCTTGGGTTTCCGATTTGAGGAATCGGAAGGAAGTAATTGAGTTTTATAAGCAACTTGAAGTAATGCTGAAGAAGAATAATTCATTGATTGGTCTGGCTAGTGAAACGTGGGAATTTGACGAGTCATTGCTTGTCAACCTGCCGAATGAAGGATGTTGAGTCTGATTTAGAGTTGGCTGCAACCCAGATAGCGAAGATTGAGCATGTCAGTGATGAATTGCAGAGAACATCTTCATTGAATTGTCTAATCAAAGGTGTTCTGGCTTGGGTTTTTCGCGCTAGCGGACACAGGACAGGCACTCGAGCCACAATTGCAGGCGAGCGATTGGATTGCTCGATCTTGTAATTATTCAACGAATTCCTGTTCCCCATTAATGCACGGTCTTTAGTTGGCCAATACAGTAGGAAGACGTGTCTACTCTTCTTCCCGTCCACGCGTCCGCGCACGTCCTTGAGGGCGTCACCGAGTACCTCACCACGACGTTCTCGCTGGCCAACCCGGATACGGCGAAGGCGCTGAAGTCGTTTCTGGATGACACCGAGACCGGCATGTTCCGCGGCCCCTACGTGCGCACCCGCCTGCCGTATGCGCGCGCTACGCAGTGGGAGGGGCTGCTGGGGTGGCTCCCCGCCTGGTTCACTCCCTACCACCACCAGGCAGAAGCTTTTCGACGCCTCCGCAGCCGCACCCAGACGGGAGATCGTCGCCCCGAGCCCACCCTGGTGATCACTGGTACCGGCTCCGGTAAGACGGAGGCCTTCCTCTACCCCATCCTCGACCACGCGAAACGGATGCGGGAAAAGGGGCAGCGCGGCGTCAAAGCGCTGCTGCTCTACCCCATGAACGCGCTGGCCAACGACCAGGCCAGCCGCCTGGCCACGCTCCTCACCTCGGAGGCGGGGCTGGAGGGCGTGGACGCCGGCATCTACGTCGGCGACCAGAACACGGGCGTGACCAAGGTGTCGGAGGACTCGCTGATCACGGACCGCGACACCCTGCGCAAGAACCCGCCAGACATCCTGCTCACCAACTACAAGATGCTCGATGAGCTGCTGCTGCGCCCCGCCGACCGCGACATCTGGCGCCTCAGCGCCACCTCCCTGCAGTACCTGGTGCTGGACGAGTTTCACACCTACGACGGCGCGCAGGGCACCGACGTCGCGCTCCTCCTGCGCCGCCTGGGGCTCATGCTCAAGGCGCACCAGCCGGACGGGTTCCTGGGCGAGTACGCGGACAACCCGCTGGGCCGGGTCACGCCGGTGGCAACGTCGGCCACGCTGGGCGGCGAGGGCGATACCGGCCGCATCCTGGAGTTCGCGCGCACCATTTTCGGTGAGCCCTTCCCCGCCGACGCGCTGATTGGAGAGACCGCGCTTAGCTTCGACCAGTGGCGGGCGGAGATGGCGGGGACGTATGGGGGGAATGAGGGGGCGTCGATAGGCGAAATGCCCAGCGTAGACGCCATCCGGGAGGTGCTGGGCGCGATCGCGGGGGACGCTACGGGGCGCGAGCACGCGGAGGTGGTGCTGGACGTGTTCCGCAGGCGCGTGTGGGGCTGCGGCGAGGCGCTCGAGGAGACGATCGCCGCGTACGCGCAACACCCGCTGACCAGGGCGATCATCGAGGCGGCGGCGCAGGCGCGGCCGATGGTGGCGCGCGCGGGCGAGGCGACCGCCCTGCCGGAGGCGGTGCTGGGACAGGCCGTGGTGCGCCAGCTCAGGGGCGACGAGGCCGCCGAGTTTGTCACGCACCTGCTCACGGCGGTGGCGCACCTGCGCGCGCTCGCGGGCGAGAAGTACGGGTTTGAGGGCAAGCGGCTGCCGGGTGTGGATACGCACCTGTGGGTGCGCGAGGTATCGCGCATCGACCGCGCCGTGACCCCCACCGCGGACGGCAAGGAGTTCCGCTGGTACGACGACGGCGTGGTCGGCGAGGGCGCCGACGTCACCGCCGAAGCCACGGACGAGCAGGCCCCCGCCGTGTGGCTGCCCGCCTGCTACTGCCGTGCCTGCGGGCGCGCCGGGTGGATGACCAGCCTGGAGCCGGGCACCGAGGCGCCGATCCTGGACCCGGCGGAGATCCGCACGCAGTCCATCGAGCACATCGAGCGCCAGCGCCCCCTGATCACCGCCATCAACGAGCTGCGCCAGGCCACCACCGACGGTGTGGACTTCACCGCCACCCGCGACCCCGAGGGCAAGCGCACCCCCATGTGGCTGCACACGGAGACCCGCGCGCTGTCCACCGCCGCCCCCAGCGCGGAGGAGCTCTCGCGCGGCACCTCCGTGCCCGTGCTCACCTACTCGGGCCAAGACGCCGCCGACTACGCCAAGGACCAGGTCTGCCCGTCATGCGGCGAGTCGGACACCATCCGCTTCATCGGCTCGCGCGTGGCCACGCTGCTGTCGGTGGGGCTGTCCAACCTCTTCGGCATGGGCGAGCTGGATCAGGACGAGAAGAAGACGCTCGTCTTCGCCGACTCCGTGCAGGACGCCGCCCACCGCGCCGGCTTTGTCCAGTCCCGTTCCCACGCGTTCGCGCTGCGCACCTTCACCTACGCGGTCGTGGGCGATGAGACGGTGAGCTTCGCCGAGATGCCGCAGCGCATTATCGACGCCGCCGTGCACCACTCCCCCGACAACGACCCCGCCCGCGCACGCTACGAGCTCCTGCCCCCGGAGCTGGCCGACACGGTGAACTACCGCCCGTTCTGGGACTTCAGTTGCGAGGCCCAGGCCCGCCGCAGCGCCACCCGCGAGGCCAAGCACCGCCTCGCCTTCGACGCCGCCCTGGAGTTCGGCCAGCGCGCGGACCTGGCCCGCTCGCTCACGCTCACCGGCGCGCTCAACGTGGGCGTGGACATCCCGGACGCCGTGCTCGCCTCCGCGGCGCGCGAGGCCGTATCTCACGCCGCCGAGCAGTCCACCATCAGCGGCGACGCCGACGTGCAGCTGCGCTGGGCGCGCGGCGTGGTGGAGCAGGTCCGCGAGCGCGGCGGCATCAACCATCCGTGGCTGAAGTCCTACCTGCGCGACGACGGCAACAGCTGGCACCTGCACAACCGGCTGGCCAAGTCCAAGGGCGTGCCGCCCTTCCCCCGCGGCGGCGCGCCCGAGTTCCCGCGCGTGGGCGAGTCGCTCAATGACAAGGACCGGGGCATTACTCCCCTGTCCAGCCCGCGCGGCCGCTACGCCCGCTGGACCTCCACCATGCTGGGCCTGTCCACGCACGACTCGGCGAGCGTGCTCCGCGACTTCTTCGCCGCCCTGGCCAGCCGCAACGCCATGACGTCGGTGCAGACCAAGACGGGCGGGACCATCTACGCGCTCGAGCCGGAGCAGGTGGTGGTGTCCTGCGAGGCCGAGCCGAAACTACTGAGGTGCGGGATCTGCCACGCGCAGATGGGCGTCGATAAGCATGCGCGAACACTGATGAATGGGCAGGCGTGCGCGACCCCCGGCTGCTCCGGGACCTACCAGGAGGTGCCCGTGGAGCCGAACTACTACTGGCGCCTCTACACCTCCGCGCAGCCGCGCACCGTGGTGGCGAAGGAGCACACGAGCCTGGTCCCGCCGGAGGAGCGCCTCGCGCTGGAGCGCGCGTTCCGCGGCGACGAGGCCCCGACGGCGGACGCTCCGAACGTGCTGGTGGCGACCCCGACGCTGGAGATGGGTATTGACATCGGCGATCTGTCCACCGTCATGCTCGCCTCCCTGCCCACCACCGTGGCCAACTACGTGCAGCGCGTGGGCCGCGCCGGGCGCCTGACCGGCAACTCGCTCGTCCTCGCGTTCGTGCGCGGCCGCGGGCCCACACTGCCCAAGCTCAACGAGCCGCTCGGCGTCATCTCCGGCGCCGTCGCCCCGCCGGCCGCCTTCCTCTCCGCCACCGAGATCCTGCACCGCCAGGTCGCCGCCTACCTCATCGATTCGACCGACCTCCCGGCCCTCGGCGTGGAAACCACCAACGCCCAGTCGGTCTTTGGGCGCAAGGGCGTCCCGCTTATCGACGCCCTCCACCACATCATCGCCGCCGGAGTCGGCCCCCGCGCCGACGAGTTCCTCGGCTCCCTGACCGCGGAGCACCTGCCCGCCGACCTGCTCACGCGCGTGCGCGACTGGGCCACCGGGCAGGGCCCCGACTCCTTCGCCGGCGCGCTCACCGCCGCCCGCGAGCAGTGGGACGCCGAGGTGCAGCAGCTCAAGCAGCGCGAGCGCGACCTCCTCGGGATCGACGACGAGCTGAAAAAGCGCGACGCCGGCGCCGCCAACCTGGACGCCGAGTTTATCGACGAGGACCTCGAGCGCGAGAAGCGCAGCGTCAAGGCCGCGCTCAAGCGCACCAAGCGCGACCTGTACAAACTGGCCTTCGGCGAGCGCTGGATCTCCGCCCTGGAGCGCTACGGCCTGCTGCCTAACTTCACGCTTATCGACGACTCCGTCGAACTCGCCGTGGCCATCTCCTACCTCAACCCCACCACCATGGAGTTCATGCCGGAAAGCTTCGAGGTGGAACGTGGCGTCTCCTCCGCCCTGCAGGAGCTCGCGCCGGGCGCCACCTTCTACGCCCGCGGCATCGCCGCCACCATCGACTCGGTAGAGATGGGCTTTGACGGCCAGAGCATCGAGCAGTGGCGGCTGTGCCCGGAGTGCTCCTACGGTGAGCGCGTCGCCTCCGGCGGCGCGACCCCGGGGGCAGGGCCGTGCCCGCGCTGCGGCGCCGCCGCCTTTGCGGACAAGGGCCAGCTCATGGACGTGATCCAGATGCGCAAGGTGGCCGCCGAGGTGGACCGCAGCAACGCCACCATTGACGCCTCCGCCGAGGAGCGCCGCACCACCTTCTTCCACACCGCCATGTCCTTCGCCGTGCCCGAGCACGCCCCCGACGGCGGGCACTGGTACTTAAGCGGCGGCTTCGGCGCCGAGTACCTGCCGCAGGCGGACCTGAGCTGGTTCAACCTGGGCAAGGGGCAGGCGCAACCGCGCATGCTCGCCGGGCGCGAGGTGGACGCTCCCCTGTTCACGCTATGCCGAGTCTGCGGCCACGTGGACTCCGCCCGCGGCGAGAACAGCAAGTGGGACCACCGCCCTTGGTGCCCGCAGCGCAAGGAGCGCGACGAGGACACGGTCACCACCGCGCTTGGCCGCTCGCTGCGCACCCAGGGTGTGCTGCTGCACATCCCGCGCACGCTCACCGCCGGCGACAAGGCCACGGTGCCCAGCCTCACCGCGGCGCTGCGCCTGGGCTTCAAGGAGGTGCTCGGCGGCGACCCGGAGCACCTCAAGGTGGACACGGTGACGGTGCCTAACCCGGCCGGCAACGGGGTGATCGAGGCGCTGCTCCTGCACGACAGCGTGCCGGGCGGCACCGGTTACCTCTCCCAGTTCGCCTCCCCGGAGCAGGTCCGCGGCCTGTTCGAGCAGGCGTACCGGCGCGTGGCGGAGTGCGAGTGCCACAGCGACGAGCGCCTGGCCTGCGCGCACTGCCTGCTCCCCTACACCGAGTTCCGCCACAAGGACGTGACCTCGCGCGGCGCGGCCGAGCGCGCCATCCGCGCCATCCTGCGCAACGAGGCCCACCCGGCCGACGGCGCGGACGCGCTCGCGGTGCCGTGGGAGCCGCAGACCACCCCGCCCGCGCCCGACGAGGGTTCCACCCTGGAGCTGCGCTTCCGCGAGGTGCTGCGCGCCGCGCTCGAGGCGCGAAACGTCACAGTGACGGATCGCCCGAACGCCGGACGCATGGAGCTGGAGATCACCTTCCCCGGCGCCAGCGGCGAGCAGTGGGTGATGAAGGAGCAGGTGAACAAGGGGCACACGGTCCCCGACTTCCTGTTTACCCATCGGCGGCGCGGCGACGTCCGCCCCGTCGCCGTGTACACGGACGGCTACGCCTACCACGCCAGCCAGGCGCACTTCCGCTTCCCGCAGGACATGATCAAGCGCGCCACCCTGCACTACGAGGACGACACGATCCCGTGGAACCTCACCGACGCCGACCTGGACAGATTCGAGCGCGAGGGCACCGACGCCGCCGCCCCCTGGTGGGTCACCGCGGAGCTGCGCCGGACGATCTCGGGCCTGCCCAAGCTGGACAGCGACGCCGTCGACTTCCTGCTCGCCTCCCCCATGGAGCAGCTGCTGCGCTACCTCAAGGCGCCGCGCACCGCCACCTTCCCCGCGCTGGGACGCGGGCTGGTGGAGCTGGTGCTGGGCGCGCCGGGCAGGCAGCAGAGCGTGGTCGATTCCATGGTCCGCGTTGCCCTGCCGAGCGGGGCATGCCTGGACCTGCGCCCACTTTCGCCAACCGAGTTCGCGCCCGAGCGCCTGTTCATGGACACCTCCGCGGGCGTGCTGGAGGCCGACGCGTGGAACGAGTACCTGCGCATGGCCAACGTGCTCTGGCTTGCGGGTCAGGGTGTGAGTGTGGAGACGAGTGCAGGGGGCGTCGAGAAGCGAACCCTGCCCGCGGAGCCCGCGCCGCAGGTCGCTGGGGCCTGGGCCGAGGCGATCGAGGAATTCGAGGACGAGGAGGCCGTGGTGGCGGCGCTGCGCACGCTTGCCGCGCAGCACGCGGCGCCAGCGAGCGAGATCGGCGAGGAGCTGGGCAGCCTGCCCACCGCGCTGATCTGGCGCGAGGCGAAGGTGGCGCTGCTGCTGGAGGCGGACCCGTCGTACGCGGAGGCGGAGGCGGACCTCGTGCGCGGCGGGTGGACCATTGTGCATCCGGAGGGGCTGACCCCGGACGCGATTCCGCAGGCACTGCTGGGAAACTAGCATCGGACCAGGACATGAAGGAGTAACAGCATGGTGACCTTCTCGCTGTACGGCGGGTTGAAGCTGGACGGCAGTTTGATGAAGCCCACGATGGATTTCCTGCAGACGCTCGCCGCGGACCCGACGAACCCGTCGCTGAACATCAAGACCATTAAGAACTCGGTGGACAAGCGCGTGCGCACCGGGCGCATCAATGACCAGTTCCGCGCCGTGCTCTTTGAGCTTCGCGACGGCGACGTGCACCACTTCGTCCTCGTCCACGTCGACTCGCACGACGAGGGCATCGAGTCCGCGCGCCGCTTCGACCCGGCCCGGCTGGAGCTGCGCGCCAACGCGGTCAACGGCATCACGGAGCTGATCGAGCGGACGGCGCCGGATGGTGCGGACGATTCGGGCGCCCATGAGCCGGAGGTGTCGGACTCGCAGCGCAAGGCCGAGGAGGCGGCCCGCGAGGCCGAGGAGCTGGCCAAGGCGCAGGCGGCTGTCACGCCGGTGGAGCTGAAGCCGGAGGAGGTGCCGCCGCGCACCGAGCTGGAGAAGCACGGGTACACGCCGGCGCTGCTGCACGACGAGCTCGGCGTGGACGAGACGATCGCGGAGATGCTCTTCGTGCTCACCCGGGAATCCCAGCTGGTGGCGCTCATGCAGGGCCGCCCGAAGTGGGAGACGGAGGCCGTGGAGGGGCTCGTCGCCGGCTACACGATTGACGACGTCAAGGAGATGCTCAACCTCACCACCGACGCTGCGGGCAAGGCCGCTGACCAGCCGGGTTCCGAGGACGCGCGCATCCTCGCCGGCCTCAAGCAGGACGCCGCCCAGCTGGAGTTCGCCTACGTAGACGACGTGGACACCGACTCGCTGCGCGCGGTCATCGAGTCCGGCAGCTTCGACCAGTGGCGCGTGTACATCCACCCGGAGCAGCGCCGCATCGTCGAGGGCGACCACAAGGGTTCGGCCCGCGTCTTCGGCGGCGCCGGCACCGGCAAGACGGTCGTGGCCGTCCACCGCGCGAATCACCTGCTCAAGCGGGGTCAACCCCGCGTGCTGCTCACCACCTTCACGGACGGTTTGGCGGGCGGCCTGCGCCAGCAGATGGCCGCGCTCAACCCCAACTACCCCGCCGCGGAGCCCGGCGAGCCCGGCCTGTGCGTCACCAACATTGATAAGCTGGTCCGCCACGTGATCACCGCCGCCGCGCCCGCCGACGTCGAGGAGGCCACCCGCCGCGTCCTCGGCACCGGCACCTCGCGCGTGCGCCCGTACAGCAACGACGAGGCCGCCCGCGTCTGGGGAGGGCTCTTGCTTATCGACGCCACCGTCGCCGATTCCCTCCCCGCCGGCACCACCAACGAGACTTTCCTCCAGCGCGAGTACGAGGGCGTTGTGCTGGCCAACTCCATCACCACCAAGGCGGAGTACCTCAAGGTGGCCCGTACCGGCCGAGGCACGCCGTTGAGTAGGGCTCAACGAAAGGTGGTGTGGACGCTCCTGCAGTCCGCGATGCAGACCCAGGCGGTGGACGGCAAGCTGTTCTGGCCCACCATGTCCGCCGTGGGCGCCGAGCTCCTGCGCATCCAGCGCGACCGCACCGACCGCGCCCTATTCGACCACGTCGTGGTTGACGAGGCCCAGGACTTCAACGCCGGCCACTGGCGCTTCCTCCGCGCCTGCGTGGACCCGGGCCCCAACGACATCTTCCTCGCCGAGGACTCCCACCAGCGCATCTACGGCCAGCCCCTGGTGCTCAGCCGTTTCGGCATCTTCACGCGCGGCAAGGCGTCGCGCAAGCTCACGCTGAACTACCGCACCACCAAGGAGAACCTGGACTACGCCGTGCGCATCCTCAACGCGGCGGGGGAGTTCACCGACTCCGCGGGAGAGACCGATGACACCCGCGGCTACCGATCCGCCCGCTCCGGCCCGAACCCCCAGCTCCTGCGCTGCGCCACACCGGACGAGGAGTTCGACGCAGCGGCCGCCTACATCAACTACTGGCTGGATGCCGACGAGGTCCACGAGCCCCGCATCGGCGTGATGTGCCGCACCCGCGGGCAGCTGAGCCGCATTGTCAGCGGGCTGGCCGACCACGGCATCGACGCCGTGCAGACCAAGGACGCGGCGCACGCGTCGGGGGAGCAGGTGGCCGTGATGACCATGCACGGCGCCAAGGGTATGGAGTTCACGCACGTCATCCTGATGAGCGTGGGCCGCGACATCCTCCCGCAGCCCTTCCGCCTCGCCGGGTTGTCCGACGACGACCGCGCCGCCGCTTTGCAGCAGGAGCGCTCCCTGCTCTACGTCGCCGCCTCGCGCGCCCGCGACGCGCTGGTGATCACGACGGTGGGCGAGCAGTCGGAGCTGCTGCCGGAGGTGTAGGGGTTTCTCTTAGGCAAGGTCCTGCGGGAACGGAAAATGAGTTACGCGGGGCCTTTGGTCTTTCGGTTTATGGAGCGTCGCTTAGTTGAACCTATTTCTCCTTTTGTGAAGGTGATAACACCCGCCAGAAGTGCGAGCTACCTCACGGTGGTGATTAAAGTAATCGTGTTCACAAATAATGAGAGAGGGTGACATATGCAAATTGAGATAGGCCTGATTGGCTCGGCAGCAATCACACTGCTTTTGCTGTTGTTTGGCGCTTGGGCAGCGAGAAGCTGGAAGGTATTCAGCATGTTTGCCATTCCGGGTCCCGTGGTTGGGGGTTTTCTCTTTGCCCTTGTGGTGCTTGGGCTGCGGGAGTGGGGATCGGTTGAGCTCACGGTTGACACCACGCTGCAGTCGCCCGCAATGTTGGCGTTCTTCACCACGATTGGTCTGGGAGCATCGCTCAGCCTGATTAAGACTGGCGGGCGTTTTCTCATGGTGTACCTGCTGGCGTGTTGGTCGGTAGCGATTCTCCAGAATCTCGTTGGAATTGGCCTTGCCAAGGCCTTGGGGCTCAACGAGCTTCTGGGCATCATGGCAGGAGCGGTTTCACTCGAAGGTGGCCACGGCGCTGCTGCGGCGTTCGGTCCAACGGCAGAAGAGCTTGGCGCGCAAGGTGCTACCGCTGTCGCTATTGCGGCGGCAACATTTGGGTTGATCGCCGGATCGCTCATTGGCGGCCCCTTGGCAACCTGGTTAATCAAGCGAAACAACCTCGCGGTGGAGACCCACGATATCGGCGAAGTCGAAGAGCGCGGAGTGGACAACGACTCGGACATCAGCGAAGGGTCCGTCACCGCGACTGCGGCCGTGATCGGCGTAGTGGTCGTGATCGGTGTCTACCTGGGCGAACTCTTCGGTGAATGGACCGGGTACTCGCTGCCGGGATACGTCGGGGCCATGCTCATTGCGATTGTCTTGCGCAACCTTAACGACGCCCTTGGGTGGGTGAAGATTCACGGGAAAACCCTCAAGCTGATTTCTGACGCCTCCTTAGGCTACTTCCTCACCCAAGCCATGATGAGTCTCAAGATTTGGGACCTCTATGATCTCGCACTGCCGCTCCTGGTCATCTTGCTTGTACAGGTTGCTGTACTTGCTGCTTTGGTCGTGTTGGTTGTCTTTCGGGTCCTGGGCAGAAACTACGATGCAGCGGTCATTTGCGGAGGCATGATGGGTCACGGTCTTGGCGGCACTCCGAACGCGGTCGCCAACATGGACGCGGTTGGCCGCAAGCACGGATTGCAGTCAAAGGTAGCAATGGTGGTTGTCCCACTTTCGGGTGCCGTGCTGATTGACATTGTTGCGCTGCCATGGATCGTCTTCTGCCTCAACTGGGTAGCGTAACCACCGGGGATGGGGGGGATTCGCTTTGGCTCCATTGATACGGAGAGGCGGGGTTCCCGCCCAACACCCAGGGCGCGGTGGCGTCGATAAGCGAGACCGCCCTGGTTTAGGGTAGGGGAATGCGGATTGAAGAGGGGCCGGTGGCGTCGGCAAGCGAAGTGGAGCGGGAGGCGCTGCTGCCTCGGCACGAGGACGCGGTGGTGCGCACGATGCTGGGGCTGCTGCCCAAGGATGCGGCGGACTGGCAGCTGGTGGGGATCGTGAACAAGGACGGGGACGTGTTCACGTTTGGGAATGACTCGAAAATCGTGGGGCGCGCGTTTGAGGTGGTGGCGACGGCGTACGTGAAGCAGCTTGCCGATGCGCTGGGGTACACCTTCCGCGAAAGCGAGGTGCAGACCCAGTACCCGGACTTCGTGCTGGAGAAGCCGAACGGGCGGCTCATTGCCATTGACGTCAAATCCACCTACCGCAGCGTGGGCAAGCGCGGGGCGACGCGCGCGTTCAGCTTCACCCTGGGCAGTTTCACCAGCTACCTGCGCAACGACGGGACGAAGAACATTTACCGCACGTACGACGACTACGACGCGCACTACGTGCTGGCGTTCCTGTATTCGCGGACGAACCGCTTCGAGACGACCCGCGTTCCCGTCGCCAACATGGACAGCATCCGCCCTGCTTACGAGGACGTCGAGGTGGCGTTCATGGAGAAGTACCGCTTGGCCGGGGACAAGACCGGTAGCGGCAACACCGACAATCTGGCCACGTTCAAGGCGACGTCGATGGAGCCGTTCCAATACGGAGCCGGCCCGTTCGCCCTGCTCGGCCCCGACGTGTTCGAGCACTACTGGCGCAACCACCCCAGAAACGCCGACTCCGCCGAGGTCAAACGCGCGAAGTTCAAGAACCTGCCTGCGTACTTCGACTGGCTGGAACGCCAGGACAGCGCCCCGTTCGACCCCGCGCAGCTGCGCGCGTCCTACGCGCAGTACAAGGACTTCGTGGCCGACCGCGGTTGGACGATCCGGCTGAACTAAAACAGCGTTGCCAGGCTCGCTTCGGGGCTTGCTTTGGCGCTTGTCGACGCCACTTCATCCCCCGGCACCGCGTGCCCGGGCGAAATGACCAACGCTTCCGTCATCGCTTTGCGGTTCTGCACCGACGCGCCGACGTGGTAGAAGTGCTCGGTGGTGCGCAGCTCGCCCTCCCAGGCGCGCAAATGCGTGTTCTCGCGGTGGATGTTGGAGTGCCACATGCTCAGCGCGTACCCGGCGGGGGAGTCCTGCACCTGGCGGGCCAGCTGGTCGGCGAGGTCCTGGCTCCACGTGCAGAAGTACTCGTCATGCCTATCGATGTACGGCGGATCCAAGTACAGAAAGTCCTGCTCCGTGAGCTGGCCGATGATGTCGGTGAAATCGGCGTGGCGGAACTCCCACTCAGGGCGCTTGGACAGGAGTGTTTCCACCCAGTGGACCTGGTTCACGATCTTGGTAATCAGCGCAGGCTGGAAGCGCTGCGGCTTCCGGCAGAAGGGGACGTTGTATCTGCCCTTGGCGTTGAACCGCATCATGCCGTTGAAGTTGCTGCGCTGCAGGAAGAGGAAGTCGAAGGGGCTGCCGGTCTCGTTGAAGCGGTCGCGGACCTCGTAGTAGTAGGAGTGTTTGTCCGCCGGGGTTGCGGCCAGCTTCGGTGCCTCTTGCTCCAGGTAGTCGCGGACCTTCCAGGCGGTGAGCTCCCCGGATTGGATGCTGCGGTAGAAGTTGACCAGGTGCGGATTGATGTCCACAAACACCGCGCGCTGGGGCGCGAGGTTGAACCCCACGACGCCCGAACCCATAAACGGTTCGTAATAGGTCCCTGCGCCGTTCCACCGAACGTTCGCCGCGATGAAGGGGACAAGTTTGGTCTTGATCCCTTGGATCTTCAGCGGCGGTACGTTCACGTGACCTATCTGCTGCGGCAGGAGCATGGCGGGGCCTTTCGGGCGAGTGGCGGTTGTGTGGTGAGTGTAGCAACCGCGCCGAACACGCCCGTGCGCTGCGGAAAGGGGGTGGTCTACTCCTAGTTCGCGTACGTCGTGTTGACCTTTTCCACGAGGGTGAGCACGTCGTACGTCGCCACGATTTCGTCGTTCTGGTTGTACAAAACTGTGTCCCAGACAACTTCGCCGTAGTCGTCGGTCACACGCGGAGTGATCCGCTTCGCGGTGAGCTCGACGCGGATGGAGTCGCCATAGGTCACGGGCTTGAGAAAGGACAGGTTATCCAGCCCGTAATTGGCCAGTACTGGTCCGGGTTGCGGCTCCACGAACAAGCCCGCAGCCCAGGAGACAAGCAGGTATCCGTGCGCTACTCGGCGGGAAAAGAAGGGGTTAGCAGTGGCGGCCTCTTCGTTGGTGTGCGCATAGAAAGTATCGCCGGTCTCCTCGGCAAACTGGAGAATGTCATCGAGCGTGACTTGGCGCAGGTCGGAGGCGAACTGGTCGCCCACCTTTAGCGTCGCTAAGTCCTTGCGGAACGGGTGGACCGCGGTACCCGCGCTCACTTCTTCCCGGGTGGCGCGCCGCACGTCTGCGCCGCGGTGCCACTCGCCGGTGATGGAGGTGAGGTGCTGCGGGCTACCCTGAATTGCGGTTCGCTGCATGTAATGTTTGATGGCTCGCACACCACCGAGTTCTTCGCCACCGCCTGCACGGCCTGGTCCGCCGTGGACGAGGTGGGGGAGGGGAGACCCGTGCCCGGTGGACGTCTTGGCGTCGTCGCGGTCAAGAAAGTGGAGCCGGCCGTGGTGGGCAGCAATGCCCACTGCGAGTCTTTGCGCCGCTTCGGAGTCGTGTGTCACTGCAGAGGCGACGAGGGAGCCCTTACCCAGCGCAACCAGGTCGATTGCGTCGTCGAGGTCGGTGTAGCCGATGATAGAGACAACGGGGCCGAACGCTTCTGTGTCGTGAACGCGTTCTGTGCGGGCGTCCGCAAAGGTGAGCACAGTGGGCTGGAAGAATGCGCCGTCGACGGTGTTGGGGCCGCCGGTAATGACGGTGGCGCCGGCGTCGATAAGCGTCTGCACAGCGTTGGCAACATCCTGCGCCTGATCGGCGGACACGAGCGGTCCCATCGTGGTTGCATCGTCGCGGGGGTCGCCAACGACGACTTTCTGCTCGAGCTTGGCCGCTAGGGCATTGGCGACGTCATCTACGAGCGCCTCCGGCACGATTGCGCGGCGGATCGCGGTGCACTTTTGGCCTGCTTTCGAGGTCTGCTCTGCAAACAACATGGAAATGTACGCGTCGAATTCGGGAGTGCCGGGCGTGGCATCTGGACCGAGTACTGCGGCATTGAGTGAATCTGCCTCGGAGGTGAACCGGACGCCGTGATCGCGCACAGATTCGCGGTTGCGCAGAGCGCTCGCTGTCGCTGCGGACCCCGTGAATGCAACGTGGTCGTTGTAGTCCAGGCAATCCAGCAGGTCTCCTAATGAGCCGGAGATCAGTTGCAAGGACCCCGCGGGAAGGACGCCGGACTCTGCCATAAGTCGCACGCACGCTGCGGTGACGTAGCCGGAGGCTGTCGCAGGCTTTACCAGTGTGGGAACGCCGGCGATAAACGCGGGCGCAAACTTTTCCAGCATGCCCCAGACAGGGAAGTTGAAAGCGTTGATCTGCAGTGCAACACCCTGCAGTGGCGTGTACACGTGGCGTCCCTGAAACGAGAAATCTTTGGCAAAGACTTCCGGCAGGCCGTCAACGACGACGTTGTTGTTTGGCATCTCGCGGCGGCCTTTGGAGGAGAACGTGAACAGGGTGGAAATGCCTCCGTCCACATCTACGAAGTTGTCGCGAGGAGTTGCGCCCGCCTTGGCCGCCTCAGCGTAGAGGGAATCCTTGTGCTCGTTCAGGAACATAGCGAGCTCCTTGAGCTGGAGCGCGCGCTCGTGCAGCGTTAGCGCCTGCAAGTGCTGCTGCCCCGTCGTGCGCGCATATTCAAGCGCGCCGGGAAGATCAAGCCCCTCAGTGGTGACTTTCGCAATGAGCTCATTTGTCGACGCATCGCGAACCTCGCGAGCGTTTGTGGTGTTGTCGGGTATTACCCACTGGTCGCAAAGAAAGCTGGGGACTACGGTCATTGGGGATCCTTTCGGTGGTGTCAAAAACGCGAGGGTCCTGACCGAACGGTCAGTCGGTAATGTATGGCGAGTATAACGGACACAACGCATTGGTGGGAGGACATGATGAACGAGGTTTGGAAGATCACGCTTGGGGAACTGGACAAGCACATGGGCGTGGAAGTCCTCGAGGAATCTGCCGAACGCGTCGTGGCGCGAATGCCAGTTGCCGGAAACCGGCAGTCCCTCGGACTCCTGCACGGCGGCGCAATGGCAGCACTGGCAGAGTCGGTGGGCAGCTGGGCGGCGCTTATCCACGCCAGCACGATGGGCAAAGTAGCGGTGGGGGTGGACATCAACGCCACCCACCACTCGTCGGGAAAGGAAGGCTTTGTCACCGCGACCGCGACGGCAATCCGGCTCGGCCGCACGCTGACGAGCCATGAGGTGGTGGTTGTGGACGACGCTGGAAAGCGCCTGTGCACCGCTCGAATCACAAACGCGATCGTAGAAAAGCGCGGCTAAAGGCTCCTACTCCGAGTAATCGTAGAAGCCCTTTCCGGCTTTTCGTCCAAGCTCGCCGCGAGCAACCATGTCGCGCATGAGCTGCGGCGGGGCAAAGCGCGGACCAAGCGTGGATTCGAGGTACTCCGCAATGCCCAGCCGGACATCCAGCCCAACGATGTCTGTCAGCGCCAGAGGACCAATAGGGAACTTGTACCCCAACACCATTGCGTTGTCGATGTCCTCTGCAGAGGCCACACCTTCTTCGACCATGCGAATAGCCTCGAGTGCGATTGCCACGCCCAGCCGGGAAGACGCGAAGCCTGGCGCGTCCTTGACCACAATGGGTGTCTTGCCTAGGCCCGCAACCCAATCGCGCGCGCTTTCCACCAATGCATCAGGTGTCGAGTCCGCGACAACAATCTCAACCAACTTGGACGCCGGCACCGGGTTGAAAAAGTGGAGACCGATGACGTCATTCTCCACCGACTTGGCGAGTTCGGACACCGAAAGTGAAGAAGTATTCGTGGCAATAACAGCCTTCGGCGCATGTTCGCTTATCGACGAGAACGACTGCCGCTTCAGGTCCAGCAACTCAGGGACGGCCTCGACGACAACCTCGCAGTTGGCAAAATCTGCGGGGTCCGTAGACAACGTCAGCCGTGATGCGTATTCCTCGAAGGTCCCCTCAGCGCCGCGTGCCAAAGACCCCTTGATGTCCTTGTGTATTCGACCCCGCGCGGCTTCAATTGCGTCTTCATTGATGTCTACAACGTGGACGTTCGCCCCGGCGAGGACGAAAGCATGGGCGATGCCGCCGCCCATTCGTCCGCCGCCAAGAACTCCGATGTTGGTGGGCACGCTCATAGGTGGGATCTCCTTAGGTATGGGGTCTACTTCTTCTTGTTCTTTTTCCGGTCCAGGAAAGCCTGCATCCGGTCGAACTTCGCTTCGGACTCGAACAGGATGGCCTGGGCAAGATTGTCTACCTGCGGATGTGCGCCTTCAGGCATGGCCAGAACGGACTTGGTAATGCGCACTGCAAGCGGGTCCTGTTTGCCAATCCGTCCGGCCAGCTCGAGCGCTTCGACTTCGAGCTTCTCCGGTTCTGTCAACGAGGAAACCAGCTGATGTCGCAGAGCTTCTTCGCCATCGAGGACCCGGCCGGCTAACAGGATGTCGCGGGCGAGTGGCTCACCGACCGCAGCACGTAGCCGCCAGGTGCCTCCCGCGGCAGCGATGATGCCCAACCCAGCCTCTGGCTGGCCGAACTTGGCACGTGCGGTAGCTACCCGAAAGTCGGCAGCGAGTGCGAGCTCGAGTCCTCCTCCGAGGGCGTAGCCGTCGATAGCCGCGATGACGGGCATGGGAAGCTTGGCGATCCGGTGGAAGATTGTGTTGTTAATTCCGCGCAGCGCATCATCGCGGCGGCGCTCACGCAACTGCGCGATGTCTGCGCCGGACGCGAAGATCCCATCGGTGCCGACGATGATTGCTACCTGGGGGTTCTCTTCTAGGTAGGCACACACAGCGTGTAGCTCGTCCACCATGGTCTGGTCGATGGCATTTTTCACCTCGGGGCGGGAAAGACGAATGATCAGGGTTGCCCCGCTGTCCTCAACAGTGAGGGCAGAAAACCTAGAAAATTGGTTGCTCAACGTCTACACCCTTTCGATCGCAATGGCGGTACCTTGCCCGACCCCCACGCACATCGTGGCGATGCCACGTTCCGAATCTTCCTGTTCCATGCGGTTGAGCAGGGTGATCGTGATGCGCGCACCGGATGAGCCAAGCGGGTGGCCAAGTGCGATGGCACCGCCCCAACGATTGACCTTTTCCATGTCCAACCCAAGCTCACGGATGCAAGCCAATGATTGCGTGGCGAAAGCCTCATTGAGTTCGATCGCCCCGACGTCGTTGAGATCCCAGCCGGTTCGCTCCAGCACGTTCCTCGTTGCAGGCACCGGGCCCATTCCCATGATCTCCGGTGCAAGACCGACCGCAGAGGAGCCGCGCACTGCAGCGCGCGGTTTCAGGTTGTACTTCTCTACAGCTCGCGAGCTAACGACGAGGATGGCGGAGGCGCCGTCGTTTAGCGCGGAGGAATTTCCTGCAGTCACGACGCTGCCGCCGGCGACGACGGGGCGCAGCTTGGCCAGGACCTCGGTGGTCGTTCCGGGCCGAGGACCTTCGTCTGTGTCCACGACGGTCACATTGCCTTTGCGGTCCTGTACCTCAACCGGAACGATTTCGGAACTGAAGCGACCAGACTTGATGGCCTCGCTCGCCAACTTCTGCGAGCGTACAGCGAACTCGTCAGCCTCTTCGCGCGTAATGTTCTTGACGCGAGCGACCTCTTCGGCGGTCTCAGGCATGGAGAAGGTTGTCTTTTCTTGGTCAGCAAACGTGGGGTTGATGAAACGCCAGCCGATGGAAGTATCGAAGGTTGCGCCGGGCTTGGCAAACGCTTTGTCTGGTTTCTCCATGACCCACGGTGCGCGTGACATAGACTCCACGCCGCCTGCGACGACTACATCGGCCTGTCCTGTCTCCACCATCGCTGCTGCCAGCGAGATCGCGGACATACTGGAAGCACAGAGACGGTTGACCGTGATACCTGGGACGGTATCCGGGTAGCCGGCGAGAAGCCAGGCCATTCGGGCAACATTGCGATTCTCTTCGCCTGCACCATTTGCGTTGCCAATGATCACGTCGTCGACGGCTTCGGGAGGCAAGCCCGCGTCCTCAACGACCGACTTAATCACGAGCGCGGCCATGTCATCGGGGCGTACGGATGAAAGAGCCCCGCCATATCGGCCGACCGGGGTGCGTTTGCCGGAAACTAAGAGTGCATTCATGGGGTGTTCCTTCTATATCAAGTACTGGTTTGCTGTCGTGGCTACGCGCCGCTGAATTTCGGCGTGCGCTTTTCGTTGAAGGCCTGGAAGCCCTCGAAATAGTCTTTTGATGAGCAAAGCTGACCTTGGGCTAGGTTCTCCTGTTCGATCGAGGACCAAAGCCCAGTGCCGTGATCACGAATGGTGTGGACCAGCTTTCTGCTGGCGAGAAATGCCTGGGTTGCGCCGCGTGAGGCTCGTTCAACCCTTTCCCGAGTAAAGTCGAACAGCTGATCTTTGGGGACAGCCCTGGAGAACAATCCCGCCTCTACCGCTTCGGTGCCACTCATCATTTCCCCGGTAACGATGAGATCCATGGTGCGGTGCGCGCCAAGTCGCTCGAAAAACAGTGCGTGACCACCAGAATCGAGCGTGGCCCCGAGGTTGGCAAACGGGGAGCCAACCGTTGCATCGTCAGCCACGTAGACAATGTCGGTGGCGATGGCCAAGCCAAGTCCGACCCCGAGGCACGGTCCGTGTACTGCAGCAAACGTGGGTGCCGGGAACTCGCTCATCTTCTTCAACACGGGGGTGACCTTGTTGGCCAGGTAGTCAGTGGCGTCATCATTGCGAGGGTCGAGTCCCTTGATGTTGCGGCCGGCGCAGAAGCCCTTTCCTTCGCCTCGAAGAAGCAGGGCGCGGACTCCGTGCTCTGCGGCTTCGTCGTAAATCGCCCCAAGTTCAGCGAGGTCATCCTCCCCGAGTGAGTTCATGGCCTTCGGGTTGTTCAGCACGACCTCGGCGTAGTGTTCGCCGTCGTGAGTGTGGATAGTCAGATCGATCATGTTGAGCTCCTATGCGTCGTAGTCAACGGTGATTGATGATCCGGTGGCGTGGGTCTGGCAGGTCAGCACGTAGCCCTGCTCTACTTCGTCGGGTTCGAGGGCGAAGTTTTCGTCCATCTTGTACTCGCCGTCGATGACCTTGGCGCGGCAAGTACCGCACACGCCACCCGCGCACGCGAATGGGACGTCGGACCGCACACGAAGCGCAGCGTTGAGGATGGTCTCGTGCGCGGACACAGGTGACTGGACCTGGCCAGATAGACCATCAAGGGTGAAATCAATCTGGACGTTGTCTCCGTCCGGATCGGCTTCCACCGCGCGACCTTTGTTGCCGTCATTCTTAGTTGGCGTGCCGGTAGTGAACAGCTCGTAGCGGACTTTCTCGGCGTCTACATTCCGATCCGCGAGGGTGTCGCGGCACAGCTGCACTAGCTCGAAGGGGCCGCACAGGAACCACTCGTCCACGCCATCGACGTCGATGACGTTGTCCAACAGTGAATTGAGCTTTTCGTGGTCGATGCGTCCCGAAAACAGCGGGTTGATCCGCTGTTCTCGTGTCAGGATGTGGTGAACGGCGAAGCGTGATGGGAACTTGTCCTTGAGGTCTCCAATCCTGTCCGCGAACATCACGTCGCCGCCGCCACGATTGGAGTAGACAAGTTCCACTGAAGCATCTTCTACGCCACGCAGAACGGCTGTGGCAATTGCCATGATCGGCGTGATGCCGGATCCAGCCGCGATAGCAACGACGCGTGGACGTTCGATTTGACGCAGCTCGTTTTCAACAGCAGTCGGGTCGTTCAAGCCAGTCATGCGGATTCTCGAGGTAAACGCGCCCTGTGGGTTCATCACATCGATCCGGTCGCCAGCTTTGAGCTGCTCGTTGGCCCAGGTAGAGAACTTGCCGCCGAAGTCTTTCTTGATGCCTACGCTCAGAGTTCCACCGGTAGGCGCGGAGCACAGTGAATAGGAGCGCCGCAGCTCCTCGCCGTCGATGGTGGCGCGTAGGGCGACGTATTGGCCCGGTGCGTAGTTGTAGTCGTTGCGTAGTTCCTCGGGGACGCTGAAGCTTACCTCGACAGCTTCGTCGGTGAGCTTCTTCACCTCCGCTACCTCGAGGGAGTTGAACTTGGCTTTCTTGCGCGCCGAGGTTTTGGTGTCTGTGGTGGGAGTCATTTAGTGCACCTTGAAGTAGTCGAAGGGTTCAAAACAGGTGTTGCAGGAATAGAGGGCTTTGCAAGACGTGGAGCCGAAGGGAGTGATCTCCTTCGTGTCATCGGAGCCACAGTGCGGGCACGTGATGCGCGGCGGCGCTCCCAACGTGAGTAGGACCGGTCCGGACGATTGCTCAGCGCGCCCCTGTGGCGGCGCGATGCCGAAGCTACGGAGATTCTCGCGGCCGGTTTCCGTGATCCAGTCCGTAGTCCACGCCGGGTTGAGTACAAGGTCCACCCGAAAATCCTCATAACCCGCCTTAGCCAGTGCCAACTCCACATCGTTGGTGATGTGGCCCATGGCCGGACATCCGGAGTAGGTCGGAGTGATGGTGATGACCGCGGTGTCTCCCTCAAAGTGCGCGTCGCGCAGGATGCCTAGGTCCGCAATTGAAATCACGGGAATCTCGGGGTCGGGAACCTGCGCGGCGACATCCCAGAGCCGCGCTTCGCTTTCGTTGGTGGGGCGGTGAGCCTGTTCGGTGATAGCCAACGATCCTGTCCTTCCGTGGTGGGGTTAAGCAGGGCTTGCTTACCAAGTCGCGCCCGGGTGCTGCCGGGCTAGGAACTGCATCTCGCCGAGGATGTAACTGCGGTACTCGGAGAACCGCCCGGTCCGGTGCCCGCTCATTGCCTGTGCAACGTCGGGGACACCGAGCTCCGCGTGATCCAGGACCGCACTCATCCGCGTATCAAACTCGTCGCGCAAGGAGGATGGAAGCACGCCAATGCCAGCGGTAGCGACCTCGTGGTGGATCGGAAGATCCTCGAACAGTTCGTCCACGTACGGCCACATGTATTCCAGGCCTGCCTGCATGCGGCGCTTTGATTCGTCCGTGCCGAGGCCTAGGCGCAGGACCCACTGGTTCGAGTGATCTACGTGGTACTGCAGCTCTTTTACGGCTTTGGACGCGATGGATGCGATCATGCTGTCCGATGAATTCACCAGCGCGGTATAGAGGCCGTACATGTAGTACGACACAATCAGCTGGCGGGCGATGGTTTGGCCGAAGTCGCCGTTTTCTTGCTCAACGATCGCTGCGGAGCGGAACTCCTCTTCGTTGCGGAAGTAGGCGAGGTCATCTTCGGTCTTCCCGGTTGCGGTGCCTGCGTAGGTATAGAGGAAGCGGGCGTGCCCGACCAGATCGAGAGCGATGTTGCCCAGCGCGATGTCTTCCTCCATCTCTGGAGCGCGCGAGATCCACCAGCCGAGACGCTGGGCGAGGATCAGGGCATCGTCGCCCAGCATTGTGGCGTACTGGGCGGTGACGCTACTGGCGACCTTGCCAGAAGCGCCCACGTCCTCCGGTGTGATCGCGTCGCCTTGCGTCTGCTTCGTTGCAGAATCTTGGGAGGTGAAACTCATAGGTGCGGCACCCCTTCAGACTTTTCAAAGTATGTGGCGTGGCGATACGCCTTACCGTTAGAAGACTCGAAGAAGCCTCCCTTGGAGTCGGGGTCGGAGGCGCTGATCGCTTCGGATGGGACTACCCATACCGAGGTGCCCTCGTTGCGGCGGGTGTAAAGATCGCGCGCATTACGTAGCGCCATGGTGTCATCGGCGGCGTGCAGCGATCCAGCGTGAACGTGTGAGAGGCCGCGATTAGAGCGGACAAATACTTCGTACTGGACCCATTCGTTGCGGTCTGTGCTGTTGCTCATGGGGGTTCCTGTCTTTTCAAATAGGGGCAATTGCTAAACGACGAGCGCGTGGTCCGTCGCTGCCTTACGCTTCGCGTACGCGGCGGCTGCCTCACGGACCCAGGCGCCGTTATCAAAGGCTTCCCGGCGACGCTTCAGGCGTTGGGAGTTCAGCGGGCCGTTGCCCTTGATGACGGATTTGAATTCGCTCCAGTCCAGCTCGCCATAGTCGTAGTGACCTCGTTCCTCGTTCCATTTCAGGTCCGGGTCCTCGAAGGATAGGCCAAGAGCTTCCGCCTGCGGGACAATCATGTCTACAAATCGCTGACGCAGCTCGTCGTTGGAGAAACGCTTGATGTTCCAGGCCATGGACTGCTGGGAGTTTGGCGAGTCCGCGTCCGGAGGGCCGAACATTTGGAGCGCAGGGCCGTAGAAACGGTTGATCGCCTCCTGGGCCATCTGTTTCTGCTCGGGCGTGCCGTGCGAGAGCTCGTACAAAATCTCCCAGCCCTGGCGCTGGTGAAATGATTCCTCTTTGCAAATGCGAACCATCGCGCGTCCATACGGCGCATACGAAGCACGGCAAAGCGGGACCTGGTTGCAGATCGCAGCGCCATCGACAAGCCAGCCGATCGCGCCGATGTCTGCCCAGGTTCGGGCGGGGTAGTTGAAAATGGAGGAGTACTTGGCGCGACCTTCGAGGAGTTGGAGAACAAGTTCATCGCGTGAGGTGCCAAGGGTTACTGCAGCAGAGTAGAGATACAGGCCGTGACCTGCCTCGTCCTGAACCTTGGCCATGAGGATCGCTTTGCGCTTGAGCGATGGCGCTCGGGTGATCCAGTTGGCTTCGGGCTGCATGCCAATGATCTCGGAGTGAGCGTGCTGGGAAATCTGGCGTGTCAACGTTTTCCGGTAGGCCTCAGGCATCCAGTCTGTGGGCTCGATGCGAGAGTCCTCTGAGATGAGCTGGTCAAAGAGGGCTTGCCCGTCAGCCGCTACCTGCTGGGCGGCTTTTGTTTCTGTCACGGGGGAGAGGTGAGCGGGGGTCATCGAGTCCTCCTCGAGTGTGAATTACTAACCGATCGTTCGGTAAGTCTATGTCGGTACACGTGTGGCGTCAACCACATTGGAGGAATGGGGAGTGAGGAGCTACTTTTCTGTGGGCGGACGAGACGTGGTGCGCGACATTCCACGGAATTCTGCGATGGCGCGTTCGCCGTCGTAAATGGTGACGTCGGTAAGTCCATTACGGCCCCAGGTCTGGGTTTGGCGGGCGACGCCGCGCAGGGTGGTGCCGATCTTGCCTGGGGCGATGAAGTGGATATTCACCTGGGAGGCGACGGTAGGGGTCGCAGTTGTGGTGTTGCACGCGCCGGCGAAGAGAGCATCTGCGAACGTGAACAAGATTCCACCTTGGATGGTGTCAAAGCCATTGCACATTTCCTTGGTGATGGTCATTTCACCTTCGGTATGGTTTGGCTCCACCTTTGTGATGGTGATGCCGAGAAGGGCAAGCGAATTATCCTGCTCATACATCGATTTCACCTGCTCGGTGTCTGGTGTGAACATGACATTAGGACCAAAGATCGTGTGCATGGTGTGTCCTCTGAGGTATTGGCTGGGTTGTTAATTGCGTAAGCATAGAGAGATTGAAGGCGGTGTGCGCAGGATTTGGGGAACTGTAGGCTCGACGTGTTGGGCAGGCGGGAAGTGCTCTTAGGATGGGTGGTGTTGAGGAAATAGAGATGAAAGAGGATTCGACGTGGGGCAAACGGATACTTCGCCTGGGCGCGGGCGTCCCGGCTATACCAGGGACGAGGTAATCGCTGAGGCGATTGATGAATTCTTGGACCGGGGGTATGAGGCGACATCGATGGGAAGTTTGGCTCAGCGGTTGGGGGTGTCAAAGTCGGCGATTTACCACCATGTTTCCTCTAAGGAGCAGCTCCTCGAAGAGGCCACGACGGTTGCCCTCGATGCGCTTTCCAGTGTGGTTGACCAGGCGCAAGGTCTTGATGGGGGGATCGAACACAAGCTGCGGTTTCTCATCGACGGTGCGGTGAAGGTTTTAGGGGAGCGGCAGGCCGAGATTGCGCTTTTACTACGTCTCCGGGGGAACTCCGACGTGGAAAAACGTGCGCTTGACCGTCGCCGCGCGATCACAGGGACGATGGTCGAACTAGTCGCAGAGGGGCAAGAAGCGGGGGTAATTCGAAGCGACATCTTGCCAGGCGTGGCGGCGAGGCTGATCTTTGGTGTGGTGAACTCGATGGTGGATTGGTACCAGCCGCAAGGGGAGTCGCCGCTGGATGAATTGGCCGATATGGTGCAGCGTTTTGTATGGGAGGGGGTCTCCTGTCGCAGATAGCGAAGCCTTTTTGAACGAAAGGGGTGGTGTGCATTGCAAATCATTTTGAAAATGTTCTGGAAAACACTCACTTCGCGATGTAGCCTAACTCACAAGGAACTGACCGATTGGTCAGTAAACATTGGCCGGTGCCATCCGGCTACAGCGAGAAAGGTGCATCTCCTTGACTGCAAACTACGACATCACTTCCACATACGCCGGCCCTTCGACCTCGATTGAGTACGCCTCAAGGGACGAGATCACAGCGCTCCAGACAGCCCGTATGAAGAACACGCTGCGCCACGCGTACTACCACGTTGACCACTATCGCAATGCGTTCGATGAAGCGGGGGTGCACCCCGACGACTTCAAGGAGCTTGCTGACCTCTCCAAGTTCCCGCTGACGGACAAATCTGACCTGCGTCGAAACTACCCGTTCGGAATGTTTGCAGTGCAGCAGCACCAGATCGCCCGCGTCCACGCTTCTTCCGGCACGACGGGCCTGCCCACAGTGGTTGCTTACACGCACAAGGACGTGGAAACCTGGGCAGAACTCATGGCGCGGTCCCTGCGCGCGGGCGGTGTCCGACCCGGCGACAAGGTGCAGGTTACCTTCGGGTATGGACTTTTTACCGGCGGACTTGGTGCCCATTATGGTGTGGAGAAGCTTGGAGCAACCGCCATTCCTACCTCAGGTGGCCAGACGGAGCGCCAGATCCAGATCATGCGCGACTTTGAGCCAGACGCCATCCTCGGCACGCCCTCGTACATGCTTAACGTGCTCGACCGGATGCGCGCCGAAGGGCAGGATCCGCGTGAATCGTCGCTACGCGTCGGCATCTTCGGCTCTGAGCCGTGGACCCAAGGTATGCGCGAGGAGCTGGAAAACGGATGGGGCATCGACGCAACCGACATTTACGGTCTGTCCGAGGTCATGGGGCCGGGTGTTGCGCAGGAGTGCATCGAGACCAAAGACGGTCTGACCATTTGGGAGGACCACTTCTACCCGGAAATCCTGGACTTGGAAACTGGACAGCCCGTTGAAGACGGTGAGTTCGGCGAGCTGGTTGTCACCCCACTGACCAAAGAAGCATTCCCTGTCATCCGGTACCGCACCCACGACATCACCCGATTGCTTCCAGGAACAGCCCGCTCGATGCGACGCATCGACCGCATTTCTGCGCGAAACGACGACATGATCATCCTTCGCGGCGTGAACTGTTTCCCCAGCCAATTTGAAGAGATCATCACTGAGGATTCCAAGCTGCGACCGCGCTACCAGTGTGTACTTGACCGGAAGGGCCGCATGGACAACCTCACTCTCGTGGTCGAACATTCGCCGGAAGCGAGTGAGGCTGACATTGAACTGTCGTCGCGGACTTTGAAGAAAGCCATCAAGGACCGCATCGGAATCACGGTAGATGTAGTGATCAAGCCACACGTGGATACCGGCGAAGGTAAGGCGAAGCGCCTGGTGGACAACCGCCCGAAAGGGTAGCCCCTGAGCAAACGGCCCGAAAGGACCAACAGTGACAACTTCACCCAGAAAAGAATCCAGCCTCATCGCAAATGAGCCAACCACACGCGAGAAACTCACGAATGAGCATAAACGCGTACTGGGTGGTGCTCTCGTCGGCACCACGATCGAGTGGTTCGATTTCTTCATTTACGCCCAAGCAGCGGGATTGATTTTCGCGACGCAGTTTTTCAACCCCGTTTCGAATGACTCCCCGGGGCTGGCGCAGATTATCGCGTGGGCCTCACTAGGCATCTCCTTTCTCTTCCGCCCGTTTGGTGCGATTATCGCTGGCCATCTGGGTGATCGTATGGGACGAAAACCTGTCCTGGTCATCACGCTGATGGGTATGGGGATAGCTACGTTTCTCATGGGGCTCTTGCCGACGTATTCCGCGTGGGGCATTGCAGCGCCAATTCTTCTCGTGGTGCTGCGAATCATCCAAGGCATGTCTGCTGGTGGGGAGTGGGGCGGTGCTGCGCTGATCGCGGTCGAGCACGCACCCGCGCTGCGGCGTGGCTATTTTGGTGCCTTCCCGCAGCTCGGTGTCCCACTAGGAATGATGCTGGCGACCATTATGATGCTGACGCTAACGGCAGCGATGTCACCCGAGCAGTTTGAAGCGTGGGGATGGAGAATCCCATTCCTTTCGTCGTTGGTGCTCATTCTGGTTGGATTCTTTATCCGAAAGAGCGTCGAGGAATCTCCGGTGTTCACGGAGATCGAAGAGTTGCGCGAGCGCTCCTCCGCGCCGCTCAAAGATCTCTTTGCTGGGCATTCAAAGTTGGTGGGTCTGTGCGCACTGATCTTCGCAGGTAACAATGCGGCTGGGTACCTCGTGATTGCATTCTTCGTGTCGTATGGGTCAAAGGTGCTTGGCTTTCCGCGTGCAACGGTCCTAGGAATCATGCTGCTGGCGAGCGGCGCATGGTTCCTCTCAACGCTCATCGGCGGTTTGCTCTCTGATGTAGTGGGGCGAAGGACCATCTTCATCTGGGGCTACCTTGCACTGATCTTCTGGGCGCTCCCAACGTGGGTGCTCGTTGACTCGGGGCAAATCTTTCTGTTTGCGATGGGCACTATCGTGCTCGGGAGCCTGCTCGGGTTCACCTACGGTGGCCAGCCGGCGCTATATGCGGAAATGTTTCCAGCTTCTGTACGTCTCTCCGGTTTGAATATCGGGTACGCCCTGGGCTCGATTATTGGTGGTGCGTTTGCTCCGATGATCTCGCAGATGATCTTGGAACGCAGCGGTAACGCAATCTACATCGGTGTGTACATCGCTATCGTGTGTTTGATTTCCCTCCTCGGCGTTCTCGGGGTTCAGAAGGGCATTCAAGGACGGAGCCTGAGCGAGTAGATCGTTCCTGATTTCGGCTGAGGAGGCCTGCTATCCGTGACATGCTCGGAACATGAGCATCGAGTTTGAGCAGGCGTCTTTCCGTGGCACGGCGTATCAGGTGGATGACCTCGATTCGGTCGCGATCCTGTTCGCGGGGAAGGAAAAGCGCGGTATCTATCGGCTGAGCTTTGAAAACGGTGAGGCCTACGTCGGGCAGGCCGTAAACGTCGTCCGAAGGTTCGCCAACCACCACCGTCGATGGGATGACATCGTGGGTCTCGAATTCTTCCCGGTGCCCGAGCCCGAACCGCTGCTGGCGGCAGAGCGCATCCTCATCGCAGAGACCGAACGCGTGAGCCCGGTGCGCAACGTGGTGGATACGAAGCGGCCGCGCGGCGACAAAGACTACGTCATCGAGGTGACCGAAGGCAACAGCGTATCCCTGCCGTGGGACCGTTCGAAGCGGACGGCGGTGTCTGATCTCGTGCAGCCGGCTTCCCGAGCAAAGTTTTTCAAACTTGCTCGCCGCCCCGACTACTTCTTCACCCGCGAGATCGCCGGGTGGTTTATTCATGAGACGATTCCGGCCCCGGTGGCCACAGAAGGAAAGCTCTGGACCGCGACGGTAATGCCCTCGACCAATCGGCAGCGCGACTACTTCCGCACCTTCTGCATCAGCACGGGGAACATCGAGGTGATGGTCGGGGAGATGTACGACGGAGAGCATCCGCAGGTGTGGATCAACACCGAGCGGAACGAGGATCTGCAGAAATACTACGGGGACCACGACGGCTGGCAGGTCGACGAGGTCGACTACCCGATTGCGGAAACAACGCGGTGGACCTTCAACGCCTACTTCCTGTACGACATCCTCGCAGGTACAGAGGATTTCCCTGCTCGCGACGCGATGGTGGAGAGCGCGTACGCCCTCAACGTCCGGATGATGCGGCACGGAGGCACGATGTACCGGCGCTTCCACAGTGCGGAGCTCGCGACCGATCTACTCGGTGCGGCAGCGAAGTGGGGAAACCCGGAGTGGTGTACCCCATGAGGCCAGCCGCTGCGAGAACCTTAAACTTTGGTGGCTTAACCTTTCGCGTCTGGCAAAACGTGAAACCTTAGGCCCCTAAAGTTTCACGTTTCCCGAAACCTCAAAACTTCTCACGGTAAAATTACGTCGCAATCCAGCCTGCGCAGCGCAGGTGGCGCGCCTAGAGCCCCGCGACATCCTCCGCCAGCATCGCCTGGTCAACCTTGATGCCCACGGCCGCGCCCGCGCCCATCGCCTGCGGCACCTGATCCGGCGAGCTCACCACGTTGCCCGCAGCCCAGAGCCCGCTTATCGACGTCCCACCGCCGTCCACCCGCACCCAGCCGTCAGGCGTGCCGTCGACGGTGGCGCAGCCGGCCTGCTTGAGCAGCGCGTCGTTGGGGAGGAAGTCGGGGCCGGTGAAGCAGGCGTTGAAGGCGGTGGCGTTGTCGCCGGCGCGCACGAGCACGTCGGTTGCGGAGGCGGCGTCGGGGTCCACGCGGGTGACTGGGGCGTCGTTGATGGTGGCGCCGAGGGCGTGGAGGAGGTGGCGGGTGGCGTCGTCGAGCGAAAGCCCGTTGGGGAAGAAGGTGAGGCGGTCGGTCCACTTGGTCAAAAGCTTTGCAGCGTTCACCGTAAACGGCGGATTCGCGCCGCCGATCAGCGCGATGCTGCGGCCGCGGACCTCCCAGCCGTGGCAGTAGGGGCAGTGGAAGACGCGCGTGCCCCACAGTTCCCGCAGGCCAGGGACGTCGGGGAGTCGGTCGGTGATGCCAGTGGCGACGACGACGTGGCGAGAGCGGAGCGTCTCGCCCGTGGAGAGCGTGGTGCGCCAGCCGCCGTCGGCGGGGGACAGGGCGTCCGCGGTGGCGCGCACGAGGGTGCCGCCGAAGGATTGGAACTCGGCGAGACCCCGATCGCGCAGCTCCATTGGCGGCACGCCGTCCATGCCGAGGATGCCGTGGGCGTGTTCGCTGAATCGATTGCGGGGCTGGCCTGCGTCGATGAGCGTGACCTGGCGGTTGGCGCGCGCGAGCGTGATCGCCGCGGCGGTGCCGGCGAATCCGCCGCCGATGACGGCGACGTCGGTGCGGGCGTTGTCAGTGTTCGGCATGCGGGGTCCTCTTTCGACGGCGTGGTTTGGGCTGGTCCATACGCCACCGTAGCGATATGGGGGCGCTGCAAACGGAGCTAGCTCCATCTACAACAGCGCCGACCGTAAAACCCCAGGTCGCGGTCCGGCTGTTCGGCCAAACGGAGCTAGCTCCTTTTAGACCCGCCTTGCCAACCCTCCCCAGATGAAGGAGAGATCGGAGCGTCGTGAAGTCTCGACGTTGTGCGCATGAGAGAAGTTTCTTGCTCCGGCCAGTTTGCGCGATGCCAATGGGATAACCTGGTCAGAGACATGTCACCATAAGCGGAGGAGTTTCCCGAATGGGTTTTCAGACCCCGATGATCGAGCTCGAAAAGTTTCTGGAGCGGACTAACAACGGGACGATCCAGTTGCCCGATTTTCAGCGTGGCTACAAGTGGGACGAAGAGCGAGTCCGTCAGCTGCTGATTACGGTGTTGCGTGGGCATCCGATGGGCGTAGTCATGCTCTTGGAAACTGGAAATGACCAGGTTCGATTTAAACCGCGAGCAATCGAGGGGACAGAATTTCCGGATGGAACGAAGCCACACTTTTTGCTTCTCGACGGGCAGCAACGACTCACTTCTCTGACACAGGCATTGTCTGGTGACGGTGTGGTGCAAACCAAGGACTCCAGGGGAAAGCTCTTCGATCGTCGTTTCTTCGTGGACATCAACCTGGCTGTGGAGGATCCGCAGAACATTGAAGATGCGGTGATCGCCGTGCCTGCGGACGGCAAGGTTAAAAAGAATTTTGATCGAGATGTTGTACTCGACGTGAGCACGCGTGAGGCGCAGCAAGAGCAGGGGTATGTTCCGATTACTTTGCTCTATGACTCGGAGGAGTGGTTTTCCTGGGCCATGACAGCGCCGAATCCGGAGGTCGTCCAGCGCTTTGGAAGCCTCTTTGTGTTCCCAGCAAAGAGCTACAAGCTTCCCGCTATCGAGTTGGATCGGGAGACGGATAAAGCAGCTGTTGCCACGGTATTTGAGAAGGTGAACATTGGAGGTCTTCCTCTCAACGTTTTTGAGCTCCTCACCGCAGTGTTTGCAGGTGACGCGGAGTACTACGCAAGGACGAACAGTGATTTCCGGTTGAATGATGACTGGCAGGAGACGCGTCAGTACTGGGCGCAATACCCGGTTTTGCATAAGGTGGAAAACACCGACTTCCTCCAGGCCGTGACCATGCTTGCGAGTTTGAAGCGGAAGCGAGAAGCCACGGAAGGCAGCAGAAAGATCGGTGTCACCGCAAAGCGCGAGGACGTGCTGAAGCTCACGCTTTCCCAGTACCTAGACTGGCGCGATCAGCTTCGCGACGCATTCATTTGGGCAGCGGATTTTCTCGCAGACCTGCATATTTTCCAGGCAGCTGACGTCCCGTACTTGAAACAGCTCGTGCCGTTGGCGGCATTGCGCGTCGAACTTGGTGCTGATGCGGACCTGCACCAAGTGCGTGCGCGCTTAGTCAAGTGGTACTGGGCTGGTGTCTTCGGAGAACTATATGGCAGTGCTATTGAAACGCGTTTCGTCCGAGACCTTGAAATGGTCCCGGCTTGGGCACGCGATGCTTCGGCACCGACTCCACGTACGGTAGCGGATGCGAACTTTGTAGAATCCCGTCTGCACTCGATGCGGACTCGGAACTCTGCAGCGTACAAGGGAATTATGGCGCTGCTTATGGGGAACGGATGCATTGATTGGATGGAAGCTAAGACGTTTGGTGCGTACCAGTATCAGCAGCTTGCTGTTGACATCCACCACATTTTTCCGCAGGACTGGTGTAAGAAGAACGCGATTGATATTGAGCAGCGTGAGTCGATCGTGAATAAGACGATGCTCAGTGCACGAACGAATCGGATAATTGGCGGCGTCTCCCCGTCACGTTATTTGTCTAAGGTGCAGGAGAAAGCGCAGCTCAACGCAGAGGAAGTTGACGAGATCCTTGCCACCCATCTGGTCTCGCCGGAAGCACTGCGCAACGACGAATTCGAGTCATTTTTCTCTCACCGCCGTGAGGCTCTGTGTGTTCTGGTTGAAGAGGCCATGGGCAAGGCGGTGCCACGGGATGTGGCTGATGGCCGAGGCGAAGAAGACTCGACGCACTTCGAGCGTATCGACGAGGAGTTGGAAGAATTGGAGAAATCCCAGTAGTGCCTGTTACCTACACACCCCGCAGCCGCTCCACCGCGTAGCCGAAAACGATGCGTTCCTGTTCGATGCGCAGGCATCCGCCTGCGGAGTGGCTGCGCAGGTAGTCCAGGGCATCGGCCTCCCCAGAAGTAAGTCGCGCCGGCGCAAAGCGGCTAGGACTCGGCTCTTCGACGGCGAGTGCGTCGTGGTCGCGGGCGGTGTCCAAATCCATGAGCACGGACCGCGTGTGCGGCAGGTGTGCGCGCACGAGGTCAAGGATGTAGAAGCCGTAGGAGTCTAAGTCTCCCCAGTACAACACCTCTTTTGAAGCAAGCCAAGGCAGCTGCTTCGCCAGCACTTGCGCGCGCAGGCCGCCACCGAAGATCGCGACGGTGTCCGGCAGCTCCGGCAGCGCAAGGAACGTCTGGTGGTTTTCCACGAACAACACGCGGCCCCCGGGCAGTGCCTTCAGCTCGGAAAGAGGGCACGACCAGTGCCGCACCCCGCAGAATGACGCGTCCGGGTCCAAGCTCCGCAGCTCCACCAGGACGGGCTTCTCGCGAAATCCCAATTCGCCGACAACGGCATTCAGTACCGCGCGGTGGGCCTCCACCCACTTAGAATCCACGCCGAAGATCGGGAGTTCACGGACGTAGTAGTCAGACGCGTCGTGGGTGCGCAGCCACCGCACTACGCTGACAAAACGGGCGACGGTGGCATCATCCCACGACTCCCACGCTGCAAGCTTGCTTATCAAAGGGCTACGGACGTCGGCGCCAAGTGAGGCGGCAAAGCCGTCGAGCAGCGTGTTGATGCGCAGCCAATGCTCAGCGCGACCGGCAACGCGGGCAGCAGTGGCGGGGCTGTCCAGCACTACGCGCGCCGGGAGTGCGTAGGTGCCCAGGTAGCCGAGCTTCTTCTCCTCCCACTCCGCGGTGATGCGGCTGCGCTTCCATTCCTGGATCCAGGCCTGCACCGCGCGCCCCTCGTCAAGCTCGGCGGCGCGGCCCGTCGGTGGCTTCAGGTTCACCGTAAGCGGCGAGAACTCGCCGGCGAGCCAGGCCCGGTGGTTGCGGGTGTAGAACGTCGCTGCGCGGGTGCGCACCTGGTCACAGGTTTTCATCCAGGGCCTCCTCGATGGTGAGGCAGCTGGTCTGCGAGTGCTTGCGGTCCGGGCACTCCACCATCAGCACGCCGCCGATGTAGTCCTGCACCGTCTGCAAAAGCTTCTCGGGCGTGGCGAGGATCATGTGGAATCCGAACTTGCGGAATGCTCCCATGGCCGCGCGCGTGAACTCGGCGTCGGCGCGGTCGAAGGCTTCATCCAGCACGATGGTGCCAAAGCGGGGGTACATCGCATCCTCAACCTCGACCACGGATTTGTTCGCTTGCGACGGGTTCGCGCCCATCCCCGTGAGCCGGTAGCGCAGCGCGGCGGCGAGGCAGAAGGAGGAGAGCTTCTGGGCCTGGCCGCCGGAGAGTCCTTCGGCAGAGTCGTATACCGCGCCGCGGACGCCGTCGGTGCCGTACTCCACGCCCAGGAACTTCACGTGCTGACGCGTGTCCAGGCGCAGCTTCTGTTCGCGGGCGCTCGTGGTGTCGGAGATCGTGACCGCCTCGATCACCTCGCGGATTGTGTGGAAGCGGCGCTCGCTGTCCTCTAGATCGGCCTCGTTGATCATGCCGTCGAGCGTGGCGTCGATAAGCTCGATGAACTTGCGGGCGATCTGCGGCTGCGCCTCGCGGACCTCAATTTGCAGGTGCGTGTCGGGGTAGAACTCGACCTGTGCCAGGGAATCGTTGATGGTTTGGATGGACTTGCGCGTATTGCTCGCGGCCTCGCGGATGAGGCGGCGGAGGCGGCCGAAGTGCGTGCGCGTCTGCTCCTGGAGGAGGTCCTTGAATTCCTGCTCAAAGCTCGGCAGGTTCTCGGTTTCGAGGCGGTCCAACTCGGACAGGAACGCCTGCTGGTAGCTCTTGTCCGCCTGCAGGTCGCCCTTGCGGCTCTCCCACTTGTGCAGGTAGCGGTGCATTGCGTCGAGCATCCGGCTCTCGCACTTGAGGTCACGGCGGTTGAGTTCGTCGAGCTCGGCGGTGATGGCCTTGCGCAGCTGCTCGTGCACGCGGTCGATATTCTTCTCGTCGATGGTGCCGGCACGCTTGGACAGCCTGCCGTGGACCTCCTCCGGTGGGGCTCCGCGCTCGAGGCGCGCCTGAGCCTCGGCAAGCGCCTGTTCCGCCTGCTCGAGCTTTTGGCGCAGCCCGCCGCGCTGTTCAATCAGCCCGTTGAGGTGGCCTTGGGCCTGGCCCAGTCGCTTCTCGCGGACTTTGAATTGCTTCTTCAATTCGGCGACCTCCGCGTTGCCGTCGGTGAGCCGGTCCACCAGCTCCTGCGACTCTGCGAGCAGGCGGGCCGCGGTCGCGGTGTCGATCTCGCTGAAATCTGTTGTCTCTTGGAGACGCTCCACCGTGGAAATCTGGTCGCGGGCCGTCTTCATACGGCGCTTTGCGGTATCGCGCGCCTGCTCCGCCTGCGCTAGCTCCTTGCCCACGCGTTGCAGCTCTACGTGCAGTGCGTCGATCTTGTCGTCCAGGTTGCCCCACAACACCCACGTGCTCGTGTCGTCGATGCGCCGGCGGTCGTCCTTCACGTGGTCCGCTTCGCTGTGCTTGACCTGGCCATTGCGGGTTACCGCGCGACGGGCGCGCCGGAACTCATCCAGGGACTCGCAGCACTGGTGGTCGAACCGGCGGGCGAGCTGCGACTGCACCCAGTTGTAAAAGCGCCCGTCGGCCACGTCGATCTTCGTGCCGAGCGTGCCGTGTTGAAAGCTCCGGGGCGCCGCGAACTCCTGCTCCGGTGTGATGCGGGTGTACTGCAGCTTTGCGCCAAGGTGCGTGGCATCAATAGCTGTCGAGACTGCGCGGTAGTGCTCTTCGGGTACCAAGAGTGTGCGGGCGAACCCGCCCATGACGCGCTCGGCCGCGCCCTGCCAGGCGCCTTCGCCTTGACTGACAGAGATGAGGTCGGCCACAAACGGCAGGTCTTTCTCGCGGATGCCGGCCGCGTCGGCGATTATGGCGCGAGCTCGCAGCAGCCGAGAATCCATCGCTGAACTGTACTTGTGCAGCGTTTGCAGCTCGGTCTTGAAGGCTGTCTGGGTCTCCTGCAGCTTGCCCACGAGCTGGATCGCGGTGGTAGCTTTGGCGTCTTCTGCGTCGTGCTGCGCGCACAGGTTGTGCAGGTCCTTTCCCAGCTGGTGTGAAATGCGCGCAAATTCCTCCGCTGAGCCAGGTGGCGTGAGTTGGAGCACCCGCAGCCGGGAGGCGAAGGCTTCCGCGGCCTTGTTGACCTGGTCGAGGCGTGTGCGGCGGCTGTCGCGGGTCATTTCGGCCTTGGCCAGGCCGGTGTCCTGTTTGCCGTCGATAAGCTGGCGCAGCTCCTCGCGCTCGCTGCGAAGCGTTTCTACTTCAGCCTCGCCGGCCGTGATCGCGCCGCCTAGCGCTTCGAGGTCGTTGCGGTGCCGCTCGCAGGCGCGCTCGGCGAATTGCGCCTTCCAGCCGAAGACGAAGGGGTCGAGCCACGCCTGTTCCTCGGCCACAACCGCGGTGGCACGGGCGATCTCCTCGCGAGCATGCGCGGCTTCGCGGACGGGAACGAGGTGCTCGATCTGCTCACGCGCGTTTACCACTGCGGTGTAGGCGCCGTGCAGCGCGGTGAAGTTCTCGGCCGCCTGTTTGGCCACGGCAAACGTGTCGGGCTCCGGAAGCATGAAGGTGCGCATGAGGTGGTTGAGATCCCCCAGCGTCTTCGCTGATTGCGTGCGGTGCAGGAGCTCGAGCGCGCCACTGTCGGCGATGCCCAGCGCTCGCTGCAGCGCGGCGATGAACTGCGGGTGCTTGCGCCCCACGTTCAGCGCATCGCCGTAGTCCTGCTTCGCCTGCGTGATCGGCAGGTTCTTTACCGCAAGCGTTTCAAACTCCGTGAGATCCGCATCGCGCGGCAGTAGCAGATACAGGTCCGTGATGTCCTGGTCAGCGTGCGCGTTGGCGGCGAGGAACATGAGCCTGCAGGCGGTGATCGTCTCGCCCGTGCCGTTTTCGTAGCGGAGGAGCACGCCGCTCCAGGTGGCGCCGTTGCGGAGGTACGAGCGGGTGAGCTCATCCAAGTCCTCGGAGTGTTCGCGGCGCCACGCTCCGCGGCAGTACGTGATCATGGTGCGCCCGGAGCGCTTTTGGTTGTCCGCAGCGGCGTTGAACGAGCGCTTGCTCGGCGGGACCAGGATGGCGGAGATGGCGTCGATGAGCGTGGACTTGCCGGAGCCGGAGGGGCCGGTGATGAGGTAGCCTTCGCGGGCAATGTCGACGCTGTGCAGGCCGTTGAAGGTGCCCCAGTTGTAGACCTGGACACGGGAGAGGCGGAATTGGCCGGGGATGGTGGTCATGGCTGCTGCTCCAGAAGGGTGCGGAAGGATTCGGTGATTGCGGCGATTTCCTCGCCGGAGAAGATGATGCGCAGGACGGGGGAGACTTCGTATCGGCCTTCGGTTGGGGTGTCGATGACGATGGAGTTCCGCTTCATCTTGTTCCACGACGCCGTGAACTGCTTGCGTGGATTCGACTTATCAGTTGCGGATTTCCCCTGGTAAGGAACGGTGGCCTCGAAGACTTCGTCCTCGTTCACGATCGTTCGCTCGGTGGGGCTGGTGGAGACGAGCTCGCGCCGCAGGTGCAGAACTATGACCGTATCCATGAAGGTCAGCGAGGTCTTGCGCAGCATCGCGCGCTTGTCGGGGACGTCCACCTCCCACGCTTTGGTGTAGGCCACGCCCGCGTCATCGTCCACGATGAGCGTGAGGAAGAGGTTGTCCAGCTGCTGCGCGAGCACTTCGCGAGACCCGGACACGGTCTGAAACACCTCCGGCGTCTTGATGCTGGACACGTACGGGCCGCGGATGAGCTCCGCGAGCGCCCTGCGCTGCGGGCCGGTGAGCGTACCGGTGTCGCCGTCGTAGAGTTTGTTGTCCATTTATGGCCGTCCAATCGTGGTGTCGAATTCAAACCGTTCGTATCGCGCGCGCAGCCTCGTGCCGTCCGCGCGCGTCCAGTGCAGCAGCTCGGTGCCGTCCCTTCGCTCGCCGTGCCTGCGCGCAAGTTTGATCAGCCCCACCACGCTCGCAAGCCCCTGGGTCGCAGGGTGCGCGGAGAGCACATCGCTTATCGACGCCCTGCCATCTCGCTCCACCACATCGTTCACCGCCCCGCGCAGCTCCTCCCAGTCGATCTCGTTCTCCCGGATGCGCTGGCGCATCGCCTCCATATCGATCGACCCCTGCTCATTGATCTCCATGCCGCGGTCGATCTTGTACTCCATCGGGTCGTGCAGCTTCCAGCTGGACAGTGACGTCGGCTGCATCGTTGTTAACTCCAACTCAACACCGACTGGGCTGTGGGTGCCGATGCCCTCCTGCGCGAGCTGCAGCGCCATCTGCTGCGCGGCGTTGATCGACTTGATCAGTGCCTGCTGGGACTCGGCTTCACGGGATTGCACAAAGCGTCGTAAAGAGCGCGAAAGGTTGGTCATGGAATCGTGGACTTGGCCTGACGACACGTCCAGCGTGTCCACTAATTGGCCCAGCTCAGCGCGCTCCATCGGCGAGAGCTTACGCACGAAGTCGCGCGACAGGACGGTACTCACGGTGGCGTCGAGCTGCTTCGACTGCTCCGGGTCCAAGAAGACCTCGTAGAAACCGCTAAACGCTTTGCCAGCCTCGGACTGCGTGATGAGGTCCACGCCACGGAACACGTTTTCCAGCACGTCGCGCGCGTGAAGCTTCTCCTCGACGATGGACTCACGAAGCGCCCGGTCCACGTCCTCGATCTCCTCGCGCACCCGCGAAAAATCGGTGGGAAGGTCGCTGACCAGCGACAGGATCTCTCGCGCCTTCTCCACCGCTTCCTCGTCCGAGATGGAGACAACGCCGTTCATACGAACCTAGTCGATCCGGTGTTGGATCGCATCGCGCTGCGCCTCCAACCTGCGGATCGCGTTCGCCTCGTCTTCGTCGGTTTCGGCGGCGAGGTCGCGCAAGCCAGTAATGAGGGTGCTCAGCCGCGACTTTGTCACCGACCGCTGCGGATTGGTGAGCTGCTGCACGTAGTCGATCGCCACGTGGGCGTCGGTGGACAACTCGTACAGTTCCTCGCGGGTGCCCTGCGGGCTGCGGCGCACCAAGTACCCATCCTTGACCCAGTCATTGATGTAGGCGACACCGGTCTTCGGCAGCTCCATGTCGGTCTGCTCCCGGATGTCCACCAGCATGGCGTCGACGGCGAGCGCGAGATCGGAGCCGGCGACCTGGCGATTATCCCCTTCAAACACCGACCGCAGGATGGCTAGGACGGCGGGGGCATTCTTCGCGCGAAGTATCACCCAGGCCGGGTTCGTGGTGGATAGCCTGAGCTGCTCAAGCGTCGTGGCAACCACTGAGATGCTGTTCATGCCCTCAATCTAACAACGGCACCGGACATGACCTGCGGTTTTCTCGAACGGGTGGGCGGTTGGCCTCGATGGAGCTAGCTCCATCTACAACAGCGCCGACCGTAAAACCCCAGGTCGCGGTCTGGCTGTTCGGCCAAATGGAGCTAGCTCCGTTTGCACCAGCGCCGCCCCTGTCGCCTGGCCTGGTGAAACGCCCACGAAACGCCAGCCAAGCCATCCAAGCCAGCCAACTACCCGCCCATCCCAGACTTCCACGCCGCGAGCGTCGCGTGCAGCGGGCGCGGCGCGAAGTTCACCGTGTACGCCCCCGGCTCCGCCTCCGCCTTGAAGCACAGCACGCCGCTGTTGGTTTGCCCGTGCTCAAACGTCAAGTTCAAGTGGTTGAAACCGGGCGCGTAGCTGGGCTCCACGGTCTTCCCGCTCGGCATCGTGAGCATGAAGTCGCTCTTGGAAATCCACAGCTCGTCATTGGTCATGTTGAGGAACGACACGTCGTGGCAGAGGATGTTGTCCTCGCCGTATTTCCCCATGTCGCGCACCGGCCCGACGCCGATGCGCATGCCCCCGACATTCGCCACCTCGCCGGCCTCGAGTGGCGTGAGCTCGAAGGCGCTTTTCGACGGAGCCTCCATCCCCCTCGGACTCACCGGAACCGGATCCTGCACCCTGGAATTTGGATCGAAGTCGTCCGGGCGGTACATGGCGGGCTCCTCGCCTGCCTCCTTGGCTTGCGAGATCCGCTCATCCACCGCCCCGAAATTCGGGAACTCAGCCTCTGCCGTCGGCGACTGCTCCCGACCCTCCGTAGTCTCCGCCCCGCTGGGGCCATCGGTCATCGAGGTGTAGATCAACCCGATCGCCCCGGCCACCGCCAGCGCCAACACGATGACGACCCACCAGTTCTTGAACTCAAACAGCGTTCTTTCCTCCGGGTCGGAAGGGACATCGTCGCGCCAGTGCTGCCCCGACCCGAACTCGCCAGGACCGAACACACCGGACCCACCGGCCCCGGGCTGGTTCGAACTCGGCTGGTACGAGAAGTTCTTGTACGGATTCGGGTTCTTGCTGCTCATGTGCTGGTCCTTTCGGGAGGGCCGGCGAGGCCGCGCCGGGCGCGGCAACGCTTCGAACACCCCTCACAGTACCGGCCGGCGCGCCCCCGCACTCGCCCATGACAATTGTCATGCCCACCTCATGACAAAAACCAGTGCGCGCTGAGTCGCCCATACATAGGCTGCGAATCATGTCCACCGCAGCAGTCGCTTCCAGCTCCCGCCCCGTCGCCATCCACGTCGCGGACGTGACCAAGACGTTCACTCCGAGTGGCAAGCATCCGGTCCACGCGCTGCGCGGCGTTTCCTTCGACGTCCGTGTCGGCGAGATCGTCGCTCTACTAGGGACGAACGGCGCGGGTAAGTCCACGCTCATCGACATCATCCTTGGGCTCACCACGGCCACGTCGGGCCAGGTGAGCGTCCTTGGCGGCACACCCAAGCAGGCTACGGGGAACGCGCGCATCGGCGCAGTGATGCAAACGGGAGGCCTGCTCACGGACATCACCGTCAAGG
>NZ_RDRE01000144.1 GCF_003693265.1 Corynebacterium gottingense
CTCCGCGGAGCTCGCCCCGCAGGACCTCGCCGCCCTCACCGGCGCGGACTTCGCCGACATCGCCGCGCAGTAAGCCCCTACTCCGCGGGCACGTCCGTCAGCTCGCCCACCCCGGTCAGCTCCGCATATTCGTTGCGCACGCTGCCCACGGCCGGGTCCGCCTCGCGCCAGCGCAGCGTGTCCGCCACCCGCGAGGGCGCGAGCAGCTCCGCAGCCTCCTCCGGGGTGCCGGACACCCACTGCTCCACCTCTTCTGCGGCCAGGAACAGCGGTAGGCGGTGGTGCAGCCACGCCATATTTTCAGCCGCCGCGGTAGTCACCATCGTGGTGGACAACCGGTCCAGACCGGTCTCCCACAGTGCCGCGGCGAACAGCAGGCCGGACTCGGGCTGGACGAAGTAGGGCTGCTTGCTGCCCTTCTCCCCCTTCCACTCGTAGTACCCGTCCAGCACCATCAGTCCGCGGCGCGACTTGAAGGCGGAGCGGAACGAGGGTTTTTCGGCCACGGTCTCGGCGCGGGCGTTGAACAACGGCGGCCCCGTTTCGTCCTTTTTCCAGGACGGGAGGAGGCCCCAGCGGGCGGCGTCGACAAGCGCCCCCTGCTCCTGGAAGCGCACGAGCGGCACCTGCTGGGTCGGGGCGATGTTGTAGCGGGCGGGCGGCGTGCCGTCGGGGGCGTCGACGGTGCCGACCCCGGGCAGGGTGCCGACGGCGTCAAGCAGCTCGTCGCCGGTGGTGAAAAGAACGAAACGTCCACACATGCCTCTATTATGATGGACCGCATGACTGAACTGTGGACCGCACCGTTTTCGCCCGACCCCATCTCGCACACGCAGCAGGTGCCGGGGTCGAAGTCGATGACCAACCGCGCGCTCGTCCTCGCCGCGCTCGCCAACGGCGAGTCCACCGTCGTCGGCGCGCTGCGCTCGCGCGACACGGAACTCATGGAATCCGCGCTCGCCGCGATGGGCACCACGTTCACCCACAGCGGCGAGGAAATCCGCGTCACGCCCGGCGAACTCCACGGCGCAGAGGTGGACTGCGGCCTCGCGGGCACCGTCATGCGGTTCGTGCCCGCCGTCGCCGCGTTTGCGCAGGGCCCGGTGCTTTTCGACGGCGACGTGCAGGCCAAGGCCCGCCCCATGGGCACAATCCTGGACGCGCTCCGCCACCTCGGCGTCGCCGTGGCGGGCGACGCGCTCCCCTTCACCGTCCACGGCACCGGCCACGCCGACGGCGGCGCGGTGACCATCGACGCGTCCGGTTCCTCCCAGTTCG
>NZ_RDRE01000145.1 GCF_003693265.1 Corynebacterium gottingense
TGATGGCGAAGCCGCCGGCAAAGAGCCCGAAGAGGAACGCGAGGACCAGGAGGTTGGCAAAGCCGGGCAGGCTGATCTCATCGAGCTTGAGGCGCCGCACCGTGGTTTGCTGCATCGCGAGCGAAATCAACACCGGCACCGCCAGGACAGTAAACGTCTGCCAAAACCGCGTTGACAACCCGATGAAGCAGATGAGGCTCAGCGGACCCCAGATGATCAGGTTGGTTACCCAGGCGCGCACCGCCCACGCGTAGGCGGGCAGGAGGCGCAGCCTGCCCGCGGGCTGTGTCGGCGGCGGGGTGCTGTGCTCCGCGTACGGGTTCTGCCCACCATTCGGGGTGTTCATGCGCCTGAGACTAGCAGCGATTGGGCGGAATGTTTGGGGGTGATACCAATCCGTGACCTCAGCCGTTTCCGCTAGCGCACCGTTAGCGTACAGAGAGCGTGCTTTTCGACGGCACCGGGCCACCCGAGATCTGCCGGTAGGCATGCGCCCAGGTGAGGATGATGACGGGCACCGCGACGATGAGGCCGACGCCCACCGCTACCCCGCCGAGGACGAAGATGAGGAACGAGACAACGATGAGCCCCAGCAACGGCAGGTAGTTGCGCTGCGCCGCCTTAAACCCCCTGACGATGCAGCCGCCGAAATCGGCGCCGTTGTCCGCCGCGTACCAGACCTGCAGACAGAAGAACGGCAGGGTGGCCAAGAACAAGAAGAAGGCGACGTAGTCAAAGGGGGTCAACTCCGGTTCCACAACCGGGTACCCCGCAGGTAGAGGAGGCGCAGGATTGCCAGTGGCCAGGCGCAGCAACTCAGCAATGGCGACGATCAGCGCGAGGGCGCCAAGCGACATGATCCCGGTCAGCACATACATGCCGAGTGTCACCCAGAAGGTCGATGTGCCCTGCTCCGATGTCTCGTTCTTGTACACCAGCGTCTGCTTCAGCCCCAAGGAGATGCAGAGCGGGTACAAGGCGGCTACGACTAGCCCCCCGACGAACGGGATCAGGCCAACCAACAAGGCCAACAGCAGCCCGAGCCCGCACGGAATCCAGAACTTCCAGCGGGAAAACGTGGTGTTCACACCCCAGGTGAGCGCCTCGCCGATATTGAGCTTGCCGGTGCCCTTCATGTGGATCCACCCGTTGCGCTCAGGGGCGTTGATGGGGTGCGCGGTGCGGCCGTCGCCAAAGGTGTCGTCGATAAGCCGCTTGCCGTGGAACTTCATGGCGTTCACGGAATGGGAGAGGA
>NZ_RDRE01000146.1 GCF_003693265.1 Corynebacterium gottingense
GGCTCCTACCTGTCCGAGCGCACCGCGGCCGGGCAGCGCCTGTTCCACGTGGGCCGCCTCGACGCCGACACCGAGGGGCTCCTCCTGTTGACCAACGACGGCGAGCTGGCCAACCGCCTCACGCACCCGAAGTACAAGGTGACCAAGACCTACTTGGCAACGGTGCTGGGCGAGGCCAAGGGCGACCTGGTGAAGAAGCTGAAGGAGGGCGTCGTGCTTGACGACGGCACCGTGACCGTCGACTACGCGCAGATCGTCGACGTGCACAACGGCCAGTCCATCGTCCGCGTGGAGTTGCACGAGGGCCGCAAGCACATCGTGCGCCGCATGCTCAAGGAGTGCGGCTTCCCGGTGCAGCGCCTGGTGCGCACCAAGGTGCACACCGTTCAGCTGGGAGACATGAAGCCCGGTTCCATGCGCGTGCTGAACTCTGCCGAGCTGGCCTCCCTGTACAAGGTGGTGGATATGTAATGGCTGACGCAACGCAGCTTTCGAACATGCCGGACGGCGGGCTCATTCTCGCCGTCGACGGCCCTTCCGGGACCGGCAAGTCCACCACCTGCCGCGCGCTGGCGAAGTCGCTGGGCGCGAAGTACGTGGATACGGGCGCGATGTACCGCGTGGCCACGCTTGCGGTGCTCCGCGCCGGAGTCGACCCGGCCGACACCGACGCGGTGGTGGCGGCGACCGCCGATCTGCCGCTCGAAGTCTCCGACGACCCAGATTCCAAGCAGGTGCTCCTCGGCGGCGAGGACGTCTCGGGCGAGATCCGCGGCCCGGAGGTCACCCGCAACGTCTCCGCCGTCTCCGCCATTCCACAAGTCCGCGTGAACTTGGTCGAGCTGCAGCGCAAGCTGGCCCGCGAGGCCCACCGCGCCATCGTAGAGGGGCGCGACATCGGGACGGTGGTGCTTGCCGACGCCCCCGCGAAGGCCTTCATGACCGCCTCGGCCCAGGTGCGAGCGCAGCGCCGCTACGACCAGGACATCGCCGCGGGACGCGACGCTGACTTTGACACCGTGCTCGCGGACGTGCAGCGCCGCGACGAGCTCGACTCGTCCCGTGCGACCAGCCCGCTGAAGCCCGCGGAGGACGCGGAGGTCATCGACACCTCCGAGATGACCCCCGAGCAGGTGCTTGACGCCCTGACCGGGCTGATTGAAAGGAGCGCGAAATGACACACCGCGAGGAACCGGAAACCCAGTTCATTCAGCCTGGGATCGACGCGTCCGGCTACGA
>NZ_RDRE01000147.1 GCF_003693265.1 Corynebacterium gottingense
CGGGCCGCCTCGAAACGGTTTCCGGCACCCGTCTTGGCAATGATGCTGGACACGTGGTTGCGCACCGTGCCGGAGGAAAGGTGCAGCGTGGCGGCGACGTCGGGGGCGCCGAGGCCTCGGAGCAGGAGGCGGGTCACGTCTTGTTCGCGGTCTGTGAGTGGATTGTTCGGCGCGAAGAGGCTTTCGCTAGCGAGATGAGGGTCGATGACTCGGTAGCCGGCGTGGACGCGGCGGATGGCGCACGCCAGTTCCTCAGGCGGGGTGTCCTTGACCACGAAGCCGTCGACGCCCGCGTCCAAGGCCCGCTTCACGTAGCCGGGGCGGCCGAAGGTGGTGACGATGAGCGTGCGACAGGGGTGACTGGCGAGGTCGGCGGCGACGTCGAGGCCGTTGCGGCCGGGGAGTTCGATGTCCAGGAGTGCGACGTCGATAGGCGATTGCTCGAGCAACCCCGCGACTTCGGTGCCGGTGGCGCATTGGGAGACGACCTCGATGTCCGGTTCGGCGCCGAGGAGCGCGACGAGTGCGCCGCGGACGAGCGCCTGGTCTTCGGCGATGAGGACGCGGATCATGGGCGGCCCATCGACAGGGTGACTGTAGTGCGCCCCAGCTCGCGGGTGATGAGGAGCGCGCCTTCGGTGAGGCGGGACTGCAGACCGGCCAGACCGCCGGCGTGGTCGGCGGTGGTGGAAGTGAAGCCGGCGCCGTCGTCGGCAACCGTGAGGGTATCGGGGGTCAGCGTGACCCAGCAGTTTCGGGCTCCAGAGTGGCGGATCACGTTCGTGGTCAGCTCACGCAGCGCCCAGGAGAAGAGGGCGTCGTGGTTCGTGGGCGCGCACTCGGGCAGGTGGGCGGCGATCCCGCTGGTGGACAGCGCCCGGCGCGCAGCCTCCAGCTCGCCGGCGAGGGTGGGCGTGCGCATGCGGGTGACGGTAGCGCGGACCTCAGCGAGGGATTGGCGGGACAGCTGCGCAATCTCCGCGAGTTCGTGTTTTGCCTGTTCGGGATCATTATCGACGGCCCGGCGAGCCACCTCCGATTTCAGGTTGATCACGGTGAGTGTGTGACCGAGGAGATCGTGGACGTCGGTGGCGATGTCCTCGCGCTGGCGAGCCAGGTCCAGGTCACGCTCGAGCTCGGTGGTGGCTTCCTTGCGGCGCGTGAGCACGCCGAGGACCAGCACCAGGAGTGGTAGTCCGAATGCGATGAT
>NZ_RDRE01000148.1 GCF_003693265.1 Corynebacterium gottingense
ATGGTGCGCAGGCGGTCGCGCATCTCGCCCGCGGCGCGTTGCGTGAACGTCACCGCCAACACCTTCGTGGGCGCCACGATCCCCTGGTCCACCAGGTTGGCAATGCGGTACGTGATGGTGCGCGTCTTGCCCGTGCCGGCGCCCGCGAGGATGCACACCGGGCCACGCGGAGCGGTGGCTGCCACGCGCTGGTCCTCATCCAACAAACTCAAGTCCACTGCCATCGGTGTGTCCTTTGTCCTTCCCTCTTAGATCTCGCCTGCGGCCCAGCGCTCGATCAGCTGCCGGGCGATGCTGCCTTCGGGCGCGAGCGTGAGCCCGCCCAGGTCCTCGCGCGTCGCCCAGATGATCTGGCTGAGCTCTCCATCTGTATCCCCCACCTGGGTCTCGTCTGCGGTGCGGGCGCGGAAGCCCAGCATCAGCGAGCCCGACAGTGCCCACGGCTGCGACCCAACATACGCGATGTCGGTGACCCGCCGCCCCGTCTCCTCCAGGACCTCGCGCGCGAACGCGTCCTCCGCGCTCTCGCCCACATCCATGTAGCCGGCAATGCAGGTGAAGAACCCCGGGCGGCGGCGGTTTTCCCCCAGCAGGATGCGGTCGCCGGCGGCGTGCTCGACGACCCCGATCACGCACGGGTCGATCCGCGGGAAGATCGGCGTGCCGGACGCGCCGCGGGCGACGATCCCGGACTCGCCCCAGGTCAGCGGCGAGCCGTCCGTCGGGTCGAAGGCGTAACGCTCCCGCGCAGCCAGCAGGCCGACGGCCCGGGAGACGAGGTAGTTGTCCGCATGGCTGCGCGCGTGGCCGGTGCGCGGGGCGAGGTCGGCGGCGCTGGCGGAGCGCAGCCGCGCGGCGGTGACCTCGGGCGTGATCTGCACCCGGGTGGTCACCTCGATCCCCGCCGGAAGCTCCGGAAACAGGAGTGGTGCGCCCTCGGCGGTGAGGGGGAGGTGCGAGGTGGCGTCGATAAGCAAGAGCACGGGCGCGCTACTCCGACGGCTTCTGTGCCTCGGGCGACTCCTGCGGCTGGGTCATGCGCACGTAGAGCAGGCGGTCGCCCGGCTCGACGGTTTCCGCCTCGGGCACGTCCATGCGGTAGAGCTCTCCGGAGCGGACGACGCCGAGCACGATGTCGGCGAGGTGGCGCGGGTTGGAGCCGACCTCGTCGTCTGCGATGGGGCGCTCCGCCACGGC
>NZ_RDRE01000149.1 GCF_003693265.1 Corynebacterium gottingense
CGGAGGAGCTTGCAAAACTCAACGCATTTCTGGATGCATTTGCCGAGCAAAACGGGGTGGCGTTTACCTCCGTACGTACGGCTGCGTTTGGTCGCGAGCGCTTGATCAGCTTGGTCATGCAGGTGCCTGGTGAGTGGACGGTGTCGTACGCGCACGCCCACGCCGACGAGATTGAGTCCGGTATTGCAAATTCGCTCGGCGCCGCAGAGACGATCGTGCACGTCGAGCCGTTTGGCTACACCACCCGAACGGGTCCCATTTTCGGAGATTCGCTGACAAACAGCAGGTAAGACGGGTATTCTGAGGTGTGAACACAGTGGAAGGAAGGTCAATCATGTGGGTCACACAAACCATGGATTCCTACCCGCACGGCACGCACTGCCGTGGATACGTTGTTGGCTTCTACAACCCCAGTGGCGGGTGGTGCGATGCACCGCTTCCACCCGAAAACGTAGGCCTCGCACCCCGCAACGCTGATGAGGACCCAAGCGATCCGGATTTCCGCTACCTCTACTCGAAGGATGACGCGGTTCGGTACGTGAACTACCTCAATGGCGGAGCAGTCCTGTAAGCCGCTACACTCGATGACGCAATCCCACACGGGCGCCCCAAGGTAGGGGCTGAGATCGCGCTACATGCCGCGCGGGCACCGTCCGAACCTGTCCGGTTAGCACCGGCGAAGGAAGTTGAAGGAGTGTCATGACTGACGCCTACGCTCAAGAAATCCACCGCAAGCACAGCTACGCACCGCTGCGTAAGAACGGACTCGAGGTCCCCGAGACCGCGGTCGCGCTGGATGACTCCCCCACCGGCCCGAACGAGCCCGTGAAGCTCTACCGCACCCGCGGCCCATGGGCGGAGCCGGAAGAGGGCCTGCCCGCGCTGCGCAGCGAGTGGATCGCCGCCCGCGGCGACGTTGCGGAGTACGAGGGACGCCAGCGCAATTTGCTTGACGACGGCACCCGGGCCGCCAAGCGCGGCGCCGCCTCCGAGGAGTGGCGCGGAGCCCGCCGCGCGCCACTGCGCGCCACGGAAGGCAAGCGCGTCACCCAGATGGCGTACGCCCGCCGCGGGGAGATCACCCCGGAGATGGAGTTCGTGGCGCTGCGCGAGCACTGCGACGTGGAAAAGGTGCGCGAGCAGGTCGCCGCGGGCAAGGCGATCATCCCGAACAA
>NZ_RDRE01000150.1 GCF_003693265.1 Corynebacterium gottingense
CCGAAAACCTGCGTACACTGGGGCGGCGACCATTTTGCGACGACGGAAGGACACGACACATGGCAAACCCGTTCTCTAAGGGCTGGAAGTACCTGATGCAGTCGTTCGACACCAAGATCGACGAAAACGCTGACCCCAAAGTGCAGCTCCAGCAGGCGATTGAGCAGGCGAAGAAGAACCACCGCGACATCTCCGAGCAGGCGGCCACCATCATTGGTAACCGCAACCAGCTGGAGATGAAGCTGGACCGCCTGATCAAGTCGCAGGAGGACCTGCAGCAGAAGGCCCGAGTGGCGCTCCAGGCCGCCGACAAGGCGCAGGGCGAGGGCGACGCGCAGAAGGCGCAGGAGTTTAACAACACCGCCGAGGTGCTCGCGTCCCAGCTGGTCGCTGTGGAGCAGGACCTGGAGCAGACGAAGCAGGCCCATGCGTCGGCCGATCAGGCGGCGCGCGAGGCGCAGGCGCAGCAGCAGCAGTCCGAGGCGCGCCTGCAGGAGCAGCTGCAGCAGGCGAAGCAGCTCGAATCCCAGCTGGGCCAGGCGAAGATGCAGGAGGCCACGTCCAAGACGATGGACTCCATGAACAACTTCACCGCGGACCAGAACGTGCCCACCATGGATGGCGTGCGCGACAAGATTGAGAAGCGCTACGCCACCGCGCTCGGCCAGCAGGAGCTGGCCAAGGACTCGCTGGGCGACCGCATGGCGGAGATTGAATCCGCTGGTACGGACGTTGCCGCGGCAAGCAAGCTGGACGAGATCCGCGCCTCGATGGGCTCCGGGAGCGCCGACAAGCAGCTGGAGGCCCCGGCAGCTCCTGAGGAGTCCGAGGAGTCCAGCAAGGGCGACTAGTTGCGGCTGATGCTGATCAGCACGCCGCGAATGCCCGAGTGAAACCCATCGCGGAGATTGACGCGCTGGGTTTCACTCAGCGTGTACTCGTGCAGCGTCTCGCACGCGAACTGCAGGAGCGGGCGATCAATTTCGGGCGGGAGGCCGCCTCCGGAGAGCATGTGCGCCTTGTCGCGCTGCTCCGAGGAGGCGGCGTTTTCGTACCACCAGGACGCATACTGCTGGCCCACGTCGTACGGGGTCTGGAAGCCCGCCGAGGTCCACACCTCCTCCGGGAGAGGGACGTAGCGCGAGCGTAGCTTGCGCCGGGG
>NZ_RDRE01000151.1 GCF_003693265.1 Corynebacterium gottingense
GGGGGCGGCGCTGCACCGGGCGGGCATGGACGTGCAGGTTTACGAAGAGCATGCGCAGATCCGCAGCGGAGGCGCCGGCACACGCTCGCGCCGAACGATCTTGCCGCCCTCGACGCCTTAGGTATAGACGCAGATTTCCGCGCGCTGCAGCAGCAACAAGCGCCATTGCAAGGCGGGATCCTTAACCCACGGGGAGATTGGCTCACGCGCATCTCCCCGGAAATCACGCGCGCTTAACCCTCGCGCTCGACCGCACCACACTCCACTCGCTGCTGCTCGCAGGCATCCCGGGCCCCCGCGTCCACACCTCGGCGGAAGCGGTGGGCGTCGACGCCAGATCCGGCACAGTCACCTTCGCCGACGGCACTGAAGCGCGCTTCGACGTCGTGGTGGGCGCGGACGGGATCCGCAGCGCAGTGCGGGCCAGCTGCTTCGACGATCCCGGCATGACCTACGCCGGCTACAACACGTGGCGCGCAATCACCGAAGGGGTACCGCTTGACGCCGGGTTCGAGACCTGGGGAGCGCGCACCCGCTTCGGGGCCGTCCCGCTTCACGACGGCCACACCTCCTGGTTCGCCGTCACCTCCGGCCCAGAAGCCCAGCCCGGAGCCCAAGCGCTCCACCAGGTGCACGCGACCTTCGGGCAGTGGCACGACCCGATCCCCGCCCTGCTGCTCGCCAGCCCGGAGCACTCGGTGCAGTACCTGCCCATCCACGAGTTGGCGAAACCGCTCGCGAGCTACTACAACACCAAGGTCGTGCTGATCGGGGGACGCGGCGCACGCCATGACGGCAAACCTCGGGCAGGGCGCGTGCCAGGGTTTGGAAGACGCTGCAGTCCTCGCCCGGCTGCTGCGCGCAGGCAGCACGGACTTTTCTGCCTACGACACGCACCGGCGCCGCCGCAGTCAACAAGTTGCTCGCCAGTCGCGGCTGATCGGGCGAGCATTACATACCGGCGGCGACCGGGTGACTGCCGCGCGAAACTGGATCCTCAAGCACATGCCCGATGCGGAAATCAACAGGCAGGTACAAGCGGTGACTGCGTGGGAGGTGCCGGAATTGGGGGGTGTGTGCGGCAAGAAGCGTTAAAAAATTAGAGCCCCACATGAAGCGGGGCTCTAGGCCGACCCTCGAAGGGAATCG
>NZ_RDRE01000016.1 GCF_003693265.1 Corynebacterium gottingense
CCAGCCTCTTTCCGCACAAGGTCCGTCGTCAAAATCGCGTCAGCCGCCGCTTCGCCCTGCGCCTCGTCGTCGCCGAGCAGGGGCAGCAGCTTTTCGACGCCACCACGCACCTTCCCCATGTCCAGCAGCTCCCCAATCAGCCCGGTCGAGCACACGGCCACCTCCGAGGGCTCGACACCGAGCGCCGCTGCGGCGAGCGCCTGGGACTCGCGCGCGTCCGCGTCGCCCTGCGCGCCGTTGCACGCGTTTGCGTTCCCGGAGTTGTACAGCACTGCGCGCAGCGCGCCGTCTGCCAGCGCCGCCTGCGACAGCTTGACCGGCGACGCCTTCACGCGATTGCGCGTAAATACCGCGGCCGCGGCGTCATTCGGGCCGTCGTTGACCACGAGTGCCATGTCCGACTTCCCCGACGGCTTGATGCCCGCCGCAGTCGCCGCAGCGCGGAACCCCTGCGGGGCGGTCACACTCAGTCGGGGCGCTTCGGCGGTGTCGTGGGTACTCGGTGAGGGGTGTGGGGTTTCCATGGTGTCTCGCTTTCTGTGTAAAGGTCGCCGCGCGGGTGGCGTTGTAGGGATGATCTTCCAGGCGTGCCTGGGCTAGGGGGCGACGCCCTGCCGTGGCAGGCCGGCCGTCTCGTCCAGTCCGAGGGCGAGGTTCATGCACTGCACTGCCGCGCCGCCGGTGCCCTTGGTCAGGTTGTCGATGGCGGACGTGGCGAGCAGCACTCCCGCGCCCTCATCAACCTCAACCTGGACGTGGCACGTATTTGCGCCCACGACGTGCTGCGTCTGCGGGTGCGCGCCTTCCGGGAGGAGGTGCACGAACGGTTCGTGGCTGTACGCCGACTCGTACGCCGCGCGAGCGGCGGCGGCGTCGACCCCGCTGCGCAGCGGCATGGTCACGGTGGTGAGAATGCCGCGCGGGAGCGGTGCCAGGACCGGGGTGAAGCTCACGGTGACGTCCTCATCCGTGGCCTCGGCGATGTTCTGCGCGATCTCCGGGGTGTGTCGGTGCGCGCCTGCGGTCTTGTACGTCTTAAGCGAGCCCATCGTCTCTGCGCCCAGCATGGCGACGGACGCTTTCTTGCCGCCGCCCGAGACCCCGGTGATAGCCACAACGCGGAGGTCGGGCGCCGCCAACCCCGCTGCAACGGCCGGGTAGGCGGCGAGGGTCGCACCCGTTGGGAAGCAGCCGGGTACGGCGACGCGGGTCGCGCCGCGCAGCTGGTCACGGTGGCCGGGCATCTCCGGAATACCGTAGGGCCAGCTGCCCGCGTGCGCGCAGCCGTAGTAGCGCTGCCACTCGCCGGCATCACGGAGACGGAAATCCGCCGCGCAATCGATCACGATCGTTGTGTCCGGCAGGTTCGCGCCAATTTCGGCTGAGAACCCGTGGGGCAGCCCGAGGAAGACGACGTCGTGCCCGCCGAGCACCTCCACAGAGGTCGGCTCGATGACCCGATCCGCCAACTGCGGCAGGTGTGGCATCAGCTCCGCGACGGACTGCCCCGCCGTGGAGTTTCCGGTCAGTGCGCCGATGGTGAGGTCGCCCGACTCGTACAGGGGGTGGCGCAGGAGCAGGCGGAGGATTTCTCCGCCTGCGTACCCCGTCGCCCCGGCGACTGCTACGTTCAGTGTCATACAGACACCCTACGCTTTTATGCAGTCGGCTGCAAATTATTCATTCTTGGTTTAGCCACGCATCTCGGCACCGAAGCGGGCCTTGGCCGCCTCCGCCGCCGCGAGGCGGGCCTCGGAAGCCTCGTCCTCGGTGAGCGTGCGGTCCGGTGCGCGGAACACCAGGCCAAACGCCAGGGACTTCTTGGCTTCGCCGAGCTGTTCGGAGCGGTAGACGTCGAAAAGCGTGACACCCTCGAGCAGCTCACCTGCCCCCTCTTCGAGGACCCTACGGACTTCCTCGGCCGGCACTGCCTCGTCGACGACGAGCGCGATGTCCTGGTGCAGCGCCGGGTAGACGGAAAGGATGGGGGCCGGGAGGACCTCCGCAAACGGCAGCGCGGAGAGGTCGAGCTCCATCGCGCACACGCGCGGCGGCAGCTCGAGCGCCTCCAAAATCTGCGGGTGGAGCTCGCCGGCGTGCCCCACGACGGTCTCGCCGACGCGCAGCTCGGCGCAGCGGCCGGGGTGCCACGGCAGGTACTCCGCAGAGGCAACCGTGAGCTCAACGCCTGCGGCGCGGGCCACGACCTGCGCCGACTCGAGCGCGTCTGCCCAGGTGTAGGCACGGGCTTGGCCGAATGGGCCTGCCTCCTCGGCGTTGCCCAGCGCGACGGTTGCCACATGCAGCGGCTGGTGCGGCACCGAATCCAGGATGCCCGAGATGGTCGCCCCGTCGGGGCGAGCTTCCACGCTGGGCAGCGGCGAGGCTTCCGCGCGCTTGAACGCCGTTTGCGCCACCGAGTACATCGCGATGTCAGCGCGACCGCGTGCCACGTTCTTCCCTACGGCCTCGAGCATCGCCGGCAGCAGCGTCGTGGCGAGCACTCCGTAGTCAGTATCCAGCGGGTTCTGCACCTTCACGGTGTTGCGACGCGGGTCTTCCTCGTCCAGGCCCCAGGTGTCGAAGGTGCCGTTTGCCATGAACGGGGTGGGGATAATCTCGGCGTAACCGGCGTAGGCCAGCGCGTGCGTCACGGCGCGGCGGCGCTGCTGCGCCGGAGTCAGACCGCGGCCACCGCGCGGGGTGGGCAGGAGAGACGGGATGTCGTCCAGCCCTTCCAGGCGCACGATTTCCTCGATCAGCTCGACCGGGACGGTGAGGTCGCCGCGCCAGGTGGGCGGAGTGACAGCCAGGACGCCCTCGGCCGCCTTCTCCACGGCTTCCACGGCGCAGCCGACCTCCTCCAAGCGGCGCACGACCGTCTCCTCGGCGTACTCGACGCCGATGAGCTTGGACGGCGCGGCCACCGGCAGTTCAATGGCCTCGCGCTGCGGGACCGCGCCGACGAGGGTGCGTCCGGACGCGATCTCGCCGCCAGCGATGCTGGTCAGCAGCGCGCACGCAACGTCCAGGGCTACCTCCACGATGGCCGGGTCGACGCCACGCTCGAACCGGCGCGACGCCTCCGAGCTCAGCTTGTGGTGGCGCGCCGTCTTCGCCACCGTGAGCTCGTCCCAGCTGGCGGCCTCGAAGTACACGTTTACCGTCTCGTCCGAGATCTCAGAGGTGACGCCGCCCATCACGCCCGCGAGGGACTGGATGCCCGCGTCATCGGTGATGACCACGTCGGAGTCCAGCAGGGTGCGCTTCGTGTGGTCCAGCGTCTCAAACTCCTCGCCCGCCGACGCGTTGCGCACGTGCAGGTTGCCGGAGATCTTGTCCGCATCAAAGGCGTGCATCGGCTGGCCGAGGAGCAGCATGACGTAGTTGGTCACGTCAGTCGCCGCGTTGACGGAGCGGATGCCGGAGAGCATGAGCTCGCGCTGCATCCAGAACGGGGCCTTCGCTGCCGGGTCAATGCCCTCGACCTTGGCCAGCCCGAAGCGGCGAGCGCGGGTGGAGTCGTCCACGGTGACGTCGATAAGCGAACCCTGCGCTGCGGGGACCTGCGAGGTGTCCACGGCTGCGACCTGCGGGTCCGCGGCGGGATCGGTGAACGTGAGGTCAAAGGCGGAGGCGATCTCGCGGGTCAGGCCGCGCGCGGAAAGCGCGTAGCCACGGTCTGGGGTGATGTTGACGTCAAAGATCGTGTCATCGAGCTGGAGGATCTCGCGGGCATCATCGCCCGGCTTGCCCATACCCTCGGGCAGGGTGATGATGCCGTCGCTCTTCGTGGTCATGCCGAGCTCCGCGGCGGACGCCATCATGCCGTTGGAGATGTGGTCGTAGGTCTTGCGCGCGGAGATGGCAAAGCCACCCGGCAGGACCGCGCCCGGCAGCGACACTACGACGTAGTCGCCGAGCGCGAAGTTACGCGCACCGCAGATGATGCCCTGCAGCTCGCCGGTGCCGTTCGCGTCGCCGACGTCGACCTGGCAGTAGCGGATCGGTTTCTTGAATCCGGTGAGCTCCTCAATCTCGGCGACGCGTCCCAGCACGAGCGGGCCGGTAGTCTCCTCGATCGGCGCGTAGCCCTCCGTTTCGAAGCCCACGCGGACGAAGCCTGCGTCCAGCTCCTCGTCGGTGACGGTCCAGCCCTCGTTGCCCGCGTTGCGCAGCAGGCGAGTGATCCAGTTCTTGGAAATCAGCATTGTTGTCCTTGTCCCTTCTCTCCTATTGCCTGCTTACGCCTGCACGCCGAACGGCAGGGTGAAACGCACGTCGCCCTCGACCATGTCGCGCATGTCCGTCAGCCCGTTGCGGAACTGCAGGGTGCGCTCCAGGCCCATGCCAAAGGCGAAGCCCTGGTACTCCTCCGGATCCATGCCGACAGCGCGCAGCACGTTTGGGTTGACCATGCCACAGCCGCCCCACTCGATCCAGCCTGCGCCGCCCTTCTTGTTTTCAAACCACACGTCTACCTCAGCGCTCGGCTCCGTGAACGGGAAGTAGTTCGTACGCATGCGGGTTTTCGCCGCCGGCCCGAACAGCGTCTTGGCCAGGTGGTCCAGGGTGCCGCGGAGGTGTGCCATGGTCAGCCCCTTATCCACGGCCAGGCCCTCAATCTGGTGGAACACCGGGGTGTGCGTGGCGTCAAGCTCGTCGGTACGGAAGACGCGTCCCGGGCACGCGATGTACAGCGGAACGTCACGGTCCAGCATGGAGCGCACCTGCACCGGCGAGGTGTGCGTACGCATGACCTGCTTGGAGCCCGGTTCACCAATGTAGAAGGTGTCCTGCAGGGTGCGCGCGGGGTGATCCGGGATGAAGTTGAGCGCGTCGAAGTTGAAGTATTCCGCCTCAACCTCCGGTCCCTCGGCGATTTCCCAGCCCATGCCGACAAAAATGTCCGCAATCTGCTCGCTCAGCGTGGTGATCGGGTGCATCGCCCCAACCTGCCCACGAGTTGTCGGCAGCGTGACGTCCACCGCTTCTTCCTTGAGCTGCTGCGCACGGTATTCGGCCTCGCGCAGCTCGCGCAGCTGCGCAAAGCGCTTCTCGACGCGCCCGCGCGCCATATTCACCATCCGACCAGCGTCCTTGCGCTGGTCCTTCGGTAGGGTGCCCAGGGCACGCCGCGCCTGCGGGATAAAGGCCTTCTCCCCCAGATGCTGCCTATGCGCCTCTTCCAACGCCGGCAAGTCTGCCGCGTTCTCAAACGCTTCGATCGCCGCCGCGGCAGCGCTGTCTAGCGCTTCCTCGGTCAGTTGAATCTCCGGGGTCTCGGACACGCTCGTCCCTTCCACTTGTCTGGTGATATTTCAGCGCACACAAGCATACCCGGGCGCACACATCAATTGTCCGACGCCTGCAGAGACAACTTCGAGGGCGCCCAAGGCCCGACGCGTCGCCTAATCCTGGCCGAGCACCTTGGAGGACTCCCACATGCACATTGCTGCAGCAGTGGCGAGGTTCAATGACTCCGCGCTTCCCTTGATTGGAATTGCCACCCGGTGGTCAGCCAGTTCCAGAATCTCGTCGGGGAGCCCGTGCGCTTCGTTGCCGAAGAGCCACGCAGTCGGTTTCGCGAGCACCTCCCCCGCTGCGTCGAGGGAGACTTCTCCGTCCATGGCGGTCGCGACTACTTGCAAGCCTTTGGCGCGCAACTGACCCAGGACGTCCTTGATGTTGCGTTCGCGGGCCACGGGCAGGTGGAACAGCGAGCCTGCAGAGGAGCGCACAACCTTGGAAGATTCCGGGTCCACCGTCTCGCCGGCAAAGATCACGGCATTCGCGCCAGTCGCATCGGCGATGCGGATGATGGTGCCCGCGTTGCCTGGGTCGTTGGTTTCCACTCCTACGGCGACGAACTCTGGGGTCCCACGCAGCGCCGCGCCGACAGTCCACAGCGACGGCTTGCACACAGCGAAGAGCCCGGTGGTGTGGACCGTATCAGACATGTGCTTCGCCGCCTGATCAGTAATGGCGTGGGTGAACACGTCCATGTAGTCCGCCGTGGTGATGGTGTCCGCGAACTCGTCTGCGGCACGCTCTGTGGCAAAAAGATCGGTGGCCGCGCCTGTCGCCACGGCCGCCTCCACTGAGTTTGCGCCTTCCACCAAGAAGCGGTTCGCCTTCTTTCGGGCCTGCGTCCGGTGCAGCTTCGCCGCGTTGACTACTCGGGGTGTGCGCTCAGTAAAGGGTTGCGTGAAATCAAGTGTCATGCACCAGACTTTACCCAGCCCTTGTATTGATGTTTCTTCAGCGTTACTTCAATGGCATTCCACGGACATCGGTTTTATAGCTGCCTGCGCGCGCTAGGATCATCACGAATTCAACAAGTACCCAAATAGCAAGTACAACCCAGAGGAAGAACCCGACGAAGAACCACACTGTGAGCCACCCTAGGCCGTTAAGTACGATCTGAACGATCCCTCGCGTTGTGTACCCCAAATAGAAGTTATGTACACCCAAGCCTCCTAGGAAAAATGCAAGCAGGGCCGCTACAACCCATGATTTCGGTTCGCCATAAACCCCCGGTTGCGGACCGCCCACGGGGGCCATAGCCCCGTAAGGCTGAGCTCCGTTGGAGTACGCCGGTGAGTAGTTGTTGGCAGGGACATTGCCAGTCGCGTAACCGTTTTGAGCACCGCGAAAGTCGTTTGCTGGGGTGTTGTTGGGCGCGTAAGGAACGTTGCTGTCGTTAGATCCGTGGCTCGAATCGTGACTGCCTGAGTACTGATTCTGGGGATTGGTCATAGAATTAACCATACACAAGCTGCCAGGTCTTTAAACCTTCAATGGCAATTAAAATACAGCTCCCGACGTTGAATACAAAAGCGCCCACCTGCACTGCCACGGTTAGCGGCGGAGCAGGCGGGCGTCGATAAGCGAAGGGTGCTTACGCAGCCTTCGGAGCGTTCACGTCCTCCGGGAGGGCGTTCTTGGCAATCTCGCAGATCGCGGAGAACGCAGCGAAGTCGTTGACGGCAAGCTCGGCGAGGATCTTGCGGTCGACCTCGACCTCGGCCAGCTTCAGGCCGTGGATGAGGCGGTTGTAGGTGATGTCGTTGAGACGAGCAGCGGCGTTGATGCGCTGGATCCACAGCTTGCGGAACTCACCCTTGCGCTTACGACGGTCGCGGTACGCGTAGGTCTGGGAGTGCAGCCACTGCTCCTTGGCCTTGCGGTACAGGCGGGAGCGCTGGCCGCGGTAGCCCTTCGCGGACTTGAGGATTGCGCGGCGCTTCTTCTTGGCGTTGACTGAACGCTTCACACGTGCCATGAGTCAAACTTCCTTTACTTATTCGGTATTTGTGCTGGTTACGGGGCGCTGGTTGAACTATGCGCGGCCAAGAAGGCGCTTCATGCGCTTCTGATCTGCCCGTGCGACGTCGGTGGTGCCGGACAGCTTGCGGCGACGCTTGGAGGACAGCGACTCGTTGAGGTGGCGCTTGCCGGCCTGCTCGCGGCGCAGCTTGCCCTTGCCGTTGACCTTGATGCGCTTTGCGGTGCCCTTGTGGGTCTTCTGCTTCATGGTAAAAGCCCTTCAGAGTTGAAAATGTGTGCTACTTCTTGCCCTTGCGAGCCGGCCCGAAGACCATCGTCATGTTGCGACCGTCCTGCTTCGGACGAGACTCGACCACGCCCAGCTCACCGATGTCGTCTGCAAGACGCTCGAGGAGGCGGTAGCCGAGTTCCGGACGCGACTGCTCGCGGCCACGGAACATGATGGTCACCTTGACCTTGTTGCCCTTCTCCAGGAAGCGCTCGACATTGCCCTTCTTCGTCTGGTAATCGTGCTCATCGATCTTCGGGCGGAACTTCTGTTCCTTCACCACGGTCTGCTGCTGGTTCTTGCGAGCCTCGCGGGCCTTCTGATCCTGCTCGTACTTGTACTTGCCGTAATCCATGATCTTGGCCACGGGCGGCTTGGCCTTCGGCGCGACCTCGACCAGGTCGAGGTCCGCGTCGTACGCCAACTTGCGGGCATCATCCGTGCGGACAATGCCCACCTGCTCGCCGGACGGGCCGACGAGGCGAACTTCCGGTACGCGGATTCGTTCGTTGATCCGAGCTTCAGCGCTGATGAGAACTCCTAAAGACGAGAATGACAATGTGATCGCTACCGAGCCCCAAGCGACGTCATCCCACACGAAAAACCCGCTAGCGTTTACGCCAGCGGGAGTTCATCCGTTCAGCACAACACACGTCTCGCGTGTGCCATACCGTTGACCCGTATCCTGCGCTGCTGCGCGGCGTGGGGTGGGAGTAACTCCACTTGCGGCCCGTACACCTGAATCAGGAGCACTGGGCGGTAGTGGTGCATATGCTAGCAGCCGTTGCGAGAGACACCAAATCGCACGCCGAGACGGGCTATTTCGATTCTCCGCACCCCGCCCCGGCAGCTAGTGCAGGACCTTTTGCAGGTACTCGCCCGTAAACGAACCTTCCACCGCTGCCACGTCCTCGGGCGTTCCCTGCGCAACCACGGTGCCGCCGCCGGAGCCGCCCTCCGGGCCCATGTCGATGATCCAGTCGGCGGACTTTACAACGTCGAGGTTGTGCTCGATAACCAGGACGGTGTTGCCCTTCTCCACCAGGCCGTTGAGCACGAGCATCAGCTTGCGAATGTCCTCGAAGTGCAGGCCGGTCGTCGGCTCGTCCAGGATGTAGATGGTGCGGCCGTTGGATCGCTTTTGTAGCTCGGTTGCCAGCTTCACACGCTGCGCCTCGCCGCCGGACAGGGTCGTCGCGGACTGTCCCAGGCGGACGTAGCCGAGGCCGACGTCGACAAGCGTGGCGAGGTACCGGTGAATGGAAGAAATCGGTTCGAAGAACTCGGCGGCCTCGGAGATCGGCATCTCCAGCACCTCCGCGATCGTCTTCCCCTTGTAGCGGACCTCGAGGGTCTCCCTGTTGTAGCGCGCGCCGCCACACACCTCGCAGGGCACGTACACATCGGGCAGGAAGTTCATCTCGATCTTGATGGTGCCGTCGCCGCGGCAGGCCTCGCACCGGCCACCCTTGACGTTGAAGGAGAAGCGGCCCGCCTTGTACCCGCGCACCTTCGCCTCCTGTGTTTCGGCAAAAAGGTTGCGAATCTTGTCAAACACGCCCGTGTACGTCGCCGGGTTCGAGCGCGGCGTGCGCCCGATCGGGCTCTGATCTACCTGGACCAGCTTGTCCAACGAGTCCAGCCCCTCCACGCGCTTGACGCGGCCGGGAACCTGGCGGGCGCCGTTCAGTTCGTTCTGCAGAGTCTTGGCCAGGATCTCGTTGACCAGGGTGGACTTGCCGGAGCCGGACACGCCCGTCACCGCGACGAGCAGGCCGAGCGGAATCTCCACGCTGACGTTATTCAGGTTGTTCTCGCGGGCCCCGACCACCTTGATCTTCCGGTCCTTATCCAGCGGTCGCCGCTGCGAAGGCACCTCGATCTTCTTGCGGCCGGCGATGTAGTCGCCGGTGAGCGAGCCTTCCGCCTCGACGAGTCCGTCGGGCTCGCCCTGGTAGACCACCTCGCCGCCGTACTCACCGGCGCGCGGGCCGATGTCGATGAGCCAGTCCGCCTCGCGGATCGTGTCCTCGTCGTGCTCCACCACCACGAGTGTGTTGCCAAGGTCACGCAGCTTCTTCAGCGTGGCGATGAGCCTGTTGTTGTCGCGCTGGTGCAGGCCGATGGAGGGCTCATCCAGCACGTACAGCACGCCAGCAAGTCCCGAGCCGATCTGCGTGGCCAGGCGGATACGCTGCGCCTCGCCGCCGGAGAGCGTCCCGGCGGAACGCGACAGCGTGAGGTAGTTCAGGCCCACGTCCAGCAGGAAGTGGAGCCTTGCCTGGATCTCGCGCAGCACGGCACCGGCGATCATCTCCTCGCGGTACCCCAGCACCAGGTGGTCCAGGTATTCCGACGCGTCCTCGATGGACAGCTCGGTCAGCCCGGCAATCGAGCGCTCGCCGTGCGTCGTGGAGTCCAAGCGCACCGCCAGGATCTCCGGCTTCAGGCGCGCCCCCTTACACGTCGGGCACGGGACCTCGCGGGTGTAAGCGAGCAGCCGCTCCTTCTGCGTGTCCGTCTCCGCCTGCTCGAGCTTGCGCTCCAGGTAGCCAATCACGCCTTCGTACGCGGCGTTGAAGGAGCGCTGCCTGCCGTAGCGGTTCTTATACCGCACGCTCACCTTGGTCTTCGAACCGTTGACCAGGTGCTTCTGCTGCGTCTTGGTCAGCGAGGAGAACGGGACGTGCGCGTCGAAGCCTTCTTCCTTGGCCAGCGCCTCGATGAGCCGCACGAAGTACTTCTTGTTCGGGCTCGAGTTCCACGGCTGGAACGCGTCGACCGCGGGGGCGTCCGGGTCCGGGATGACCAGGTCGGTGTCAATCTCCTTGCGCATCCCCAGGCCGTCGCAGGCCGGGCACGCGCCGAACGGGGAGTTGAACGAGAATGCGCGGGGCTCGTACTCCTCCACGTCCAGCTTGTGTCCGTTCGGGCAGGCCATCTTCTCCGAGAAGATCTGCACGCGATCCGGGTCGTCCGCGTCCAGGCCGACGAAGTCGAACCCGACGAGCCCGTCGGCCAGCTTCAGCGCGGTCTCGACGGAGTCGGTGAGGCGCTGCTTTTGGCTCTCCTTCACCTGCAGGCGGTCCACGACGACGTCGATCGTGTGCTTGATCTGCTTCTCCAGCTTCGGCGGTTCGGAGAGCTGGTAGGTCTCCCCGTCCACGTTCACGCGGGAATAGCCCTGGGACGCCAGGTCTGCGAACAGGTCCTGGAATTCGCCCTTGCGCTTGCGCACGATCGGCGCGAGCACCTGGAACTTCGTGCGCTCCTCGTACTCAAGGACCTGGTCGACGATCTGCTGAGGCGTCTGCCGCTGGATCACCGCGTCGCACACCGGGCAGTGTGGCGTCCCCGCGCGCGAGTACAGCAGACGCAGGTAGTCATAGATTTCCGTGATCGTGCCCACGGTCGAGCGCGGGTTGCGGTTCGTGGACTTTTGGTCGATGGACACCGCGGGGCTGAGCCCGTCGATGTAGTCCACGTCCGGCTTGTCCATCTGCCCCAGAAACATGCGGGCGTACGAGGACAGGGACTCCACGTACCGGCGCTGGCCTTCCGCAAAGATCGTGTCGAACGCCAGGGAAGACTTGCCCGAGCCGGAGAGCCCGGTAAACACGGCCATCTTGTCTCGCGGTAGCGAAATGTCGACGCCCTTGAGGTTGTGTTCGCGCGCGCCGCGCACGGTCAGCCATTCAGCCACGTCACCACGTCCCTTCCCTAGCGGTTCTCTGTGGGGTTCAGTCCTAGAAACTACCAACTCGGGCCACCCCCGAGCTATTCCCGCCCGGCTACGCTGGGGCGCCATGACGCTTTCATTGCACCAGATTTCCGTCTCCGAGATGGACAACAACTGCTACCTCATCGCTTCCCAGGGCAAGGGGCTGCTTATCGACGCTGCCGCCGACCCCGCCGCACTCCTCTCCCTCGCCAGCGACGCAGGCGTAGAGATCACCGACGTGCTCACCACGCACCGCCACCACGACCACGTCCGCGCGCTCAAGGAGGTCCTCGAAGCGACTGGCGCGACGCACTGGGCGCCGTTCCTGGACGCGCCCGCACTGCCGGCGCCGGTGGACCGCGAACTCAAGGACGGCGACACCCTCGAGTTCGACGGCCAGCAGTTCCCCGTCATGATCCTGCGCGGCCACACCCCCGGCGGCGCGGCGCTCGCGGCGGAGATCGACGGCGCGACGAACCTCTTCGTCGGCGACTCCCTCTTCCCCGGCGGCCTGGGCAAGACTGCCTCCGAGGGCGATTTTGTCCGCCTGTTCAACGAGGTGAAAACCAAGCTGTTCGACGCCTACGCGGACGACACCATCGTCCGCCCCGGCCACGGGAAGCCGACGACGCTGGGCGAGGAACGACCCCACCTGGATGAGTGGTGGCAGCGTCGCTGGTAGCCGAGCGTTTTTCACCGAGTTTCCCCGATGAGACCGGAACGTAAGTACAGTTGTGCCCAGAAGAGTCCCGCTGTGGGCTCCAGCATGAACCTGAATAAACCACGATCAAATGAAAAGGACTGGTTTGCAAGATGATCCGTAAGATCGCTCGCCCGATGTTGGCGTCCGTTTACATCATTGACGGCGTTGAGACCGCGCTGAACCCGGCGTCGCACAAGGACGCTGCGGACTCCGCACTGAAGAAGGTGCGCTCCGTACTGCCGCGTCAGTACCGCAGCTTCCTGCCGAAGGACCCGGAGACCGCCGCCCAGATCGTGGGTGGCGTCAAGGCCGGTGCCGGTAGCCTCTTCGCCATCGGCAAGATGCCGCGCACCTCCGCGTCCCTGCTCGCCCTCTCCACCGTCCCGTCCCTGATCGGGCGCAACGCGTTCTGGGAGGCAGATGATGCGGACGACAAGGCCCGCCGCCGCACCGGCGCGCTGACCGATGTCGCACTCGCAGGCGGCGTCCTGCTGGCTACCGTCGACACGGCCGGCAAGCCGGGCCTGCAGTGGCGCGCGCAGAATGCCGCAAAGGTTGCGCGCAAGAACGTCCAGCAGGCGCTGCCCACTCAGTCCGAGACCGAGAAGACCATGAGCAAGGCCAGCGACTGGTTGTCCGACACCACCGACCAGGTCACCAGCCAGGTCACCAGCTACGTCGATGACAACAAGGACGACTGGAAGAAGGCTGCCTCCCACGCCACCGAGGTAGCCGGCGACTGGTTCGAGGACGCAAAGAAGCAGACCTCGAAGTTCCTCGCTGAGACCTCCGACCGCGCGCAGGACGCGTACAAGGACTTCGACGCGGAGAAGCTGATCGAGCAGGCTACCCCGTCCAAGCTCGAGCAGTTCCAGGCCAAGCGCAAGGTCCACGGCATTGTCGGCGACCTGCAGGGCTCCATCGATGACCTTCGCCCGAGCACCCTGGAGAAGCTCTCCGCAAAGCACAAGGTGAAGAAGAACCATGCGAAGCTGGAAAAGAAGGCACAGGGTTCCGTCGATAAGCTGCAGGCTGCGTTTGACAAGCTCGACGCTGACCCGTCTTGGATTCAGAAGCTGAAGTGGAAGCGCAAGGCGAAAAAGGCCGAGAAGCGCGCCAAGAAGTCGGTGAAGAAGCTGCAGAAGAAGCTGGGCTAATCCCCCGCTTTCGCGCACCGCGGCCCCGCCACCCCGGAATAATCCGGGCGGCGGGGCCGTTTGTTGCTTACACGGCGCGGTTTGACCGCGGAGAATCGTGAGGAGGTACACGCGGGTGAGAAATCCCCAACACATCGCATCCGAGCAGGCTTACGTTGATGAGCTCTTCCGGCACCTGGATGCGGAAGTCACCGCAGCCCAGGAGAAGCTGGCCGCGGTGCAGCGCGACGTAGACCCGGACAACCCGGACTCGGACGCACTCGTGCGCCGCGAAACGGAGTACCACGGGCTCAACGCCAAACTCGATGCACTCAACATCGCCGAGGTGGGCCTGGTCTTCGGCCGCATCGACGTCGCCGACACGGACGTGGAGAATCCGGTCCCGGGGCGTCCTGGGCTCGAGCGGCGTTACATCGGTCGCATGGGGATGGACGATCGCGCGGACAACTACCGCACCCTCCTGCTGGACTGGCGCGCGCCACTGGCGCGGCCGTTTTACCTGGCTACCACGGCGCACCCCGAGGGCGTTGAACAGCGCCGCAACATCCGCATGCGCGGCCGCAAGGTGACGGCGGTGGATGACGAGGTCCTGTCTGGAGACAGCACCGATGCCGACCAGCCTGGCGCCGCGGAGTCAGCGACCGACGGCGGCAACGTCGGCTCCGAGGCCGCGCTGCGCCGCGCCATGAACACCGCACGCACCGGCCACATGCAGTCCATCGTGGAAACGATCCAGCGCGAGCAGGACGAGATCATCCGTGACGCCACTCGCGGCGTCATGGTCGTCCAGGGCGGCCCCGGCACCGGCAAGACCGCGGTGGCGCTGCACCGCGTGGCTTACCTGCTGTACACCTGGCGCGAGCAGCTTTCGCGCACCGGCGTGCTCATCATCGGCCCGAACCCGACGTTTCTGGAGTACATCTCCCGCGTCCTGCCCGAGTTGGGCGAAACCGGCGTCGTCCTGTCCACCATCGAGGACCTCGTCCCCGGGTTCACGCCGGCGCGTGACGCGGAGCCGCTGGCTGCGCGCGAGGTCAAGGGCTCGGAGGAGATGGTCACGGTGCTCAAGCGTGCCGTGCAGGCCTTTGAGACGGTGCCCGAGCGCCCCGTCACCTTGAAGATCGACTCCGTCGACATCGAGGCCACCCCGGCGATGGTAAGGGCGGCACGCACCCGCGCCCGGCGTTCGCGCAAGCCGCACAACCAGGCCCGCGAGTACTTCGCCGAGCACCTCACGCAGTCGCTCGCGGAGGCCCTGGCGGAGAAGATCGGCGCGGACCCGCTCGGCGGCCGCAACCTCCTCTCCGCCGCAGACGTGGACCAGCTGCACGACGACCTCGCCGACGACCCGCAGGTAATCGCCCTGGTGGACGAGTACTTCCCGGAGCTCGACCCCGCAGAGGTCCTCGACGTCACGCTCACGGACCGCGCGCGCATCGCAGAGGTCGCCGGGGACTACGACGCCTACACCCAAGACGCGCTCTACCGCGCGCCGGGTTCGGGGTTCTTCGCGTCGGACACCGCGCTTATCGACGAGCTGTCCGTCCTCATCGGCGTCGTCGCGCCCGAGGAACAGCGCGCGAAGGAGAACGCGCAGTGGCGCCAGCAGGTCGAGGAGGCCGCCGACGCCCTTGACGTGCTCGCGTCCTCCGAGTCCACGGACAACGACGACGACCAGTTCGAGGCGGAAATCCTTTCCGCTGCCGACGTCATCGACGCGGAAACCTTGGCAAGCCGCCAGCGCGTCACCGACATTCGCTCCACCGCGCAGCGCGCGCGGGCGGATCACACCTGGGCCTACGGCCACGTGATCGTCGACGAAGCGCAGGAGCTCTCCCCCATGGAGTGGCGGATGGTGTTCCGCCGGTGCCCGTCGAGGTGGATGACGCTGGTGGGCGACCTCGCGCAGACGTCGGCGCCCGCCGGCACGGACGACTGGGCCGCGTCACTCGCGCCGTTCGTCGGCGAGCGGTTTGTCACCCACGAGCTCACGGTAAACTACCGCACCCCCGCGGAAATCATGGAGTACGCGCGCGACGTCCTGGCGCAGATCGACCCGGAGGCGCAGGCGTCGGTAGCCATCCGCGAGACCGGTGTTCCGGTGCGCCGCCTGCCTGCCGGGACCGACCCGGAGTGGGTGCGCGTGGAGCTGCACCAGGGGGATGCGCAGGAGCAGCGCACCGTTGCCGTCATCGATGCCGCCAACGTGGCGCAGATGAAGGGGTTGGAGTTTGACCACGTCATCGTGGTCGATCCGGACAAAGTAGTAGAGGCCTCGCCACAGGGGTGGCAAGACCTCTACGTTGCCGCTACGCGAGCGACTCAAAGCCTGACGGTGATCGGCTAAGCGCCACCGTCAGCGCCCCGCCGCGCAGCGCGGCGGGGTCACCGTTACTTGACGGTGTGGACGATCATCACGTCGCAGTCGGACTGACGGGCAACGTCAGCCGGCACGGAGCCCAGCAGGCGGCCGGTCAGCGAGTTGATGCCGCGGTTGCCCACGACCAGCAGCTCAGCCTTGTTGTCGTTCACGATCGCCATGAGCGCCTCGACCGGGGTGCCCGGGCGGGTCGCGGTCTGCACATCCTCGACGCCGAAGGAGCGAGCGTGCTCAGCGGCCTCCTCGAGGTTCTTCAGCGCCTGCTCGTCGCCCAGAATCGTCACCGAGTCCTGGCGCAAGGCCTTGGAGGCGTCCTCTTGGGTGCGGTAGTACGCCGTGCCGATGACCAGCGTTGCCCCGAAGGCCGCTGCCATCCGTGCCGCGCGCTCAACAGCGAGGAGGGAGGACTTGGAGCCGTCGGAGCCGACGACGATGGTGTTGTAGTACTCAGCCATAGTGTCTGGGTGACCTTTCATCGAGTTTGGGAATCTGTGGACATGGTACTCCGGGTGCTCCGGGGAGGTTAGTTATGCCCCTCGGCCCTGGTATCTACCAGCATAACGTCCACCGGAGCCTTCTTTGCCACGCTCCCGGGGATGTTGCCAAATACCCGGCCAGCCAGCGAGCGCATGCCCTTATTGCCCACCACGAGCAGGTCGACCTCGTACTCCGAGACGGACTCAAGCAGCACGTTCGCCGGCTGCCCGGCCTTGGACACGACGTTGACCTTCGGGGCCTGCTCCTCCTCCGCGATAGTGCGGGCGCGGGTCAGGATCTCCTGGGCACCGGTCTCGGTCACGATGTCGATCTTGCTCAGCTCGGCGTTCGTGGAGTTCAGCATGGAACCGGACGCGGTGTAGTGCGCGCAGATCACGGTAAGCTGGGCGTCGTACACGCGGGCCAGGCTGGCTGCGGCGCGGACGGCCACCAGGGAGGTCGGCGAACCGTCGGTGCCCACGGCGATGGATGTGTAAGTGTGCATGATGGGTATTGCGCCCTTTCTCGTTCTAGTTTCCTGTGTCTTTCATACCACGGAGTTCCTTGCGCAGATCTGCAATCTCATCGCGGAGTCGGCCGGCGAGCTCAAACTTCAGCTCGCGGGCGGCGTCGCCCATCTGCTTCGTGAGGTCGTCGATAAGCTTCTGCACCTCGTCGGAGGCCATGGTGGTCACGTCCGGCTTCTCTGCCACCGCTGCATCCGAGCTCAGGCTCGCCTGCTCCTCGGCATCGCCGTTCTCGTAGACCTGGTCGAGGATGTCGGCGATCTTCTTGCGCAGCGGCTGCGGGTCGATGCCGTGCTCCTTGTTGTAGGCCAGCTGCTTCTCGCGGCGGCGCTCGGTCTCATCGATCGCCTCCTGCATGGATTCGGTGATTGTGTCGGCGTACATGATGACCTCGCCGGAGACGTTGCGGGCCGCGCGGCCGATGGTCTGAATGAGCGACTTCGTGGAGCGCAGGAAGCCCTCCTTGTCCGCGTCCAGGATGGCCACGAGCGAGACCTCGGGCAGGTCGAGGCCCTCGCGCAGGAGGTTGATGCCCACGAGCACGTCGAACTCGCCAAGCCGGAGCTGGCGCAGCAACTCGACGCGCTGCAGCGTATCAATGTCGGAGTGCAGGTAGCGCACCTTGATGCCGTGGTCGAGCAAGTAGTCGGTGAGGTCCTCGGCCATGCGCTTGGTCAGCGTGGTCACGAGCACGCGCTCCTGTTTGTCCACGCGCTGGCGCACCTCGTCGATGAGGTCGTCGATCTGCCCCTTCGTCGGCTTGACGGTCACCTTCGGGTCCACCAGCCCGGTCGGGCGGATCACCTGCTCGACGTACTCGCCCTGCGCAGCCTCGAGCTCGTAGTCGCCGGGGGTCGCCGACATGTACACGGTCTGCCCCACGCGCGCCTCGAACTCGTCGAAGGTCAGGGGCCGATTATCGACGGCACTGGGCAGGCGGAACCCGAACTCCACGAGGTTTCGCTTACGCGACATGTCGCCCTCAAACATGCCGCCGATCTGTGGCACGGTCACGTGGGACTCATCAATGATGGTGAGGAAGTCCTCCGGGAAGTAGTCAATGAGCGTGGCCGGCGCGGAGCCGGGGCCGCGGCCGTCCATGTGCCGCGAGTAGTTCTCAATACCGGAGCAGAACCCCACCTGCTGGATCATCTCCAGGTCGTACTCGGTGCGCATCCGCAGGCGCTGCGCCTCGAGGAGCTTGCCCTTGCTCTCCAGTTCCTCGAGCCGGTCGGCGAGCTCCTCCTTGATCGCCTGGATCGCCTTTTCCATGCGTTCCTCGGTGGCCACGTAGTGGGTGGCCGGGAAGATGCGCACCTCGTCCTCCTGGCTGAGTACGTCGCCCGTGAGCGGGTGGATGTAGTAGAGCGAGTCGACCTCGTCGCCGAAGAACTCGACGCGCACGGCGACCTCCTCGTAGGCGGGGATGATGTCGACGGTGTCGCCCTTGACGCGGAAGGTGCCGCGCTTGAAGTCGATGTCGTTGCGCTCGTATTGGACGTCCACGAGCAGACGCAGGAACCGGTCGCGCTCGACCTCCTCGTCCACGCGCAGCACGATCGAGCGGTCCAGGTAGGACTGCGGGGTGCCCAGGCCGTAGATGCAGGACACGGAGGAGACGACGACCACGTCGCGGCGGCTCAGCAGCGCGGAGGTTGCGGAGTGGCGCAAGCGCTCCACGTCATCATTGATGGACGAGTCCTTCTCAATGTAGGTATCGGTCTGCGCGATGTACGCCTCCGGCTGGTAGTAGTCGTAGTAGGAGACGAAATACTCGACGGCGTTGTTGGGCAGTAGCTGCCGCAGCTCGTTTGCCAGCTGCGCGGCCAGCGTTTTGTTCGGCGCCATCACCAGCGTTGGCCGCTGCTGCTGCTCAATCAGCCACGCCGCCGTCGCGGACTTACCCGTACCAGTCGCACCCATGAGCACGACGTCCTCCTCGCCGCGGCGCAGCCGCTCATCCAGCTCCGCGATCGCGGCGGGCTGGTCGCCGGACGGTTCGAACTCGGAAACCACCTCAAACGGCTTTTCGCGCCGCTCAATCTCGCCGACGGGGCGGAACTCGGAGTGCGCAAGGACTGGGTGTTCTGCAGCGAAAGCCATGGCTGTCAGCATACTCGCCGCTCCCCAACTGCTCCGCTGCCGCCGTGCCAGAATGGGGCACATGCTTTCTACGTTGATCCCCCACGGTTTCCAGATCCGCGAGCACGTCATCCGCGTCCCCTGGGACCGCGCTGACGCGTCGCTAGGCACCCTCGAGCTCTTCGCGCGCGAGCTGTACACCGACCCCGACGCGCCGCCCCTCGCCTACTTCCAGGGCGGCCCCGGCAACCCCGGCCCGCGCATGCTCATGGGGTGGATCCCCGAGGCACTCAAGCACTACCGCGTCTTCCTCATCGACGAGCGAGGCACCGGCCGTTCCACCAGGATCGATGCGACGCAGTGCACGCTTCTCGACGCCGCGCATCTCTCCCGCCTCCGCCCACCCGACATCGCCGCCGACGCCGAGGACCTGCGCCGCCACCTGGGCTTTGACACCTGGGACATCCTGGGCAACTCATTTGGCGGGATCTGTGTCGGCGCCTACCTCTCCTACTTTCCGGAGGGCATTGGGCGCGCGATGATGACTGGCGTGGTCCCGCCGTTCGGGACCACGCCGGAGGAGTTCAACCGCCAGTCGGTGGCGCTCATGGCCCAACGCGTCGAGCGCTTCTACGCCGCGGTGCCGTGGGCCGAAGAGCGTGTCCGTGAGGTGTGCGCCCACCTGGAGGACACCGAGGAGCTTCTGCCCACCGGCGAGCGGCTCACCCCGGAGCGCTTCCGCTTCGTGGGCGTCCGGCTCGGCGAGGAAACTGGTGCGGACACGCTGGCCATGTTGCTCGAAGCACCGTTCCACCACGGCGCGCACAAGCGGCTGCGCACCGACTTCCTCGCCGCGGTGGGCGCGATGCTCAGCCTGGCGCCCAACCCCCTATGGGCCGTGGTCCACGACCAGATTTTCGCCGGCCTGACCCCGCGTCCCACCAACTGGCCCGGCGCCCGGACGTACGAGGATGCCGAAGGGTTTTCGGTCCACGCGGACCCGCGGAGCAACGCTCCCTTCTACCTGCTGGGCAACGCCTTCTTCCCGTTCCACTTCGACCAGGACCCTGCGCTCCGCCCGTTCCGCGAGGCGGTGGAGGATATTGCGCAGCGCACCGGCCAGCGGCCCAGCGTGGACGCCGACGCGCTGCGCGCGAACGACACACCCGCCGCCGTCCTGCTCTACGAGGACGACCTTTTCGTCCCCTTTGACTACGCCAGCGCCCAAGCGGCGCAGATTCCCAACCTGTCCGTCACCACGCACCCGACGTACCAGCACGACGGCATCTACCTCCACGGCGACGAAGTGTTCCGCCAGGTGCACGACGCGTTGCCCCCGGATAGGACGTAATTGCGAGCGATTCCCTGACTCTGCGTCAGGGAGTTGCGACTCCTTCCAGCTATTTATACGGTCATTGTTATGACTCCAGCCCACCCATATGACGCGGCGCGTGCCGCCATCGCCGCCTCCGGCTTGCGACAGCGCGACGTCGCTCAGCACTTGGGTATTGACGCGAGCAAACTCTCAAAGTCCCTCTCCGGGGTGCGGCGCTTCACTGCAACGGAACTGGCCCTGCTGGCCGACCTCACCGGCGTCCCCGTCCGGGAGCTCGCCGTCCGCGGTGAGCAGCACGCGCCGCGCCAGCACGACGCACGGCGCGACCAGGCACGGCGCGACCAGGCGCGATCAAGCCGCCGGCACGCCATCGTCAGCGCCGCGTGGCCGCTGTTTGCGGCGCACGGGTACCAGCCAGTGACCGTGGCCGACATCGCCGCCGCCGCGGGCATGTCCGCCTCCGCCGTGCACTACTACTTCCCCACCAAGAACGAGATCTTCCTGGCTACCTTGGATGCCTGTTCGCTGCAGGGCATTGCGCGCCGGGCGTCAGCGCACACGGTCGCAGACCCGGTCGACCGGCTCAACGCGCTCTTCGCCGTCCAACTCGACGGCTCCCCGGAGGCGCATCGCGAGTGGGCAACCTGGGCGCAGTTCTGGTCCTCCTCCGCCATTTTCACCGATGCGCACGACGCCACCGAGATCGCGTACTCGCGCTGGCAGCGGGAACTCCTGCCTGTCGTGCAAGAGGGCATGGACAACGGCACCTTCCGGGCCGGGGACCCCCAGACCATGGTCACGGCGCTGACCGCGCTCATCGACGGCCTGGGGATCCGCATGCTCGCGGGCGACCTCAGCCCGGCCGACGTCCACGCGGTCGTCACCGGCAGCATCCGCGGCTGGATCACGCACAGCGATAGCGGCGGCGCAGTCCGCGAGCCAGCAGGCTCGCCCCCAGACGTTGCCCCCGCCCGAGATTCCCAAGCACACGAAAGCAAGGTGTGAACGACATGTTGCAATTGAGCCGCAGGCAGCTGCTGCAGGCCACGGTGATGGGAGGCGCGACGCTCGCGCTCGCATCCTGTTCCACCGCACCCGTCGACGACATTGATACCTCCGGCCCGCCCAAGCAGGGCGGCACGCTGCGCATCGGACTCGTCGGCGGCTCGTCCACGGATACCGTGGACGCGCACGTGCCCACCAGTACGAGCGACGCCGCGCGCGTGATCAATTTGTACGACGCGCTGGCGCGCCGCGACGACGACTACAACCTGGAGTACCGCCTCGCCGAGGCGATCGAGCCAAACGCGGACGCCACCGAATGGACGATCACGCTGCGCGAGGGCGCGCAGTTCTCCGACGGCCGCCCCGTCCGGCCCGAGGACGTCATGTTCTCCTACGACCGCATCCGCGACCCGCAGGACCCGAAGTCCGGCGCGGCCTCGATCTCCCACATCGACAGCATGGAGGTGCTGGACAACCGGCGGCTGCTCATTCGGCTCGCGGTCGCGGACGCCGCGTTGGTCGATTCGCTCGCGGAGTATCAGATGGGCATCGTCCCCGAGGACTACGACCCGGAACACCCAATCGGCGCCGGCCCGTTCACGCTCGAGGACTTTACGGCGGGCCAGTCCACCACACTCGTGCGCAACGACAACTACTGGGCCGGCCCCGCGCACCTGGACGCGGTGCGCATCATCGACTTCCAGGAGGAGGACGCCATGCTCAACGCACTGCTGTCTTCCCAGGTGGATGCGATCGGCAGCCTCAACCACGCGCTCGCCCGCGTCATCGATGAAGATCCGCGCCTGAGCACGCTCATCTCTGAAACCGGCATGTGGCTGCCGCTGACCATGCGCGTCGACGTCGCTCCGTTCGACGACGTCCGCGTGCGTCAGGCGATGCGCCTCGCGGTGAACCGGCAGCAGATGGTCGACCAGGTCTACTCCGGCCAGGGCCAGCTGGGCAACGACATGTTCGCGCTCTACGACGAGGCCTACCCCCGCGACTTCCCGCAGCGAGAACAGGACGTGCAGAAGGCGAAGGAGCTGCTCGCGGAGGCCGGTTACCCGGACGGCATCGAGGTGGACCTGGTTACCTCCGAGATTCAGTCTGGCGCCGTGCGCACCGCCCAGGTCTTCGCCGAGCAGGCACGCGAGGCAGGCATCACCGTCAACATCCAACAGGTGGATTCCTCCACGTTCTACGCGTCCGGAAACTACCTGGAATACCCGCTCGCGCAGTCGTTCTGGTACACGCGCAACTTCCTTCAGCAGGTCAACCAGTGCGCCACGGCGGACTCCCCGTTCAACGAGACGCATTGGGTGCGCGAAGACTTCACTCAGCGGGTGCATGAGGCGCGCGCGATCGTCGATAAGCCCGAGCGCGAGGCACGCATCCGAGAACTGCAGCAAGAGCTTTACGACGAAGGCGGCTACATCATCTGGGGCTTTGCCAACCAGGTCGACGCGTACCACAACTACGTGGTCGGGCTCACGCCGCACCCGAGCGGTGTGCCGCTGTCGCAAGCAATGTTCCACAAAATCTGGCTCGCGGAGGCATAACATCATGGGCAAATTCATTCTGCGCCGACTCGCGGTGAGCATCTTCATCCTCATCGCCGTGTCCATCATCATCTTCTGCGCCACGCTGCTGCTGCCGGGCTCCCCAGCCACGGCGATCCTCGGGCAGCAAGCCACGCCCGAGCGCATCGCCGCGCTGGAGGCCGAGATGAACCTGGACAAGCCCCCGCTGCAGCGCTACTTCATGTGGCTCGGTGGCATCTTCACCGGGGACCTGGGGACCTCGACGTCCACCGGCGGCCCGGTCACGGACTTGCTCGGCGAGCCGCTGGCCAACTCGCTCGTGCTCATGGTGCTCGCGGCCGTCGTGGCCATCCCAGTTGGCATCCTGGTTGGCATCTACGCCGCCTGGTGGCGCGGCACCAGGCGCGACCAGGCGATCACGTGGGTGACGCTGATCCTCGCCGCCATGCCGGAGTTTGTCATCGGTATCGCGCTGATCACGCTGTTTGCCACCTCCGTGTTCAAGGTGCTCCCGGCGGTCACGATGTCCCCGCCCGGCAGCCACGTCTGGGAGTTCCCGTCCCAGCTCATCCTGCCCACGATCACGCTCGCGCTGGTGGTCAGCCCGTACATCGCGCGCATGACCCGCGCGACGATGGTGGAAACGCTGGACTCCGGCTACGTCGAGATGGCGCGTCTGAAGGGCGTGCCCGAGCGGCGCGTCATCTTCCGCCACGCGCTGCCACACGCGGTCGGGCCGATCGCGCAGGTGGTGGCCATCCAGCTTGCGTGGCTCGCCGGCGGCATCGTCGTCGTAGAGTACCTGTTCCGCTACCCCGGCTTGGGCGTCGCGCTCATTGACGCCGTGAATTACCGCGACGTCCAAGTCGTGCAAGCCGTGTCCCTCCTGATCGCCGCCGTCTACGTCGTGGTGAACCTCATCGCGGACATCGTCAGCATTACGGCCAACCCGAAACTGAGGAGCTAGCAATGACCACACCGAATACCACCGGTGCCCACAGCACCGCAGGCAACGAGCCCGCTGACGAGTTCGAGACGCTCAAGGAATCCGCGTCCAAGCCCGCGCCGGTGCTCGCCCGCATCTGGGCAATCCCCGAGGGCAAGGTCGGGCTCGTCCTCACCTCCCTCATCGTCGTATGCACCGTCATCGGCTACCTCTTCGCGGAGCAGCTCACCGGCTACTCCACCACCGAGTTCCTCGGGCTGCCGTTCACCAACGAGGGCGCATTCGGCACCGACAACCTCGGCCGTTCGGTCTTCTCCCGCTTCATCGCCGGCGGCTTGGTCCTGCTAGTCACCGCGTTTTTGGCCACTGCGCTCGGCATGCTCGTCGGCACGCTCATCGGCATGGTCGCCGGCTACGCGGGCGGTTGGGTCGACGCGGTCCTCATGCGTATCAACGACGTCGTGCTCGCCTTCCCGCAGCTCATCTTCGCCATGCTGGCGATCGTCATCTTCGGCCCCTCCGCCACAGTCCTCGTGCTGGTGATCGGGCTCACCCACGCGCCGCGCATCGCCCGCGTCGCCCGCGCGTCCACCATGTCGGTGACCAACGAGGACTACATCCGCGCCGCCCAGATGTACTCCATGCCTCACTGGCGCATCCTGCTCCGCGAGATCCTGCCCAACATCACCGGCCCCCTCGCCGTCGAAGCCGGCCTGCGACTCACCTACTCCATCGGCTCCATCGCCTCGCTGTCCTTCCTCGGTCTAGGCATCCAGCCGCCCGCCGCGGACTGGGGCTTGATGATCAACGAGAACCGCATCGCACTCTCGCTCCAGCCCTGGGGCGTCATCTTACCGGTCGCGGCCATCGCGCTGCTCACCATCGGCACCAACATGCTTGCCGACGCCACCGCGCGCGCTACCGCGTCCACCGCCATGCCCGCGCGCCCCACGCCCGAGCAGCTCGACGCCGCGCGGAAGCCGAAGAACGAGCCCATCCGCCACGACGCACCTACCGCCACCGAGTCCGAGGAGGCCCAACGATGACCACCGCGATCACCACCCCCACCGACGCCGCCGGCACCGTACTGAGCGTCCGCGACCTGCGCATCCGCGCCAACGACGGCACCGAAATCCTGCACGGCATCGACTTCGACCTGCACCGCGGCGAGATCGTCGGCCTGGTCGGCGAGTCCGGCTCCGGCAAGACCACGGCGGGTCTCGCCGCGCTCGGTCACTGCCGCGAGGGGCTTTCGCTTACCGACGGCACCGTCACCCTCCACACCCGCAACGGCGACACCGTCGACGTCCTCGGCCTCGGCGAGGACGACTTGCGCCAGCTGCGCGGCGCCCGCGTCGCCTACGTGCCCCAGGACCCCGCGCTGAGCCTCAACCCCACCATGCGGATCGGCGAGCAGATCTCCGAGGTGCTGGACCAGCACAACTACGACGGGGACGCCGCCGCGCGCGTCCGCGAAGTCATGCGGGACGTCGACCTGCCGGACGACGACGCGTACCTCGCGCGCTGGCCCCACCAGCTCTCCGGCGGCCAGCAGCAGCGCGTCGGCATCGCGATGGCGTTCGCGATGCACCCCGACGTGCTCGTCCTCGACGAGCCCACCACCGGCCTCGACGTCTCGACCCAGGCGCACGTGTTGGAAACGATCCGCGAGATGACCGTCCGCCACGCCGTCGCCTCGCTCTACATCACGCACGACCTCGCCGTCGTCGCGGAGCTGGTCGACCGCGTCATCGTCATGCTCCGCGGCGACATCGTGGAGGAAGGCCCCGTCCAATCGGTCCTGTACTCCCCGCAGCACCGCTACACCCAGCGGCTGCTCGCCTCCATCCCGGACCTCGCGGGGAAAAAGAACCTCGCCGGGCGCGAGGCGGGCGGCGCGGACAAAGGTGGCGCTAGGGCGTCGATAAGCAAAGGCCCGGCCCCGCTCCTGCAGGTCCGCAACCTGGAGATGTCCTACGGCGACAACAAGGTGCTCCACGGCATCGACCTCGAGCTCAACGAGGGCGACTCGATCCTGCTGCTCGGCGAGTCCGGGTCGGGCAAAACCACCCTCGCGCGCTCCATCGCGGGGCTGAATCCCGGGTACACCGGCACGGTCGCGCTCGGGGGCGAGGAACTCGCGCACGGTAGCCGCAAGCGCACGCTGGACCAGCGCCAGGCGGTGCAGTACATCTTCCAGTCCCCGTTCTCCTCGCTGAACCCGCGGCGCACGATCGGCGAGTCGCTGAGCGTGCCGATGCAGCTGTCGAAGCGCCTGCCCAAGCGCGAGCAGCGCGACGTGGTGTACGAGGTACTCGAGGCCGTGCAGCTCGACCCCAGCTTCTACGACCGCCGGCCCGGCGACCTCTCCGGCGGTGAGCGCCAGCGCGCGGCGATCGGCCGCGCCCTGGTCAACGCCCCCTCCGTGCTCGTGTGCGACGAGGTGACCTCCGCGCTCGACGTTTCCGTGCAGGCCTCCATCCTGCGCCTGCTGGCCAAGCTGCGCCGCGAGCGGGGCCTGTCCATGCTCTTTGTCACCCACAACATCGCGCTTGCCCGCCACGTAGCCACGCGGATCGCGGTGCTGAACAAGGGCGTGATCGTGGATGCCGGCACCGTCGACGAGGTCCTGGAGAACCCGCAGCACGACTACACCAAGCACCTGCTCGCGGACGTCCCCTCGCTGTAGCGGCCCGCTAGGCTGGTGGATGATCTGACCCCAGCCTAGGAAGCGAGCCACCGTGCACTCCTTGCCCGTCCACCCCGCCACCGTCGACCTCAAGCCACTGCCCCTGCCGCCGCTCGGGCAGACACTCGGGGCATACCGCACCGCGCTCTCCGCGGTACTCAGCGAGGAGGATCTCGCCCAAGCCACTCGCGTCATCGAGGGTTTCGCGCAGGGCGATGGGCCGCTTCTCGACGCCACCCTGCGCGACCGTGCCGCCGCCCGCGAGAAGGAAGGCACGAACTGGCTGCACGACGAGTGGTACGAGGGGTACCTGGAAAACCGGGAGCCACTGCAGCTGAGCACGAACGTTGGGTTCCAGCTCGCGCCCTTCGGGGACGGCACAGGTACGAGCCGGGTTGCCAGCGCCGTGCAACGCATCGCCACTGTGCACCTGCAGGCCGCGGCGCAGCAGGTTCCCGAAGACGTAGACGCGCGCGGCAACCGCATCACCATGAACCAGTGGTTTGTCTACAACGGCGGCGTCCGCCACCCGAACGTCGACGTGGACGACGTCACTGTATGCGATCGCGACGTCGCGGATCGGGAAATCGGCGTGTTCGTGCGCGGTCGCCTCTTCGCCCTGCCAATCAGCGACTCTGCCGGCAACGTCGCGCCGCTTGACCAACTCTCCGCGGCGTTCGACGAGCTGCTGTCCACCGATGAGGCCGCCGACTTCAACGCAGACTTCAACGCTGCGTCGCTGATCGGGTCCGGCCCGCTTGGCGACGCCCTCTCGGGCCTCTTCACGCAGAACCCCGCAACCTACACGCGCCTCCGCGACCTGTTGTTCACCGTGGACCTCGTGGAGACCGCGGGCCGCAGCGACGCCGCGCTCCTGGCGGACCTAACGTTCCGCCCGCGCGGCGCTTGGACCTACAAGCCGCTGAGCTACCAGTTCGGGGTGGACAGCCCGTGGACCGCAGTCCACGTCGAGCACAGCTGCCAGGACGGGGCGACACTGGTCACGGCGCTTACGCGGATGCACGACGTCGACGTCACCGAGTCCGCGTCGATGACCGCGCGTGCCCCGCAGGAGCTGCGCTGGGAGTTAGACAGCAACATCTCGGACATTGCGCGCGAGGTGCGCTCGTACACCAACATCACCGGCGACGACGCGCAACCGTACACCGCCGAGATCGTCGCCGTAGACATCAACCAACCGGACGACCTACCGTTCAAGTTCAGCCGCGACGCGAGCGCACAGCTCATCCTGTCCATCGCGCAGCAGCTCACCTACGGCCGCGTGCGTGCGGTGTACGAGGCCGTTGACATGCGCGAGTTCCGCGCCGGCCGCACCGAGTGCCTACGCGCGGCGACCCCCGAGGCCGTCGCCTTCGCCCGCCACCTGGTGGACGGCGATGCCACCCAGGAGCAGCTCGTGGCCGCTGTCGACGCCCACCGCGCGTGGGTGAAGCGTTGCAAGTCCGGTAACGGGTTTGACCGCCACATTCAGATGCTCGAGCGCCTCGACGAACGGTTGCCCCCGGCGGAGTTCTTCACCGACGAGACCACCATCGCGGCGCGCCAGGACTTCCTCTCAACCACCTCGATCGGCGGCGCGGACCAGATCGTGCGGTACGCCTTCGCGCCGACGCTGCCCGAGGGCTTCGGCGTGGCCTACACGCCGCTGCCGAAGGCCACCGAGTACTGCGTGTCCTTCAACGCGGACACCGCGGAACGGCCCGAGAAGTTCCTGCGTAACCTCGCGCGCGCGGCCGAGCTGCTCTGGGAGTTCTGCGCGGACCTCTAGCGGGGCCGCTCGCCGGCTAGGCGCCGGCGAAACCCGTAAACCCCGTGGCGCGGCGCGTCGCCGCCAGCCACTGCTCGAGCTCGCCGGCGTCGAGCCATTGCTCGTACAAGTCGGAGTCGGGCGAGGACATCAGCTCACGGACCTGGTGCTCCAGCCAGCGTCGGTCGCGGAACGAAAATTCAAACGCCAGAGCCTCGTGGAACTCTTCGGAGGGCAGGTTGCCGTTCATCACGGCAACGAGGGCGACGACGACCTCGGCCTGGCCCGAATCAAGGGGCAGCTCGCGGCAGGCGAAGCGGAACTTATCCATGCGGAACGTGCCATTGGCAAGCTGACGCACGGCGTCGCGCGCGTGGTCATTATCAAACGGCCCATAGTTCCACGTTCCCATGGCCAGTGAGCTTAAGACCGGCTGGTTGCAGGTTGCTTTCCGTAAAGCGAACAATACTTAAACGTCAAGCAATATGTTGGTAATCCGGTTTGCCAACGTGTCTACCTGCTGTGCAAGTTTGTCCTCCGTGCCGTTATTATCCAGCACCACGTCTGCCGCTGCGCGGCGCTCGACGTCCGGGATTTGCCGCGCGATGCGGTTGCGCGCGTCGGCCTCGTCCAGCCCGCGGTGCGCCACCAGGCGCCGCACGCGTTCCTCCGGATTCACGTCGACCACGACGGTCATGTCCATGTCCTGGTCCATGCCGAGCTCCACGAGCAGCGGCATGTCGTATACCGCTGCCCGCTCCCCAGCGGCCTCCAGCGCGGCGAACCTGCGGGCGGATTCCGCGCGGATCGCTGGGTGGGTGATGGCGTTGAGTCGTTGTGTCGCCTCCTCCGAGGCGAATGCGCGGCGGGCCAGTTCCGCCCGGTCCAGCGCGCCGTCCGGTCCCAACAGGTCGGCGCCGAACTCCTCCGCCACTGCGGCGAGGACGGGCGAGCCGGGTTCCATGTTGTCGCGGGCCACCTGGTCGGCGTCAACGACGGGAAAGCCACGCTGGCGCATAAGCGCCGCGACCGTGGACTTGCCGCTGCCGATGCCGCCGGTCAATCCGATCATGTACATGGGCACCGATGATAGAGCAAAGCGGCCCGCGCCCCGTCGATAAGCGACTGGGTGCGGGCCGCCGTGCGACCTCACATGGAGGATTTAGTTGCCGGTGAGCTTGTCGCGCAGTGCGGCGAGCTGCTCATCCGAAGCCAGGGAGCCCATGGACGACTCTGCCGGCTCCGCTGCCGGAGCTGCAGCGTTGGAGTCGGAAGAGTAGTTTGCCTGGTCTGCTGCCTGGTCGGCGGCCTCTGCGGCTGCGGCGCGGTGACGCTCCACCTGGCCGGCGTGCGCCTGGTGGCGACGCTCTGCCTCGGCGTAGCGTGCCTCCCACTCCTGGCGAGCCTCGTCGTAGCCTTCCATCCATTCGTTGGTCTCCGGGTCGAAGCCCTCCGGGAAGATGTAGTTGCCCTGCTCGTCGTAGGAGTCGGCCATGCCGTAGCGGGACGGATCGAATTCCTCGGTGAAGTCCTCGTCAGCCTGCTTGAGGGACAGGGAGATGCGGCGACGGTCCAGGTCGATGTCGATGACCTTGACCATGACCTCTTCGCCCACGTTGACAACCTGGTCCGGCACCTCGACGTGGCGCTGAGCCAGCTCGGAGATGTGGACGAGGCCCTCGATACCCTCGTCGACGCGAACGAACGCACCGAACGGGACGAGCTTGGTGACCTTGCCCGGGACGATCTGGCCCACGGCGTGGGTGCGTGCGAACACGCGCCACGGATCCTCCTGGGTTGCCTTCAGCGACAGGGACACGCGCTCGCGGTCCAGGTCCACGTCGAGCACCTCGACGGTGACCTCGTCGCCCACGGTGACAACCTCGGACGGGTGGTCGATGTGCTTCCAGGACAGCTCGGACACGTGGACCAGGCCGTCGACGCCGCCGAGATCGACGAAGGCGCCGAAGTTGACGATGGAGGACACGACGCCCTTGCGGACCTGGCCCTTCTGCAGCTGGTGCAGGAAGTCGGAGCGGACCGCGGACTGGGTCTCCTCCAGGTAGGCGCGGCGGGACAGCACGACGTTGTTGCGGTGCTTGTCCAGCTCGATGATCTTCGCCTCGAGCTCCTGGCCGATGTACGGCTCCAGGTCGCGGACGCGACGCATCTCAACCAGCGATGCCGGCAGGAAGCCGCGCAGGCCGATGTCCAGGATGAGGCCGCCCTTGACAACCTCGATGACCGTACCGGTAACCGGCTGGTCGTTGTTCTGCAGCTCCTCGATGGTGCCCCAGGCACGCTCGTACTGAGCGCGCTTCTTGGACAGAATCAGGCGACCTTCCTTGTCCTCCTTGGTCAGGACAAGCGCGTCGATCTCGTCGCCGACCTCGACAACCTCGTCCGGGTCGACGTCGTGCTTGATGGACAGCTCGCGCGTCGGGATGACGCCCTCGGTCTTGTAGCCGATGTCAAGGAGGACCTCGTCGTGGTCAACCTTGACAACCTTGCCGCTGACGATGTCACCGTCGTTGAAGTACTTGATGGTGGCGTCGACTGCAGCGAGAAATTCCTCAGGGCCACCGATGTCATTGATAGCAACCTGGGGTGCGTTAGTAGTGCGCATAAGTATATGTGCTCCGAAATGAATAGGAGATCGAAATTGGACAGGGGCGCATCTCTCCACCCAGTTCACCTTCCAATGGGGGGCTTGACGTGGGAAAGATCTCGCGCGAGGATCGACCCAGGCCCTCCTATTACGGCCGGTGTCGCCCCGATACGTCGATGCGCCCCTGCAAGGGTAGTCCGTTTTACCTGCTTAAGCAAATAATATCCGTCATGCACAATTCCGATCATTCGCTTATCGACGCCACCGTCACCCCCTCCGCGGCAAACCGCCAATTCTGGGACGATGACGCGGCACGCTACCACGCCGATCACGCGGCGTACCTGTCAAGTTTCTACTGGTGCCCGGAGATGCTCCACGAGTCGGAGGCACGCCTCCTCGGCGACCTCGCCGGGCGCAACGTGCTGGAAATCGGGTGCGGCTCCGCCCCGTGCAGCGCGTGGCTTGCTCGCCCCGAGCAAGGCACCGGTTTTGTCACCGGATTCGACATTTCTGCGGGCATGTTGCGCCGCGCGCCCACCGGACTCCCCCTCGCACAAGCGGACGTGCTCGCCCTCCCGTACCGCGACGCCGCCTTCGACGTCGCATTCTCCGCCTTCGGTGCGCTGCCGTTCGTCGCCGACCTCGACGTGGCCCTCTCCGAGATCCGCCGCGTCCTGCGCCCCGGCGCACGCTTCGTCTTCAGCGTCACGCACCCCATGCGCTGGGTCTTCCCCGACGACCCCGTCTCCACCACCGCCGAGATCAGCTACTTCGACCGCGCTTACGAGGAGCGCGACGCCGAGGGCCGATTGACCTACGCGGAATACCACCGCACGTTCGGCGACTGGGTCCGCGCCCTCCGTACAGCGGGACTGCCGCTTGTCGACGTCACCGAGCCAACCTGGCCGCCCACCCTCACAAAAACCTGGGGGCAGTGGTCACCGGAGCGCGGCGCGCTCTTCCCGGGCACAGCCATCTTCGCTACCCAGGCGGTCTAAGCTTCACTTCCCACACTCTCAGCTTCTCCCCGAACCCAACACCCCCATATAGGGGCAATTGGACCGCTCCTTGAAGTGAGATGACCATTTACCGCTTTTCCGAGAAAATCGACCTATACACAGCCAACCTGCAGGTCAAGATATTTCCACATCGTGAGACTCGTCATAAAATATAAATGCTTCTTCATACCTGAGTTTCACGTAAGGCGAACCCGGCAATTCGCTCACAACATGTTAAACTCGCTCTTGGTTTTCGAAGCTCGCCCCTCTGGTAAGGGAAGACCACTGAGGCGGGAAAAACATCGAAAACCCTTCCCCGCTCACAGGGGGTTTAAGTGAAAAGGGAAGCACAGCGTGGTGGAGGGGGTTCGCCACGCGATCGGGGGGAAGGGGGATGCAGCATTCCCCGGAATGCTGCGCGAGAGGCGGGCACGAGATTAACGGCCCTGGTGCCCGCCTCCTCGTCCCTCAGCGGCGGCTCTGCCCGCAGCTGAGCGCGAAAGGCGCGGGGTGAACTGCACGGAGACGGCTCACCCCGCGATTTTCCGTGTGTTTCCGCGATTTTCCGTGCGTTTAGTGCGCCGCCTCGTTCCAGTTCGTGCCCGTGCCGGCGGAAACCTCGAGCGGCACCAGCAGCGAGATCGCCCTATCCATTTCTCGCTCGACGATCCCGCGCACCTCGTCGAGCTCACCCGCAGCAACCTCGACGACAAGTTCGTCGTGCACCTGGAGCAGCACTCGCGACTGGTAGCCCGCGAGCGCCTTGTCGACGCGGACCATCGCAACCTTAATGATGTCCGCAGCCGTCCCTTGGATCGGCGCGTTGAGCGCCGCGCGCTCCGCGTTCTCGCGCGCGACCCGGTTATCACTGTTCAGCTCAGGCAGGTAGCGGCGGCGGCCGAACAGGGTTGAGGTGTAGCCGTCGCGCCGCGCCTGCTCGACCACCTCATCCAGGTAGCGCTTCACACCGCCGAAGCGCTCGAAGTAGCTCTCCATGATCTGCTTCGCTTCGCCCGCTGAGATGCCCAGCTGGTTCGACAGCCCGTAGGCCGACAGCCCGTACACCAGGCCGTAGCTCATCGCCTTCACGCGACGGCGCAACTCGGGCGTGACCTGGTCGATCGGCACGTCGAAGACGCGCGAGCCCACGAAGTTGTGGAGGTCCTCCCCCGCCTTGTACGCCTCGATGAGGCCCTCGTCGCGCGACAGGTGCGCCATCACGCGCATCTCAATCTGCGAGTAGTCGGCCGTCAGCAGGCATTCGTAGCCCTCGCCGACCCTGAAGGCGGAGCGGATTTTGCGGCCCGCGTCTGTCCGCACCGGGATGTTTTGCAGGTTCGGGTCCGCGGAGCTGAGCCTGCCTGTCGACGCCACCGTCTGCTTGAACGTCGTGTGGATCCGGCCGTCGTCGCCGACCGCCTTGATGAGGCCCTCGATGGTGGACTTCATTTTTTGGTACTCGCGGTGCAGCAGCAGGTAGTCAAGGAACTCGTGCGGGTGCTTCTCCGCCAGCGCCTCGATTTCCGACGCCGCCGTCGAGTACCCCGTCTTCGTCTTCTTCGTCTTCGGCAGCTCGAGCTTGTCAAAGAGCACCACGGAGAGCTGCTTCGGGCTGGACAGGTTGAGCTCGGGCTCGTCGACAAGCTCGCGCGCCTTCTCCTCCACCTGGGTGACCTTGTCGGCGAAGTCCTTACGCTGCGCCTCGAGCACGTCGCGGTCTACGGCGATGCCGGTGTGCTCCATCTCGGCGAGGATTGGCACCAGCGGGAGTTCCAGGTCCGCGTAGAGCTCGTACTCCGCGATGTCGCGCAGCTGCGTGGTGAGTTCCTCGGCGAGCTCGAGGACGGCCGCGGCGGCGTCGATAAGCGAGGTGTCCTCGAGCAGACTCAACTGGTCCCCGCCCACGGTGAGCTGGCGCTGCAGGTGGCGCTGGTAGACATCCTCGAGGCCGTACGTGCGCTGGCCGGGCCGCAGCAGGTAGGCCGCGATCGCCGTGTCGTGCGCGATCCCGCGCAGCTCGATCTCGCGCCCGCGCAGCATGTGGTACGCGCCCTTCGCGTCGTGGAGGTACTTCGGGTCCTCCGACTCCAGCCAGGCTTTGAGCGCCGCGTCCTCGGCCGGGGAAAGCTCGGCAGTGTCTCGCTGGATGCCGTGCCTTTGCTTATCGACGATCCCCAGCCCCGTCACATCACCACCCGCCGGCACCGCGGAACCAGCCAGGTACACGGCGAGCCCCTCCCCGCGGCGGGCCTCGAGCCAGGAGTCCAGCGGCTCGTCCGCAATCTCGACGTCCGCGAGCTCCACCGGCGCCTGTTGCTCGGCCGCATCGCCCTCGGTCGGCACGGCCTTGAGCACACGCTCCCGCAGGTTGGCGCCGAACTCCAGGTCGTCGAAAGCCGTGGAGACCTCTCCCACGTCCGCCGTTTTCAGCGCCAGCTCGTCCGGTCCGACCGGCAGCTCGACGTCCGTGACCATCTGGGTGAGCTCGCGGTTGAGCTGCACCTGCTCGATGCGTTCGCGGAAGTTGTTCCCGGCCACGCCCTTGATCTCGTCGGCGTGGGCGATGAGCTCCGCCAGCGAGCCATACTTCACGATCCACTTCGTCGCCGTCTTCTCGCCCACCTTCGGCACGCTCGGCAGGTTGTCCGACGGGTCGCCACGCAGCGCCGCGTAGTCCGGGTACTGCTCAGGCGTGAGGCCGTACTTCTTCTCCACCTCTTCCGGGGTGAAGCGGGTGAGCGTGGAGACGCCCCGGGTTGGGTAGAGGACGGTGGTGTGGGCGTCGACAAGCTGCAAATAGTCGCGGTCACCGGTGACGATGACGATTTCGTAGTCGCCGCGCGCCTGGGTGACCAGCGTTGCGACAATGTCGTCAGCCTCGAAGTTCTCCTTGGACAGCGTGACGATGCCGAGCGTGTGCAGCACATCCTCGATAATCGGCACCTGGCCCTTGAACTCCGGCGGCGCCGACTCGCGCTGCGCCTTGTACTCCGGGAAGCGCTCCGTGCGGAACGTTTTGCGGCCGACGTCAAAGGCGACTGCAACGTGCGTCGGAGCCTCGTCGGCGAGGATGTTGGCGAACATGGAGAGGAAGCCGTACACCGCGTTCGTGTGCTGCCCGCCCGTGGTGGAGAAGTTCTCCGCAGGCAGGGCGTAGAAGGCGCGGAAGGCCATGGAGTGGCCGTCGATGAGCAGGAGACGTTTTTGATCAGTCACGGTGCACCAGTCTAGCGACCGCCCACGCCACGCAATTTCCAGATCCTTGCGCGCATCCGCTACACTTTTCCGCGAGCCCCAGTAGCCCAATTGGCAGAGGCAACGGATTCAAAACCCGTCCAGTGTGAGTTCGAGTCTCACCTGGGGCACGCTGTGAAGTCTCGAGACATCGTTCCGGTTATGTCTCGGGGCTTCTTTAATTTTTGTTGCCCGGGTTGGGGTTGAGTTCGTTGTCTTTTTGGTTGTAGTAGATCTTGTCCGGTGTCAATGTGTAGTGGGCTATGTGTTGCCCCGTGGCCGTGATTTTGATGTCTGCGGTGTTGTCTACGCACATGATGGTGATGGGTTCTCCGGCCCATCGGCGTCCGATGTAGAGGCGTCTGAGTTGGCCGCCCCATCGCAGTGTTGTTTTGCCGTTTTTGGCGACTTTGTCGGTTCGCAGGCGGTAGTCATGAGCCTTGATGTCTGGTCGGGGGTGCGCTTTGGGTAAAGCGTTGTAGGCCTCCGCAGGGGTAGATCACCCTGGCGTGGGCCCCGGATTGCAACTTACATAGGCATAGTATATATTTACGCTATGCAGATTGACGAACAAACACAGCTCGCCAACAGCCTCGTGTGGGCCAGCAGCCGCTTCGCACGGACCGCATATCAAGCAACCCCGGTGCAACTCTCGTACGTCTCGCTGCGCGCGATGTCCGCACTCAATCGCGAGCCCGGACTTCGCGTCGGAGAACTCGCACGTCGTGAGGGTATCACACAACCGTCCATGAGTCAGGCAATCAAGAAGCTTGTCGACGGCGGCTTCATCACCCGCCACCCCTCGCCCGAAGACGCGCGCGCCGCGGACCTCATGATCACCGACAAGGGCCGCGACATCCTCCTGAAGTACCGCAACGACTCCGCCGCCCAGATTCTGCCTGTGCTGGACACGCTGAGCGACGACGACATCGCCGTGCTTCACCGCGCCTCCGAACTGCTCCAGCAGATCACCGAGGAACTCTCCGAGAAGCGCTAGCACATCTGCATCCCTACTTACTGAGGCCGGCAATCCAGTCGACCCCACCACATTTGTCATGCCCAAAAACAAGGAGGTTTTCATGTCCAACGCTGGTTTGGAAGACGCCGAACCGCATTCAATGCTGAAGCAACCAATCGCTGTGTGGGCCCTCGCGTTCGCCTGCACGGTCTCGTTTATGGGCATCGGCTTGGTCGATCCGATTCTGCCTGCCATCAGCCGCGAACTCGACGCGTCCCCCACGCAGACGATGCTGCTGTTCACCAGCTACCTGCTCATCACGGCGCTCGCAATGTTTTTCAGCGCCTTCATCTCCTCGCGAATCGGAGTCAAGGTCACACTCTTGATTGGCCTCGCACTCATCGTCGTCTTCGCGTTTTTGTCCGGCGCCGCCGGCTCCGTCGACGCCATCATCGGGTTCCGCGCCGGCTGGGGCTTGGGCAACGCCCTGTTCATCTCCACCGCGCTCGCGGCGATCGTGGGCGCCGCCGCAGGCAGCGCCGGTCAAGCCATCATCCTCTACGAAGCGGCGATGGGCATCGGCCTCGCCGTCGGCCCGCTGGCCGGTGGTCTCCTCGGCGAGATCTCTTGGCGAGCCCCCTTCTACGGCACCGCCGTCCTCATGGCCATCGGCTTTCTCGCAATCGCGACGCTCCTCAAGCGCAAGTCCAACAATCCCGCCCCCGTCGAATTCAGCGCAGGCTTCGTCGCGTTGAAGGAACCGGCACTGCTCACGCTCGGACTGGTCGCGTTCTTCTACAACTTCGGCTTCTTCACGCTTCTGGCATACTCCCCGTACCCAATCGAGGAGGCCGCCTCGCTCGCAGGCAAGGACTTCGGCGCCATCGAGCTGGGATTCGTCTTCTTCGGCTGGGGCCTCACACTCGCCATCTCCTCGGTGTTCCTCGCACCCCGCCTCGTGCAATGGCTCGGCCTCTTCCCCGTGCTGAACCTGATCCTCGGCGGCTTCGGCGTCCTACTCGCCTGCCTCGGTTTCGCCGCGCTGCACCTCACGGCGGTCGTCACCCTGGTCATCATCGCTGGCATCTTCATCGGCGTCTTCAACACCGTGCTCACCGAGGCCGTCATGGAAGCCACCCACCTCCCCCGCAACGTCGCCTCCTCCACGTATTCCGGACTGCGCTTCCTCGGCGGCGCCATCGCCCCCGCGGTCTCCGGCCCGCTTGCCGCCGCGCTCGGCGCGGGCGTCCCGTACTGGTTCGGCGCGGCGTCGCTTGTCCTCTCCCTCGCAATCTTGCTCGTGGGCAAGCGCAACCTGGGCCGCCTCGCTTAACGACGCCGCCGCCCCAGCGCATGCCTCTGAGCGCCAGGGGCACTGGCGCTGACTCGAAAGCGACGGCACGCTACCCGTCATCCGGCGGGTCCGGGGTACGAAACAGCGCCCGCGCGGCGTGATCCGCCCCAGTCGGTGTGACCCGACCCGACGGCGAGACCCACACAATCCGCCCATCCCGACGCTGCGTCCGCCCACGCGACGGCCGACCCGCCTGAGAATTGTGATACCGACACAACCACCCCAAATTCCCCACCTCAGTCTCACCCCCATGCTGATGCTCCACCATATGATGCGCATCGCACTGTGACGCCGGCACATCACAATCCTTCCACGTACACGTAAG
>NZ_RDRE01000152.1 GCF_003693265.1 Corynebacterium gottingense
GCTCGTCGATTTGCTCGATTGCGTACGGGATAGTGAGGGGGTTGGGCATGCTCATTGCGTTGGCCGTGTCGGTGTCGAGCCAGTAGAGCCCGCCACGCTTGTTGACGTCAAGGTCTATGAAGTTCTCGTCGTTCTTCAGCGCATCGATCGCGCCGTAGTGGTCCAACGCGAAGAGGTAGTCCACGTCGTTGAAATCTGCGTAGTTCTCGGGCGACCAGTCGAGGAAGAAGCTGGAGCCATCACCGTTGAACTTCTCCGGGATCTTGAAGCCCAGTTTTTCGATGAAGGAGCCGCGGCCGTCGCCAGCGGTGTACACGCCGAACTTCCCGTCGTAAGGCATGCCGATGACCGCTGTTTTCCCCTGCAGCTCTGGGTGTGCTTCGCGGAAGTCTTCGAATGCCTGCTCGGCGGCGTCGATAAGCTTTTGGCCTTCGTCTTCCTTGTCTACGGCCTTGGAGATCTCCTTGACCTGTGCATCCCAAGGGACCTGCCAATCCTGGTACTCGTCCGAGTGGAAGGTGGTTGGCGCGATCTGCTCGAGCAGTGCCTTCTTGTCGTCCTCGAGACCGCTGTTTACTGCAATGATTTGTGTCGGGTTGAGCGACGCCACCTTTTCCGCAGTGTCGGTGCTGAATTCGGTGGTGGTATCACGGATTGGGTTCGGGTTGACCGTGAGCTTGTCCTTGGCCCACGGTCCAAGTCCGGAGGGATCGCCCGAGCCCTCTTGCTCCCAGGTGGCGTAACCGACTGGTTGCTCGCCCAGGGCAAGGAGCGTATCGACGTCGCCAAGACCCAGTGCCACGATGCGCTCGTCTGGCCCGTTGGCATCGGAAGCTTCGGGAGCGGCTGTTGGGCTGCTTGCTTCGCTCGAGCAGCTGGCAAGCATGAATGCCGCGGTGACAGTGGCGGCGATTGCCTTGAAGGGGCGAGAGGTAAAGAGTGCCAAGGTTGCACCTTCCGTAGGTAAATGAAGAATGTCCAGTTAGGCCTGCCTAACCTAAAGGATGCATTTTAAGGCATGCCTTACCTCACGGGCAATCCCTGTCTATGCACTCGGGACGGGAGCGACAAACGTCGAGACGAGGTAGCGGTTGATGTCGGA
>NZ_RDRE01000153.1 GCF_003693265.1 Corynebacterium gottingense
CACAGGTAGGTGTGGATAACTTGGGGATGAATCGACGTCTTGTACACACGGCCCAGGACAGGGTGTGGATAACTTGTGGATAACTAGTATCAGCGACCTGGGGAAACGGCGCATCGCTGCTGGTCACGGGAGTTTTGGGACTTTTTGAGTTGTGTGTGCAGGTTGTGAAAAACCCCGTTCACCACCAGGTTTGACAGGCGTAAGTTCACCGGCTAGTAACCTAAACTTTGCCGTTGAGCAGGGCTTATTCCGCAGAGTTATCCACAGCAGTAGGGGTGCCATCGGTACAGCGCGGGACGTGACTCACACACACATACTAGAACAAAGCGTAACAATATGGTCACAGACGTTGCCGTCGTTTGTATGTTCGGTATAATTGTCCGCAATGACCACAATGACCGCTCACCGCAGAAAGGGGGAATCGTGCCACCCGCTCACTACTTCAGATGCCAAAACTCGACGGACCATCGCGCGCAGCTTTCGCAGCGTATGCGGGAGGCCGAGTTTGCCCTCTACCGCGGCTACGCAGCCTCGACCGCGGTTGAAGACTTCGACCTGGAGGTCGAAGAGTTAGCTCAGGTTACCAGCCGCCCCAAACATGAGGTCGAAGCTGCGGTTTTGGCGTATTTCCGGCTCGCCAGCCTGCCCAAGCTGCTCGCTCTGCAAGAGCAGACCTGCCTCCTTTCCGTGCACATGCTCACCGGCATAGATACTGCCCTGTGCAAGATCGGCGCTTCAGCGGACGAAGCAACGTGGGCGGCTTTTGACGACATGCTCACCCGGATCTTCACACCGAAGCGTGCAAACCAGGAGCTCCCCTCCCGCGCGTCAGTTGCCCGCCGCATCCGCACGATGATTGCCAAGCTTGACGTCGGCCTCAGCCACAACCCGGAAAAGCGCAAGAAGCGCGAAGCAGAGCACAACCACCGCGCGCGTAACGTCGAGTTCTCCGCGCAGGAGAACCACGGCAGCGCGGGCATCGCAACAATGACGCTCAGCACCGATGCCACCACGATGGCCGTCCTTCGCGCCTCGCTGCAGGCCACGGCCCGCCAGGAGAAGGTCTCGCTCGCTGACGCCGCTGTAAA
>NZ_RDRE01000154.1 GCF_003693265.1 Corynebacterium gottingense
CACAGGTAGGTGTGGATAACTTGGGGATGAATCGACGTCTTGTACACACGGCCCAGGACAGGGTGTGGATAACTTGTGGATAACTAGTATCAGCGACCTGGGGAAACGGCGCATCGCTGCTGGTCACAGGAGTTTTGGGACTTTTTGAGTTGTGTGTGCAGGTTGTGAAAAACCCCGTTCACCACCAGATTTGACAGGCGTAAGTTCACCGGCTAGTAACCTAAACTTTGCCGTTGAACAGGGCTTATTCCGCAGAGTTATCCACAGCAGTAGGGGCGCCACCGGTACAGCGCGGGACGTGGCTCGCACACACCTACTAGAACACAGCGTAACAATATGGTCACAGACGTTGCCGTCGTTTATATGTTCGGTATAATTGTCCGCAATGACCACAATGACCGCTCACCGCAGAAAGGGGGAATCGTGCCACCCGCTCACTACTTCAGATGCCAAAACTCGACGGACCATCGCGCGCAGCTTTCGCAGCGGATGCGGGAGGCCGAGTTCGCCCTCTACCGCGGCTACGCAGCCTCGGCTACGGTTGAAGACTTCGACCTCGAGGTCGAAGAGTTAGCTCAGGTTACCAGCCGCCCCAAACATGAGGTCGAAGCTGCGATTTTGGCGTATTTCCGGCTCGCTAGCCTGCCCAAGCTGCTCGCACTGCAAGAGCAGACCTGCCTCCTTTCCGTGCACATGCTCACCGGAATAGATACTGCCCTGTGCAAGATCGGCGCTACCGCGGACGAAGCAACGTGGGCGGCTTTTGACGACATGCTCACCCGGATCTTCACGCCGAAGCGCGCAAACCAGGAGCTCCCCTCCCGCGCGTCGGTTGCCCGCCGCATCCGCACGATGATTGCCAAGCTTGACGTCGGACTCAGCCACAACCCGGAAAAGCGCAAAAAGCGCGAGGCAGAGCACAACCACCGCGCGCGCAACATCGAGTTCTCTGCGCAGGAGGACCACGGCAGCGCGGGCATCGCAACAATGACGCTCAGCACCGATGCCACCACGATGGCCGTCCTTCGCGCCTCGCTGCAGGCCACGGCCCGCCAGGAGAAGGTCTCGCTCGCTGACGCCGCTGTAAA
>NZ_RDRE01000155.1 GCF_003693265.1 Corynebacterium gottingense
CCCCGATCGGTACCGGGCTCGGCATCCTCAACCCGCATAACATCGAGCTGATCTGCTCGCGCGCCGAGGTGCCAGTGCTTCTCGACGCCGGCGTGGGCACCGCCTCCGACGCCGCCCTTGCCATGGAACTCGGCTGCGACGGGGTGCTGCTGGCCAGTGCCGTGAACCGCTGCCAGGACCCCGTCGCAATGGCGAGCGCGATGCGCCACGCGGTGGAGGCGGGCCGCCTTGCCCGCGGCGCGGGCCGGATTCCGCGGCGGACGCATGCGGAGGGGGCGTTGGCGTCGTCAAGCTTTGAAGGCCTGGCGAGCTGGGAGGACCAAGTCCTATGAGCCTCCCCCACGCTGAGCTGCGCCGCACCGCGCGCCAGACGCTGCTTCCGGGCTTCGGGCTGGCGGGCCAGGAGGCGCTCAACCGCGCGCACGTGCTGGTCATCGGCGCGGGCGGGCTCGGGTGTCCGGTGATGCAGTCGCTGGTGGCGACGGGCGTCGGCACGATCACGGTCATCGACGACGACGTCGTGGACGACACCAACATCCACCGCCAAATCCTGTTCAGCGCCGCCGACGTCGGCCGGCCAAAGGTCGAGGTGGCGGCCGAACAGCTGCGCCGGCACCGCAACGACGTGTGCATCGACGCGCGCAACGAGCGCCTCGACGCGTCCAACGCCGCCGAGTACTTCCGCGAGCACGACCTGGTCATCGACGGCTCCGACACGTTCACCACGAAGTTCCTCGCAGCCGACGCCGCCGAACTCACCGGCACCCCGCTGGTGTGGGGCTCGGTGCTGCGCTTCCACGGCGAGGTCGCGGTCTGGCACTCCGGCCCGGGCTCGCGTGGCGTGGGCCTGCGCGACCTCTACCCCACCCACCCCGCGCCCGAGGACACCCCGGACTGCGCCACCGCGGGCGTGCTCGGCGTGACTACGTCCGTCGTCGGCGGGCTCATGGCCACCGAGGCGGTCAAGCTCCTCGCCGGGATGGACGAGGCGGAGATCGGCGTGCTCACCGTCTACGAGGCGCTCGCCGGCACGCTCAAGCGCTTCCAGGTCGCGGCCGACCCGGAGCGCGAGC
>NZ_RDRE01000156.1 GCF_003693265.1 Corynebacterium gottingense
CGGACTCGATCCACGCGCAGCTGGCGCAGCAGGCGCTGCACGGGAAGATGGGCGACCTGACCGACTCCGCGTACGGCATGGCCACCATGTTTGCGCTGGACCGCTTCGGGGCGAGGGCGGACATCGCGCGCTACAAAGGCAGCGACGAGCTCGTGATCCTGGACCGCTACGTGGCGTCAAACGCGGCGTACTCCTGGGCGCGCACCGGCGACGAGACGGTGGTGGAGTGGGTCCGCGAGCTCGAGTTTGACCGACTCGGCCTTCCTCTGCCGGACCTGCAGGTGCTCGTGGATACGCCCCCGGAGGTCGCGCAGGAGCGGGCAGTCCAGCGCGCGGCGCAGGACGCCTCGCGCGAGCGCGACCGTTATGAGCGGGACGCGCAGCTGCAGCGCGACACCCACAGCGCCTACGTGTCCCTGGCGGAAGCCGGCTGGGTGAGTCCGTGGATTCGCACCAATGATGCGGGCACTATTATGCAAGCAGTGAAAGACTTCTACGCCAAGGAGCCGTAATGCAGCCGAAGATCCTCGTTGTTGATGATGACCCAGCCATCAATGAGATGCTCACCATCGTGTTGGAGGCCGAGGGCTTCCGCACCGCGTCAGTCCAGGACGGCGCGGAGGCGGTGGACACGTTCCACAGCTTTGACCCGGACCTGATCCTGCTGGACCTCATGCTCCCGGGCGTCAACGGCATTGACATCTGCCGCGAGATCCGCCGCACCTCTCCGGTGCCCATCGTCATGCTGACCGCGAAGACCGACACGGTCGACGTGGTGCTCGGCCTGGAGTCTGGAGCGGACGACTACATCACCAAGCCGTTCAAGCCGAAGGAGCTGGTGGCCCGCATTCGCGCCCGTCTGCGCCGCACCGACGACCAGGCCAGCGACGTCCTCCACGTGGGCGACCTGACCATTGACGTCCCGCAGCACATCGTCAGCCGCGGCAGCGAGGAGATCTCGCTGACCCCGCTGGAGTTCGACTTGCTGCTGGAGATGGCGCGCAAGCCCAACCAGGTGCACACCCGCGAGGAGCTGCTGGAAACGGTGTGGGGCTACCGCA
>NZ_RDRE01000157.1 GCF_003693265.1 Corynebacterium gottingense
TTTTCGACGCCGCCGGCGACTTCACCGAGCGCCGCGCAGCAGCAGGAGTGGACTCGTTCGTGGCGGACATCGACGCGCAGGAGCTGCCGACGGGCGTGCGCGACCGCCGCAGCGCGGCGCCCGACGCGGTGGCGCTGCTCACCGCGCACGGCGTGGCGGGCCGCGAGTTCGCGCGCGTCATCGTGGCCGGCGTGCAGGAGAACTCGTGGCCGAGCCTGGGAGAAACCGGCTCGCTCTTCCGCCAGGAGGACCTCATGGACCTGCTGGACAACGGGGTTGAGCCGAACGTGCCGATCTCGCGGACGGCCGAGCGCCTGGCCGAGGAGCGCCGACTGTTCTGGGTGGCTGTCACACGCGCGACGGATCGCGTGCTCGTCACCGCGGTGGACGACCAGGACGGTGACGAGCTGATCGTCCCCTCGCGGTTCATCGAGGAGTACTGTCGCGACTTCGACATCGAGGCCCAGGACGTGGAGCTCGCCCGAGAGACCAGCGGGGTCGGGGGCGACGCGGAGCCGGAGGCGCGGGTGCGCCTGCTCGCCCGGGACGAGATCGTCGCGGAGCTGCGCCGGGCGCTCGCCTCGCCCGAGAGCAGCGAGGCGGTGCGGGAGCAGGCGGTACGCCAGCTGGTGCGGCTGGCCCGAGCCGGTGTGCCCGGGGCTGATCCTGGACAGTGGTGGGGGATCGGAGGGGCGTCGGTAAGCACTGCCCTGGCGGAGGCGACGACGCTGTCACCGTCGCGCATCGAGCGGCTGCTGCAGTGCCCGATGCGCGAGGTGCTTGAGCGGATGGTTGGGCTGGATGACAACCTGGCGATGATTTACGGGTCGATGGCGCACGCGTACCTGGAGGCGCTGGGGCGCGGCGTGGACGAGGCGGCGGCGCGCGCGGCGGCCGTGGCGGCGCGGCGCGACGCCGAGGACGGGCCGGCGTGGAAGGCGGAGCGCGACGTGGCTGACTTCGAGGCGATGCTGGAGCGGACCGCGCAGTGGCTGGAGGAATCCAGAAGCGCGTTTACCCAGGTTGGGGTGGAGATCCCGGTGA
>NZ_RDRE01000158.1 GCF_003693265.1 Corynebacterium gottingense
GCGAGCGGGATCGGCCGCGTCTGCTGCCCCATCAGGTCAGGCTGACCAGGACGACGACGGCGGCGAGGAAGATGCCCACGCCGAGGACGGGCACGATCGCCGGGGCCGGGAGGGGGCGGCCGTGCCGCAGGGCGCGCTCGAGGCGCGCCCAGCGCACCGCCGCGCCCAGCGAGATCGCCATCGCGATGACCACGATCACGGCGGCGATGATGGAGCGCGTGGCGGGGTCGATCCCCGGCAGGTCGAAGGCCTCGAGCGCGATGCCCCCGGCCAGAAACGCGAGGGCGGTGCGGGTCCAGGCGAGGAAGGTGCGCTCGTTAGCAAGCGTGAAGCGGGGGTCCGGCTCGGTGCCGTCCGGGAAGACCCGGCGCGTAAACCAACCGCGCTGCGTGTCCTGACTCATGCCCCCTACCCTAGGCGATGAACGCGGCCAGCTGGTTCGCGCCGAGCGAAAGGTACGGCACGAGGATGACCACGGCGCAGGCGTTGAACAGCCACATCGCGGTGGGCGACTTGTGCAGGGAGGCGGCGGCAGCGCCGATGAGGCCGCCGGTGGTGTTGAAGATGAGGTCGTCCATGTCGCTGTAGCCCGCCGCGAGGAGGAATTGCAGGGACTCGACGGTGAGGCTGGCGAGGAAGCAGAAGCAGGTGGTGGCGGCGACGGAGCGTCGATAGGCGATATAGCCCACGGGGACAAAGAGGGCGAGGTTGCCAAAGAGGTTGAACCAGGGGCCCCACCACACGCGGTAGTGCTGAAAGGAGACGAAGGGGTCGAGGCGGATCTGCTGGATCTGGTGCGCGGCGGCGTCCCACAGGCCGGGGACGGAGATGTAGGCCTTGCCCACCGTGAAGGCGAGCACGAAGGCGGCCGCGACCGTGAGGCTCAGCGTGTACAGGGCGGGCGAGATTTTCACCTGGGCAACACTAGCGCCCCGCATTGCCCTGCTACTGGGGGTTGGCTGCGTGGTTGCTGGGGACCTGGCCGCCCGAGGCCTGCAGGTACGCGTGCGCGAACGCGAGCAGCGCCACCGGCAGCGT
>NZ_RDRE01000017.1 GCF_003693265.1 Corynebacterium gottingense
CCCGGAACGTCTCGAGGTCCTGCGGGGTGAGGATGCCGATGGTGTGGTTGTCGCCGTCCGTGGGCACGGCCATCCAGCGCAGCAGGCGGTAGAGGCCGATGAACACCGGGAACTGGATGAGCGCCGGGATGCAGCCGGCGAGCGGGTTGTAATTGTGTTCGTCCTGGACTTTCTTCATGGCCTGCTTCTCCGCGGCGATGGCCTCCGGCGAGGTGGCGTCCGCGTACTGCGCCTTGATGCGCGCGAGGTGCGGCCGGACCAGGAAGCCGACGCGGCTGATGCGGTATTGCTGCAGCGCAAACGGCATGATGAGCGCGCGGACCGTGACCACGAGGAGGATCACGGAGGCGACCCACGCGGCGGAGGGGCCCATGCCCAGGACGTCTGCAAGCAGCCAGTGCCACAGCTTAATCACCGCAGAGACCGGGTAGACCAACATTTCCAGCATGCTGAGCAAGCGCCCCTTTCGTAGCGTCGTTCGCAGTGCCGCGCGCGAGCGGTCGTGGGTTAATGTTATGCCATGCCCGCAGCCCCACACCGCATCAGTGCCTCACAGGTCATCGGGGAACTCCTGCTCACCGCAGGCGCCCTCCTCCTCCTGTTCGCGTTCTACGAGTCGTTCTGGACCAACATCGCCTCCGGCGAGAAGCAGCATGAGGCGCAGCAGAAGCTCGAGCTGCAGTGGGGCGAAGGCTGGGTCAACCCGCGCGAAGCGAAAGCGCCGGCGCTTGGCGACGCCTTCGCGCGCATGTACATCCCCGCCTTCGGCCCCGACTACGAGTTCGCCATCATCGAGGGTGTGCAGGAAAAGGAGCTGCTCGTCGGGCCGGGCCGCTACCCGGACACCCAGATGCCCGGTGAGAACGGCAACTTCGCCGTCGCCGGCCACCGCGTGGGCAAGGGCGCGCCCTTCAACGACCTGGGCGGGCTCAAGGCTTGCGACGCCATCGTGGTGGAAACCCAGACCCAGTGGGTGACCTACCGCGTGCTCCCCATGTCGCAGCAACCGGACGAGCGCCGCGTCGAAACCGCGGACTGCCTGCCGGGCGAGATGAACGAGCGGGTGGCCACCGGCGACTACGGCAAGGTGCAGGGGCGCCACATCACGGTGCCCGGCGACATCGACGTGGTCAACCCGATGCCGGAGACGAAGTCCATGGAGGTGGTGGACGGCATGGAGGGCATCATGACGCTGACCACCTGCCACCCGCAGTTCTCCAACGCGGAGCGCATGGTGGTCCACGCGATGCGCACCGAGGTCCTGCCGAAGAACCCGGAGGGCAACACCCTCCCGAGCGCGATGTCGGAGGTGAAGTAGCGCATGTACGCATTCCTGTGGCGCAAGCTGCCGGGCAACACGTGGGTCAAGGCCCTCATCACCGTCGTCGTCCTGGTCGCGGTGTTCTTCCTGCTGATGGAGGTCGTGTTCCCGTGGATCTCGGCGATGATGCCGTACAACGACGTCGCCGTTTAGCGCCGTTGAGCGCCGTCTAGTCCGTCCAACGCGGCACCGGCGGCACCCACCGCTCCAGCCTGTCCAGCAGCTCGTCCGGGTCGTCCGCGACGACGAGGTGGTCGCGGTCCGTCTGCCGCACGAACCCGTTGTGCACCATGTGATCCACCATGTCCAGCAGCGGCTGCCAGAACTCGCTGCCAAGCAGCCCGATTGGCTTGGAGTGCAGCCCGAGCTGCTGGCTCGTCCATTCCTGGAACAGCTCGTCCAGCGTGCCCGTCCCGCCGGGCAGCGCCACGATCGCGTCGCCCTGCTGACTCATCATCGCCTTGCGCTCCGCCATCGACCCGACCAGCTCGAGCCGGTCCAGCCCGTCGAACTTGAGCTCGTAGTTGGCCAGCTGCGTGGTGAGCACGCCGAGCGAGGAGCCGCCGCTTGCCGACGCCCCCGCGGCCACCGCTCCCATCACGCCCACCTTGCTCCCGCCGTAGACCAGGGTAGCGCCGCGCCGGGCGAGTGCCTCGCCGAGCAGGCGGCCCTGCTCGAGGTATTCCGGGCGCTTGCCGGGGTTGGCCCCGGCGAAGACGGTGACGGCGCGCAGCCGGCGCGGGCGCAGCGCCGGGAAGATCCGCGAGGTGAGCAGGGGCGCGATCTGCCGGTCGCCAGGCTCCTCCGGGTCGATCCAGGCGGCCTCGGCGATCTCCGCCGCGGGCGCCGGCGCGGCGGGCGGAGCGGGGTGCACGTACACGGTCGAGGTGACGGTGTGCCCCGGTTCGTTCGACGCCTCCGCGCTGAAGCGGCCCAGGTAGCTCAGGTGCGAGCGTTCGACCTCCACGCCGATCTCCTCGCGGGTCTCGCGCAGCGCGGCGTCCAGGGTGCTTTCGCCGGGCTCGAGTTTGCCGCCCGGCAGCTGGTAGCGAGGGCTGGAGTGCTTGCGCACGCACAGCACCCGCCCTTCCGCGTCGCGGAAGACGATTGCGGCGACGATGATCTCTGCGAGTGGCTGGTCTGGGGGCGTTACGTGTTCGGTCACAGGCCCAGGGTAGCGATGACTTGCTCCGCCACGTGTTGTGCCTTCACCGACTCGTCCTGGTTGGTAAACACGGTGACGGCGTGAGAGCCCTTGGCCACCGAGTATGCGGCACCGATCCGGTCGGGGACCTCGCCGCCGCCGTGTCGCCCGCCGTTCCACCCGACCGGCTGGTCCGCGGGCGAGGTGTACGCGATCGGCGTGGCCCAGTCCACCACCTGCATCGCCGCCTCCGGGCTGTCCATGTGGCGCACCACCACCGTCAGCTGCGGCTCCTCCGGGTAGGACCAGAACTGGCAGGCGGGCGTGTCGAAGCGTTCGTCGATGCCCACGCCCGTGACGCGCTGCCCGTTGGTCTGCGCCACCCACTCCGTATCCAGGTAGGGGCAGTCGACCCAGCCGTTGCGGTCCGTCGCCGGCAGCGCCTCGACGGGCAGCCCGGAGTCTGGCGCGGCCGCTTCCGTCGGCTCCTCACCCGCGGTGCCTGCTCCGCCCTCGCTACCGCTGCCGCACGCGGCGAGCGCGAGACCGGTTGCCACGAGCACGGGGGTCATCCACACAGTGGGTAGTGTCAAACGCATGAGCTCTAGACTAGCCAGCGCGGCGCAACCGACCGCAGACGTGCCGGACAATAAGGCGCTCGACACCGGCATCACGGTGCTCGCCGTGTGCCTCGTGCTCGTCTCCCTCGGCGCGCTGGCCCGGATGCCGCTGAACCTGGCGCTGCTACAGATCCTCCTGGTCTCCTCCTTCTCCTTCGTCCTGTTCTACGGCATGGTGGAGATGCACCGGTGGGGCCGCTGGATGCGCGGCCTGTGGTGCCTCGCGCTCACCGCGGTGTGGGTCGCGGATATGACCATCTCGCCGGTCGCGGTTTACTGGGTCTTCATCCTCTTCTTCGTCTTCCTCCGCGTCTTCAACAACTGGCGCGGCCTCCTCCTTGTCGCCGCCGGCCTCATCATCTCCGTCCTCATCCAGATCCCGGGCGGGCTCACCCTCGGCGGCGTCCTCGGCCCGGTCCTTTCCGCCGCGGTCGTGGTGGCCATCAACTACGCGTTCACCACCATCGGACGGGTGAGCAAGGAGCGGGAGGCGCTTATCGACGAGCTGCTTTCCACCCGCGACAAACTGGTCGCCACCGAGCGCGCCGCCGGCGTGGCGCAGGAGCGCGAGCGCCTCGCGCACGAGATCCACGACACGGTGGCGCAGAACCTGTCCTCGATTCAGATGCTGCTCCACGCCGCCGAGCGGGACCTCGCGGGCCTGGACGTCCCGGCCGAGCAGCTGGAGGCGCCGCTGAAGCGGATGGAGACGGCGCGCCGGGCGGCGTCTAACAACTTGGCGGAGACGCGGGCGATGATCGCGGCGTTGGCGCCGGCCCCGTTGAGTGAGACGTCGTTAAGCGATGCCCTCACCCGCATCGCGGGCGACCTGGAGACGGCGAGCGACATGCGCATTGAGATCGACACGGACGGGGAGGCGCAACAGCTGCCGATGCGCACCGAGGCCGGGCTGCTGCGGATCGCGCAGGGGGCGATGGCGAACGCGGTGAAGCACTCGGGCGGGACGCGGATGCGGGTGACGCTGACGTACGGGGCCGGGGAGGTGCGCCTGGACGTGGTGGATAACGGGCACGGGTTCGACACGGAGGCGCAGGCGGAGCAGCCCGCGGGGCTGGGGCACCTGGGGCTGGACGCGATGCGCTCGCGCGCCGCGGAGCTGGGCGGGGAGCTGGTGGTGGAGTCCGCGCCGGGTGGACCTACGGCGCTTTCGGTCGCGGTACCGAGTAATGTCAATCAAAAGAATGATGCGGCCAACCGCATCGACGAAGATAAGAACGAGGTGAACGATGATCCGGGTGCTGCTGGCCGATGACCACGAAATTGTGCGGCTCGGGCTGCGCTCCGTGCTCGAGGCGGCGGAGGACATCCGCGTCGTGGGTGAGGTGGCGACCGCCGAGGCCGCAATCGCGACCGCGCAGGCGGGCGGCATCGACGTGATCCTGATGGATCTGCGCTTCGGCGCCGGGTCCGAGGGCGCGCGGGTGACCACGGGCGCGCAGGCGACGGCAGAGATCCGCTCCAGCATGGCGACGCCGCCGAAGGTGCTGGTGGTGACCAACTACGACACGGACGCGGACATCCTGGGCGCGATCGAGGCCGGCGCGGTGGGATACTTGCTCAAGGACGCGCCACCGGAGGAGCTGCTCGCCGCGGTGCGCTCCACCGCGCGCGGCGACGCCTCACTGTCGCCGGTCGTGCGCGACAAGCTGGAGACGCGCGACAGGGCGCCGCGTTCCTCGCTTACGCCGCGCGAGCTGGAGGTGCTGCAGCTGGTGGCCGAAGGCTCCTCGAACCGGGAGATCGGCCAGCAGCTCATGCTGTCGGAGGCAACGGTGAAGTCGCACCTGGTGCACATCTACGACAAGCTGGGGGTGCGCTCGCGGACGTCGGCGGTGGCGTCGGCACGCGAGCAGGGGGTGCTGTAACCCCCAAGAGCTCCGAGAGCCCCGAGGCTTAGCGGGACTTCTTGGCGATCTCCGCGCCGAGTGTGTCCAGCTCCTCCTCCACGGTGCCGTACGCCAGGCGGCGCTGCTCCGGGTTGAGGTGCTCCGCGTCGCGCACGTTGCGCGCCAGCTCATTGAGGCGCACCTTCGCGTCGCCGGAGAAGCCAGACGGCAGGTTGTCGGCGGACTCGACGGAGGTACGCAGGGCGTCGATACGCGCCTTGAGCTCGGCGCCGCGGCCGGAGTGGCGCGCGAGGTCCTGCGGGTTGACGCCCAGACCGGCGGCGCGGGAGTTCATGCGGTTCTGCTGGTAGGAGGTGTACGCCTTGTACGCCAGGGGCAGCAGGATGGGCACGAGGATGCGCGACGCGCCGACCCACTGCTTCGCCTTCTTCTGCGTAAAGCCGGTCTGCTCGATGCGCTTCAGGTGCGCCTCGGCCAGCTGCTTCTCGTGCTTGCGCTTGCGCTTCAGGCCCTTCTTCTCTTCCTTGATCAGGCGCTTTTCTGCCTTGTCCAGCAGCTTCGCCGTCTTCTGATCGGCCTTCGCCTGTTCCTTGGCCATCTTGCGGGCGCGCGCCTCGGCGGCCTTGATCTCCGCCTTCGTCCTCGCGCGGGCCTTGCGGATCGCTTCAAAAACTCCCATTGGGGTGGTGCTCCTTGGTCGTGTCGTTTTTCGCTGTCCCGATCTTACCCGCCGTCCAGGTAATGTGGTCCATATTGTGAATGAGCCGTTTCAGGTCCGTCCCGCGGACCTCGTGGGATGCAGGTTCCGGTTGCGCCAGCGTTGGGCGCACCCGGAGATCGGTCCAACCCCGAGCGGCGAGTCCCGCCAGGCGCAGCTCGAGGCCGCCCGCGAACTCGTCTTCGCCGCGCTGCCCACGAAGCGGGCGGTTGGCGACGGCCGCCGGAAAGCCTTCGTCCGCGTCGACCTCCCGCCGGCCACGACCCCTACCGAGCTGCTCAGCCGCGACGCGGAGACGCGGGCGGCGATGCGCCGCGGCGCCCACCTGATCACGCGCGCGGTCCTCTGCGGCACACTCGAGGGGATCCGCGTGGTGGACGAGATCGACGTGCTCGTGCGCACCGACGACGGCTACCTCCCCGTCATCGTGTCCAACCACCGCGTCGCGCGCAAGGACCCGGAGTCCAGCACGCGGATGGTGCCCACCGGCCGGCTCGGGCTGGGCAAACCGCTCGCGGTGCGCACCAAGCCGCGCCACCACACCATCGACGGCTACCGCCTCGCCATGGCGGAACTCCTGCTCGGCGACTCCGCCACCGGCCTCGGCGCGAGCATCGGCCAGGACCGCGAGCGCGCCTACCTCGGCGAGGTCACCCGGTTCGTGCCGCCGATGCTGCGCGCGCTCGGCGCACCGATCCCGGACGAGCCGCTGCGCCTCAAGCAGTGCGCGGGCTGCCGGTTCTGGCAGCTCTGCGAGCCGCGCCTGCGCGAACTCGACGACATCTCGCTCGTCTTCTCCGGCGGCCGGGGCGACGCGTGGCGCGACAGGGGGATCGTCACGGTGCAGGGGCTTATCGACGCCTCCTGCGGCGAGGCGTCGGTAATCGCCCGCTCCTGGCGCGAGGGCATCCCGGTGCTGCGGCGCCAGGGGCCGATCCGCGTGCCGCGCGCCGACGTGGAGATCGACGTGGACATGGAGGCGTACCTGGACCAGGGCGCCTACCTGTGGGGCGCGTACGACGGCGCGGTGTACCGCGCGTTTGTGACCTGGGACGACGTGGGTGGTGAGGCCGAGGAACGCAACTTCACGCAGTTCTGGCGCTGGCTGATGGGCGTGCGCGACGCGGCGCACGCGGCGGGCAAGACGTTTGCGGCCTACTGCTACGCGGCGGGTGGCGAGAACCACTGGATGAAGTCGTCTGCCAAGCGCTTCGACTCCGTGGAGCTGGCCGAGGTGCAGGCCTTCATCGCGTCCGACGAGTGGGTGGACGTGTTCGCGCACGTCCGCACGCACCTGGTGGGCACCGACGGGCTGGGCCTCAAGGTCCTCGGGCCGGTGGTGGGGTTCACCTGGGAAGACGACGACGTCGACGGCGAGGTCTCCGTGGCGCTGCGCCGCGCAGCGCGGGAGGGCGGCGTCGACGGCGCGGCGGCGCGGGAGACGCTGCTGCGCTACAACGAGGACGACTGCCGGGCCACGCGCGCCGTGCGCGAGTTCCTCGACGCGGGCGCGCCGGGCCTGCCGCTACTCTGAGCGCTTCTCCGCCACGGCGAGCGCGACCGCGATGGCGATGAGCGCGCCCAGCAGCGCCGCGAGCACGGCCACGAACCCCGCCCACGGCAGCGCCTCAAATGCCTGGCCCGTCGCCGCCCCCAGCAGCGACGATCCCATGTAGTAGCAGAACACGTAGAGGCTCGACGCCTCCGCGCGGTCCTTCTCCGCAATCAGCCCTACCCAGCCCGACGCCGTGGAGTGCAGGGCGAAGAAGCTGGCGGTGAAGAGGAGCAGCCCCACCAGTGTGACGATGAGGTTGCCGCTCGACCCGATGAGCGCGCCGGTGAGCATGAGCACCGCGGCGGCGAGCACGACCCGGCCGCGACCGAAGTGGGAAACGAAGCTGCCCGCCCGCGCGCTCGACCACGTGCCGGACAGGTACATCACGTAGGTCAGGCCTGCCAGCGACGGCGCGAGCCCGAAATCATTGATGGCGCGGAACCCGAAAAAGTTGTACATGGACACGAACACGCCCATGGCGATGAACGCGGTGGCGACCAGCCCGACCAGGCGCGGGTTGCGCAGGTGGCCGGCCACGGCGCGGACCTCGGCGCCCGGGCGGATCGACGCCTTCGGGCGGAAGTTGCGCTGCTCCGGCAGCAGAATGGCGGTGGCGACGGCCAGGGCGAGGCTCACCGCGGCGCTCGTGGCCAGCGCCCAGCGCCAGCCGGTGACCTCGAGCATGAACGCCGGGATGAGGCGGCCGGTCAGCCCGCCGACCGAGGTGCCCGCGATGTAGAGCCCCATCGCGCCGGCGAGGTCGCGCTCGTCCAGCTCCTCCGACAGCCACGCCATCGCCACCGCGGGCGTGCCCGCGAGCAGCGCTCCCTGCAGCGAGCGCAGCACCACGAGCTGCTCGATGCTCTGCGCCAGCGGCAACGTCAGCCCGAGCGCGGTGGCGGCGAGCGCGGAGATGACCAGTACGCGGCCGCGCCCGAACTTCTCCGACAGGATCGACGCCGGCACCACGCACACCGCGAGCGCGCCCGTCGCGGCGGACACGGTGAGCGCGGCGGTGGACGGGTCGATCCCCATCTCGCGCGTGAGCGTGGGCAGCAGCGCCTGCGTGGCGTAGAGCGAGGAGAAGATCGCCAGGCCGACGAGGAGCATGCCTATCGACGCCCTGCGATACTCAATCGTGCCCTTCCTCATAAGGACTTATGGTCCACCTTTTTGCGCGCTCCCGCAACGGTTTCGCCGGATTTCCTGTGGCGTGCCCATAAAAAACCGCGCCGGCCACGCGGGTGCGTGGTCGGCGCGGGGTGCGGCGTCTTACTTGGACGCAGCGGCGAGGCGCTCGTTGACGTCGTCCCAGTTGACGACGTTCCACCAAGCCTTGACGTAATCAGCCTTGACGTTCTTGTACTGCAGGTAGAACGCGTGCTCCCACATGTCCAGCATGAGGACCGGGGTGAAGTCAACGGAGATGTTGCCCTGCTGGTCGGTCAGCTGCTGGATGATCAGGCGGCCAGCGATGTGGTCGTAGCCCAGGACGGCCCAGCCGGAGCCCTGCAGGCCGGTGGCGACGCCAGCGAACTGCTTCTGGAATGCCTCGAAAGAACCGAAGTCGCGGTCGATGGCCTCGGCGATTGCGCCGGTCGGGTTGCCGCCAGCGTTCGATGCCATGTTCTTCCAGAAGATGGAGTGGTTGGTGTGGCCACCCAGGTTGAACGCGAGGTTCTTGGACAGCGCGCGCAGCTTGTCCGGGTTTGCCTCGCCGTTGCGCTCAGCCTCGAGGGCCTCGAGCGCAGCGTTCGCGCCAGCGACGTAAGTTGCGTGGTGCTTGTCGTGGTGCAGCTCCATAATCTCCTTGGAGATGTGGGGCTCCAGCGCGTCGTATGCGTACGGGAGTTCCGGAAGCTCGTAAACAGCCATTGTGCTAAATCCTTTCGTCAGCTTGTGATGACGTGCCCCATAGTAGACAAAAACTCATTTCGTGCAATGAAAATATCCGTGGAATTTCCGGGGCCCAATTGTTAGTTATTAGACACATGGGATTCCTTTTTGCACTGACACCTGAGCTCGTTCCGGCCGACCAGACGCTGCCCGGCCGCGCGGAGCCGCTGCTGCCAAACCCCCAGCCGCACGCCGTGCTGGGCACCCCGATTACCGGGCCGTGGAAGCCGGAGCAGCGCCGCTTGCGCATCGCCATTGGCTGCTTCTGGGGCGTGGAGAAGATGTTCTGGGAGCTCGACGGGGTGGAGTCCACCTCCGCGGGCTACGCCGGCGGGCAGACCCCCAACCCCACCTACGCCGAGGTGTGCGGCGGCAGGACCAACCACGCGGAGACCGTCGAGGTGGTCTACGACCCGGAAACGATCAGCCTGAAGGACCTGGTGCGCACCGCGCTCGAGGCGCACGACCCCACGCAGGGCTACCGCCAGGGCAACGACCACGGCACCCAGTACCGCTCCGCCTTCTACCCGGACACGGAAGAGGAAGCGGAACAGATCCGGCAGTGGTGCGACGAGTACGGCCGCCAGCTCAAGGAGGCCGGCTACGGGGACATGACCACTGAGGTCCGCGCGGACGTGGACTACTACCTGGCGGAGGAACAGCACCAGCAGTACCTGCACAAGGTGCCCAACGGCTACTGCCCGCACCACTCCACGGGCGTCGCCTGCGGGATCTAAGCGCGCAGCTTCGTCGCGTCCGCCGCGATCCACCGGTTGATGCGCTCCAGCTCGGCGTTGGTGAGCCCGCCGTCGAGCACCTTGTTCCACGCCGCGACGGTCTCGGCGTGGTAGTTGTGCCCGTGCGGGGCGGCGAAGTCCTTGGAGTTGATCTGGTCGATACCCACCTGCCAGAAGGTGACAAACGGCCACCAGCGCAGCGTGTCCAGCACGTCTAAGTGCTGGGCGGCGGGGGCGGGGACCCCGCGCGAGCCGGGTTCCTTGAGCCAGTCGGGGGCCCGCCACAGCAAGCTCCAGTCCCACCACACGATGGGGTCCGAGGCGTGTTGGGCGAAGACGGCGCGGGGGAACTCCCATGGGGCGTCGTATTCGTTGCCCGCGTAGTCGTGGTCCAGGTGGTCGGGGTGGGAGATGAAGCGGAAGTGGCGGCCGCCGTCCACGACGGGGAGGCGCTGCGGGCTGCCCTCTTCGCGCCGTCGCGTCAGCGCCGCGTGGGCGGCGCAGAACGCCGGCGCCCCCGTGAACACGCCGCCGGAGGTGCGGGCGAGCAGCTCCTCGGGTGCGTGGAAGGCGTCGGCGACGCCGTAGGCGCCGAGGGACTCTCCGCCGACGTAGAGCTTGGGCTGGCGGTGGGCGTCGAGAAGCGAAATGCGGTTGCGAATCGCATTGATGAGGATGCGGGACGACTGGACGGCGGATTCGCGGTCCGCCATGTAGGAGTAGAGCGACGGGACGTAGGAGTACTGCATGGCCACGATGGCGCAGTCGCCGCGCGCGACGAACTCGAAGCCGGAGGTGTGGAAGTCATTGATCCAGCCGGTGCCGGCGGCGGAGAGGACCGCGATGTGGCGGCGCGACCAGGCGTCGGTGCGGTCCATCTCGCGCAGGGCGGCGGCGGCCATCTCTTCGTAGGAGCGGCTGCGGTTGCCGTCGCGAAGCGCGATGAAGATGCGGATCGGCTCCTTGACCTTGTCGGGGGATTCGCCCAGGACCAGACCGATGTCGCGCTTGCGCGGCCCGCCCGCGACCACCGCGCGGCCCTGGCGGCCCATCCTGCGCCACGCCTCGCCGGACGCGGGCGAGCCCGTGCGCTCCGGCTCGCGCGGCTGCGCGGCGCCCGGGAGGAACTGCCGGTTAAGCTCTTCCGCCTCCTTGTACACATTGGAGAGGAAGTTGCGCACCACCAGGCGATCCGTGAACAGGTAGGCGCCCGCGCTCACCGCGAGAATTGCCAGCGGCCACGAGGTCACGGGCGGGAGACGGCGGCCGAAGACGGCGTTGATGCGGTCGACGGAGGTCTGCAGGGCCTCGCCAAGCAGCAGCGTCGCGCCGTACCCCAGCGTGCCCACCGCTAAGCCGGCCACCGTGTCAGCCGCCCGCACCGGGCGCGGGTTCTCCACCAGCCGCTCCTGCCGGGCATGCACGCTTAACGACGCCCCGTAGGCCGCCATCGTCATCGAGCTCATCACGATGCGCGCCGGGTTGGCGTGCCGCCCCCGCGGCCCGCTGGTCCCGCAGGCCCGCGCGACGCTGCCCACGCCCGAGCCGATCATGTGCCCGACGGCCTGGCAGATCGCCACGTTCGCGGCGGTGGTCCACCAGCGGCGGGGCAGCAGCGAGGGCGCGACCGCGCCCCACGAGGCGATCTCCGCGCCGATCACCCCGGAGCGGAAGTTGTTGGGCAGGCGGCGCAGGCCCTGCAGGCGGACGATGGGGGAGAGGTCCGCGAGGATTTCCACGGCGGCGAGCGGGGCGGCCAGCACGCCGTGGCGGTCGAAGCTGTACCGGCCGCGGGCGCGCCGCACGGCCCGACGCGCCGAGTCGATACCGGCGGTGAGGCGGGAAAGGGGCGCGGTGGCGTCGATAAGCTTGGGTGTGCCCATGCCCAGCATTATGACAAAGTTTCTCCGGTCGCGCGGGGGCGCAACCCGTTGTAGGTTTGGGCACTGTGAGGCAGACGAACATTGTTGCGCACCGCGGATTTTCCGGCATGTACCCCGAGCTGACCAGGCGAGCGTTTGAGGAAGCGCTGAAGCTCCCCATCCACGGCATCGAGTGCGACGTGCGCCTCTCGCGCGACGGCAAGCTCGTCGTCTTCCACGACGCGAACGTTTCGCGCACCACGAACGGGCGCGGGCGCGTCGACTGCATGGACTACGCGCAGCTGCGCGAGCTGAACTGCGGCACCGACGAGGACCCGCAGCAGATCATGCTGCTGGAGGAGCTGCTGGAGCTCATGCAGGACTACCCGGACAAGCACCTCTACATCGAGACGAAGCACCCCACCCTCTACGGGCCCGAGGTGGACGAGCAGACGCTGCGCGTGCTCACCTACGCGGGGCTGCTGCACAGCGAGCGCATCCACATCATCTCCTTCTCCCACAAGGCGGTGCGCTACTTCACGCACATGGCGCCGCAGCTGGAGACCTACTACCTGTTCCGCGTGCGCGAGAAGCGGTGGAACCCGCGCGGCACCATGCTGTCGCGCCCGTACGGCGTCGGCCCGTCCATCCAGCACCTGCAGGCGCGGCAGCAGCTGGTCGGGCTGCGCGGGCTGAAGACGTACACGTGGACCGTGAACACGCCGCGGCAGATGATGTGGTGCCGTGACCACAACGTGGACGTCCTGGCCACCGACCTGCCCAACCTGGCGCTGGAGACGTTCGCGCGCGCGGACGCCACGAGCGTGCCCGCTCCGGCACCTGCGAGTTAAGGAGACTCCATGGATTCCAACATTCCCGGCATCGTCGCGCACCGCGGATTCAACGGCTGCTACCCGGAGAACACGCGCCGCGCCTTCGAGGAGGCGCTCAAGCTGGACATCTACGGCATCGAGTGCGACGTGAACATGACGAAGGACGGCCAGGCCGTGGTGATCCACGACCTCTCCGTGGACCGCACCGCCATGACCGTCGACGGCGAGCGCGCCACCGGCGAGGTCGCGGAGCTGACGCTGGAGGAGATCCGCCAGCTCAACTTCGGCACTCCGGAGGACCCGCAGCAGATCATGCTGCTCAGCGAGCTGCTCGACCTCCTCGCCCAGTACCCGGGCAAGCACCTGCTCATTGAGACGAAGCACCCGTCCCCGTTCGGCGCCGAGCTGGACGAGGGGGTCGCGCGGGTCGTGCGCGCGCACGGCATGGACACCGGCGAGCAGGTGCACCTCATCTCCTTCAACCCGGAGGCGATCGAGCGCTTCCGCGAGCTGCTCCCCGAGCTGCGCTCCTTTGCCCTGATGGACCCGACCGAGCCGCTGCCGGTCGACTTCGGCCAGGCCACGGGCCCAGGTCCGTCCGTGCGCCAGGCGCAGGCTGAGCCGGAGGCGCTCGGCGCGGCCGACCAGCCGTCCTACGTGTGGACCGTCAACCTGCCGCGCGAGATGCAGTGGTGCCGCGCCCGCGGGGTGGACCTCATGGCCACGGACCTGCCGCAGCTCGCGCTGGAAACGTTCGCGGGCGAGTAGCGCGCGTCCGGTAGATTTGACCGCATGGCTAAGAAGAAGCGTAAGAAGCAAGAGGACCTGCCCGAGGGCATGAGCCGCCGCCAGGCCAAGATGGCCGCGCGCGCGAAGGAGCGCGAGGCGCTGCAGAAGGATCCCCGCCCGTTCGGCGGGCTCGCCGCTGAGGCCGAGTTGATCGCGCTGCAGGAGTTCGTGCCGTCGGCAAGCGCGAAGTTCCAGGTCAAGGGCGAGGACGTCACCGTGGCCACCGTGCTGCCGGGCGCGGCCGCGGCGATGGTGCGCGAGAGCGGCGAGCGCCTCGTGGCCCTGCAGGTCGGCGCGCACTCGCAGAACCCCGGCCGCGACCTCGCGTACGCGCTGAGCTGGGTGCTCGAGGCGAAGCCGGGCGAGACGCTCCAGTCCACCGCCGCCGATGGGAGCCAGCCGGAGCTCAAGGCGCTTATCGACGCTACCTTCACCCCCGAGATCACCGTCTACAACGACTTCAACTGGTGGTTCGCCGAGGGCGAGGACGTCCCCGCGCAGCTGCGGCAGGCGATGAACCAGGCGAACGGCGCTGTGTGGCCGTCCGCCGAGGTCAGCGCGGGCGTGCCGGGCGCCGTGTGGTGGGTCAACCCGGGTGGCGGGAAGGCGCACATCCGCTGGATCCGCACGGAGGACAACGAGTCGCAGGTGCTCAACGCGCTCGCGCGCATCGCCGCGACGGGTGAGCTGGTGCTGGGCGAGGGCACGAAGTTCGCCGGCGCGTTCCGCACCCACGGCGTGGTCGTGCCGGTGTGGGACCTGGACCCGGAGGTCGCTCCGGAGTCCTACGCGGAGGCGCTGAAGGCGCTGGACGCGAAGCTGGAGGCGGAGCTGGGCAACGACGCGCAGCTCACCGCCGCCGAGCGCAAGCAGCTGGACAACATCAAGTCGCGCCAGGTGACCATCTAAACCCAGCTGAAAGACAGTTGTCGCGCAGAGCTTTTGTACATCTCTTGCAGATCTCTTGAAGTTTGCAAGTAGTTTTCTCAGGGAGAACTTTCTGTCAACCGGATGTTCACCTGGGGTCTCTAAGTTCTTGCGCATGCAACCCACATCGCAGACGCGCGCGCGGATTCCCGCGGTCTCCGAAGTCCCGGAGGTTTCCGAGGAGTACGCGCGCAACCCGCGCAAACGGAAGATTGATTGGCGGCAGATCGGCCTGGCTGCGCTGCTCATCGGCCCGAACCTGTTGCTCCTCATTCTGTTTACCTACCGGCCGCTGGTAGATAACATCCGCATCTCCTTCTACGACTGGAACATCTCCTCGCCGACGATGCACTTTGTCGGTCTGCAGAACTACCTCGACTGGTTCCAGGCCCCGGACACCGGGCGCGTGGTGTTTAACACCGTCGTGTTCACCTTCTTCGCCGTCGCCGGCTCCATGGTGATCGGGCTGGCGCTGGCGCTGCTGCTGGACCAGAAGCTGTTCGGCCGCGCCGCGGTGCGCTCCATGGTCTTCGCTCCTTACGTCATCGCCGGCGCTGCGATCGGCGTGGCCTTCCAGTTCGTCTTCGATCCCTCCTACGGCCTCATCCAGTTCTTCCTGGGCAAGATCGGGGTGGACGTGCCCAACTTCTACCAACAGCAGAACTGGGCGCTGTTCATGGTCACCGTCACCTACGTGTGGAAGAACGTGGGCTACGTCTTTGTCATCTATCTCGCCGCGCTGCAGGGGCGCCGCCGCGACCTGGACGAGGCCTCCGAGATTGACGGCACCTCGCCGGCGCGCCACTTCTTCCGCGTGGTTCTGCCGCAGTTGCGCGGCACGACCTTCTTCCTGCTCATCACGGTGCTGCTGAACTCGTTCCAGGTCTTCGACATCATCAACGCCATGACCGGCGGCGGTCCGTTCGGCTACGGCACCTCCACGATGGTGTTCCAGGTCTACCAGGAGACGTTTGTGAACAACCGCGCCGGCTACGGCGCCGCGGTGGCCACGATCATGTTCCTCGTGGTCCTCATCATCACGGTCATCCAGGTGAAGATGCAGGAAAGGATGGAGAAGTAGATGTCTACGAAGCAGACCATCCCGGCGGTCACGCACACCGCTGCCAACACCGCTCCCCAGGGCGACCTGCCCCCGGTGCCGGGCTCCCAGTCCGACGCGGAGCCGGTAATCACGGAAACGCAGCGCAAGCGCAAGGGCGCGCCGATGGACCACTCGCACCCGGCGGTGAAGGTGCTGGGCTACATCGCGCTCGTGCTGACGGTGCTGGTGATCATGGTGCCGCTGTACTTCATCTTCATCACCAGCTTTAAGTCGTTCCAGGACGTCTACTCGGACCCGATCTCGTTTTGGCCCAACCCGTTCAAGGCGGAGAACTATTCGTACGTGTGGCAGACCTCCGGCTTTGCCAGCTACCTGAAGAACTCCGTCATTATCACGCTCGTGCTCACCATCATTGAGGTGGTCCTCGGCGTGTTGTCGGCCTACGCCTTCGCGTTCCTGCGCTTCCCGGGCCGCAACCTGCTGTTCCTGCTCATCATCGCCTCGCTGATGGTGCCCAACCAGATCACCATCATCTCCAACTACTCGCTGGTGGCCTCGCTCGGCTGGCGCGACACCTACGCCGGTGTGATCATCCCGCTGGCCGGCGTCGCCTTCGGCGCGTTTCTCATGCGCAACCACTTCCAGTCGTTGCCGCCGGAGATCCTGGAGGCCGCACGCATGGACGGCGCGGGCTTCTTTACCACCCTCTTCCGTGTGGTGCTGCCCATGTCGTGGCCGACGCTTTCCGCGTTCGTCCTGATCACCGTGGTCAACGAGTGGAACCAGTACCTGTGGCCGTTCCTGATCACGGACACCCCGGCGGCGGCCACGCTGCCCGTCGGCCTGACCCGCTTGCAGGACGCCGAGGGCGTGACCAACTGGGCCCCGGTGATGGCCGGCACCGTGCTGACCACCTTGCCCATGATCATCATCTTCCTCATCCTGCAGAAGCCGATGATCAAGGGCCTCACCGCTGGTGCGGTGAAGGGCTAGGCGCTTCTCGACGCCACCGTCACCCCCACCAACCGCAATACTTCCAACAACACATCAAGGAGAAACACCATGTCCCGTCACACCAAGCGCATCGCCGCCCTGGGCGCAGCACTGCTCACCACCGTCTCGCTGACCGCCTGCGCGGGCGGCTCCACCACCGCCTCCAACGGCTCCAAGGACTCCGGCGACGCCAACACCATCACCTTCTGGTCCAACCACCCGGGTTCCTCCCGCGACCTGGAAGAAGAAATGATCAAGGAGTTTGAGGAGGAGAACCCGGACCTGCACGTCGAGCTGGTGACCGCGGGCTCCAACTACGAGGAGGTGGCGCAGCGCTTCAACGCGTCGCTGGCCGGCGGCGACCAGCCGGACGTCCTCGTGGCCTCCGACGTCACCTGGTTCAACTTCGCGCTCAACGAGGCAACCACCCCGCTGGATGAGCTGTGGGAGATGAACGACATCGACGCCGACAGCTACGTCGACACCCTGCGCGAGGACTACAAGTACAACGACAAGCACTACGGCGTCCCGTACTCCCGCTCCACCAACCTGATGTACTGGAACACCGACGACCTCAAGGCTGCGGGCCTGCCGACCGATCGCGGCCCGGAGTCCTGGCAGGAGTTCGACGAGTGGGCGACCGCTATCAAGGAGAAGCTGAACAAGCCGGCCGTGACCGTGCCGGACGGCTCCAACTACCTGGACTGGTACTTCCAGGGCATGATCTGGGCATTCGGCGGGTCCTACTCCAACGAGTGGGAGCCGAACTTCACCTCCCCTGAGTCCATCGAGGCGGGCAAGTTCCTGCAGGATCAGGTGAAGGAGGGCCACATCGAGATCGCGACCGACCCGACCGTCGCGTTCGGCTCGGGCAAGGCTTCCGGCCTGCTGGAGTCCACCGGCTCCCTCGGCGGCCTGAAGGAGACCGCGACCGTCCCGTTCATCACCACCTACCTGCCGGGCCCTGGCCCGTCCGCCGCGACCGGCGGTGCTGGCCTGGCCGTGCCGAACGGCATCTCTGATGAGCGCAAGGCCAACGCGGTGAAGTTCATCGACTTCATGACCAACACCAAGAACACCATCAAGTTCTCCCAGAAGACTGGCTACATGCCGGTGCGTAAGGACGCCCTGGAGGATCCGGAGGAGAAGAAGTTCCTGGAGGAGAACCCGAACGCGGAGACCGCGATCAAGCAGCTGAACGAGAACACCAAGCCGCAGGATTACGCCCGCGTGTTCGTCTCGGGCGGCGGCCAGCGCATCGGCGGCGCGCTCGACCGCATCACCGTCGGCGGCCAGGACGTGGAGCAGACCTTCGCCGACCTGCAGAAGGAGACCCAGGGCGTCATCGACCGCGACATCACACCGAAGCTCTAAGCCCGCACCCTGCACATTTCGCACCACCTGAAAGGACATCATGGCCACTGTTGAATTCCGCCAGGCCTCCAGGATCTACGATCCGCAGAAGCCGCCGGCGGTCAGCCGCCTCAACCTGGAGATCGCCGACGGCGAGTTCCTGGTGCTTGTAGGCCCGTCGGGCTGCGGCAAGTCCACCACGCTGCGCATGCTCGCCGGGTTGGAGCCGGTTGACGAGGGGCAGATTCTTATCGACGGCACCGACGTCACCGAGACCCGCTCCCGCGACCGAGACGTGGCCATGGTCTTCCAGTCCTACGCGCTGTACCCCAACATGACTGCGCGCCAGAACATGGCGTTCGCCCTGCAGAACGCCAAGGTGGACAAGGCGACCATTGAGGAGCGCGTGAACTTCGCGGCGAAGATGCTCGAGCTCGAGGACCTCATCGACCGCAAGCCGTCCGCCATGTCCGGCGGCCAGCGCCAGCGCGTGGCCATGGGCCGCGCGATCGTGCGCCAGCCGAAGGTCTTCCTCATGGACGAGCCCCTGTCCAACCTGGACGCGAAGCTGCGCGTGTCCACTCGCGCCCAGATCCTGCAGCTGCAGCGGGAGCTGAACACCACCACGGTCTACGTCACGCACGACCAGACCGAGGCGATGACGATGGGTGACCGCGTCTGCGTGCTGAAGAAGGGCATCATCCAGCAGGTCGACGCCCCGAACACGCTGTACGAGAACCCGGGCAACACCTTCGTCGCCACCTTCATCGGCTCCCCGGCGATGACGCTGATTGAGAACGTGCCGGTGGTTGGCAACCGCGTCGCGGGCGGCAAGGACCACGCGCTGGACTACCACATGCCGGCGGAGCAGATGGCCAAGGTGCAGTCCGACCGCGTGATCGTGGGCATCCGCCCCGAGAACTGGGAGATCCTCGGCGTGAACCAGCCGGGCGAGCAGTACGGCCTGCCGGTGCGCGTGGACATCGTGGAGCACCTCGGCTCCGAGCTGTACGTCTACGGCAGCCGCGAGGAGAAAGCCGACGACGTGATCGCCGTGCGGGGCGACCGCATCACGGTGAAGGTGCCGCGCGGCATCAACGTGGATCAGGGCGACACGATCTACCTGCGCCCGATGGAGGGCGGCTGCGTCTTCTTCGCCCCGGACACCGAGATCAACTACGACTACCTGTAGAGCCGGTAGAAGTTTGCGGCGTCGCCCCAAAACACGTCCTCGGCGTGGTCGGGGCTGATGTGATTACCGCAGGGACGCGAAGAGCTCCTCCGCCGCGGCCTCGTCCCAGAGCAACACGTTGCCCACGTCGGTGTCCTGGAAACCACCGAGCGGGATCGTCTCTGCGTTGATGCCGCCGCGCATCGCCAGCGGGATGCGGGCCAGGTTCCAGATGTGGTCGCCCTCGCCGACCGAGAACATCGTCGGCACCGTCCACAGCAGCGGGACCAGGCGGAAGGGGTTGAGGAACACGGCGGGCGAGGTCACCTTGTCCAGCATCGCGCCGAGGAAGTCGCGCTGCCGCATGACGCGGTCCAGGTCGCCCTGTGCGGTGGCGCGGGTGCGCACGTAGCCCAGGCTGGTCGCGCCGTCCATCTTCTGGCAACCGGGCTGGACGGAGATGTTGGCCAGGGGGTCGTCGATCGGCTCCTGCACGCAGATCTCCACGCCGCCGACGGCGTCGACCACGTTGGCCAGCCCGCCCATGCCGATTTCGGCGTAGCGGTCGATGTGCAGGCCAGTGCTCTCCTCGACGGTCTGCGCCAGAAGCGGGGCGCCGCCGTACGCGAACGCGGCGTTGATCTTGTCGTAGCCGTAGCCGGGGACGGCCACGTACGAGTCGCGCGGGATGGACACCAGCGTCGGCTTCCCGTGCAGCGGGAGGTGTAGCAGCATGATCGTGTCGGTGCGGGTTGTGCCCAGGTCGCCGCCCGTGCCGAGGCGCTCCACGTCCTTCTCGCTCAGGCCCTGGCGGGAGTCGGAGCCGACGAGCAGCCAGTTCGTGCCCGAAGTGTTCGCAATCTGCTCGGGCGGGAGCGCCTGGATGCGGGTGAGGCGGGCGTCGGTAAACAGCGTGCCCACCACCACGAGCACGATCAGCGCGAGGAAGAGGACGCCGCAGCCTGGGGCCTTCGCTTTTCGACGCCGCTTCGTTCCCCTTCGACGCCCCCGCGACACCTGCGACGGCACCGGCTCGCGGGCGGGCTCGGGCGCCGGGCGCGAGTACTGCGGGGTGCGACGGGGCTGGTATTCCTGGCGTGGCGCTTGCTGTCGGGGGCGCTCCACGCGGGTGAATTCGGGGACGCGTCGTGGCTCGTATTCCTGGCGCGGCGCCGGCTGCCGGGGAGGCTCCTGGCGCGCGCTGCGCTTGCGGATTGGCCGACCGTACCGGTCTACCAGGGGCTTTCCATCCTTGCCCAGCACGAACTCCCCCAGGTGATCGCGTGGGTCGTTGGAGTGGGGCGTCGAAGACATGCACTTAGTGTAACGGTTGTGGCGTGTGGGACCTACTGCTTCGTAGCGCCGCGCGCTGGGAGTTCGCCGGGAAATCCGCCACTAGATGCCCTGGACGGGGCGGTCGGAAGCTACCGAAGAAGAGTTGTGCAACAATTGCTGCACGATTATCATGCAGGTATCACTGCACGAAAGAAGGAGGTTTCATGTCCCCTCGCACATACCACCATCCAGAAACCGATGAGATCACACTGGCTAGAGTGTTGGCAGCCCTGAGCGATCCCACGCGTCTGGAGATGATTCGTCGCCTAGCGGACGGGGGTGAGCACGATAGTCTCGAGCTCGCAGACGATCTTCCTCGGTCGACCCTGACTTATCACACCCGCATGCTGCGCGATGCGGGTGTGACATGGACGCGGAGTGAAGGTCGTGCGTGTCTCATTCGGCTGAGAAGTGAGGATCTAGATCAGTTGTTCCCGGGCGTGCTTGCGGCTGTGATCGCCAACGCCGGCACGAAGGCGGGACGAGCTTGATGGGGCGGCTTTGGCCCTTCGTGGTGGGCAGTGTTGCTCTCGGGCTAGACGCCTACGTTGTTGCCGGTCTTCTTCCTGCTATTGCCTCGTCCATGAATGCACGCGAATCCACCGTGGGCCTGGGGGTGGCGGCCTTCACCGGCGCATATGCAGTAGCAGGACCCCTGCTGGCTGGGCGTGCGGGTCGGAGATCACGACGGAGCCTGATCCTTTCCCTTCTGGTTTTTACAGTGGCGAACTTAGCCACAGCGCTCTCGTCGACCGTCGTGGTGTTCTTGGTTACCCGAATAGTGGCTGGCGCGGCAGCGGGGGTGTACTCGCCCTTATCGTCCGCGGTTGCCGCCGAACTCGTGGGAGAAGAACGCCGGGGACGCGCGTTAGCCCTGGTCCTTGCGGGTTTGGCAGTTGGTACCGTGTTCGGTGTCCCGATAGGCTTGGAGCTGGCACATCGCTGGGGGTGGCGAGCTGCCATTTTGTTGATCGTGGCTATCGGCGGCGCATCCCTAGTGGGAGTCGCTGTGCGCGGAGGAGAACTGCCAGCAATACCTGCGTCGGGTGCGGGCGACCGGCTGCGATCGATCGCGCGCCCCAAGAACTTGCTCACGGTGACAGTGACATTGCTGACTGGCGTAGCTTCTCTGGGGCTCTATACATATATGACCGTGATTCTGTCCGTGGGAAGTCTCGCCACACACCAGACTCTTGCGATTTGGGTTTGGGGCGTTGGAGGCGCGGTGGGTGCGCTAGGTATAGGCAGACTCATGGATCGGCGCAACCCGCTGCGTCTCAGTGTGGCCATTCTCGTGGGGCTCATCTGCGCGTTGCTCGGTATGACGCAGGGGCAGACCGTCTGGCTTCTGGTTGCGAGCCTATTTGTTTGGGGAATGTGTGGGTGGGCCTCACTTGCGCCCCAGCAGCACATCCTTCTCCAGGCAAACCCGGCTGACGGCGCCACTGCCGTGGCCGCGAATGCCTCTGCTAACTACTTGGGATCGGCACTGGGCGCGACTGCTGGCTCACTGCTCGTAGCGGCACAGGCGGCGCCTACCGTTCTCTGTAGCTCTGCAGCTGCCGTGGCCGGGATGGCACTGCTTTGCCAGCTTTTTAGGCAGCGCATGAATTCCAAGGAGTAGACACGTGCTCGCCAGCGCCCAGGCCGTGCATCCTGACGGATTGCGAGGACGTGTGACTGTTGCAAAAACCAGCGGAGCCGACTAGCACAGTGAGTATATCTAGATACCCAGCCAGGAGAGGTCTACAAGCGGGTACGCCACGAACGCCACGGCGTCGATGAGGAAGTGCGCGAGCACCAGCGGCCACACGGCGCCGATCTCGGGTGTGCGCCACTCTGCGGCCGCAGAGTGGCTCCGCCTGCTCCGCCACAGGAAGTAGCCCGCGAAGACCACGCCCATCACAATATTGCCCGCGCCCGCCGAAACGCCCTGGTAGAGGTGGTAGGAGCCGCGCAGCAGCGCAGACGCCGCGACCGCCTGCCAGGGTGCCCACCCCAGGGCCCGCAGCCGGGTCACCAGGTAGGCCACCACCACGACCTCCTCGCCAAAGCCGTTGGCCAGCGCCCACAGCAGCGAGGTGGGCATCTGCACCGCCTCCGTGGCGGGCACCACCACCTTGGACAGGCCGAGGTGCACCGCGCCAATGTAGAACGCCAGGCCCGGCAGCCCGATGAGTGCGGCCAACCCCGCCGCGTGCGCCCAGTCGCGCCACCTCGGCCAGCACCATCGAGAGCCAAGGAGGTACCAGGCCAGCCCGCCCCACGCGAACAGCGTGCCCGCGGAGGCGACCTGCATGGCCAGGTCCAACCAGCCGATGGCCGAGGCCTGCTGCACCAGCGTGGTGGACTGCTCGTTCAAGGGGGCGGTGAGGTAGGCGTCGATAAGCTTGAGCCCGGAGCGAAGCCCGCTCATGCCGAAGGTGACTGCGAGCACGAGAATAATTTCGGTGATGAGGCGGCGGCGCATGCGATAACTTTAAGCCCATGACCCGTATCGCGTACCTGGGACCTGCCGGCACGTTTACTGAGCAGGCTGTGCACGCCTTCGCGCTGCCCGCACCGGAGCTCGTGGCCGTGGACTCGCCGGCGGAGGCGCTCGCCGCGGTGGCCGAGGGGCGGGCCGACCGCGCGGTGGTGGCCATCGAGAACTCGGTCGACGGAGCCGTGACCACCACCTCGGACGCGCTCCTGGCCACCCCGGGCGTGCAGATCTTCGCCGAAACCGAACTGGAGATCGCGTTTGCCATCATGACTCGCAAGGGGCAATCGCTTGCGAGCGCCACCCGCTTCGCCACCCACCCCGTCGCCTACCAGCAGGTGAAACGGTGGATGGGCGAGCACGCGCTGGGCGCCACCTTCCAGGCCGCGACCTCGAACGCGGCCGCCGCGGAGCAGGTCGCCGAGGGAACGGCCGACGTCGCCGCCGCCCCGGAGCGCGCCGCCGAGCTCTTCGGCCTTGAGGTCCACGCCCGCAACGTGGCGGACCTGGAGGCGGCGCGCACCCGCTTCGTCCTCGCGGGCCCGGTGGCGGCCCCGCCCGCGCGCACGGGCAACGACCGCACCTCCATCGTCTTCCAAACGCCCAACGAGCCGGGCAGCTTGGTGGGCATCCTGCAGGAGTTCGCCTACCGCGGCGTGGACCTCTCGCGCATCGAGTCCCGCCCGACCCGCGAGGAACCGAACACGTACAACTTCTTCGCCGACCTCGTCGGCCACATCGATGACGCGCCGGTGGCGGAGGCGCTGCGCGGGGTGTACCTGCGCTCCTCGCGGATCCGGTTCCTCGGGTCGTGGCCGCGCTGCGCCGGCGGGCCGCACCCGGTGCGCGCCGCGCGCATCGCGGCGGCTGCGGAGTGGGTCGACGCGGCCCGCGCTGGGACACTCGGGCAGCAGGAGCGCGCCCGCTAGCCCCAGCCGAGGGCGTGGAGCTCGTGCTCCTCCATGCCGAAGTAGTGGCCCACCTCGTGCTTGACGGTCACGTCCACCTCGTGGCGCAGCTCCTCCACGGAGTGGCACATCGCCTGGAGCGGCTGCTTGTAAATGAACACCGCGTCGGGCAGGTAGCCGGTGTGGTTGGCGTGCTGCTCCGGCAGCGGCACGCCCTCGAACAGGCCCAGGATCTCGGGCTGGTCCTCGTTGAACTCGCGCGCAAGGATGACCACGTTGGTCATCCGGCGGGCAAACTCGTCGGGGATGGTGTCCAGGGCGTCGTCGATCATCGCCTCGAACTCCTCGTCGCTGACCTCGACCATTACTGCACAGTCTCCGGGGCAGCCTCCGGGGCGGCTTCTGGGGCAGGCGAGGCCGGGGCGGAGGAGGCGGCCGGCGTCTGGTTCTCGCGCAGCGGGCGGCGCTGGGGTCGCTCCGGCGGCGGGGTGCCGTCGATAAGCAATGCCTCCCGGCCTCCGGTTGCCGAGCCCGTGAGCTCGGAGAACCCGCCGTTGGGCGAGGAGAAGACGAGCGCGCAGTTTACGCTGTGCGAGCCGCTCTCCCACGAGGCGGGCTGCTGCGTGGTCCAAAACGGCTGCAGCGAGATCTGGTACAGGTTCTCCTCGCTGCCCAGGTAGGTGTGGGCGGCCTCGGTGCAGGCGTCGCCGAGGTACTTGTCCTGGTCCTCCACGGACGGCGTGCCGTCGGGGAAGACCGGTGCGAGGTCGACTTTGCTGGTGATCTCCATCTGGTGCGGCTGGCCGCAGTCGACCACTGTGGCGTTGTTCGCGCCGTCGATGGCCACGCACTCGCCGGGCGCGAAGGTGCGCGCCTGGTCCTCCTCGGCGACGCGGCCCGTGGTGAGCAGCTGCTCGCCGGCGCGGTTGGTCTCCTGCAGGCCGCACAGCATGGTGCGGTCGCCCGCCTCCCAGGCCGCGGCCGGCGGGAGGATCGGCGCGATGGAGTAGCGGCCGTTCGGGTCGTATTTGCCCTCCAGGTAGCGCAGGGTGGACGCGCCGCACAGCTCCTCGCGCAGCTGGGCCTGGCGCGTCGGGTTGGGCATGGGTGCGTCCTGCCCGAACTCCGAGGTGGGGTAGATGGCCAGGTCTTGGCGCGAGGCCACCTCGAAGCGGTGCTCGACGGCGCAGTCGGTCTGTTTAAAGTCGGTGACGCTGCCGTCCTCGGCCACGTTCCAGGTCAGGCAAGCGCCCTGGTCAGCGGTGGTAAACGGCGCTGGCGGCGCGCCGTGCTCGCTGGTCTGCGCCTGGGGTTGTCCCTGCTCGCCGTTCGCGCCCCCGCCTGGGGCGTTCGCGTCGGTGGTCATGGCGTAGGAACCCATGCCCACCGAGCCGGCGAGCGCGGCGATGAGGAACGCGCGGGTGGCGTTGGAAGTCGAAACCATGCCTTACATACTAGGCAACTGCTCGCCGCAGTCGGCGTCCTGGCCGACGCGGGTGGTCAGCCAGTAGCGGTCCGAGCGGTAGCACGAGGTGCAGTATTCCACCGGTCGCGCGCCGCTTCCGGCCCGCCGCACGATGCGCAGCAGCGCGGTCCCGGTTTGCACCTCCAGCGCCTTCGCGTTGGCGGCCGTGGCGCTCGCTGCGGTGACGGTCTGCTCTGCCTCGGTGATGGGCAGCCCGTAGCGGGTACGGAGTAGCGAGTAGACGGATTGCTCCACGTCGTGCTCGAGTAGATCCGGGACGAGCGCCGCGTTGTACCAGGCGTCGTCCACGGCGTAGGGCTGGCCGTCGCCAAGCCGCAGCCGGCGCAGCTGGATGTGCGGGGTCTCCGGCGCAGTGCCAAAGAACTCGGCCGCGTCGAGCGGGGGAGTGGCGAGGCCAGAGTGCAAGATTATCGACGCCGCGTCCACCCGCTGCTCACGCATCTCCTCCGAAAAGCTCGCCAGGTGCATGCGGCTTACCAGCGGCGACGGTGCCACGAACGTGCCCTTGCCGCGCACCCGCCGCAGCTTCCCGTCCGCGACGAGGTCCCCGATCGCGCGCCGTACCGTGATGCGCGAAACGCCGTACTCCTCCTCCAGCGCCCGCTCGCCGGGCAGCAGGTCCCCGGGAGCGAGTTCCTCGGCGCAGCGCCGCTCCAACAGCGCCCGCAGCTGGGCGTGTTTGGGGACCGGGCCGTTGGTGATCATACCTCCACCATACCGCGCTGGTTATGACCAGCTGGGGTGAAATGGGATGTGGTGTGCGTCGCTAAGCGTCGCTAAGCTCGGTGCGCAACGCCACGCTCCATTCCCGGCTGCGGTGGGGCGGCGACAAGGTAGAGTGAGTGCTTGTGATTGATCTGAAATTCCTGCGCGAAAATCCGGACGTTGTACGCCAATCCCAGACCGCCCGCGGTGAGGACCCAGCGCTGGTTGACCAGCTGATTGCCGCCGACGAGCAGCGCCGCGCCGCGATCCAGGCGGCGGACGAGCTGCGCGGTGAGCAGAAGGCGTTTGGCAAGAAGATTGGGCAGGCGGCGCCGGAGGACCGCCCCGCACTGCTGGAGGGTTCGAACGAGCTCAAGGCGCGCGTGAAGGCCGCCGAGGCCGAGCAGGAGGAGGCAGAGGCCAAGGTCAAGGCGCTGCAGTCCAAGATCCCGAACCCCATCCAGGGCGCGCCCGCCGGCGGTGAGGAAGACTTCGTCGTGCTCGAGCACGTTGGTGAGGTCCCGGAGTTCGACTTTGAGGTCAAGGACCACCTGGACCTGGGCGAGGCGCTCGGCGCGATCGACATGAAGCGCGGCACCAAGATCGGCGGTGCCCGCTTCTACTACCTGGTCGGCGACGGCGCCTGGATGCAGCTGGGCATGCTCATGCACGCCGCGAAGAAGGCGCGCGAGGCTGGTTTCAAGGTCGTCGTCCCACCGGTGCTGGTGCGCCCCGAGATCATGGCGGGTACCGGCTTCCTGGACGAGCACGACGAGGAGATCTACTACCTCGAGCGCGACGACCTCTACCTGGTAGGCACCTCCGAGGTGGCGCTGGCCGGCCTGCACCAGGACGAGATCATCGATCTCTCCGACGGCCCGCTGCTCTACGCCGGCTGGTCCTCCTGCTTCCGCCGCGAGGCCGGCTCCTACGGCAAGGACACCAAGGGCATCCTGCGCGTCCACCAGTTCGACAAACTCGAAATGTTTGTTTACTGCAAGCCAGAAGAGGCAGAGGACATGCACCAGAAGCTGCTCGGTCTGGAGCGCGAGATGCTCGCCGACGTGGAGGTGCCTTACCGCGTCATCGACGTCGCCGCGGGCGACCTCGGTTCCTCCGCGGCCCGCAAGTTTGACACCGAGGCGTGGGTGCCGTCGCAGCACACCTACCGTGAGCTGACCTCCACCTCCAACTGCACCACCTTCCAGGCCCGCCGCTTGAACATCCGCTACCGCGACGAGAACGGCAAGACCCAGATCGCCGCGACGCTGAACGGCACCCTGGCCACGACCCGCTGGCTGGTGGCCATCTTGGAGAACAACCAGCTGGCCGACGGCTCCGTCCGCGTGCCCGCCGCGCTGCAGCCGTGGGTGGGCAAGGAAGTGCTCGAGGCCTAATGGGCACCGCACCGCAGTGGAAGACGCTGCGCGGGCTCACCGTCCCGGCGGACTACCGGGCCCCGGCGAAGCACCCGGTGGAGTCGAAGGAGCGGCTCTACCCGTTCACCGTGCGCATGTTCAATCGCCTGATGCGCCTGCAGCGCATGCGCGTGCGCGTGGTGGGGGCGGAGCACATCCCGGAGCGCGGTGGCGCGATCATCGCTGCCAACCACACCGGCTACTACGACTTCATGCTCACCGGCACCGGCCCGCTCCTGCAGGGCGGACGACTGCTGCGCTACATGGCGAAGAAGGGCGTGTTTGACATCCCTGTGCTGGGCACGCTGCTGCGCACCATGAAGCACGTGCCGGTGGACCGGGACAACGGGGGCTCGGCTGTTGACGCCGCCGTGCGCGGCCTCTGCGACGGCAACCTGGTCGGCATCTTCCCGGAGGGCACGATCTCGCGCTCCTTCGAGCTCGCGGACTTCAAGACGGGTGCGGCACGCATCGCCGCGCAGGCGGGCGCGCCGCTGATCCCGTGCGTGATCTGGGGCTCGCACCGCATCTGGACCAAAGATTTGCCCAAAAAGTTCCGCGGCGTCGGCGTGATCGTGCGCTATGGCGCACCGGTCGAGGTTACCGGCGACGCCGAGGCCGACACGGCGCGGCTCAAGCAGGCGATGCAGCGCATGCTCGAGCAGTCCCGCGCTGAGTACGACGCGGAGTTCGGACCGTTCGCGCCCGGCGACAAGTGGGTGCCCGCCTCCCTCGGCGGCGGCGCGCCCACGCTGGAGCAGGCGGCCGAGATGTACGAGCGCGAACGCGCGGAACGCAAGGCGAAAAAGGCAGCGAAGCAAGCCAAGAAAGGCACCTAACCCCATGCACGCCCCCAAGCTCATCATTAGCGACATCGACGGCACCTTCATCACCCCCACCGGCCGGGTGACCCCGAGGCTGCGCGACACGGTGGTCCGCGCGGTGCGCTCGGGGACCAAGTTCGCCCTGGCTACGGGGCGCCCCCACCGCTGGCTCATGCCGGTGCTGGACCAGCTGCCCATCGCGCCGACCTGCGTGTGCGCGAACGGTGCCGTGGTCTACGACCCGGTGAAGGACACCGTGGTGCGCTCCTTCGAGCTCGCGCCGGAGACGATGCTGCGCGTCGTCGACGCCGTCGGCAAGGCGCTCGCCCCGCACGGCCTGCAGCACGGCTTCGGCGTGGAGCGCGTCGGCCAAAGCGCGCTCGACCCGGAGGAGGATTGCTTCCTCATCACCCCCGAGTACAACCGGGACGCCTGGGACAGCAGCTTTGGTATCGGCACCGCCGCGGAAATCGTCGCCGAGCCCGCCGCCAAGCTGCTCGTGCGCTGCCCGCAGCTGCGCTCCGCGGAACTGTTCGACCTGGTCGCGCCCACCATCGAGCCGGAGGACGCGCACCTGACCTATTCCATGGACGAGGGCCTCA
>NZ_RDRE01000159.1 GCF_003693265.1 Corynebacterium gottingense
CCTTGACGGTGATGTCCGTGAGCAGGCCTCCCGTTTGCATCACTGCGCCGATGCGCGCGTTCCCCGTAGCCTGCTTGGGTGTGCCGCCAAGGACGCTCACCTGGCCCGACGTGGCCGTGGTGAGCCCCAGGATGATGTCGATGAGCGTGGACTTACCCGCGCCGTTCGTCCCCAGTAGAGCGACGATCTCGCCGACACGGACGTCGAAGGAAACGCCGCGCAGCGCGTGGACCGGATGCTTGCCACGCGGAGTGAACGTCTTCGTCACGTCCGCGACGTGGATGGCGACGGGGCGGGAGCTGGAAGCGACTGCTGTGGTGGACATGATTCGCAGCCTATGTATGGGTGGCTCGGCGCGCACTGGTTTTTGTCATGAGGTGGGCATGACAATTGTCATGGGCGAGTGCGGGGGCGCGCCGGCCGGTACTGTGAGGGGTGTTCGAAGCGTTGCCGCGCCCGGCGCGGCCTCGTCGGCCCTCCCGAAAGGACCAGCACATGAGCAGCAAGAACCCGAATCCGTACAAGAACTTCTCGTACCAGCCGAGTTCGAACCAGCCCGGGGCCGGCGGGTCCGGTGTGTTCGGGCCTGGCGAGTTCGGGTCGGGGCAGCACTGGCGCGACGACGTCCCTTCCGACCCGGAGGAAAGAACGCTGTTTGAGTTCAAGAACTGGTGGGTCGTCATCGTGTTGGCGCTGGCGGTGGCCGGGGCGATCGGGTTGATCTACACCTCGATGACCGATGGGCCCGGCGGGGCGGAGACTACGGAAGGTCGGGAACAGTCGCCGACGGCAGAGGCTGAGTTCCCGAATTTCGGGGCGGTGGATGAGCGGATCTCGCAAGCCAAGGAGGCAGGCGAGGAGCCCGCCATGTACCGCCCGGACGACTTCGATCCAAATTCCAGGGTGCAGGATCCGGTTCCGGTGAGTCCGAGGGGGATGGAGGCTCCGTCGAAAAGCGCCTTCGAGCTCACGCCACTCGAGGCCGGCGAGGTGGCGAATGTCGGGGGCATGCGCATCGGCGTCGGGCC
>NZ_RDRE01000160.1 GCF_003693265.1 Corynebacterium gottingense
GGCGGCGGGTTCGCCGCGATCGCCTCGCGCAGCCAGTTGTTCAGCTGGCCGGTGGAGACGCGCTTGTCCCAGTTCTCCAGCGCCTGCGCCATCGCCGGCTCGAGGCGGTGCAGGCCACGGCCGGTGTCCGCGGAGATGTTGAGCTTGGTCACCCACGGGAGGTGCCCCATCATCTCGTCGAACTCGCGGTCAAAGTAGTAGCGGCGGTCCTCGTCCATGAGGTCCCACTTGTTAAAGCAGATGACCATCGCCTTGCCGGCCTCCAGCACCATGGAGATGACGCGCTGGTCCTGCTCGGAGATCTCCTCGGAGGCGTCGATGAGCACCACGCAGACCTCCGCCGCGTCGATCGTGCCGCGGGTGCGCAGGCTGGCGTAGTACTCGTGCCCCTGCGCGTTCTTCACCTTCTTGCGCAGGCCAGCGGTGTCGATGAACTTCCACAGGTGCTCGTCCAGCTGGATCATCTCATCCACCGGGTCCACCGTGGTGCCAGCGACGTTGTCCACCACCGAGCGGTGCGACTTGGACAGCTTGTTCAGCAAGCTGGACTTGCCCACGTTCGGGCGGCCCACCAGCGCGACTCGGCGTGGACCGTCCGTGATGGAGGACTTCGCACGCGGCTCGTCCGGGAAGAGGCGCAGAATCTCGTCCAACACGTCGGCGCCTCCGCGGCCGTGCAGCGCGGAGACGGGCCACAGGTCGCCCAGGCCGAGCCCGTAGAACTCGGCGGCGTCGCCCCACTGGGATTCTGATTCAAACTTGTTCGCCACCAGGATCACCGGGACCGGAGAGCGCTGCAGGTTGCGCGCCATCACGGAATCCGTCTCCGTGATGGCGGTCTGCGCGTCCACCACCATGACGATCACATCGGCCGTTTCCATCGCGGCCTCCGCCTGGCGGGCGATCGCGCCGTGGATGCCGCGGGCGTTCGGGTCCCAGCCGCCGGTGTCTTGCACCCAGAAGCGGCGCCCGCCCCAGTCGGCCAGGTAGCTCACGCGGTCACGAGTCACACCCGGGTG
>NZ_RDRE01000161.1 GCF_003693265.1 Corynebacterium gottingense
CCCAGGCCGACGGCGGGGCCGCCGAGGATGCGCAGCGCGGCTGCCGAGTCCGCGGGCCGCACCAGCATCGTGGCCACCGCGAGGGTGTCGGCGACTTCAGGGATGTCCAGCAGCCCGCCCACGCCGACGATTTCGAAGGGCACGCCGCGCGCCCCGAGCGCCTCCGCTACCTCGGCGGAGTGCCGGTTCTTGCGCACCAGCACGGCGGCGGAAAACGGCGCTTCGTCCCGCGCGCACTGTGCGTATTGGGCGGCCAGGTTGTCCGCCACGAACGCGAGTTCCTCCTTGTTGGTGGCGAAGAAGCCGAGCGCGACCTCGCCTGCTTGCGCCCCGGGGCGGGCCGCCAGCGGCGCGACGGCGCGGTTGTCCCCGCGCCCGAGGACCGCGTCGGAGATGCTGTTTGCCAGCGCGAGGACCTCCGGCGGGTTGCGCCAGGACGTGGTCAGCTGCTTCTTCGGCGCGGGTGCGCCGCCCGCGGCCGGGAAATCGTGGACGAAGGCCTGGAGGTTGGCTGCGGTGGCCCCGCGCCAGCCGTAGATGGCCTGCATCGGGTCGCCGACGGCGGTCACGGTGAGGTCTGGGTCCGAGCCCTGCCCGAACAGGTTGCGCAGTAGCACGCGCTGGGCGTGTGAGGTGTCCTGGTACTCGTCCAGCATGACCACGCGGAAGCGCTGGCGCTGCGCCTTGCCCACGCCCTGGTGGTCGCGCGCCAGCTTGGCGGCGACCGACATCTGCTCATTAAACGTGACGACCCCGCGCGCCCGCAGCTCCTCGTTGAGGGCCCGGGCCAGCGGCAGGTATGCGCGGCGTTCCTCCTGGGTCGCGCGCCATCCGCGCAGCTTCTTGGTGAATTCGGTGCGCGCCCGCGGCGCCAAGGGCAGCGACTCCGTTTCCGCGAGGAACGCCGCCGCGTCCTGGTCTACCTCGTCGGGCGTGGTCAGCTCGTTGCCCATGGAGGTCATCAGCGCCAGCAGCCCGTCCACCACGGTGGACACGGACGGGTTGCGCCCGTCGGC
>NZ_RDRE01000162.1 GCF_003693265.1 Corynebacterium gottingense
GAGAACGAGGAGGCTGTCGAGCACGGCCAGACCATCATGATCATCGAGCCCAAGTAAGCACACCCACAACCCCTAGAAAGGTGAGGAGTCCCAATGTCTGAGTTGTTGGGGAGCGTACTCATTGCCAACCGCGGTGAGATCGCACTTCGCATCATCCGTGCCTGCAAGGAGCTCGGTATCAAGAGTGTCTTGGCGTATTCCGAAGGCGACCGCGATTCGCTTCCGGTGAAGGAAGCCGACAAGGCCGTGTGCATCGGCCCGGCGAACGCCGCCAAGAGCTACAACAGCCCGGAGCTCGTCGTCTCCGCCGCGATGGCGTACAAAGTCGACGCGATCCACCCCGGCTACGGCTTCCTCTCCGAGAAGGCCGACTTTGTCAAGATGGTCGAGGACGAGGAGATTGGCTTTGTCGGTCCGTCGTCCGAGCACATCCGCCGGATGGGCGACAAGATTGAGGCGAAGCGTATCGCGCAGAGCGCGGGCGTGCCGACGGTGCCCGGCTCCGACGGCGTCGTGACCGAGTTCGACGAAGCGCTCGAGGTGGCCAAGCAGACCGGCTTCCCGCTGCTGATCAAGGCGGCGGCCGGCGGCGGTGGCCGAGGCATGCGCGTGGTGGAGTCTGAGGACACGCTGGAGAAGGACCTCAACGAGATCATGAACGAGGCCCAGTCCGCGTTCAACGACTCGTCGGTCTACATCGAGCGCTTCCTCACAGACATCCGCCACATCGAGATTCAGGTGCTTGCGGACGGAGAGAACGCGATTGCGCTCGGCGAGCGCGACTGCACCTCGCAGCGCCGAAACCAGAAGCTCATCGAGGAGGCCCCGTCGCCCGCGATCGACGACGAGCTCCGCGCCGGCCTCCAGGAAGCCGCGATCAACCTCTGCAAGGAGGTCGGCTACAAGAACGCCGGAACGGTGGAGTTCGTGTTCGACAACATCGAGCGCAAGTACTACTTCATCGAGATGAACACCCGCATCCAGGTGGAGCACCCGGTCACCGAGATGATCAC
>NZ_RDRE01000163.1 GCF_003693265.1 Corynebacterium gottingense
GAGTGTCGGCACAGTCGGAGATTCCTATGACAACGCGCTGGCCGAGACTGTTAACGGTCTCTACAAGGCTGAACTTATCCATCCTCAAGGCCCGTGGACATCAGTAGGAGAAGTCGAGCTAGCCACCCTGCGGTGGGTGCACTGGTGGAACACCAAACGTCTTCACGAGGCGTTGGACTACGCCACCCCACAAGAAGTAGAAACCGAGTACTATCTCACCGAGCCCATCAACACAGGGCCGTAAAAGAAGCGGAACCAAACCCAGGACGCTTCACCATGTGCGCTCGGCTAGCGGGAAAAGCCCAGGTCGCATGTGTCCGGTCGGTGTAGATGGAGCTAGCACCAAGTACGCACGCCTCGTGGGTCGGCCGAGCCCCCGCCATTGATGCCCGTCACAGACGGCAGCTGACAACGGCTACTCCCCGGTGGCAGGTTACGCGTCTCGGCGGGCCAGGCTCCCCCCACCCTGCTACGCGCATAGAGAAGCGCCCCGGCCACAAAGGGCGGTGCGGATCAACACATGATCCCACCACCCCCGGGGCCGGGGCGCACACACAAATATGAAATTATCTCTCATGTTTAGGGTCGGCGGTAACCTACTCTCCCACACCCTCCCGAGTGCAGTACCATCAGCGCGGGCGGGCTTAGCTTCCGGGTTCGGAATGGGACCGGGCGTTTCCCCGCCGCCATCAACCACCGACACACCCAACGGGGCATGCCAGCCACCAACCACCAAGGATTGGTGATGCGACAGTCAAAATATTCAACAATATGAACAGTTGGCCAACAGTGTGCTGTGCCAGCAACTGCATAGTGGACGCAAACAAATCGTTTCGCAAACCTACAACACCACAAGTGTATCCACATACGTGTTGGTTGTTTGATCAACGGCGGATTAGTACCAGTCACCTCCACACCTTACGATGCTTCCAGATCTGGCCTATCAACCCAGTCATCTCCTGGGCGCCTAAGAAACCTCATCTCAAAACAGGCTTCCCGCTTAG
>NZ_RDRE01000164.1 GCF_003693265.1 Corynebacterium gottingense
ACGGAACGGACGCGGGCGGTTCGCTGCGTGTGCCCGCCGCGGCGTGCGACATCGTCGGCTTCAAGCCCGCCTCGCCCCACGTCGCGGCGCACGGCTTCCTTACCCGCACCGTCGCCGACCAGTGCACGATCTACGGCATGCGCCCCACGCATCCGCGACGCTTGCGGGTCGGGGTGCTTCTCGACGCCCTCCTCGCCCCCTCCCATCTCTCACCCTCCCGCGCGGACGCGGTGGACCAGCTGGCGGGGGCGCTCTCCCTCCACCACGACGTCGTCCCGTTGCGCGCCTACGCCCAGGCGGGCGACACCTTCGCGCACTTCTCCCGCCGCATCAAGCGCTCCTTCACCAGCGTCGACCCGCTGGACAGCGAGTACCTCCAGTGGCTCACACAGGAGGGGGCGCGCGTCACCCGCGCCCAGATGCGCGACGTCCATGAGCACCTGGACGTGCTCCCGCACCTGCTTGCCCGACAGTGGGACGTCGACGTAGTCCTCTCTCCCACCCTGGCCTTCGACCCGCCGCGATTGGGGTACTTCCCGTCCTTGTCTCCCGAGGAGAGCTTCTACCAGCAGACGGTCTGGTCGCCATGGTGCTCGGTGTTCAACGTCACCGGTAGCGCCGCGATCGCGATCGGAGGCATCCACCTGGGTGTACTCGGGAGCGCGGCGCGCCCCGCCGTCAACGCGACGGAGCTGCTCAACCTCGCCTGGCAGGTGGAAGGGCTCCTGGGACACGAGGGGTAAGTGGTGATTCTGGGGCGGCGTGCACATGACGAAAATGCGTAAAATTTCCCCGGCTGCCGCGCCTTGGTCGACAATTCCCCCGGTGGGACGGTCTGGGTAAAACGTTTCTGCGGAAATCTGTCACACGCCCCGGCAACAAGGAAGCCCCGGCGGTCAATACCGCCGGGGCACACTCCACTCACCGAAGGGACGCCTAGGCCACCAGGGTCCCAATCTGCTCACCGGCAACGGCGCGGGCGATGTTGCCCTCCTTGAGCA
>NZ_RDRE01000018.1 GCF_003693265.1 Corynebacterium gottingense
CAGTGGTACAACACCGAACGCATCCAACAACGACTCAAGGGCCTGACCCCGATGCAATATCGAAATCAGACCCTTGAAGCCCTAACCACCTAGAGTTAAACCAGTCCAACTTTCGGGGGCCAGTTCAGAACTGCGGTGCCTTTTTACGAGTCGAGCGTGAGCGCTGGCTTAGACCAGGCCAGCGTCCTCCATGACCTTGCGCAGGGTGGTTGCGGAGTGGTCGAACTTCTCCTTCTCCTCATCGTTGAGGCGGAGTTCGACGGCCTCGCGCACACCGTTGCGGTTCACCACGGCCGGGGTGCCGATGTAGATGTCGTTGTGGCCGTACTGGCCGTCCAGCTTGGCCGAGATCGGCAGGACGACGTCCTCGTTGGCGAAGATGGCGCGGGTGATGCGGGCGAGGCAGCTGCCGATGCCAAAGTCGGTCGAGCCCTTTGCCTGGATGATGTGGTACGCGGCGTCGCGAGTTGCTACGAACATCTCGTCGACCTCCTTGTACACGTCCGGGTTGCTCTCGGCTTCCTCGGCGAGGCGGTTGCGCAGCGCGATACCTGCGATGGAGCCGGTGGAGATGACCGGGAGCTCGGTGTCGCCGTGCTCGCCGATGATGTAGGAGTGCACCGACGATGCAGACACGTTGTACTTCTGGGACAGGTTGTAGCGCCAGCGGGCGGTGTCCAGGACGGTGCCGGAGCCGAGCACCTGGGAGGCGGGCAGGCCGGTCTGCTTCTGGGTGGCGTAGGTCAGAATGTCGACCGGGTTGGTGGCGACCAGGTAGATGCCGTTGAAGCCGTTTGCCATGACCTCCTTGTTAATGGACTCGAAGATCTTCACGTTGCGGCCCACCAGGTCCAGGCGGGTTTCGCCTTCGCGCTGAGCGACGCCCGCGCAGTTGACCACCAGTGCCGCGTCGCGGCAGTCCTCGTAGGTGCCGAAGGTGACCTTGGTGTTGTGGCCGGAGTAGGGGACAGCGTGGTTCAGGTCCTCGACCTCGCCGCGAGTCTTTTCCTCAGCGAGGTCGATGATGGCGAGCTGGTCACACAGGCCCTGGTTGATCAGGGCGTAGGCGTAGGCGACACCAACGGCGCCGGCGCCGATGAGCACGACCTTGTTGCCGGGGGTGATGTTGTTCTTCGGGGTGGACGGGTTCGTGATGCTCACTGTGGTTCTCCTCTTTCCGATACCGTGACCGGTAGACGTTGTTTCCGGCATCCATCATTGCACAACGTTGGGGCCGGTGCCGCGGAGCCGGTCAGAAAACAACGGAATTTCCCGTAAAGTCGGACGTATTCGGGCGAAAGCGGGCACGGTGGCGTCGATAAGCCAGCCCTACTTGAAGTCCTCCTCCGTGTGCGCCGCAGCGATCGCCTTCGGGCGGCCGGTGACGAAGTACATGCCCGTCATGACGACGAGGAAGACGACGCCGGCGGCGAGGGCGACGTGGTACTGCGGCAGCCACACCATGATGCCGAACGTGAACAGGATGAACGCCACGGCGAACCACTGGCCGTAAGGCCAGAACGGGACCGGGAAGTGCAGCGCGCGCTGCTCGGCGGCCGTCATGCGGTGGCGCGAGGCGAGGTGGGCGATGAGGATCATCAGCCAGACGAAGACGGTGGCGAAGGTGGCGAGCGCGGCGATCGTCTCGAAGACGTTGGGGAACTGCGCGTTGAGGACAACGCCCACGACCAGGACGATGAGCAGGGTCACGGTGGTCATGACGGGGATGTCGCGAACCGTGCGCGCCATCACGCGGGGCGCGAGTCCCTCGCGAGCCAGGCCGGTGAGCACGCGCCCGGTGCCGAAGAGGTCCGCGTTGATGGCGGAAAGCGCCGCGGTGATGACCACCAGGTTGAGCAGGCCCGCCGCCCAGTTCACGCCGAGGGTGGAGAAGATTTGGACGAACGGGGACTCGTCGCCGGTGATGCTGCGCCACGGGTTGAGCATGAGGATGATGAGGATGGCCAGCACGTAGAACAGGAGGATGCGCACCGGCACCGTGTTCACGGCCTTGGGGATGGAGCGGTCCGGGTCGTCGGCCTCGGTGCCGGCCACGCCGATGATCTCGGTGCCGCCGAACGCGAAGAGGACGAGGATGAACGCGGCAATCATGCCCTCGGGACCGTTGGGGAAGAAACCGCCGTCGTTCCACAGGTTGGCAAGCCCCGTGGTTTCGGGGTGCGTGCCCAGCCCGAAGGCGAGGACGGCCGCGCCGCCGACGATCATGGCCACCACAGCGACGACCTTGATCAGCGTGAACGCGAACTCCAGCTCGCCGAACCACCGCACGCTGGCCAGGTTGGCGGCGCCGATGACCAACAGGGTCGCGGTGATCCACACCCAGGCGGGCGTGCCGGGGAACCAGAACTTCATGTAGATGCCGATGGCGGTGAGGTCCGCCAGGCACACGATGATCATCTCGAAGGCGAACATCCAGCCGGTGATGTAGCCGCCCAGCCCGCCGAGGTGCTCTCGCGCGTACACGGCGAAGGAGCCGCGGACGGGGTGGCGCACGCTCATCTCGCCGAGCGCGCGGAGCATGAAGTACACCACCGCGCCGCCGAGGAGGTACACCAGCAGGACGGACGGCCCAGCGGCCTGGATCGCGCCGGCCGAGCCGTAGAACAAGCCGGTGCCGATGGCGGAGCCGAGCGCGATGAAGTGGATGTGTCGGTGGCTGAGGCCTCGAGCTTTGCGTGCGGGCTTCGCAGGTGTTGGGGAGCTCGTGGACATCGGCGCTGAGCCACCTTCCATAAAATTGTCCGAAACAATGGGCTTTTACAGCATATTGCCACATTGAGCCTCGCCAAATGTGGGGTTCGGCCTATTGCTTATCGACGCCTCCGTGCCCCCTCCGCCGCGCAACCACCGCCGCACCGGCCGCCACGGCGAGCAGCACCGCGATGGCGATGAGGTACGGCGCCGCAGACGCCCCGCCGGCGCCGGGGTCTGCCGCGGCATCAGCGTCGCTCAGGTCGTCGGCGATTGTGTCGTTGATCCACTCGGCGGCGTCGCCGAGCGGGGCGGCGGAGGCGGCCGCGTTGGTGTCCATGGCGACTTCCTCCGGGTCGTCCGGGTTCACAAACAGCCCGGCGCTGAGCACGCCGGTGAGCTTGCCGTCGCGGAAGACGGGGCCGCCGGAGTCGCCACCCTGGATGCCGGCTCCCTGGGCGAGCGCGATGGTGAGGGCTTGGTGGGCGTCGAAAAGCGCCATGGGGCTTGCGCCCTCGACGGTCGCGTCGGTGACGGGCAGGCGGGTCGTGGCGCCCGAGCCGTCGGAGGACCAGCCGTAGACGCGGGCGGCGGTGTCGGGGCCGGGGACCTCGGTGTCCACGGTGGCGTAGCGGTCCAGGCCGAGGTCATCGGCGGTGTGCAGCAGCGCGATGTCGCCCTGGGGCGCGGTGAGCCACCGATCCACGGCCACCGTCCGCTGCGCGTTACCCTCGCCGGTCCGCACCGACCCGCCGGCGGTGGGCAGGTGGTCCATGCAGTGGCGGGCGGTGACCACCCAGTGCGGCGCGACTGCGGTGCCAGTGCACACGCCGTCGGCAGGGTCGTCGTTGGCGGTGCGCACGGAAACGACGCTCGCGCCCTCGGACGCGGTGTCGGGGGAATCGGCGGCGAACGTGTCGGATTCGAGCGCCCCGGCGGGCGTGGCGGCCAGCGCCGTGAGCGCTGTGACGAGCGCAGCGGCGGCGGGGATCGTGGAGGTGGAGATTCGCATGGTTATGCTCCTTTGGTAAGTGTGGTGGGAAGTGGTCGCGGGGGTAGGTCCTGGCGCGAGAGCGACCGGGTGAACGCGCGCAGGGCTTCTTCGAGCGGGCCGCGCGGGAAGCGCAGCAGCCACACCGACGCAAGCGCGCACGCGGCGGCGATGCTCACGGCCGCGGATGCCGCGCCGGACGGCACAAGGTCCGCAGTGGTCACGTGCAGGCAGTACACCGTCAGCGGCATCCGGCCCAGGGCCTGCAGCGGGTACGGGCAGAAGCGCCGGAACACGATGAGGCAGACGGTGAGGACGCCCAGGGAGCAGCCGACCTCGCTGAGGATGGCGATGAGGCCGCCGGTGTGGCCATTGGGGTTGAGGAAGGGGTGGAGGTGGGCGTCGATAAGCGAGCGGGCCCACACGCCGCCGACGGCGAGCGCGAAGCCGAGCGCTGCGAGCCACACGCGCGGGCGCAGGCGCGCCGCGATGAGGCCGGCGACCATGAGCGCGGCCCACTCGAACAGCGGGTACGGCGGGGCGGTGACCGCGAGTGGGAGGCGCAGCGCCGAGGCGAGCGTGAGCGCGGCGAACAGGGCCGCGAGCGTGCGCGTGCGCCAGCGCGGCGCCGGGGCGAGTGCGAGGTAGCAGGCGCCGAACGCGCCGAGAACCACCTCGATCGTGCCGGTCAGCGGGGTGAGCACGACGTGCAGGGCGAGCAGGGCCGCGCCACGCAGCATCGCCTGGTGGCGCTGACGCGCCAGCGCCACCCCGCCCGTCGCGCGCGACGAGACCTGCATCGACACGCCAGCGAGCACCACGAACAGCGCCGACGGGAAGCCGTAGAGCCACGGCGAGGTCGAATCGGTCAGGTGCGCGCACATCATCGCGGCGAGTGCGACGGCGCGGGCGGCTTCGAGACCCGCGATGCGCGTGGGCGGGGGAAGTCTGGAAGCAATCGTCATGGTGCACACGCTAAAAACTGCCGTGTTGCGAGAGCGTTAACGCGCGCTCCACCCGCGCTCACCAGCGCTAGACTGACCCGCATGTCCAACGTGTTAGTTGTGGAAGACGAGGCCTACCTCGCCGACGCCATCGCCGCCGCCTGCGCCGCGCACGGCCTGCAGACCCAGGTTGCCTACGACGGCGCGCAGGCGCTCGAGATGCTCGAATCCGCCGACGTGGTCGTCCTCGACCGGGACCTCCCGCGCGTTCACGGCGACGAGGTCTGCGCCCGCATCCGCGCCGACTACCCGCACATCCGCGTGCTCATGCTCACCGCGGCCAGCGCGCTGGACGAGCGGCTTGGCGGCTTCGCGCTTGGCGCCGACGACTACCTCACCAAACCCTTCGAGGTGCCCGAGCTGCTCGCGCGCGTGGACGCGCTCATGCGCCGCCACACCCCGCCGCAGGCCGACGTGCTGCGCTGCGCGGACGTGCGCATGGACACCGCGCGCCGCACCGTGACCCGCGCGGGCGCGCCGATCGCGCTGAGTCCGAAGGAATTCGCGGTGCTGGAGACGCTGCTCGCCGCCGACGGCGCGGTCCTGTCCGCCGAGGCGCTGCTCGAGGAGGCGTGGGACGCGTTCGCCGACCCATTTACCAACTCGCCGCGTGTGACCATCTCGCACCTGCGCCGCAAGCTGGGCCAGCCCTGGATCATCCACACCCAGCCCGGCGCGGGATACTACGCCGCGGAGGAGGCGCGCCCGTGACGCTGCGCCTGCGCCTGACCCTTGTGTTCGTGGCCACAGTCTTTTCCGCCGGCGCGGCGCTCACCGCGCTCGTGTGCGCATACCTCGCGCTCACACCGGTGCCGCTGCACGTCTCTCTGCCAGGGCCGGAGGGAGTGCTTATCGACGCCGCCATGCCCATCCCCGCCGACATCATCACCGTCGTGCTCGTCACCATGCTGATCGCGCTTGCCCTGCTCACCGCGCTTGCGGGGGCGGTGGGCTGGTTTGTCGCCGGGTACGTGCTCACGCCCGTGCGCCGGCTCGCCACGGTGGCGCGCCGGGTCTCAAACGGCGAGGTCAGCCAGCGCATGCACTACGAAGGGCCTGCCGATGACGTCGGCGACCTGGCCCGCGCCTTCGACCAGATGCTGGACTCGCTGGAAGCCTCGCTCGACGCGCAGCGCCGCTTCGCCGCCAACGCTTCGCACGAGCTAAAAACCCCGATCGCTACGATCCAGACGGTCGCGGACGTCGCGCTCATGCAAGGGGAGCAGAGCGCCACCGCGCTGCGCCGGATTCGCGAGGTCAACGCGCGCGCCGGGGAAACGGTCGAGCGGTTGCTTGCGTTCGCGCGCGCCGAGGCGGCGCAGCCCGGCAGCGTGCGCGGCGAGCAGGTGGACGTGGCCGCGCTGTGCGAGGAGGTGTGCGCGCAGTACGGCGTCGCGCTGCGCGTCGATCCCGCCGCGGCGACGGTTGCCGGCGACGCGGTGCTGCTGCGCCAGGCCCTGGGTAACCTCGTCGCCAACGCGGTCGAGCACGGCGCGCCGGGCACCGCCGCGGTGGTGGTGAGGGTTACGGATGGGGCCGTTGAGGTGGGCGTCGATAATGGTGGCCCCGAGCTGGGCGAACGCGAGGTTGAGCGGCTCAAAGAGCCGTTCGTGAGGGGAGCCGGGCGCGTCGCGGGTTCGCACGGGTTGGGACTTTCGCTTGCCGACGCCATCGCGCGCGCCCACGGCGGACACCTCGACCTCAAGCCGCGTTCCGGCGGTGGGCTGGCCGCGCGGCTGAAGCTTGAGCGGTGGCGTCGAGAAGCGACACAGCGCTAGAGCATCTCGGTACCGGCGATGACGAAGGCGCCGCCGCCTTCGTTCCGGCACAGCGGGGCCGCGTTGAGCACGTCGGTGTGCGTGCCCGGCAGCATATAGTCCATGCTGCACGACCAGCCGTCGGGCGAGGACCACTCCATCGTCGGCGGCTGCACCTCGCCGGCCTGCAAGGCAGTGATGAAACGCTGGGCCACATCAAACGTGGTGGTGCAGTCCGTGTTGTCGGCGTGCGCGATGAGGGAGAAGTGGTGGGTCTCGCCGGTCTCGGTGTCCGAGGCGCTGACCACGTTGCACGGCGTGCCCTCGGGCGCGGCGGTGTTGGAGAAGTCGAACAAGTCCGGATTCGGCTCGCCCTGCTGCACACTTTCCGCCGGCGGGCTGTGCACCGCGGTGTTGCCGTTGGAGATGGTGAGGCTGTGCACGCCACGCTGGATAACGACGGTGTCTTCTGCCGGGCGGGCGAGCGTAAACCCACTCAGCGCAACCTTCTGCCCGACCTGCAGCTCCGGGTAATCCTTCGTGTACTCGTCCTTGTGTATCGGCTCCTGGCTGCTGAAGGTGTAGAAGCCGACCGTCGGCTCGTACTGCATGGACAGTGCGCGCTCGCCGGATTCCGGCGGGGTGTCGTATTCGCGCGCCGGGTTTGCGGGGTCTTCGATGCCGATGTCGCAGTTGAATTGGAACATCTCGTCCTTGCCCTGGGCGTAGCTGGGCGCCATGCGCTCGGTGGGGACCATGCAGCCCTTGGTTCCTACCCCGGGGAAGCCGACGGCGAAGGTCACCGGCGTGGCCTTGAACGTGTCCGCGGGGACCTCAGTGAGGCCGGCGAGCTCCTCGGGCGAGACCTCGCGGACCTCCGTCGTGGTGGGTTTGGTGCTGGTCGTGGATTCGGGTGGACGTGATTCGGTGGTCTCGCTGGATGCGGTGGCTTCTGTGGTGGTGGTTTCAGTCTCGGGGGCGTCGTCTGGCGCAGCGCTACACGACGCCAACGTCAACGCCGCCGCAGCACAGAGGGGAAGGGCCTTGCGTGTCAGTGAGTGTGTCACGGCTCTCAGTGTAACTGTGGCCTGGGTAACACGCACGAGATTTCTGGGGCGGGCCGGCTAGAAGCGGGCGACGTCGTCAGGCCGCAGCGCGACCACCGCGCCGGATCCCTCCTTGGCGGGGTTGCCGGCGCGGTCCGACGCGCTGCACGTGTTCTTGGCATTGGCGCGGATCTGCTCGTCGCCGGGGAGGAACCACCCGTTCGCGCAGCCCCAGCCGTTCGGCGCGGTCCAGAACCCGGCTTGGCCCTCGACCGCGCCGTTTCTGTACGCGTCGACGTAGCCGCGCATCGCCGCAAGGGCGCTCTCACAGGTCGTGCCGTCCTCCAAGGCGATGATTTGGTACGAGCCACCCATCGAACTCTCGACGGTGCCGCAGACATTGCCGGTAGCCGCCGCCGTGGAGGTGGGTGACGGTGAGGCCGTCGACCGTCACCTGCTCGCCCTGCCTGAGGTGCTGGGTGCCGGGGTGGAGCTCGGCGCCGGGGGAATACGCCGTGCTGAAACGCCCGCCGTCCTCGTCCCAGTTGATCACGTTCGGAGCCGGCGGATTGGGAACGCCGTAGTCCTCCTCGATCGGGGGCACGGGGTCGGCGAAGTCCGCGTGGCAATAGGTCCCCGAATCAGATTCGGAGTTGAGCTCCGATGTCTTGATGAAACAGTCGTGGAACCAGCGGTCGCCGTCGCCGCCGATGACGTATGCGGTACCGAGCAGGAACCGCTCCGGGTCGACGACGGTGTAAAGGTCGGCCTGCTCCGCCTCCGCGGCACTCGTGTCTGGTGCCTCGGACTCCGCGCTGGGTGCATCGCTGGTCACGGCTTCCGTGCTCGCCGCGGTCGCAGAGGTCGCAGAGGTCGTGCCGTCGGCGCCAGGTTCCCCGCCGCCCCCTCCGCAGGCGGCGAGTGCGAGGGAAGCGGACACCAGGAGAACGGACGTGGCCCAACGACGTGCGTGCATTCGAAAAACTAGAAAGCGGGCTGTGTGTTCCCGCGGCGTTTTTTAGCGCGGAATCTCGTCGACGGCCTCGGTGGCCTCCTGCGGGTACATGGCCACGACCTGGTGGCGCGGCTCGCCGAAGCGCGCCGCGTTGCCGCGCGTCGAGGTCTCGTCGGTGTTGTCTGGGTCGTCGGACGGGTCGAGCAGGTCGGCGTCCTGGCAGGTCATGCGGCCCTGCGAGTGCGTGTCCAGCTCGCGGGGGAGCAGCCAGTCCATGGAGCAGTGCCAGCCCTCTTCGGAGGTCCAGTTGTGGAAGCGGTCCGCGTCCGCGCCGTAATCGTCGGCCTTGTATTCCTCCATGACGTGCTGGCCAGCGCTACAGGACGTCCCGTCCTTCACCACGATCACCTCGAGGCGCTCGCCGTACGCGTTGACAATCTCGCCGCACTTGGTGCCGATCGGCTGGGGGTCGTCGGTGGCAATCGCCTTGTAGGTCGTCGGCTCGGTCTTGGCAGCGGCAGAGGAGGAGGCGGCCGCGGCGGAGGACGCGGACTTCGCAGCGCTTGACGACGATCGCGCCGCCTGCGACGCGGCGATCACCTCTTCATCGGACCGGGAACTCGTGGTGCTCGACGCATCCTGGGATGCGCTGTTGTCGCTGTCGCCGCTGCCGCAGGCGGACAGCGGGAGGGCAAGCAGAAGGACTGAAGCTAGCAGGGAAGAAGTTTTACGCATGCGCACATAGTACGGCAATGTTCCTGTTTTGCGGCGGGTGATCGGAAGGGCCTATTACGCCATCATCCCGGTCGCAAACGCGCCGAGCACGAGGACGACCGAGAAGCCCCAGCACAGCGGGAACGCGACGCGGATGTACTTGCCCATGTTGGCACCGGCCAGCCCGAGGCCCAGCCACAGGGCGGGGGAGAACGGGCTGACAAACGTGCCGATGACGTTGCCGACGATCATGGCGGTGGCCGCGCCCATGCCGGAGACGCCGAACGCCGCGGAGGTTTCCTGCACGATGGGCAGGACCGAGAAGTAGTAGGCGTCCGTGGAGGTGGCCAGGTCGAGGGGCACGCCCAGCAGGCCGACGATGACGTGGATGTAGGCGCCGACGGACGCGGGCAGGACCGAGATGAGCGAGAGCGCGATCTGCTCGAGCATCCCGGTGCCGTCGAGCACACCGAGGAACATCGCGGCGGCGAGGATCACGCCGGCCATGGATAGTGCGGTCGGGGCGTGGCGGCGCAGCACGTCGTTCTGGTCGTCCAGGGTGGCGAAGTTGGTGATGAGCAGCAGCGCCGTGCCCACCAAAAACGCCGGCCCGGGCGAGGTGATGCCGGAGACGAGGACGCCGATCAGCGCGAGGGTGACGATGACGTTGATCGCGGTGACCCAGGTGCCGGTACGCGGGGTGAGGTTGAATTTGGCGCGCTCCTCCGCCTGGGAGCGGCGGAACTCTTCGGCGATGGCGTTGACGTCGACGGTGGCGGTGGCGTCGTGAAGCGATCGCTTCGAGATACGGCGCTTCTCGGATAGGCCGAAGCCTGCGGCGACAAGAAAGACGAGGACGATGGCGATGCCCTGAGCGGGGAGGAGGTGGGCCCAGATCTCGTTGGGGGTGGCCTCGATGACGCTGGCGGCGCGGCCGACGGGGCCGCCCCACGGGATCATGTTCATCACGGACGCGGACAGCGCGACGAGGGTGAGTAGCACGTATCTGGACATCCGCATCGCCTTGTACAAGGGGAGGAGCGCCGGGATTGTGAGCAGGAAGGTGGTCGAGCCGGAGCCGTCGAGGTGCGCGACGATCGCGATCGCGGCGGTGCCGAGGGTGACCAGCATGACCTGGCCGCGGGTGGCGCGGATGAGCGCGGTGATGACGGGGTCAAAGAGGCCGACATCGGAAAGGATGCCGAAGAAGATGATCGCGAAGATAAACATCACGACCACCCCCATGACCCGCTCGAGGCCTTCGCCGTAGAAGTCGGTGATGTCACCGATGCCGAAGCCGGTGATGAGCGCGCCGATGATCGGGATGAGGGTCATGGCGATAATCGGGTGCATTTTGCCTTTGAGGAGCACGCCGACGGTGACGAGGATGATGGCCAACCCGACCAGGGTCAGCGCGAGCGGTGAAGTCATGCGGGAAACACTACTGCGCTATTGCGGGACATGTCACATTGGGTGGGTGTAGTGAGTTGCAGCCAAACGGGGGTGGAAACGCCAGCGCCGGGTGCGGATGGCCAACTTGCGGAATAGTCCTGGGGCTCCATGTGGCGTACGCTGGTGAAGCAATGAGCAATTCCGAAAACGCGACCGGCAGCGAAAATGGGCCGGATATGAACTTGTCGGAAACTCAGAACACCCCGCAGGATGTCGCAGCGGACGCAGTTGAGCCTGCCGCTGCAGAAGACACCAGGGATGCGGGTTCCTCTGAGCACACCGGCGCTTCTGTGCAGAAGACTGCAGAAGCCACCGAGAAAGTAAATACTGAAGCAACCGAAGCAACGACGCCGAACGAGTCCAGCGAGGAGAATGCAGAGCCGGAAAACGGCTTCACCACGCTGAGCCTGCCGGACAACGTGATCGCGGCAGTGAAGAAGGTCGGCTTTGAAAAGCCGTCCGCAATCCAGGCGGAGACGATTCCGCTGCTGATGCAGGGCCGCGACGTCGTCGGCCTGGCGCAGACCGGTACGGGCAAGACCGCGGCGTTCGCGCTGCCGATCCTGAGCCGCATCGACACGAGCAAGCGGTACCCGCAGGCACTCATCCTCGCGCCGACGCGTGAGTTGGCGCTGCAGGTGTCCGATTCCTTCCAGTCCTTCGCCGACCACCTGGGCGGCGTGCACATCCTGCCGATTTACGGCGGGCAGGCGTACGGCATTCAGCTGTCTGGCCTGCGTCGCGGCGCGCAGATCATCGTGGGCACCCCGGGCCGCGTCATCGACCACCTGGAGAAGGGCTCGCTGGACATCTCCAGCCTGCGCTTCCTGGTGCTGGACGAGGCCGACGAGATGCTCAACATGGGCTTCCAGGAGGACGTCGAGCGCATCCTGGAGGACACGCCGGACGAGAAACAGGTGGCCCTGTTCTCCGCGACAATGCCGAAGGCGATCCGCCGGATTTCCCGCGACTACCTCAACGACCCCGAAGAGGTCACCGTCAAGTCGGAGACCCGAACGAACACCAACATCACGCAGCGCTACCTGTTCACGGCGCACCGCAACAAGCTCGACGCGATCACCCGCATCCTTGAGGTGACCGAGTTTGAGGCGATGATCGTCTTCGTCCGCACGAAGAACGAGACCGAGGAGCTGGCCGAGAAGCTGCGCGCCCGCGGATTCTCCGCCGCCGCCATCAACGGCGACATTGCGCAGCAGCAGCGCGAGCGAACGGTGGATCAACTGCGCGACGGCCGCCTGGACATCCTTGTGGCCACCGACGTCGCCGCCCGCGGCCTCGACGTCGAGCGCATCTCGCACGTGCTCAACTTTGACATCCCGAACGACACCGAGTCGTACGTCCACCGCATCGGCCGCACCGGCCGCGCGGGTCGGTCCGGCGAGGCGATCCTCTTTGTCACCCCGCGCGAGCGTCGCATGCTGCGCTCCATCGAGCGCGTGACCAACGCGAAGATCGAAGAGATGGACCTGCCCACCGTGGACGAGGTCAACGAGAGCCGCAAGGCGAAGTTCATGGACTCCATCACCGAATCCCTCGAGGCGTCCGACCTGCAGATCTTCAAATCCATGGTGCGCGAGTACTCGGCGGCGAACAACGTGCCGATGGATGACATCGCCGCAGCGCTCGCCACGCAGGCGCTTGCGGGCGACGAGTTCCTCATGAAGGAGCCGCCGAAGGACAAGCGCGACCGGCGCGATCGCGACCGTTGGGATCGCGACGACCGTGGTGGGCGCGGCCGTCGCGGACGTGACGACCGTGACGATCGCGGGCGCGGCAAGCGCCGCCACAACGACAGCGAGAACTTTGACACCTACCGCCTGGACGTGGGCAAGCGCCAGCACGTCCGGCCGGGTGCCATCGTCGGCGCGCTGGCGAACGAGGGTGGCCTCAATTCCAAGGACTTCGGCCGCATCACCATCGGTGGAGACTTCACCCTGGTGGAGCTGCCGAAGCAGCTGGACAAGAAGGTCCTGGACCGGCTCTCCGACACCCGGATTTCCGGTCAGCTGATCAACATCCAGCGCGATCACGGCGCACCCCCGCGCGACCGAGGCGGTCGCGGGCGCCGCGGTGGCTTCGGCGACCACAAGGATCGCCGGGACAAGTTCCGCGGCGATCGCCGCGACAGGGGCGGGCGCGGTAAGCGTCACTGGGACTAGGCCCTTGCTGCGGAAACGGGGCCGGTGAGCACAGCGCTCGCCGGCCCCGTTGCGCTTTCCGGGGTGGTTTCAATGCAGGCCACACCCGCACAGTAGAGTGAGATGGACTTCACTGCCTCCACTGCGAAAGGGTGCCATGTTCGGACTTCACCGGGGAACGCATCGCGCGCTGACAGGACTGTCAGCGCCGTCAGGAAGCCGGGTGGCGCGAGCCGTTGTGGGGTGCGTGCTCGGGGCGATGGCGGTGGCGTCGATAAGCGTGCAGCCCGCCGCTGCCCAGCCGGTGGTGGCGCAGGGCTCCGAGGTGGTCGTTGAGGGCGGGGGAAAGTGCACGGTGGGCTTCAGCGATCCCGTGCACCAACGCAGCCTGATCGCGGCGCACTGCGGGCGCGAGGGCGGCCGGGTGGCCATCGTGGACCCCGCGACCGGCGCGTCGAGCGGCCCCGTCGGAACGTTCTTCCGCTCGAAGGCGTTCGACTCGCGCCTGGGCAATGACTGGGCGGCGATCCAGTGGGACCCGGGCGTGGCGATCGGGGGAAATGGGTACTCGGGGAACGGCTGGGTGCACCCGAACGACATCGCGCTCGGCGAGCCGGTGTGCTACCACGGCAACACCAGCCACGGCGGCGGGGGCGAGACCTGCGGAAAGTTCGCGGGTTCGGTGGGGAACACGTTCTTTGTGGATGCCCCGCTCACCCGCGCCGGCGACTCCGGCGGGCCCGTGTGGGTGCCGGGGCGCGGCTTCGTCGGCGTGATTTCCAGCCAGTGGGCGGCTCGCCAGCTCCCCGTGGTCGGTGGCGCCAACTTCGTCGTTGGCGTTGTGCCAAGCGACGGCCCGGCGGTGTCGCAAACGCAGCTGATGGGGCTGTACATGGAGAACCTGGCTGCCCCGGTGTCGCGCGGCGGGTCCTCGGTCGGTCCGGCGGGGGAGCTGCTCCGCCGGGCGGTCAGTACTGTGTTTGGGGTATTTTCCCGCTTCGGCCTGCCGGAACCGGCCTCTGTGCACTACACTTAGGAGATATTCGGGCGAATTGCAGTTCGCTTCCAGTTTTCTCCAATGTTAGGTGGACCCCATGTCTTCTTCCCGTTCCCTGCTCGCCGCCGCGCTCCTCACCTCAACCCTGCTCGTGCCCGCCCCGGCAGGGGCCGCGCAGCTCGACTCGCCAGTTCAGGGCATGGCCATCGGGACGAGCATCGGGTGGTGCACCCTGGGCTACAACGACAAGGATCAGCACATCAGCTACACCGCCGCGCACTGCGGCAAGGAGGGCGACCGCGTCCACCTCGTGGACCGCGCCACCGGGAAGCAGTCCAAGGACATGGGCACGTTCCGGCCGTCGACCAAGTACGACGGGGCCTTCTCTAACGACTGGGGCTATATCGAGTGGGACCGCGACGTGCGCCTGGGCGACAACGTCTACTCAGGGGATACGATCGTGGCTCCGTCCGCGGTAAAGCGCGGGGCGAAGGTGTGCTACCACGGCGAAACGTCCCACCTGGGCACCGATGAATTCAGCTGCGGCACCTTCTACCGCGCGGTGAACGAGAGTTTCACGCTGCGCGGGTCTACGTGGCAGCAGGGCGATTCCGGTGGCCCGATCTGGGTGGAGGGCCAGGGCTTCTTGGGCGTGACATCGGTCGGCCCGGCGGACCCGAACAGCGTCGGCGAGGCCTGGCTTGGCCCGGTGCACGTGAAGGGGAAGCCGATGGGCTGGGGAGCAGCGCCTCGCGACGGCCGCGCGGTCACCTCCGAGCAGGCCAGCCGAGAGTTCTTCGCCGCCGCCGGCCTGGACGAGGCCGGGCTGTACGACGGCCTCATTGATAAGAGCACTGCCGGTTCGTCCGGATCCTCGGAGAACGGGTCTAGTGCTGAGTCCGGCGCTGCGTCCAGCTCGGAGAAGTCGCCGGGTGAGATCCTGGCCATCGTGGTGCCCATCCTCGCTGTCGTGGTGCCGCTGCTCGCCCAGCTTGCCCAGGCCTTTATGAAGTAGCCGCGCGTTCAGGGGCACGAAAAAGCCCCGCGCGAGGCGGGGCAGATGCGTTCCGGGCGGGTTAGACCGGCGCCGGCAGGAACATCAGCACGAAGGTGAGCAGCCAGAGCAGGTTGAAGATGCCGGAGCCTGCGGTGGCCGTGGCCTTGGCCTTCTCAAAGTTCGGCGCAACGTCCGAGGCGTCGCCTTCGGCAGGGGAGAGCGCGCCGAGCGAGCCCATCATCTTGCGCTGCTGCGGGATGACCAGGAAGAACAGCAGGCCCCACGCGATCACGGACAGGATGATCGCCGTGTGCAGGAAGTAGTTGGTCTTGTAGGTGCCCCAGTCGGAGGCCATGACGACCGCGCCGAGCAGCGGGACCAGGACGGAAAGCATGCCGTAGGTGGTCGTCACCTTGTGCAGGACGGATGCGCGACCGGTTGCTTCCTCGCCGCCGTTGCGCGATTCTGCGGCTTGCTTGGGGAACATGGACGTAGAGACAACGACGGGGCCGAGCAGAATGATCGCGGCCACGACGTGCAGGGCGGTGAAAAAGGTAACCATGGTGACTTACTGTAATGGACACGTGCACGATCGTCACAGTTCGCGGCCAGCGGTTTGCGCATGAACCTGGGAACCATTCAGCGAGCGGGCGCCGGTGAGGCCGGAAAACCCTGCACATGAGCGTCGCATAGCGCGCAAGTCCTCGGCAGGAAGCGCGAGGTGATACGCCTGCGCCACGTCCGCGAGCCGGTGCGAGTACGCGCACCGCTTCCTCCGTGCGGGCGGCATCCACTCGCTGGGCAGCTGGTCCGACTTCTCCTGGTTCGCCGTGGCGGACACGACGACGAGGTTGCGCGGGTCGTTGGCAAAGGCGATGCGCGTGCGCCGCGGCCACGCGTGCGCGCCGAGATCCCACGCGGCGGACAGCGGGATGAGGTGGTCGAGCTCGACATCCGCGGGAGTGATCGCGGTGCCCGTGTAGGGGTCGTCGATCGGCGCGGCGCCCCAGCTCGTGTGCGGGGTCGAGCAGCTTATCGACGCCACACCATCCCCGCCGAACGCCACCGCCAACGCCTCCGTGCGGGTGGTGCACCCGTTGCCGGTGTCCGCCCAGCCCTGCCCGAACTCCTCGCGCGAGTAGCCGAGCACGGTGGCCCGCGGCGGCCCGGAACCGGCCGCAATGTGCGAGCGCGGGGTGGGAAACGGGGCGATGAACAGTGTGGCAACGGTGAGGAGGGCAAGGTAATAGCGCATACCTTGTTAGACGCGCGCGGGGCGGCACCGGTTCCCACCGCCGCGGAAACTATTTCGCGCGCTGCGTGGCGCCGAGCGCGTCCTCGAACGTGGCCTCGGGGTGGCGCACGGCGTACTCGGTGACGGCGATGGCCTGGTCGAACTCAGACTCCACGCCCGGCTTCGGCTTCGTGGCCAGCGAGACGATCACCATCGCCGCGGTGGCGAGGATGACGCCCGGGACGATCTCGTAGATGGTGTCGGCGAGCACCTCAGTCGAGCCCCACACGAACACGGTGACAGCACCGACGATCATGCCGGCGATCGCGCCGGGCGCGGTGAGGCGGCGCCAGTAGAGAGACGCGAAAACAACCGGCCCGAAGGCCGCACCGAACCCGGCCCACGCGAATCCGACGAGGCCGAGGATGGTGTCGGAGGGGCGGGCGGCCATGATCATGGCGACGATGGCAATGAGGACGACCATGGTGCGCGACGCGACGAGCAGCGTGGTGTGGCTGGGATCCTTGCGGAAGATGCGGAACAGGTCTTCCACCAGCGCTGACGAAGTGATGAGCAGCTGCGAGGACATGGTGGACATGATGGCGGCCAGCACGGCCGTGAGCACCAAGCCGGCGAGCAGCGGGTGGAAAAGGATGCGGGCGAGGTCCAAGAAGACGGTCTCGTAGCCGGACTGGTCCGTCACCGAATGCGTGGTTTGGGAGAAGAACATGGTGCCCACCATTGCGGTGAAGACCGCGCCGGCGTAGCAGATGGCCACCCAGATCATGCCCGTGCGGCGCGCCGATGTCGCCTGCGCGGGGGACTTCAGCGCCATGAATCGGGTGACAATGTGGGGCTGGCCGAAGTAGCCGAGGCCCCAGGCGATGTTGCCGATGATGGTCGCGGCGGACACCCCGGCGACCAGGTTGAAGTAGTCGGGGTTGCCCTCCGGCCACGGGCCGTAGGCGTGGTCCGTGGCGTAGGAGAAGATCTCGCCCGGGTTGTCCACGGCGACCAGCGCCATAATGGGCACGGCCAGCAGGGCGAGGAACATGAGTCCGCCCTGGACCACGTCGGTGTAGGAAACCGCAAGGAACCCGCCGATGAAGGTGTAGAGGACCGTGATCGAGCCGACGATGAGCATGCCGACCAGGTAGTTGCCGCCGAAGGTGGACTCGTAGTAGCGCCCGCCCGAGACCATGCCGGAGGAGACGTAGAAGGTGAAAAAGAAGATGATGATCACGGCCGCGACGATGCGCAGGACGCGCGAGGTGTCGCGGGTGCGATTTTCAAAGAAGCTGGGCAGCGTGATCGAGTTGTTGGATACTTCGGAGTAGGCGCGCAGGCGCGGCGCGACCCACTTCCAGTTGGCCCACGAGCCCAGGAACAGGCCGATGACAATCCAGAGCTCGCTCATGCCGGAGACAAAGAGCGCGCCGGGAAGTCCCATGAGCAGCCAGCCGGACATGTCTGATGCGCCAGCCGAAAGGCCGGCAACGAAGGGGTTGAGTCCGCGGTCGCCGAGGACATAGTCGTCGTACTTCTGCGTCTGGAGCCACGAGTAGAACCCGATTGCTACCATGACACCGAAGTAGATCACAATGGCCATGACGAGCCAGAAACTCTCAGTCACGTGCATCTCCTTGGGGGTAACTAGGTAATGAGTTGGAAAAAGCGTAACGCAGCACAGATGTGCAATGTGGGGGATTGGACGAAACGTGTGGTCGTCCGCGCCGGCGAGCGAACCTGCGAGCCCGGAAAATTCCTCGGAGTGGTATAAGGGTGGGTATGCCTGAATACCTGCTCCACGGACTTTGGCTGCCGGAGTCCGGGCTCAATATTTGGATTGAGCAGGTCTCTGGCCACAGAGTTGTCACGATTGATGCCGTCCGCGACGGGACATTCCCGTCACACGTGCAATCGTTGCTGAGCAAGAACCACTTTCGCGGCCGCCAGCGGTTGCAGCTGCAAACGCCGAAGGGCAAAGAGGCGATTCTGCGCGCACCGACGGCGACGTTTTCCCCGAGCACCGCAATCGAGTTCCTCGCCGCGCTGGCGCATCTGGACGAAAGCTCGATGCTCAGCACCGGGGCGCAGCGCGAGACGATCGCCCCGGACCTGCGCTGGCTGGTCCGCGCGTACTTGGGGCTGAACCAATTCGTGCGCGCGGGCCGGGTGACCATCCACGTGCCCCGGCGCGACGGGAACTGGTATGCGCAGTGGCAGCTGGGTACCGGGGTGCAGGAGCGCGGTTGGTTGGCGGAGATGATCGCCGCCGCCCCCGGCGTGCTGTCGCTGAACAACCCCAACCTGAGCGAGGATCTCGCGCAGACCCTGACGCACTGGATCGCCACAGCGCGGCTGCAGTCGGTGGGCGTGCCGTCGAGAGTCCGGCCCTACCCGTGGCACGACTTCGTGGCGTCGCTGGTCTTTGGCACCCCGCTGCGCCGCGGGAACGCGTCGCTGGTGCAGCAGATCAACGAGTGGGGCGGGTCCATTACCGCGGTGAACCTGCAGCTGGTGTTCCTCGTGGAGGCCCCCGAGGACGAGCCGGAGGACGCCGACGCCGCAGAGGAAGCGGAGGACCTGCAGTGGCCCGTGCGTGTGCAGGTGCGCGCCGGGACGGACGCCCCGCGGCCCGCGCGCCTGTCCGACTTCGATGCCCAGACCGCGCAGACACTGCGCGAGTCCATCGAGGCGGCGATTGACGTCACGGAGTTGGTGGACTCCCGCCGGCACCCGCGCCAGGGGTCGGCGATCCGAGACCGGAATCGGGGGGACTGGGATAGCTTCCTCTCCACCGAGGAGATTGTCCGGTTCGTGGAGACAGAGGCGTCGAAGCTGCGCCAGGCCGGGTTTGCCGTCATGCTGCCCAAGGCGTGGTCCACGGCGGAGACCTCGGCGAAGCTGCACGTGACCCGCCCGGAGAACCCGTACGATTCCTCCACCGTGACCATGATGGGCTTTGACACGCTCGTCTCATACGACTGGCGCGTCTCCCTCGGCGATATGGAGCTGACCGACGAGGAGATGGAAAAGCTGGTTCGCTCCAAGTCCGGCCTGGTCAAGCTGCGCGGCGAGTGGGTGCTTGCAGACGGCAAGGACCTGTCGCGCACCAAGCAGTACATGAAGCGGCTGCAGCGCAGCTCGGCCGACAAGGCGCGCCTGGAGGCGGAGGCCGCTGAGACGCGCGCCAAGCTGGCCGAGGCCGCCGGTTCGGACGACGCCGCGGAACTGCGCAAGCTGGCGGACGAGGCCCGCTCGCGCTACGAGGAGTACGCCGACGACGAGACCAAGGGTCAGGTGTCCGCCGCCGAGCTGCGCCAACTCGCGCTCGAGACCGCGACGGAATCGCCCGTGGAGTTCTCCGGCTCGACGTGGTTTACCTCGCTCGTCGGCGGCCAGGACCGGCCCGCCCCGGAGCGCGTGGACATCCCCGAGGCAGTGCACGCGGAGCTGCGCGAATACCAGCGTCGCGGCGTGGACTGGCTCTACTACATGTCGCGCAACAACCTCGGGGCAGTGCTTGCCGACGACATGGGGCTGGGCAAGACGCTGCAGCTCCTCGCCCTGCTCGCGGTAGAGGAGGCGGCGGGCCGCCGCACCGGGCCGACGCTGGTGGTTGCCCCGACCTCGGTCGTGGGCAACTGGGCGCGCGAGGCCGCCCGCTTCGTCCCGGGGATGAAGGTGGTGGTCCACCACGGCGCGAACCGGTCCAAGGGCGACGAGCTGTTTGCCAAGGCAGACGAGGCGGATCTGGTGATTACCTCCTACGGCGTGGTCGGGCGAGACTTCACGGATTTGGCCCGGGTGCAGTGGGATCACGTGGTGTGCGATGAGGCCCAGGCGATTAAGAATTCGGGGACGCAGGCGTCGAAAAGCGTGCGGGCGATCCCCGCGCGACACCGCATTGCGCTGACGGGTACCCCGATTGAAAATAAGCTGTCCGAGCTGCGCAGCCTGCTGGACTTTGTGAACCCGGGGATGCTGGGCTCGCAGGCGTTTTTCCGCAACCACTTTGCCAAGGCGATCGAGTCCCGGCGCGACGAAGGCCTGGCCGATGAGATGGGCGAGCGGCTGCAGCGGCTCACGGCGCCGTTTATCCTCCGGCGCGTGAAGACGGACGCCGCGATTATCGACGACCTGCCGGAAAAGAGCGAGCACGTCGTCGCCGTGGAGATGACGCAGGAGCAAGCGGCCCTGTACACGGCGCTGGTGAACGAGATGAAGCAGCAGCTCGAGCAGCGCAAAGGGATGGCGCGCCGCGGGCTGGTGCTGGCCACGATCACGCGCATCAAGCAGATCTGCAACCACCCGGCCCACTTTCTCGGCGATGGCTCGCCGGTGACCATCCGGGGCGCACACCGCTCGGGCAAGGTAACCAAGCTCATGGAGCTCCTGCACCAAGCGGTGGAGCGCGACGAGCGCGTCCTGATCTTCACCCAATACAAGGCGTTCGGCGACTTACTGCAGCCGTACCTGTCGGACCAGCTGGGCGAACAGGTGCCGTTCCTGCACGGCGGGGTGGGCAAGAGCGCCCGCGACGCGATGGTGGAGCAGTTCCAGCGCGACGACGGGCCGCGGGCGATGCTGCTCAGCCTGAAGGCCGGAGGTACCGGGCTGAATCTCACCGCCGCCTCCGTGGTGATTCACATGGACAGGTGGTGGAACCCGGCGGTGGAGAACCAGGCGACGGACCGCGCGTTCCGCATCGGGCAGCGCCGGGACGTGACCGTGTACAAAATGATCACCAAGGGCACGATGGAGGAGTCCATTCAGGACGTCCTGGACGGCAAGATGCACCTGGCCGGCGCGGTGGTCGGCGAGGGCGAGGGGTGGATCACGGAGCTGGACACCGAGGATCTGGCCCGCCTGATCAGCTTCCGAGGGAGGACCGAGTAAGTGGCAGAGAAGAAACGTCCGAGCGAGGACAACGTCATCTACGCCAACTTTGGCGAGCGCCGGCGCGTCTCGTCCGCGGAGGAGACCGGCGAAAAGGTGCTGTCCGCGCGCGCTGTATCTACGATGTCGGCGCCCGCGCAGCGCGTGGTCAACGCGGCGCTCCGCAAGACGGACCTGGGCCGGGCGAACCGCGGGCGCGACTACGCTTCCAAGGGCCACGTGGTGAACCTGGAGTTCAACAACGCGCGGATCAACGCCTCCGTGGTAGGCAGCCAAAACTACCCGTTCGAGGTCTCGATGATGCTGCCGTTCCGCGCGCCACGCGAGGTGCGCGTTGCGGTCGGCGAGCTGGCGCGCAACCCGGCAGCGCTCGAGCGCGCGATGCAAGGCGACTTCCCGGACACAGTGCTCGACGTGATGCTTTTCTCCAGCCCAAACGAGGTGTATTTCTCCTGCACGTGCCCGGACAGCGCGTCCGTGTGCAAGCACGCGGTGGCGCTGGCCCAGGTGGCGGCGTCGCGCGTGCACACCACGCCGTCGCTGGTGTTTACGCTGCGCGACCTGAGCATGGCGTCGGTGGAGCAGGCGGTGCGCGAGGAGGCGACGTCCATCGCGCGGGAGAACACCGAGCCGGGATCCAAGTACTTCTGGGCTGGGCGGGACCTGCCGCCGCTGCCGCACCCGAAGGTGGCCCCGATGATTGATGATTCGGACACGGGGCTGCTGCACCGGGCGATGCAGACGGTGTCTTTTACCAACATCGATCAGCTGCGCGCGGTCTCTGACATCACCGAGCTGTACGATGACCTCACCACCGATTAAACTGCCTGCTCAGCATGGCGGTTTGGAATGTATATTCTAAGTTGGTAGGGCGGGTGTCCGGTCGGCCTGGTAGTTGTGTAAAGCATGACGCACACAACATTTATCCATAGCTCCGATTTACAGATCGGTATGACCCGAAAGTTCTTAAGCCCCGAGGCCCAGGCTCGTTTTGACGAATCTCGGGAGCGCTCCATCGACGCGCTGGGGAACCTGGCGCGCGACCGCGGCGCGGAGTTTATTGTGATTGCCGGCGATGTCTTCGAACACAATTCGCTGGAGGAACGCACGCTTGGCCGCGCGCTCGAGGCGCTGCGCCGCCTGCCGGTCCCGGTCTTCTTACTCCCTGGCAACCACGATCCGCTCGTTGCGGATTCAATTTTTAGCCGTACGGAGGACATCGAGAACGTCACCGTCCTTTCATCCTCGGAGCCGGTAGAGGCGGTGGACGGGGTCGACATTGTCGGCGCGCCGCTGCTGACCAAATACCCCTCGGATGACCTGTGCGCGCAGGCGGTCCGCGCCCTCGAGCCTTCGGACCGGGTCCGCATCCTCGTCGGCCATGGCCAGGTGGAGGGCTTTGGCACGGATGATGACGAAGCCTTGATCCACCTCGACCCCCTCGAAGATGCTCTCTCGCGCGGAGTGATTGATTACGTCGCCCTGGGGGATTCGCACTCGACGGCCTCGCTGGGCTTTTCGGGCAAGGTGTGGTTCTCCGGAGCCCCGGAAACCACCGACTACGCGGAGCGCTCGGACACTTCGGGCTTCTCGGACGCTGCGGCTGGCGGCGAGTCCGACTCCGGCAACGCCCTGGTGGTCACGGTGACCAAGGACGGCGGTGCCTCCGAGGTGTCCGTGGACAAGGTACACACCGGGATTTGGACGTTCGACGCGCTCGGCTGGGAGGTGACCGACGCCGACGACGTCGCCGAGGTCATCGACCAGCTGCGGGCGTACCCCGACAAGGACCGCACGGTGATTAAGTACGCGCTCACCGGAACGTTGGGGCTCGAAGCGACCCGCACGTTGGCGCGCGAACTGGCAGCGCTCGAGCCGGTGTTCGCCGCGTTGTACGAGCGGGACCGGCTTATGGACCTGCACCTTGAACCAGGGGAGGAAGAGCTGGAGAACCTCCCGCTGACCGGCTACGCCAGCCAGGCGATGCACCAGCTCGTCGGCGAGGCCGCGCAGGGCGATCCGACCGCGCGCGACGCCGTCAACCTGCTGTTCCGATTCTCCCAAGAGGCGAAGTAGCCAATGCGAATTCACTCCCTGACAATTAAGCACTTCCGCGCCATCGACCACCTGAAGCTGGAGAACCTGCCCGATACGGGCGTGGTGATCGTCCACGGGCCGAACGAGGCGGGCAAGTCGACCATCCTGGACGCGCTCGACCTGGTGCTGCGCGAGCGCTATACCGCCGGCGGCAACAAGGTGGAAAAGTATGCGCCCGTGGGCAAGGATGTGGGGCCCGAGGTCTGGCTCGACGCCACCGTGGGCGAAGTGTCCTTTGTGGTGCACAAGCGCTGGGTGAAGTCGAAGAAGGCGGAGTTGGCCGTCCGCGCGCCGCGCCGGGAAAACTTCTCCGGCAGGAAGGCCGACGACGAGCTGTTCCGAATCCTGGACGAGCACCTGGACCGCTCGCTTATGGACACGCTCTTCCTCCGCCAGGGAGACCTGGACCCAGCCGTTGCGGCCGCGGGCGTGCCCTCGATCACCAGGGCGCTCGACGGCAGCGACGAGCAGGGCGACTCCGCCACCGAGGACACGCAGCTCATGCAGGCCGTGGAGGATGAGTACGCCAAGTACTGGTCCAACAGCACGCCGCCGAAGCCGAAGAAGGCGGTGAAGCAGCTGGAAAAGGACGTGGAGGCCGCTGCGGCAGCGCGCGATGCGTGCGTCGCCGAAGTGGAGCGCCTCAGCGCGTTTGTGGACGAGGTGTCGCGCCGCAAGGAGGAGATCGCCCAGATTGACGCGGAGCTCCCGGGGGCGCAGGCCGACCTGGCCGAGCGCGAGGAGGACGCGACCAAGGCGAAGGAACTCGCCGAAAAGGTGGCGGACGCGCAGAAGAAGTACACGCAGGCAGCAACTGAGGTGCAGCGCGCCGAGAAGGACCTGGCCGGGCGTGCCGCGCTGGCCGAGCGCGTCGATACCCTGCGCACGGAGCACGCCGAGCTGGAACGATCCCTCGAGCCGGCACGAACCGCGAGCGAGGAGGAAGCCGCCAAGCTGGAGCAGCTTCGCACCGCCTCCGCGTCGGCCCGCGAAGCGCTCGTCGGCGCCCGGGCCGCGGTGAAGGAGGCGGAGCAGCGCCGCGACGTCGCTCGCGCGACGCACCGCCTCGAGACGCTCAAGGCGCACCTCGCGCGCGTTGACGAAGCGGAGCAGGCCTACAAGGAGCTGCTGGAGCAGGCGCCGAGCAAGGAGATCACGGAGAAGGCGGTGCGCGCCGCGGAGGCGGCAGAAAACGAGGTGGCGCTGCAGCGGAAGCTCCGCGACGCGGCGTCGGCAAAGCTTGCCATCGCGGGCAAGCAGGGCACCATCGACGTTGATGGGCGGGAGGTGCGCGTTGACGAGGGCACCGAGGTGCAGCTTTTCGACGGCACACAGCTGGCCATCGGCGGCTACGACCTCACCTACCGCGCAGCCCAGGGGGCGAAGGACCCCCGCGAGGCGGTCCGGGACGCGGAGGAGGCGCTCGCCGGCCTGCTGGAAAACGCCGGGTGCGAGTCCGTCAACGCGATGCGCGACGCGCGCGACGCCTACAAGGCACACGAGTCCAAGGCGGAGGCCGCGCGCCGGCGGCGCGCGGACGTGCTTGCGGGCACGGACCGCGATACCCTCGTCGCGGAGCGCGACCGCCTCGTGACGGTACTGGAAGAACTGGCCGACGCGGCAGACAGCGCGAGGAGTGAGATCAGCGAGCCCGACGCGGAGGCGGCTGTGAAGGAGGCCAGCGCCGCGCTGGCGAAGGCCGAGCAGGAAGCGGACCACGCCGAGGCAGCGCTGAAGCCCTACGCGGAACAGAAGGCGGCAAAGGAACTCGCGGTGCTTGAAGCCCGCCTCGAGGCGAAGGCGAACGAGATGGCCAACGCCGACAAGGAGTTCCGGGCGGCAGAAACCGCACAGACGCAGCAGGCGCTCGACGAGGCGCTCGCGGCCGCGACCGCGGCGCTGCAATCGGCAAAGCAGGACGCCGACGAACTCGCCGCCGCCGCGGCCGAGGCGGACGTGGAGCTCGCCCAGACGTTGCTTGAGGGCGAGCAGTCCAGGGTTGCCAATATGCAGAAGCGGAAGCACGAGGCCACGATTCGCATCACCGAGCTGCGCGGCCGGATCGAACAGGCGGCGGGTGCCGCGGAGAAGGCGGACAAGGCCGAAGCCGTGCTGGACAAGGCGGAGACCGCGCTTGCCAAGGCGACCCGTCGCGCGGACGCGATCCGCCTGTTGCGGGAGACACTGCACGCGCACCGCGACGCGGCGCGCGCCAAGTACACCAAGCCTTTCAGCGACGCGGTGCGCAAGCGGGCCAGCATCATCTACGGCAAGGACGTTGCGTTCAACTTCGGCGACGACCTGCAGATTACGGACCGCTCCATCGGCGAGCAGACCGTGCCGCTGAGCTCCCTGTCTGGCGGCGCGAAGGAACAGCTGGCGCTGCTGACACGGTTTGCCATTGCGGACCTCGTGTCCACCGAGGGGGATTCCGCGCCGGTGCCGGTCGTGGTGGACGATGCACTCGGTGCGACCGACCCGGAGCGCCTGGCCCTGATGAACACGCTGTTTTCTCAGGTGGGGAGGACCGCGCAGGTGCTCGTGCTCACGTGCTTCCCGCAGCGCTTCGACCGCGTCGCCGCTGCGCGGACCGTCCACATCGACGAGCTCAAACAGGCCGGGAGCGCATTCGCGGGCGGGGAAGCGGACTAGCGGAAAGGAGAGGAGCGGGAGCGCCCGAACTGAATTCACTTATTTTGTTAGAGCAGTCACATCCGCTATGGTGCAGAGTATGAAACACGATGCCCGCTGGCTGAACGACGAAGAGCAGGAACTCTGGCGCCTCATGCTCGCTGCGTCGCGAAAGGTCACCCGCGTGCTGGACGACACGTTGCAGGCGGAGTCCGACCTTTCCTCGTCCGAGTTTTCGGTGCTGGTCACACTCTCGGAGGCGGAAAACCAGGCGCTCCGTTTGCGGGACCTATGCAGCGAGCTGGAGTGGGACCGCTCCAGGACCTCCCACCAGGTCACGCGGATGGCAAAGCGTGGTTTGGTGACCAAGGAGAAGAGCCCCGGAGATGCCAGGGGAGTGCTGGTGTGCCTGACATCGGAGGGCATGAGCCGCCTCGAGTCGGCCGCCCCCGAGCACGTGGAAAGTGTCCGCCGAGTGGTGTTTGACCACATGGACCCCAGCACCGTTGGCGCGCTGAAGCAGTTCTTCCAAGGAATCATGGACGTCACCAACGTCCCAGGCTACGCCGACTACCGCGGTGCGCAGCCGATGACGGAGCGCGCTCGCCCGTACAACACCCCCTAGGGGTCAAAGATCGGGGTGTATCTCCGGGGAAACCCCGTTGTCGGCCGCCTCCCAGGCACGTTTAATGGGTGGTGTACCGACAAGGATTTGAGAGAAAGGACCGATCATGACCTACCAGAGCTACAACCCCAACCAGGCCCCGAAGCGCCTGACCCGCTCCATGACCAACAAGATGATCGGTGGCGTGTGCGGCGGATTCGCCGACTACTTCGACATGGACGCCACCGTCATCCGTGTGCTGGCCGTCATCCTGCTCCTGTTTGGCATCTTCCCGATGTTCCTGGCCTACCTCGCCGCCTGGATCATCATGCCGGCTGAGTTCTAGCGGCAGCTTATCGGCGCCCCTGCGGCCTCGACGTATACGATCCGGCACGGCCGCCCCGGACCCCCGCCGGTCTCCCGGGGGACGCTATCCGTAGTTCTCGACAATGTCGACGTAGTTGCTCATCCGGTCTGGGAGTTCGGGGGTGAACCAAGCGCTCACGGTCCGGTCTTCGGGTTTTTCGCAGGTCACCGTTGCCCAGTCGCTGCCCAGACGGCAGTCAAGGTTGTACGTCTCCTTGGTGACGGGGCTTGCGACCGTGACCGCTGCATGCGGCACCTGGGTAACCTCTGAGGACGCCACGTGGGTAACAGAGAAAGTGGCTTGCAGTGCGGCATCGTACATCGCGGCGGCGAATTCGCACGAGGTCGCCGAGCCTGCCTTGATCGGAATTCCGGAATCGGTTGTTCCGCAATCGCCGCCGACCTGGCCGACATTGATGTTGTGATTCCCCGCCGGAGGTGCCGGCGCAGCCTCGGGCGCGGGCTGCTCCGGCTGGGCTTCCGGGGCCGCCTCCCCGGCCGGTGGTGCCGTCTCGGCGGGCGTCGGATCCTCGTACTCAGTGACGGTCTGTTTCACCGTCACGGTTTCGGGCGAATCTTGTACCGCATTCGGGGCGCCACATGCGCTGATGGCAAGGCCGGAGGCGAGCAGGAGCGTGCTGGCGAGTCCTCGTTTCATGTTGGTGAGTGTAACCGAACTTTGAGTAAGGTTGCAGTACTCTGTCAGGCAGCGTTGACGTGTGGTCGGGTGGTCTACCTCTGTGGACACGCGGAGCATCCGTCTGTTGCCCGGCATCACCAAGAACTGGAGCAGTGCAAAGAGAGCGTGCGCGATCCGCCCAAGCATCGGCGTATCAATGAGAATCCAGCACAGCAGCGCCATCAGCAGCGAAGGCACCATGAAGACCAGCGATGCAGCTGCGTGAGCACTCGCTTAGCGACGGCTAACGTCACCCTCATCGTCCCATCACCGCTCAAAATGCGTCTTCCATCGAATCCGCTCCGGTGCGTTCCAGTACTTCGTCGCGGGTTGCGTGCTCGACGCGTCCCTCATCCACAAAGAGCAGGTGCTCGCTACCCTCCGTCTCGTCTTCAACGACAAGGACACCCGAGCCCCTGTCACCGGATACATCGAGAGGGAGATTCTCGCTGAGGCGGAAAAATCAAGGCGCGGCACCCCGCCCCACCACCGCAAGCGCGTATGAGGCCGTCATCGACCTCTCAACGGTGCTGCTCGGCGTGCACGTGTCGCGCTACCTCCTTCGTGCTGGTCCGCACGCAGGCATGTCCGTATACGACTTCGGTGGGGTCATGGAGCGGGTGCTCAGAGGTGCGCTGGGGTGGGGACTACCCCGCTGACCCTCGCACGATGAATGTGCCGGAGGGGTAATGGATTCCAGGATCACTACCGCCAATGAAGCCGGTGCGCCCCGCTTCGCCAGATACCGATACCGGCATGGCGAGAATGCAGTACAGGGGGGCCAAACGCCTACGCAGGGGCCCGGCGATAACGGCAACAAAAAGAAAGAAGCCCCGAGACATAACCGGTGAACTGCTCCCCATTAGTTGGACTGAGAAAATCAGTTACCGACTAGTGGGGAGTAGTTTTCATTGAGAGCTCGAAGTTCGCTGAGTGAGCATCAGCGCGAGCAGTTGGTTGCACTATTTGAGCAAG
>NZ_RDRE01000019.1 GCF_003693265.1 Corynebacterium gottingense
TGAGGTGTCAACCATCACCCTAGGTGGTTTTCTTGGGCTAAGTGTCAACCATGTCGCGGCTGACCTGTCAACCATCAGGAAGGTTCCCCCAGGCACGCCGTGTCAACTATGTCGTGACTTCGGACACCTGATGGCGCACACTTCACCCCCTCGCAGAGATACCGAATAGTACTCCGCGAGGGGGTTTTCCTTTCGGTACGCTGGCCCCTAGAACGTATCATCCACGACAATCCCGCACATCCCTTCCCAGACCCACAAACCTGAGAGACTTTCTTAATGCGGGAATAGGTCACCCCTCTTTGTATCCTGCAGATTTGGTGCGTCTCCGCGCTTTCCTGAAGCAAAATGCGCATACATTTGCCGGCCGCCTGAGAATCAATTAAGGTTGCTACTATGAATACGGCACTCCTGCTTGTAGACGTCCAAAATGACTTCTGCCCCGGCGGACCGCTTGCAACGGCTCGCGGGGATGAGGTGGCGTCGAAAATTGCCCAGTTCCTCAGCACCGAGGACAACCGGACGCGCGAGTACGCGCACATCATCGCCACCCAGGATTGGCACATCGACCCGGGCGAGCACTTCTCTGAGAACCCCGACTTCCAGGACTCGTGGCCGCCGCACTGCGTCGCGGACACCTACGGCGCGAAGATCCGCGGGCCGATCGACACCTCGCTGATCGGCCACTTCTTCCGCAAGGGCGAGCACTCGGCCGCGTACTCCGGCTTCGAGGGCCACGACGACAACGGCATGCTACTGGGCGATTGGCTGCGCGAGCACGACATCACCGAGCTCGATGTCTGCGGCATCGCCACAGACCACTGCGTTCGCGCCACGGTGCTCGACGCACTGAAGCAGGGGTTCAAGGTCCGGGTGCTGCGCGGCATGGTTGCCCCCGTCGATGACGCGGCGGGCGCCCGGGCCCTCCAGGAGATGATGGACGCCGGCGCGGAGATCGCCTAACGCCGGGGCGTTTGTCGACGCTGCAGCGCAGCAAAAAACCGTCCACCCACCAATCGGTGGTGTGGACGGTTTTTCGTTGTTCCGAAGCGGTCTGACGCTAGTTGCGCGACAGCAGCTTCTGCAGCTCGTTGAGCTCCTTCTTGCGCTTGCGGCCGTTGAGCACCTTGATGCCGACGAGCGCGGCGATACCGACGCCGATACCGGCGAGGACCTTCTGCACCGTCTCGTCCTTCAGCCACTCCAGAGCGCCGTCCTTCGCGCCCCCCGCGAGGGTGGACGGGTTCGCGCGATCCGCGAGCTCGTCCAGGGTGCTGGCAAGCTGGCTGCGGGTGCGGGAGATGTCGCGCTCAATGTCGTGAATGTCTCGTGCCACGTTCAATTCTCCTACGTTGTACTCGTTTGTCGGTTCTTGTGACCACAGTAGTGTAAAACGTGTAAAACGGTGAAGTATGAATGATCAGATCAGACTGGAAAAGGGCGACACCGCCCCAGCGTTCACCCTGACCAACGACAAGGGTGAGCAGGTCTCCCTGTCAGATTTCGCCGGAAAGCGCGTCATCGTGTACTTCTACCCGCGGGCGAACACCCCGGGCTGCACAACCGAGGCGTGCGACTTCACGGAAAAGCTCGAGGATTTCAACAACGCCTCCGTGACCGTGCTGGGCATCAGCCCGGACCCCACCGACAAGCTCGCGGACTTCCGTGCGAAGCACGATCTGGGCATCGAGCTGCTTGGTGATGAATCGAAGGACACCCTCATCGCGTACGGCGCGTTTGGGGAGAAGAAGATGTACGGCAAGGTGACGGAAGGCGTCATCCGCTCCACCTTCCTGGTCAACGTGACTGAGGACGGCACCGGCACCATCGAGGAGGCCAAGTACAACGTCCGCGCCTCGGGGCATGTCGATCGGATCCTGCGCGACTGGGATATTTAGAAGCCTTGAAGCCCCGGGCGAACCGCTCCAGGTGTGATCTTCGCCGTGTTTCGCGGGAACTTTTTGCTTATACACGCCACGCACAGGCATAATGGTCATATCAGTGAAGTTTTGTCCCCCACCGATTTGATGCGGCGTTGACCTGCCGCGACGAAGTGAGGCCTCATGTCTAGTCCAATCAATCCCAGCGATTCCCGCGCCGACGACACCGCTGGTGCCGCACGCCCGGCCAGCCCGTACCCGCTGCACGGCGCGCACGACGACGAAGCGGACGCACGTCCCCGCTCCACCACCGCCCAGTGGGCGACCGTAGTCGTCCTCGCCCTCATCGGCTTCGGGCTCCTCGGCTGGTTGCTGCTCAGCGACAACGATGACGAGACCGCCCCGGCGACGGACACCCCCGTGAGCGCCAATGCTACGGCCGGCGCCAACGCCACGGGCGCGCAGGCGGAGGCGCTCAAGGCCGCGGAGGTACACCTGAACGGTCAGGCGATGTCTGAGGAAAGCCTGTACACCCTGCTGCGCGACACCGATGGTTTCGACCGTGAAACCGCGAGCTACGCCGTCGACCACCTCGACGCGGACTTCAACCAGCTCGCCCTCCAGGTAGCGCAGCAGATGGAAGAAGACGGCACGAGCCGCAGCGAGCTCACCAAGGCCCTGACCGAAGGGCCCGAGCACTTCACCCGCGAGCAGGCTGAGTTCGCCATCGAGCACCTCTAAAGCTGCCGGAACACGCGCGAGCACAAAGCACCTGGGGCCTTGATGCCCCAGGTGCTTTCTCGTGTGCGCCCGGAGAGACTTGAACTCTCACGTCCGTAGACACTGGAACCTAAATCCAGCGCGTCTGCCAATTCCGCCACGGGCGCGGTGACCATCATGCTACACGGCGCGACGCGCCCGCCCGAAACCGGTAAGCCCCCACTCACCCCATCAAACTTTAGTTTGGTTGCAGGTGTGGAGTTGGTAAACTGTCCGCTTGTGAGTGAGTTCGGCGAAACAGAGGCCCCTGCACCGGAGAAGCGCTCCCGCGTGAAGGTGCGCGCGTGGCATATCCTGCTGCTCATCGCCGCCGTCATCACCTGCTGCCTGCTGGCGTGGTGGCAGTGGACCCGCTTTCAGTCCGGCACGGGCACGTTCCAAAACCTTGGGTACGCCCTCCAGTGGCCGTTCTTCGGGGCGTTTTTTGTTTACGCCTATCGCGCGGGCATCCGTATGGAAAACGAGAAGATCGACGCGATGAACGCCGGCGAGCAAATGGACAGCCTGTACGAGGCAGACCTGGCCAAGTACGGTGCGGACCCATCGCAGCCAAGAACTATCGACGAGGACTTCCTCCCATCGCGGCCGCAGATGGACGTCCACGAGTACAACGACAGGCTCACGCCGCGCAGGCAAACCCCGCACCAGCCCAATTCCGAGGAGAAGGACGCATGACCGAGCAATCCCCCGCCGCCACCCCGAAGATCCACCCGGAGCGTCAGCGCCGCGTGCGCACCGCGCTGCACCTCTTCTCCATCACGGCGTGGATCACGGGCGTACTTTTCCTCCTGCTCATCACCCGCATGGTGATGCAGTACGGCCTGGACATGGACGTGTCCCTGCTCTCGTGGGTGGCTCGCGTCCACGGCTTCGCGTTTATGTTCTTCCTCGTCGCCTCGCTGAACCTGGGGCTTAAGGCCCGCTGGTCATCGGTGACGTGGGTGCTCACCGCGGTTTCCGGCATCGTGCCGTTCATGTCCTTCATCGTCGAAGCGAAGCGACGCAAGGAAGTCACCGAGACGTTCCAGCTCGGCTAACCAGGGCGGTCGGGCGCCGGTACGCGCCCCGAACCAATTACTTTTCTTCCCCAGCCCGGGTCAGGACCATCACGCCGATGTCCTCGGCGCGGTCATTGTCCGGGCTCAACGTCAGCGTGTCGCCGTTGATCTTGCCCTTGTACTCCAGGTCGCGCCCGGAAAGCGGATCGGCGAGCTTAAATTCCTCGTCGTCCTGCTCGCACCGGGCGTCGTTGGTTTGGCCGTCCGGCTCGGTGAGCTCCCAGTGGCAGTCACCGCCGTCGATGGTGAGGGTCGCGGCGCCGCCGGGCTGGCTGGCGTCCGTGGAGGTGACATCGCCGGACCAGGAGCCGTCCCAATCGGAGGACGAGCCGCAGCCGACGAGCGCGGTTCCGGCGATCATGACAGTGGCTGAGAGTGCAAGCGTTTTCTTCATGCCACTACCCTAGCCAAACTGGCCTATCCCAGCAGGCGCGCGATGTCCGGGGCGAGCGCGCGCAGCGCCTGCCCACGGTGCGACCGGGCGTTCTTCTCCTCTGGCGTCAACTCCGCCGAGGAGACCGGACGCGTCGCGTCGGCTGGCTGCGCGTCGTCCGGGGCGAACAGCGGGTCGTAGCCGAACCCGCCCTCGCCCTGCGGCTCGCGGAGCAGCTGGCCCGGCCAGCGGCCCGTCGCCGTGAACTCGTCGCCGGCGGGGGTGACGAGGGCGCAGCAGGAGATAAACGCGGCGTCGCGAAGCTCGATGTCCTGCATCTGCGCGAGCAACAACCGGTTGTTCGCGGAGTCGGCGTCGTCTGCGCCGTGGTCGCCGGACCAACGCGCGGAGAGCACGCCAGGCATCCCATTGAGCGCAGTGACGGCAAGGCCCGAGTCGTCGGCGACGCAGGGCAGCCCGGTGCGCGCGGCGCCTGCGCGGGCCTTGATCAACGCGTTGTCCTCGAAGGTCAGCCCGTCCTCTTTCGGCTCCGGGTAGGGTTCGACGTCGCGCAGCGACACCAGCTCAACACCGGCGATGTCCAGCTCGCGCAGCACCTCTTCGAGCTCGCGGAGCTTCCCGGGGTTGTTCGAAGCAACGAGGACTTTTACCATCCCAGGGCCGCCTTCTGGGCGCCGATGAGCTCGTTGAGCCCGACCTCGGCAACATCGAGCATCTCGTTGAGCTCGCTGCGGCCGAAGAGGCCGTGCTCACCGGTGCCCTGGATCTCCACGAAGTTGCCGCCCTCTTGCATCACCACGTTGAGGTCAACCTCCGCGCGGGAATCTTCCTCGTACGGCAGGTCGAGGCTCACGCGGCCGTCGATAATGCCAACGGACACCGCCGCAACCGGCTTGAGCAGCGGCTCGCCCGGTACCACGCCGCGCTCCTTGAGCACCTCGATCGCGTCCGCCAGCGCTACGTACGCACCCGTGATGGACGCGGTGCGCGTCCCGCCATCGGCCTGCAGCACATCGCAATCGAGCTGGATGGTGTTTTCGCCCAGCTCGGACAGGTCCACCGCAGCGCGCAGAGAGCGACCCACCAGGCGGGAAATCTCGTGGGTGCGGCCCTTGACCTTGCCCTTCATGGATTCGCGCGGCATGCGGTCGTGGGTGGCCGACGGGAGCATCGCGTACTCCGCGGTGAGCCAGCCTTCGCCGGAATCCCGCTTAAAGCGCGGCACGCCCTCCTCCACGGAGGCGGTGCACATCACGCGGGTGTTGCCAAACTCGACAAGCACGCTGCCAGCTGGGTTGGAAGTAAATCCGCGGGTGATGCGCACCGGGCGCATCTCGTTGAGTCCGCGGCCGTCTGCGCGTTTGAAATCAGTCATGCGCCCCAGCCTAACGCACGCCGCGCGCCCTACAGCTCGAAGACGTCCCCCGCGGAACCAACCACGATCTCGCCATCAAACTCGGCTCGCGCAGCCTCGAGCGTGGCCTGCGTGCTGGTCCACGGCTGGATGTGCACGAGCACCAGCGTCTTCACCCCAGCCTCGCGGGCGATGCGACCGGCCTCTGCGCCGGAAAGGTGCATCCCCGGCGCCATCCCCTCCGAGGTCGGGCCCCAGGCGGCTTCGCAGAGGAAGAGGTCGGCGTTGCGGGCGGCGTCGATAAGCGCGGGCGTCCACGCGCTATCCCCGGAATAGGCGATTGCGTGCGAGCCATCCTCGATGCGCAGCGCGTGCGACTCCGCAGCCGGGTGCACGACCTCGAACGGTGTCACGGTCACCCCGCCAAGGGTTTCGGCCTGCCCGGCGCGCCACGCTGCGAAATCGAAGGTGTCTGCGATGTCGTCGATCTGGTCCGGGCCGTCTGCGCTCATCCGGCCGACATGCTCCGGCGTGTAACTCGGGCCGAACATGCGGTGGCGCGACTCCGCCGGCTTTTCCGGGTGGTAGCGGCGCCACACCAGCAGCGAGGCGATGTCGGAGCAGTGGTCCGCGTGCAGGTGGCTGAAGCACACGTGCGCGTCCGCCGGGTCGAAGTGTTCCTGCATGGCAGCGAGGGCACCGGGGCCGAAATCCAACAGAATGTCGCTGTGCCCGGGCGCGCTCACTACGTAGGAGGAGCCGGGGTTGCCTGGCGCGGCCAGGCTCCCGGAGCAGCCGAGGATGGTCAACTTCATGCGCTTACTGTGCCACGAATCTGCGGGGAATTCTAAACTTCGGGGCATTTTTGCTTATCGACGCCGCACAGCCCCCAAGTTTTGCTCCCCCACTGCCCGCACCTGCGGCCCCAGGAAGCGCGCGGCCAGCCGGTCGAACACCGCCGGGTCGCCCGTCGACGCAAACACCCGCTCCGGCGCGCGGCCGCTCTCGGCCTGCGGCGGGGCGAGCATGTCGCGCTCCGTGAGCACGCGCAGCACGTCCTTCGACGTCTCCTCCGCCGAAGAGACAAGCGTGACCTGCTCGCCGATGGCCAGCTGAATCACGCCCGAGAGCAGCGGGTAGTGCGTGCAGCCCAGCACCAGCGTGTCCACGCCTGCGGCCTGCAGCGGTTCGAGGTACCCCTGCGCCACGCCGAGGATCTGGCGGCCGGAGGTAATACCGCGCTCCACAAACTCCACAAAGGCCGGGCACGCCGCCGCGGTGACCTGCAGGTCGGACTTGAGCGAAAAGAGGTCCTGGTACGCCCCCGACTTGATGGTGCCCGCGGTGCCGATGACGCCTACCTTGTTGTTCCGGGTCGTCGCGATCGCGCGGCGCACGGCGGGCTGGATGACCTCGATGACGGGGATGTCGTACCGCTCGCGCGCATCGTGCAGGAATGCGGCGGTGGCGGTGTTGCAGGCAATGACGAGCATCTTGCAGCCCTGGTCTACGAGCTGGTCGCCGATGCGCTGCGCGTGCGCGCGCACGTCTGCGATCGACTGCGGACCGTACGGACTGTGGCCCGTATCGCCGATGTAGATGATTGCTTCATCGGGCAGCTGATCCATCACGGCGCGCGCGACGGTCAGCCCTCCCACGCCTGAGTCGAAGATGCCGATCGGGGCGGTATTTCCCCCGCTGGTTCCGTTGCTACTCCCACTGTGCTGTTCCATGGGTGCCATTGTGCCACCCGTGTCGCCGCGCTAGTAGCCCGCCTGTTTCCGAGCCTTCTTCGCCTCGCGCTTGGCCACCAGCTCCGGCGGGTCGTCCGAGGTGATGATCATGCCGGCGAAGAACCCGCCGATGGCGCCGAAGAGGTGCGCCTGCCAGCTCACGCCGGGCGTGCCCGGCAGCACGCCCAGGATCAGCCCGGAGTAGAAGAACGCGAGCACGAGGCCCAGCGCGATCTGCGTCCCGGATCGGTTGAAGATGCCGCGCACCAGCAGGTAGATCAGCCAGCCGTAAATGACACCCGAGGCGCCGAGGTGGTTGGTACCAATCCCGCCGAACAGCCAGGTGCCCAGCCCGCTGAATACCGTGGCAAACGTCGTGACCTCCCAGAAGACGCGCTTGCCCGAGTAGCCGATGAGAAACGCGAAAATCGCGCCGGTGACCGAGTTACCCACGATGTGCTCGAGGTTGGCGTGCAGCAGCGGGGCGGTGAATATGTGCCAGATGCTCACCAGGTCGAGCGGGTGGATGCCCCAGTACTGCAGGAGCCCTCCGAACAGCCCCTCGTTGAGCAGAAACACCGCCCAGATCACCACCAGGTAGCCGATGGCGAATGTGAACCCCGTGCGCCGCTGCTTCTTGCGCTTGGTCCGTTTATCTTCCGGCTGCACGCCGTCTGGGAACGCGGGCAGCTGCGTCTCCGGGTGCGAGAACGGCCGCTGGAACGGCTTGCCGTAGCCGGGCTGGTGGGTCTGGCCGTAGCCCCAGCCCGCGCCCTGGTACGGGCTACTGGACGGGGTCGGGCCGCTGGTTCCGTAAGGATTGTGTGTCATCGCTAATAAGTGTAGCCGGGGCGCTCCCCGGCGCGCTGAGCAAGCTTATCGACGCCCACCAGCAACCACGTCCGACCACGCCGTCACCCCGAAACCACCCGTGGCACTGCACACCGCGTCCACGATCGCTGCCTCCACCGCGTCCGCCGCGGCACCGCAAAGGTGCGCGAGCGCTTCCGGTGCCAGCGGCTGACCGGCGTCGCCCTGCCCACCCGCGTCTTGACCATCATCTTTCGGGACGGAGACGGCGAATAGGGTGTCGCCGTCCAGCGGCGAGTGGGCGGGGCGGATCGCGCGGGCGATGCCGTCGTGCCCCGTCATGGCCAGGCGCTGCAGCTGCGGCACCGGGAGGTCCACGTCGGTGGCCACCACGCCGATGGTGGTGTTCAGCCGCGGGTCCGGCGCGCCGCTGCCAGGGGTGGGCCGCTGCAGGGTGCGGTACCGCTCGAGGTCCACGGCGGGCTTCGAGGCATCGCCAAACAGCAGCCCCGTCGCGGGGTCAACCACGGAGCCCACCGGGTTTGCTACCACCGCGGCGGTCACCGTCGCGCGCCTGCGCGCCCCGGGAAGTTCCACCGCGCGGGACGCGATGCCGAACCCGCCGCGCAGGGCGCCGGCGGTCGCGCCGCAGCCGGCACCGACACTGCCCGACGCCAACGGCTCGCCCGCGGCGCTCTCCAGCGCGGCGGCCACGGCTGCGGCCCCGTCACTCGCAGTTGGGCGGTGCGACGGATCACCGACGGCTAGGTCGAAAATGACGCCTGCGGGGACGATGGGCACGCGCGGGCCCGGCACGCCCTCGCCGAAGACTGGGAACCCCCGCCCGCGCGACTCCAGCTCGCGCATAGCGCCGTCGGCGGCGGCCAGGCCGAACGCGGAACCGCCGCACAGCAGGATGGCGTGGACTCGCTCGACCGTGTTGTGCGGGGCGAGCAGGTCGGTCTCGCGAGTGCCCGGCCCGCCGCCGCGCACGTCGACGGCGGCGCGCATCCCGCGCGGGTCGGCGGCGACGAACGCGGTCACACCGGTGTCGCCCAGGGAGAGGTGGGCCGCGGGGAGGATTGGGGCCACGGTGGCGTCGACAAGCATCTGTTTACTCGCAGAGCACCTCGACGAGGGAGTCCTGGCAGAACGCGAGCCACTCCATGAGGCGCTCGCGATCCTGGGCCTGGCCCTCGCCGCCGCGATCATCCGCGGACACGTAGAGGCGCATGTCATTGAGCGCGGCGACGAACTGGTGGGCCTCCTGCTCGTCGATGCTCACCTCCACGCCGCCGTTGGGGCCCAGCACGTCATTGATCACCTGCATATTCATCAGCTTCGCGCGGATGATGTCGTTCTCGTGCAGGCTGCGGAGCAGGCCGTTGTCGCCGTCGAACTCCTCGTCGCCCTCGCGCTCGAAATCGGGCAGCAGGCGGGCCAGTTTCGGGTCCTCCGGTGCCTCGGTGTGGCCCGTGGACATGCCGACCATCTCTGCAAACTCGTCCTTCGGCGCGGACTGCGCGCGCGAGATGAGCGCCTCCGACACGGTCGCGGTGAGGTCGCCGATCACCTCGCGCTCCAACGGATCGAACTTGGTAGTGAACTTCACGCCTGAACGCATCAGGCCTTTCTTCTTACGCCACGGTTGCATAGCTCTACCCCGCCTGCTGCATCGTCGCCCACAGGCCGGCGGTGTGCAGCTTCTTCACGTCGCCCTCGACCTTGTCCTTCTCACCCGAGGAGACCACGGCCTTACCCTCGGTGTGTACCTGCATCATCAGCTCATTCGCGCGCTTGCGGTCGTAGCCCAGCACCGTCTGGAACACGTAGGTGACGTAGCTCATCAGGTTGACCGGGTCGTCCCACACAATGCACATCCATGGCAGGTTCTCTCCGGCCGCGACCTCAACCTTCAGGTCCTCCTCGAGGTCCGGGGTAGCCATCGGCGAGCTCATCTGCGGCACTCGGCTCGCGGCTGAACTCGCTTCCGGGCTCATGTCCTGGCACGTGAATTCGCAATTCATGCGGACCAGCCTACCGGTTGTTTCCCGCACGTGTGCCCCGGGAGGTTGCTAGGATCAGGGCCCATGCGGAACATCCCCGGCCTCCAGGAGCTGCCTGTCTCCACCGAGCAGTTGCTGCGTGCCGTGCTCGCCGTCCTTGGTATCGTCAGCGCGGTCGCCCTCACCGTGGTCAGCGCGCAGCACTCCGACGGCTCCTCGCACGCGGACGGGCGCGGCGACAGCTACGTCGATCCCGACTTTGACACCGGGCAGCAGCTCGAGGAGATCCGCACCGACTTCTTCACCGCCATCGCCCAGTTGCGTATCGACGACACCCTGCCCCCAGTCAGCCTCGACCCCGAATTGCAGCGCACCGCCCAAGCCCAAGCAGAGGGCAACGCGGTCACCGGTGAGCAGCCACCGTTGGATGCCGGCGAGAAGACCGCGCAGGTCTCCGCCCACCTCCCGGTAGAGCAGGCCTCCGGCTACGAGTTCTTCGAGCTGTTCACCCACTCGCCCGAGCACATGGAGGTGCTGCTGGATGATCGCCACCGCGACGTGGGCATCGGCGTGGCCTACGGGCGCGGCGATGTGTGGGTCGTCGTGGCGTTTGCGGGATAGCCCCGAAGAGCCCCTTCCGCGCAAATAAACGCGACGCGCGCGACCAGGGCGTAGTCTGTAAGACCATGACGAACTCCACGCCGGACTCTACAGCGTTTCTGACCGACATGTACGAGCTCACCATGCTCGACGCCGCACTGAAGGACGGCACCGCGCACCGCCAATGCGCGTTCGAGGTGTTTACCCGGCGCCTGCCCGGCGAGCGCCGCTACGGTGTGGTCGCCGGCACCTCGCGCGTGATCGACGCGGTAGAAAAGTTCCGCTTCACGCAAGACCAGATCGACGCGGCCGACTTCCTGTCCGACGAGGCCAAGGACTACCTGGCCAACTACCGGTTCTCGGGCGACATCGACGGCTACCGCGAAGGCGACATCTACTTCCCCTACTCCCCCATCATGACGCTGCGCGGCACCTTCGCCGAGTGCGTCATCCTGGAAACAGTCATCCTCTCCATCCTGAACTCGGACTCCGCTGTCGCCTCCGCCGCCTCCCGCATGGTCTCGGCGGCAGACGGCCGCCCGATCATTGAGATGGGCTCGCGCCGCACCCACGAGCAGTCCGCCGTGACCGCCGCCCGCGCCGCCTACATCGCCGGGTTCGAGGCCACCTCCAATATGGAGGCGTCGCTGCGCTACGGCATCCCGCCGTCAGGCACCGCCGCGCACTCCTGGACGCTGCTGCACGTGGACGAGGACGGCACGCCGGACGAGAAGGCGGCGTTCAAGGCGCAGATTGACCAGCTGGGCGTAGATACCACGCTGTTGGTGGACACCTTCGACATCACCAAGGGCGTGGCCAACGCCATCGAGGTCGCGGGCACGGAGCTCGGCGCGGTGCGCATCGACTCGGGCGATCTGGGCATCGTGTCGCGCCGCGTGCGCCAACAGCTGGACAAGGCCGGCGCGTTTAACACCCGCATCATCGTCTCCTCCGACCTCGACGAGTTCGCCATCGCCGGGCTGCGCGGCGACCCGGTCGACGGGTTCGGCGTGGGCACCTCCGTGGTCACCGGCTCCGGCGCCCCCACCGCCGGGCTCGTGTACAAGCTCGTCGAGGTGGAGGGCCACCCGGTGGCGAAGCGCTCGTCGGGCAAGCAGACCTACGGCGGCGCGAAGACGGCGCTGCGCGGCTACCGCGCGTCAGGCGTCGCTGTCGCCGAGATCGTCTACCCGCTCGACGCGGAGATCACCCGCAAGCCCAACCTGGATTACCACGAGATCGTGGTGCCAATGGTGCGCGGCGGCAAGCGCCTCCCCGAGTACGACGAGCAGCACGGCAGCCTAGAGCAGGCCCGCACCCTGCACGACGCGGCGCGCGGCACCCTGCCGTGGGAGGGCCTCGCGCTCTCGCGCGGCGACGCCGCCATCCCGACGCGATTCGTCGGCTTCCCCGACCCGCTGGACTAACACCGACCCCGCTACACTTTCACGGTGTGAGCACGCGCGAGGAAGAAGAAGGCACCACCACCGGCGACGTTCCCCTGAGCGGGGAGACGCTGGAATTGTTGGGCGCTGTCGTCGATAAGCTTGGGGGTGCAACGCGCGAGGGGCAGCAACGCATGGCTGAGGCCGTGGCGCGCGCACTGGACACGGAGCGCCACCTCGCGGTGCAGGCCGGCACAGGTACCGGCAAGTCCTTCGCCTACCTCGTGCCCGCGGTGCGCTACGCGCAGGCCAACGACACCACGGTGGTCGTCTCCACCGCCACGCTCGCGCTGCAGCGCCAGCTGGTGCAGCGCGACCTGCCGCGCCTTGCGGACGCGCTCGAGCCGCACTTGCCGCACCGCCCCACCTTTGCAATTCAAAAAGGCCGCAATAACTACGTCTGCCTGAACAAGCTCGCGCAGGACGAGCCAGAGGGATCGCTTATCGACGAATCCGAGCTCTCCTGGACCGGCCGCCACGTCAAGCGCGTGGCCGAGTGGGCGCAGGAGACCGAGACCGGCGACCGCGACGACCTCTCCCCCGGCGTGCCGGACCTGGCATGGCGGCAGGTCTCCGTGACCTCCAACGAGTGCCTCGGTGCGGCCCGCTGCCCGCACGGCGAGGAGTGCTTCGCGGAGCTCGCGCGAGAGAAGACGCGCGACGTGGACGTCGTGGTGACCAACCACGCGCTCCTGGCCATCGACGCGCTCGCGGATTCCAACATCCTGCCCGAGCACGAGGCCGTGCTCATCGACGAGGCCCACGAGCTGGACGCGCGCATCACCTCGGTGGCCACGAACGAGATCTCCGCCCGAGCGCTCACGCTCGCGGCGCGGCGCGCGGACAAGATCGGCGGCGACGGTGACAAGCTCGAGGAGGTCAAGGACGACTTCACCGCGGTGCTCGACCTGGAGCAGCCCGGCCGCTGGGAGCGCATCTCCGACCCGGCCCGCGGCGCGTTCGCCGCGCTTCGCGACGCGCTCTGGGCCACCCGCACCAGCATCGCGGACAGCCCCGAGGGCGAATCGGAGAACAACCCGGAGAAGTTTGCCGAGCGCACGAACCTGAAGAACCACCTCGGCGACCTGCACGACGCGGTCGTACGCATCCTGGGCGTGTTTGACGAGGACGACCCCGCCAAGCACACGGACGTGGTGTGGCTGACCCGCAACGACCGCTTCGGGGACTCCGTCGCCGTCGCTCCCCTGTCCGTGGCGGCCCTGCTTCGCGAGAACCTGTTCGGCGAGCAAACCGTCGTGCTCACCTCCGCTACGCTCACGGTCGGCGGCAACTTCGACGCGATGGCCGCTGCCTGGGGCCTGCCGTCCGGGTCCTGGGACAGTCTGGACGCGGGCACCCCATTCGACCCGGCGAAAGCCGGCATCCTCTACACCGCCCGCCACCTCCCAGCCCCCGGCCGGGACGGGCTGAGCCGCGAGACTCTGGACGAGATCGCCACCCTCATCACTGCCGCGGGCGGGCGCACCCTCGGGCTGTTCTCCTCGCGCCGCGCCGCCGAACAGGCCGCGGAGGCGATGCGCGCGCGACTCCCCTTTGACATTTTCCTACAGGGCGAGGACTCCACCGGCGCGCTCGTGACCGCCTTTGCCAACGCGGAAAACTCGTGTCTGTTTGGCACCCTGTCGCTCTGGCAGGGCGTGGACGTGCCCGGCAGTTCCCTCTCGCTCGTGCTCATTGACCGCATCCCCTTCCCCCGCCCCGACGACCCGCTCCTCCAGGCGCGCGCCAACGCCGCCGACGCCGCCGGCCGCTCCGGGTTCATGGAGGTCTCCGCAACCCACGCGGCACTCCTCATGGCGCAGGGTGCCGGCCGCCTGCTGCGCTCGGTGGACGACCGCGGCGTCGTCGCCGTGCTGGACAACCGCTTAGTCACCAAGCGCTACGGCGCATTCCTCCTGCGCTCGCTGCCGCCCTTCTGGCAAACCGACCGGCTCGACGTAGTCACCGGAGCGCTCAAGCGCCTGGTCGCCCGCTAGCCGGGTCGAACGCGCCCGGCGGCAGCGTGAGCACCGTCATCGAGCCGGGCGTGACCTCGGTAAAGCCCGCATCACGCACCGGCACCGCGCCCGGGTGCGCCGCGCAAGCGGCGAACACGTCCGCAGGCACCTCGCGCACGTTCAGCGGGCACCCGGCGGCAGCCCACTTACGCACCTCGCCGTCCGGGCGCGCTGCCGCGTACAGCATCGACGCGTGCCCCACCTGCGCCGCCGCCTTCCCGGCCGTCATCTCGAGGGACGCGTCCACCGCGATCGTCGGCGCGGTCGGGTCGAACGGGAGCGGGCCCTCGTCGGCCGGCAGGTCCGTGCCGCGGACCTGCAGCTTCGCCAGCTCGTGCGGCACCTCGGACACCGCGGAGGGCACGAACGCGCGCACGCTGCCGACGGTCACGCCGGGCAGCGCCTGGACATCGTCCCACGCCTTGTTGCGGGCGCGCCGCGCCACCTTCCGGATCCTGCGGGAGTACCACGCCTCGAGCCGTTCGCGCCAAAACCCGTCGCGCTCGGCCCGCTCGTCGAGGCAGACGAGGAGGGCGGCACGTGCGGCGTCGATAAGCATGGCGTTGCGAGCGGGCGGGTCCTGCTTCGGCAGATTGATGGCCATTTGCATCGCCTGCACCGCCGCGGGGTCGTCGGGGTCGCCGGAGCCTTTGCCTATCGACGCCGCGAGCAACCCGTGCGCCGACGCCGTCACAGCGGGCGCCTGGTGTCGATGCCCGCGGCCGCGTCGGAGGAGTCGATCTCCTCGCGGGGAATGCCCAGGATGTAGAGGACCTCGTCCAAGAACGGGAAGTTCACCGACGCGTCCGCGACCTCCTTGAGGGCGGGCTTGGCGTTGAACGCAATGCCGAGGCCGGCGCGGGAGATCATGTCGATGTCGTTGGCGCCGTCGCCCACCGCGACCGTCTGCGAAAGCGCCAGCCCGGAGTCCGCGGCGAACTCGGCGAGGAAGTCCGCCTTGGCCTTGCGGTCCACCACCTTGCCGATGACCCGGCCGGTGAGCTTGCCGTCCTCAATCTCCAGCGTGTTGGCGCGCACGTAGTCCAGCTCGAGGTCCGCGGCGAGGTCCTCCAGCACCTGGATGAATCCGCCGGAGACGACCGCCGTGCGGTAGCCCAACGAGTTGAGCGTGCGGATGGTGGTGCGGGCGCCCGGGGTGAGCTCGATGTCGGCGGCGACACGGTCGATGACGGAGGCGTCGAGCCCAGCCAGTGCCTTCACGCGCTCGCGCAGCGACTCCTCGAAGTCCAGCTCGCCGCGCATCGCGCGCGCCGTTACCTCGGCCACCTCCGCTTCGCGGCCGGCGTGGGCGGCGAGCATCTCGATCACCTCGCCGGTGATCAGCGTTGAGTCGCAGTCGAAGCAGACGAGGCGCTTCGCGCGCCGGTGCAGGCCTGCGTGCTCCATCGCCACGTCCACGCCGAGTTCGCCGGAGAGCTCGGCCAAACGCTTGCGCAGCTCCTGGGCATCGCCAGGTGTGTAGTCCGGCATGGTGATGCGGAATTCCAGCCCGGTTACCGGGTACTGGGCAACGCCGCGGATGGCGTCGATGTTCGCGCCCACGGCGGCGAGCTCCGCGCCGAGGCGAGAGATGGCCTCCGCGCTGACCGGGTTGCCCAGGGCCACGAGCACGTGCGTCGAGCGGGGGCGCGACACCGCGCGGGCTTCCGCGTGTGTCTCGATGTTCACGCGCTGGCCGTACTCCCACAGCCCGTCGCGAAGCTCTCGCTCAACCTGCGTGAGCGAGTGAGGGTCCATGCCTACCAGGGCCGCGAGCATCATGCGTCCGCGGAAGTCTGTCTGGGAGACGTCGAGCAGCTGCACCCCGTGCCGAGCGAGGACGGTGAAGAACTCGGCGGAGACGCCGGGGCGGTCCGGGCCCGAGGTGGAAATCACCGCGGGCTTAAGACCCGGTTGCAGTTCGACTTGGAAGGCTGGCTGGTTGGTCACAAACCAGGACGATAGCACAGCAAAACCCCTCACCGAGGCGGTGAGGGGTAATTACTGTCAGGGGGTTCGCGCCAAGCGAATTACTTGGTCACAGCGGTAGAACCGGTGGTTGCGGACTCGCCCTTCCAGGTTGCCGGGCCGTCTGCGTGGTGGCCGGCGTGCGCCTCGCGGCGCAGGGTCTCCACCATGTGCGGGTAGTGCAGCTCGAACGCCGGGCGCTCGGAGCGGATGCGCGGCAGCGCGGTGAAGTTGTGGCGCGGCGGCGGGCAAGAGGTTGCCCACTCGAGGGAGTTGCCGTAGCCCCACGGGTCGTCCACGGTGACGACCTCGCCGTAGCGCCAGGACTTGAACACGTTCCAGATGAACGGCAGCATACCGATTCCCAGGATCAGGGCGCCGACGGTGGAGACCTGGTTCAGGAAGGTGAAGCCGTCGGTGTCCAGGTAGTCGGCGTAGCGGCGCGGCATGCCCATGTTGCCCAGCCAGTGCTGGACCAGGAAGGTCATGTTGAAGCCGATGAAGACCAGCCAGAAGGACAGCTTTGCCAGGCGCTCGTCCAGCATGCGACCCGTCATCTTCGGGAACCAGAAGTGGACGCCGGCGATTGCGGAGAACACCACGGTACCGAACAGGGTGTAGTGGAAGTGCGCGACGACGAAGTAGGAGTCGTGCAGGTGGAAGTCCAGCGGCGGGGACGCCAGCATGATGCCGGTCAGGCCACCGAAGAGGAAGGTGAACAGGAAGCCCATCGCCCACATCATCGGGGACTCGAAGGTGATGTGGCCGTTCCACATGGTGCCGACCCAGTTGAAGAACTTCACGCCGGTCGGCACGGCGATGAGGAAGGTCATGAAGGAGAAGAACGGCAGCAGGATCGCGCCGGTGGCGAACATGTGGTGCGCCCACACGGCCATGGACAGGCCCGCGATGGCCAGCGTTGCGAAGACGAGACCGATGTAACCGAAGATCGGCTTACGGGAGAAGACCGGGACGATCTCGGAGATGATGCCGAAGAACGGCAGCGCCAGAACGTACACCTCGGGGTGGCCGAAGAACCAGAACAGGTGCTGCCACAGGATGGAGCCGCCATTAGCGGTGTCGTAGATGTGGCCGCCGAGCAGGCGGTCGTACAGCACGCCCAGTGCCGCGGCGAGCAGCAGCGGGAAGATCATCAGAACGATGATGGAGGTGACGAACACGGTCCAGGTGAAGACCGGCAGGCGGAACATGGTCATGCCCGGTGCGCGCATGGTCAGCACGGTGGTGAGCATGTTGATCGCGGAGGCGACGGTACCAACACCGGTTGCGCCCACGCCGACGATCCAGAGGTTGGCGGAGACGGACGGGGTGTGGACTGCGTCAGCCAGCGGCATGTACATGGTCCAGCCGAAGTCGGCCGCGCCACCCGGCGTGATGAAGCCAGAGAGCATGGCGACAACGCCGACGGTGGTAATCCAGAAACCGAAGGCGTTCAGGCGCGGGAAGGCCACGTCCGGTGCGCCGATCTGCAGCGGCAGGATGTAGTTAGCAAAGCCCCAGACGATTGGGGTACCAAAGGCCAGCAACATCACCGTGCCGTGCATGGTGAACAGCTGGTTGAACTGCTCGTTGGACAGGAACTGCATGCCCGGGTGGAACAGCTCAGCACGGATAAGCAGCGCCATGAAACCGCCGAGGAAGAACCAGACGAAGGACATGATGATGTACATGATGCCCAGTTCTTTGTGGTCGGTCGTGGTCAGCTGCTTGTAGATTTTGGAGCCACGGCGAGCGTGTCCCGTCGGCTCCGGACGTGTCGGCGGGACATGATTGTCCAGCCTTGGCGCCACAGCGGTCATTCGATCCTCCTGACTTCGGCTCGCCACCGCAATGGCGGCGAGGCCTTGTTAGATACCGAATCATCATATGTGATCGGCTCATGAAATTGCCAGCCCTCCCAGGCCAGCTACAGGTTAAACAATAGGCCCTTGCGTCACATCGTGCGCGTCGGTCCGAAAGCACCACGCGCGATCCGCCGGGATTGCCCCGCGTGCGCGCCCACTCCCCCGCCGAGGTGGGCGCGACACGCCCAAACACCTCGACAGATTGCCGGTTGACCCCATTCGTGGTCAACCCCGCGTTAAGTTCCCCCGTTGTATATCAAACGAAAGGTTGAGGCTTATCGACGCTCACGTGGTCGTCGATAAGCGTGCCCCTAAAAGTCCCAATCCTCATCGGCGGTGTCCTCCGCCTTGCCGATGACGTAGGACGAGCCGGAGCCGGAGAAGAAGTCATGGTTCTCATCCGCGTTCGGCGACAGCGACGCGAGGATCGCCGGCGACACCTTGGTCTCATCCGCCGGGAAGAGCCCCTCGTAGCCGAGGTTGTTCAGCGCCTTGTTGGCGTTGTAGCGCAGGAAGCGCTTGACGTCCTCGGTCCAGCCGAGCGGGTCGTAGATGTCCTCGGTGTACTGCTGCTCGTTCTCGTAGAGGTCGTAGAGCAGATCGAAGGTGTACTCCTTCAGCTCCTCCTGGCGCTCAGGGGACTCCTCGCGCAGCGCGACCTGGTACTTGTAGCCGATGTAGTAGCCGTGCACGGCCTCATCACGGATAATGAGGCGGATGATGTCGGCGGTGTTGGTCAGCTTGGAGTGCACCGACCAGTTCAGCGGCAGGTAGAACCCGGAGTAGAAGAGGAAGGACTCCAGCATCACGGAAGCGATCTTCTTCTTCAGCGGGTCGTCGCCACGGTAGTAGGACTTGACGATCTTCGCCTTGCGCTGCACCTGGGCGTTTTCCTCGGTCCAACGGAATGCGTCGTTAATCTGCGGCGTGGACGCCAGCGTCATATAGATATTGCTGTACGACTTCGCGTGCACGGACTCCATGAAGGCGATGTTGGTATACACGGCCTCCTCGTGCAGCGTGCGCGAATCCGGGATCAGCGACACCGCGCCGACCGTGCCCTGGATGGTGTCCAGCAGGGTCAGGTTCGCAAACACGCGCATAGTGGCGAGCTGCTCCGCGTCATTGAGCGTGTTCCAGCTCGGGATGTCGTTGGACACCGGAATCTTTTCCGGCAGCCAGAAATTACCGGTGAGGCGGTCCCACACCTCCTGGTCCTTATCATCCGGAATCTCATTCCAGTTGATCGCCTTAATCGGGTTCGGGTGGCTATCCAGGTATGCCTGATATTCCTCGCTCATGGCTCACATCCTAACCAATTGCGTTCTTCCCCCGCACCGCGCGTCACGCGATTTTGTTTACCCCCGTTGAGGACTAGGATAATGGTAGTTCTATTTCTCGTTTTCCCACCATATGAGGTTGAATTCCATGGCTGCACCCCAGGAACCGTCGACGGAGCCCCTGCTCACGTCGATTCTTGACACCCTCGGCGAGCAAATCATCTCCGGCGCCCTCGAACCCGGATACACCTTTACATTGCAGGACTTGTCCTCCAGGTTTGGCATCTCTCGCACCGTCGCCCGCGAGGTCATGCGCGCGCTCGAGCAGATGGGGCTCGTCTCCTCGTCACGCCGCGTGGGCATTAAGGTACTGCCGCCCGAGCACTGGGCGGTGTTTGATCAGTCCGTGATCAAGTGGCGCCTCTCGTGCGCCGAGCAGCGCCCCGCGCAGATTACGTCGCTCAACGAGCTGCGCACCGCCGTCGAGCCGGTCGCCGCGCTGCTGGCCGCCAGCCACGCAACGCCCGCGCAGTCGGCGCGCCTGCTCGAGCTCGCGGAGCTGCTGGTCAAACTTTCCGAGGCGGGCGCCGGCAACACGCAGGAGTTCCTCGACGCGGACAAGGAGTTCCACACGCTGATCCTGCACGCGTCGGGCAACGAGATGTTTTCCACCCTCGCGGAACCCATCATGCACGTGCTCGAAGGTCGCACGCGCTACGGCATCATGCCGGACGATCCCTCAGTGCCCGCAATGCGCATCCATGTCGACCTGGCAAAGGCAATTAGCGCCGGCGACGCCTCCGCCTCCGAAGCCGCCTCCCGCGACCTGCTCACCGGGATCAAGACCTTCCTGGCGATCTAGACGGTCTCGCAGGGAAGTACAGCGAAAAGGGCCTGCACTCCGTTCTCGGTGTGCAGGCCCTTTTCCGGGTTGAGACCCAGGCTTCCGGCTACAGCATGCAGGACACGCAGCCCTCGACCTCGGTGCCTTCCAGCGCCATCTGGCGCAGGCGGATGTAGTACAGGGACTTGATGCCCTTGGTCCAGGCGTAGATCTGCGCGCGGTTCAGGTCACGGGTGGTGACCGTGTCCTTGAAGAACATGGTCAGCGACAGGCCCTGGTCCACGTAGCGGGTCGCCACGGAGTAGGTGTCCACGATGGCCTTGTAGCCGATCTCGTACGCGTCCTCGAAGTACTCCAGGTTGTCGTTGTCCATGTGCGGCGCCGGGTAGTAGACGCGGCCGATCTTGCCTTCCTTGCGGATCTCAATCTTGGAGGCGATCGGGTGGATCGACGAGGTGGAGTTGTTGATGTAGGAGATGGAGCCGGTCGGCGGCACCGCCTGCAGGTAGCGGTTGTAGATGCCGTCGCGCGCCACGTCCTGCTTCAGCTGCTCCCACTCCTCCGCGGTCGGTGCGGCGATGTTGGAGGCGTCGAAAAGCGCCTTGACCTTGTCGGTCTTGGGCTGGAAGTCGGCCGGGTCGTAGCGGTCGAAGAATTCGCCGGTGGCGTACTCGGACTTGTCAAAGTCGGCGAACGCCTGGCCCTTTTCCACCGCGATCTTGTGGGACGCACGGATGGCCTGGAACATCACGGCCGCGAAGTAGGCGTTGGTGAAGTCGAGTGCCTCCTCGGAGCCGTAGTGGATGTGCTCGCGGCCGAGGTAGCCGTGCAGGTTCATCTGGCCAAGGCCGATAGCGTGCGAGGCGTCGTTGCCCTCGCGCACGGACGGCACGGAGTTGATGGCCGTCTTGTCCGCCACGGCGGTCAGCCCGCGGATGGCGGTCTCGATGGTGCGGGCAAAGTTGTCCGAATCCATCGTCATCGCGATGTTCAGCGAGCCCAGGTTGCAGGAAATGTCGTGGCCGACCTCCTGGTAGGTCAGGTCCTCATTGAGCTCGGAGGCGGAGTTGACCTGGAGGATCTCGGAGCACAGGTTGGACATGTTGATGCGGCCGGTCTTCACCGGGTTCGCGCGGTTCGCGGTGTCCTCGAACATGATGTACGGGTAGCCGGACTCGAACTGGATCTCCGCCAGCGTCTGGAAGAACTGGCGGGCGTTGATCTTGGACTTGCGGATGCGCGGGTCCTCCACCATCTCCTCGTACTTCTCGGTCACGGAGATGTCGGCGAAAGGCTTGCCGTAGACGCGCTCGACGTCGTACGGGCTGAACAGGTACATGTCGTCGTTGCGCTTGGCCAGCTCGAAGGTGATGTCCGGGATGACCACGCCGAGCGAGAGGGTCTTGATGCGGATCTTCTCGTCCGCGTTCTCGCGCTTGGTGTCCAGGAACTTCATGATGTCCGGGTGGTGCGCATTCAGGTACACCGCGCCCGCGCCCTGGCGCGCGCCGAGCTGGTTGGCGTAGGAGAAGGAGTCCTCCAGCAGCTTCATCACGGGGATGACGCCGGAAGACTGGTTCTCAATGTGCTTGATGGGCGCGCCGGACTCGCGGATGTTGCTCAGCAGCAGGGCGACGCCGCCGCCGCGCTTGGACAGCTGCAGCGAGGAGTTGATGGCGCGGCCGATGGACTCCATGTTGTCCTCGATGCGCAGGAGGAAGCAGGAGACGAGCTCGCCGCGCTGCGCCTTGCCGGCGTTGAGGAAGGTCGGGGTGGCGGGCTGGAAGCGGCCGGTCATGATCTCGTCCACGAGCGCGGACGCGAGCTCCTCATTGCCGTCGGCGAGGAAGAGCGCCGTCATCGCCACGCGATCCTCAAAGCGCTCGAGGTAGCGGCGGCCGTCAAACGTCTTCAGGGTGTAGGAGGTGTAGTACTTGTACGCGCCGAGGAAGGACTTAAAGCGGAACTTGAAACCGTAGGCGCGCTTGAACGTCTCCTTCACAAATTCCCAGTCGTAGGCGTCCACGACGTGCGGCTCGTAGTACTTGTTGTCCACCAGGTACTTCATCTTCTCTTCCAGGTCGTGGAAGTACACGGTGTTCTGGTTCACGTGCTGGAGGAAGAACTGATTGGCCGCTTCCCGGTCCTTATCAAACTGGATGTGGCCGTCCTCATCGTAGAGGTTCAGCAGCGCGTTGAGCGCGTGATAATCCAACTGGTCGGTGGTATTCACCGGTTCCGGGACGACTTTCCCGTGCTTATCCGAAGCAGAAGCGTAGGTGGACACAGCAGAGCCTTTCATTCACGTTTGTCGGATCTCTAGGTTACAAGTTTGAGGTTTCTTGCGCTCGGGCGCAGGGCGCGCTCTAGGCGCTGCGCGGATCGCTCCGGTATTTCGCCTGGTACTTGGCGCGCAGCGCGTCGAGCCGGTCCCCATTATCCGCGGGAAGCGGCTGCAGCGCCGTCTGTTGCCTTTCGCTCAACGGCGTGAGCCCGAGTGCCCCCGCGTTGTGGATCAGCGAGCCGCGCACGTGTGCCACGTCGTCCCACGTCCCCATCAGCTCGAAGCGGTAGAGGTAGGGCACGTTGCACTTGCGCGCGATGATGTCGCCGGCCACGCAGTAGTCTGGGCCGAAGTTCGAATTGCCACCCGCGATCACGCCGCGCAGCTGCGACCGGTTGCGCGGGTTGTTGAGGAAGCGGATGACTTGCTTGGGCACGGGCCGTGATTGAGCATTGCTTATCGACGCCCCTCCCCCGTACGTCGGGCACACCAGCACAAAGGGCTCGTCCACCTCGAGCGGCGCCTCCGTCCTGCGCAGGGGGATCCGCGCGCTGGGCAACCCGACTTTTTCCACGAAACGTTTCGTATTCTCCGTCGTCGAGGAAAAGTACACGACAAGCATGCTCGCTCCAGGTGTTGAATTGTGCAGGTGGTGGGGTGCGCGTCCCGCTTAGGGCGCGCCGTGTGGCTCGCGCGGAGCCGCTTAGGCGGCGGGCTTCAGGCCGCGGATGCGATCCGGGCGGAAGCCGGACCAGTGCTCACCGTCCACCTCGACGATGGGTGCCTGCAGGTAGCCGAGCGCCATGACGTAATCACGAGCCTCCTCGTCCACCGAGATGTCGACGAGGGAGTACTCCAGGCCAGCCTTGTCGAGGGCCTTGGTGGTTGCCTTGCACTGCATGCAAGCGGGCTTCGTGTACACGGTGATGGACATAACCTGTAGCTCTTTTCTGTCGCGTTTACGGGAAGATGACGGGGTTTCCTCGGCGCTGATTCCTACCTCAGCGCAACACCAAGAAACACTATACCTTGGGGCAATTTCTGGCAAGTGATACTACATGTAGTAGTTACAGGGCTGGTATTCCCAGGATAGGCCCCAGGAATTACCCACATGTAGTCCGCTATAACCACTCCCGCGCCAGCAAACGGGTTACATCCGTGGAATTTAATTTCACAAAAGCCAACACCCCGCCACCGGCCGGACGGAAATCCGGTTGGTGGCGGGGTGTTTGGGCGGGCGGTGAACTAGCCCTGGCGAGCCTTGAAGCGCGGCTCCTTCTTGTTGATCACGTAGACCTTGCCGCGGCGGCGTACAACCTGGGCGCCCGGCTTGTTCTTCAGCGACCGAAGCGACTTGCGGACCTTCATCGGGCGCTCCTTTCTTCTCGAGGTTTCATTGACCTGCGACCTCATGCCCAGCCGCAGCACGCTACCAGCATGCTGCGCGGTGCCGGGTCGCGACACGTCGGTTAAGGTTACACGTTCTTCTGCCCAGCACCAAAACGCTGGCGCATCTCCGCGGCGACGTCGTCAAGACTGCGCCCCATCGTCTCCGGGACCCGGCGCGCCACGAAGACGGAGGCGACCACGCCGAAGACCGCGAAGAGGCAGAAGGTGAAGGTGGCAGAGGTGGCGTCGACAAGCGGGAGGAAGAACTGGGCGACCACCCAATTCATCACCCATAGCGCGAGCCCGGCCAGGCCCATCCCCACGCCGCGGACCTGTGGGGGCACGAGCTCGGAGATGAGCAGCCACGTCGTCGGCGAGACCGCGGCCTGTTGCGAGGCGATGAACCCCGCCATGCAGGCGAGCGCCACCCACGCGAGGGCCGCATTCCCCTCCGCGGCACGGAACATCACGGCGAGCGCGACGAGGAAGACCACGTTGCCCGCCAGACCGAGGAGCAGCAGGCGCGTGCGGCCGATCCGGTCCACCACCTGCAAGCCAACCCAGCAGGCGACCACGGACACCAGTCCAATGACGATGGAGGTGTAGACGGCGTTTTCGGTGGAGAGACCGACGGTCTCCATCATGGTGGGCGCGAAGTAGACGATCGCGTTGACGCCGGTGACCTGCTGCGTCACACCGAGCAGCGCGGCGACGAGGACTGTGGAGCGCAGCCAAGGGGTTCGGCGGAGGGTGCGCCATTCCCCGGCGCTGGCGGCCTGGCGCGTCTGGGCGTCGTCAAGCAACAGCTCCTCGAGCTCATCCGAGCTCATGCCGACGCGCGCCGCAGTCACCTCCGCCTGCCGACGTGCCCCGCGACGCGCCTGCCACAGCGGGGTTTCCGGCAACAGGAGCATGCCGACCGCCAGCGCAGCGCCCGGGACGGCGGCGAGGCCGAGCATCCACTGCCAGCTGCCCGTGTGCGCGAGCACCGAGTTGACCAGGTACGCGAGGAGCTGGCCGACCACGATCATGAGCGTGTTCAGTGAGACGAGCTTGCCGCGGACCTTCGCCGGCGACATCTCCGCGATGTACATGGGCGTGACGATTGAGACACCGCCGACCGCGACCCCGAGAAAGGTGCGCGCCGCCGCGAGGGCCCCGACGCCGCCAGCCAGAGCGCACCAGACGGAGCCGAGGACGAAGAGGGCGCCTCCGACGATGAGTGTGCGGCGGCGGCCGAGCGCGTCTGCAACCGCGCCGCCGCCGAGGGCGCCAATGGCGGCGCCGACGAGCAGCATGGACGTCACCAGCCCCTCCTGCCCCGGAGACATGCCAAACTCAGTGGTGATAAAGAGCAGCGCGCCGCTCATCACGCCGGTGTCGTAGCCGAACAGGAGGCCGCCGAGCGCGGCCGTGGCGGCGACGGTGCGCACGTAACGTGGTGCGCGAGTGTTGTGAACCATGTCCCCCAATATGGCTGACGGCTACGATGGATGTCATGTCTGAACACGACGAAAACCTGCAGCAGGACATCATAAACGCCCTGGGTGTGCGCCCCTTGATCGATTCAGAGGAGGAGGTGTCGCGCCGCGTTGACTTCCTGGTTGACTACCTCGCAGCCACAGGCGCGAACGGCTTCGTGCTGGGCATCTCCGGCGGACAGGATTCTACCCTTGCGGGCAGGCTCGCCCAGCTCGCGGTGGAGCGGCGTCGCGCCGAGGGCGCCGAGGCCACGTTCGTCGCGGTCCGCCTCCCGCACGGCGTGCAGGCCGACGAGGACGACGCGCAGCTCGCGCTCCAGTTCATCCGCCCCGACGAGACCGTCACCGTGGACATCAAGCCCGCCACCGACGCGCTCAACGCGCAGGTTGCCTCCGCCATTGGGGTGGACGGCCTCGGCGACTTCAACAAGGGCAACGTAAAGGCCCGGCTGCGCATGGTGGCGCAGTACGCCATCGCCGGCGAGCGCGGCTTCCTGGTCATTGGCACCGACCACGCGGCGGAGAACATCACCGGCTTCTTCACCAAGTTCGGCGACGGCGCAGCCGACCTCCTCCCGCTCGCCGGCCTGAACAAACGCCAGGGCGCCGCGCTGCTCCAACACCTCGGTGCCACCCCGCGCCTGTGGGAGAAGGTGCCCACCGCGGACTTGGAGGAGGATCGCCCGGCGCTGCCCGATGAGGAGGCGCTCGGCGTGAGCTATTCGCTTATCGACGATTACCTGGAAGGCAAGCAAGTGCCCGCCGACACCGCAGCGCGCCTGGAACACCTCTGGCGCGTCGGCCAACACAAGCGCCACCTGCCGCCGGGGCCGACCGAGACCTGGTGGCGCTAGCTGCTCAGCCCGGAGACGACGTCGCGCGCGGCGCGGACCAGCGCCGAGGCGTAGCTCGGGCCGTGGGTGGTGGCGTGGACCGCGAGCGGGTGCAGCTGGTGAACCGGGATGCGGGCGCGCCAGCCTGACCCAAGCGTGCCGCCCGCGCCGAGGTACCCGTCCACGATCGCGTCGAAGTACGGAGCACCGAAGAGCTCCAGCATGGCGATGTCCGTCAGCGGGTGCCCGCCGTGGGCGGCCGGGTCGATGAACCTCGGCCCCTCCGGGCTAAACAGGAGGTTGCCCGCCCACAGGTCGCCGTGGATGCGCGCGAGCGGGGCGTCCTCGTCCTCGGTCAGGAGCGCGTCGCAGGCACGCTCAACCTCGCTGAGCCCGTGCGCGTCCAGGTTGCCTACGGCGTGCGCCGAGCGCGCGAACGGCAGCACGCGTTGGTTGACATAAAACTCGGCCCAGCGGTCCGCCGGCACGCAATCCTGCTCAAGACGCCCGATGAAGTTCGGCCCCTCCCACCCGGTCGGCGGGGCGCCGAACGCCGGGGCACCCGCGGCGTGGATCGCAGCCAACTCGCGGCCGGCGCGGAGCGCGGCGTCTCGGGTCGGGCGTGCGGGCTCGACGGATTCGATGGTGAGGGTGTTCGTGGCGTCGTGAAGCGAAAGGACCTCGACCACGGCCTGCGATCCCTCGCGCAGCCAGCGAAGCCCCGCCGCCTCGGAGGCGGCGGACCCCGGCGCGCTGCCGTGCTTGGTAAAGCCCTTAGACATCAATGCCCTCCTTGCCCAGCAGGTAACGTTTCGCGTCGGTCCCGCCACGGTAGCCGCCGAGACCGCCGTCCGCGCGCAGCACCCGGTGACAGGGCACGACGATGGGCAGCGGGTTGTTCGCGCAGGCGCCGCCAACCGCACGCACGGCGTTGGGGTTTCCCACCTGCCCGGCGAGCTGCTTGTAGGTGGTGGTGGCGCCGAAGGGGACGCGGGCGAGCTCCCGGAGGACCTCGGTGCGAAACCCCGACGCAAAGCGAAAGTCCAGCGGGAGCGTGAAGCTCGTGCGGTGGCCCGCGAAGTACTCCGTGAGCTGTTGGGCGGCCAGCGGTACTTCAGCGGGGCGGTCGGCGCGGTCGCGCTCGGCGTCGATGTCGTCGCACTCGAAGAGGACCTTGGCCAACCCCTTCGGTGTCACGACGAGGCCTAGGCGGCCGATTGGGGAATCGATCTGGTGGAACTGCAGCGTGTCCATGGGCCCCACCGTAACCTGCAAACGGCCTGCTCGCCGAGGGCGCATTCGATACACTCCAAGCTATGCCCAAGAAACTTGCAAGCATTTCTCTTCTCCTCGTTGCATCAGCCGCGGCGCTCGTGGGGTGCAGCGATTCCTCTTCCGACACGATCGCGGGGACAAACCCGCCTATCGACGCCGCCGTGTGCGACGGCGACGCCGGCTGCGAATCCGACATGCGCGACTTGAGCCACAAGCTGGTGGATGCCGACGACGCGAACGGCGACGGCGTTATTGACCAGGAAGAGCTCGACGCGGCACGCGACCGAATGGATAAGGAGCAGGCCGACAAGGAAGCCGCGGAGCAAGCGGCGTCCGAATCGAGCGCGGCAGCGGCAGCTTCCGAGTCAGCAGCCGCAGAGGCGTCCCGCTCCGCGCAGGCGCGCGAAGAGGCCGAGCATTCAGCGGCGGCAGCGTCCGAGGCAGCCGCGGCGGAAGCGCGCAACCAGCAGCAGGCGCCCGAACCGGAGCCGGCACCCGCGCCGGTACAAGAAGCTCCGCAGCAGGAGGCGCCAGCGCAGCAGGCTCCTGTTCAACAGGCTCCTGCCCAGCCCGCGCCGCAGCAGGGCGGGCCGAGCATGGAGTGGGCCACCATGGGCCCCTACGCCTCCGAGTGGACGTGCGAGCAGGCGCGCAGCCTCTGGCCGGTGGACTCAAGCGCTTGCTACACCGGGGCTGACGGCAGCGCCTACTTCGAGGGCATGCGCCAGGCTGCGCAGTAAGCAGCCCGGCAGTGGGGATTACGTCGGCTGCGCCCATACAATCGGCACCTCAAGGTTGACGAGAACAGCTTGACGAGGGTGCGACGAAAGGGACCGCGGACAAATAGTTGGAGTGTCCCCGGGGGCGGAGAGGGTTTCTGATGTCCGCGCATTTTCCCCGTGAGATCCGGGAGCAAGCAGTTGATAAGTTTCTTGAAGGCATGCCGTACAAGCGCA
>NZ_RDRE01000002.1 GCF_003693265.1 Corynebacterium gottingense
CAGTGGTACAACACCGAACGCATCCAACAACGACTCAAGGGCCTGACCCCGATGCAATATCGAAATCAGACCCTTGAAGCCCTAACCACCTAGAGTTAAACCAGTCCAACTTTCGGGGGCCAGTTCATCCTGGGGGCCTTTCTTCTTGGTCGCACTTAGGGCGCGCGCTTCTCGACGCCTCCCGCTACGCCGCGCGCTGCGTCCCGTCCTTCTCGTCCTCGTCCTTGGTTGTCGGGGCGTTGATGTTGATGCTCGCGTACTCCATCAACCATTCTGCCACCGCAGAACGCACAGTCTCCCCCTCTTCCACGCGCTCCGTCATCTCCTCGATGTCCTTGGTGGACATCACGCGCGTAATAAAGTTCAACCGGGTCGACTCGGTGCGGGTGAGCCTGCCGTCTTTGATGATGGGGACGATGTTCTCCGGCAGACCCTGCTTCGCGGCCTCGCTGTCCTGGCAGGCCTGCGCGGGCGAGGGATCCACCGAGCGAACGTTTGCGGGGAACGTGGCGACCATGGCGGCATACACCTCATCTTGGCGCTCGGCCTCGGACGCGCTACTCGTCGTGTTCTCGTCCGCGGCTCCGGCCGCCTCGTCGCTCGGCTGCGCGAAGCTTGCCGCGGTCTGCGGATCCAGCTGCGTGAGGACCTGGCCCGTGCAGCCGACCACGATGTCGACGTTGTCTTCCTTCAGGATGTCCAACGGGCTGCGCGACGCAAACGACGAGTTCGCCGCGAGGCCGACCGGGCGGCCGTACGCGGCGAGGACCTGGTTGTAGATCTCTCCGATGACCAGCTGCTCCGGCGACGCCGGGTCGACGGCGATAGCGAGCGTCCCCTCTGCTCCGACGTTGAGTACGGTGGCAATCTCCGGCCGCTCAAACGGCGTGCAGGACGCGAGGGACAGCGCGCTCGCTGTCACTATCGCCGCGGTGGCGACGCGTCGCCACCGCTGATTCACCTTGCCCACACAGATCCCGTCCTCTCGGTCAGTACGTTCGGCCGTTTGGTCCTCTTGATCCTAACGCTCGTCGCCGTCGGCCCCCGGTAACGGGCGCTGCGGCTGCCCCATCGCGGCGATCATGTCGCGGGCGCGAGTGGCCACGTCCTGCTCCGCGAGCACGTCGTAGCGGCCCGCCACGATCGTGGTCGCGGAGGCGAAGTCGCGCTTGCCGCCGGTGAACCCGTACGCAAACGCCGCGGAAATGAGCCCAAACACAGCACCGCCGATGACGCACATAGACACCAGCAGCCAAGTGCTGCCCTCGGAGGCGAACATCCCCATAATGAGGCCGATGAACAGCCCGAACCACATGCCGGAGAGCGCACCGCCGCCGAGCACGCGCGGCCAGGTGAGCCGCCCCGTGATGTTTTCCACCTGCATCAGGTCGACGCCGACGATCGTGAGTTTTTCCACCGGGAACTCGTTGTCGGACAGGTTGTCCACGGCCGATTGCGCGTCCTGGTAGGTGCCAAAGCTGCCCACCGGCCAGCCGGTTGGGATCTCGCGGTTTTGCGGGCTTCGGAGCGAGGGGGATGTCATGGTCGGTGTCCTTTCCGGGGAGTCAGCGGCCTGCGCGTGCAACGTCCACATCTTACCGCCCGCGCTCATGGCTGGACCGCGCTACGCCGTTTCTGCCACGTCGCGCGCCACCCTATACTTGGTAGGCGTTATGACTGACACTTCCCCGATTACCAAAGACGCCGTCTACGAGGCCCTCTCGCGTGTCGAGGACCCCGAGATTGGCAAGCCGATCACGCAGCTCAACATGGTCGAGTCCGTGTCCATTGACGGCAACGATGTCGCCGTGGGCGTATACCTGACCATCGCCGGCTGCCCGATGCGAGACACCATCGAGTCCAACACGCGCGCGGTGCTCGAGGACCTCGAGGGCATAGGCGAAGTCTCGGTCACCTTGCACACAATGAGCGACGAGCAGCGGCGCGAGCTCGCGCAGTCCCTCCGCGGCCAGCAGAGCGGCCCCGCGATCCCGTTCGCCGACCCGAACTCGCGGACTCGCGTCTTCGCGGTCGCTTCGGGCAAGGGTGGCGTGGGCAAGAGCTCCATGACCGTCAATCTCGCCACGTCGCTGGCCAAGCAGGGGCTTTCCGTGGGCATTATCGACGCCGACATCTACGGCCACTCCATCCCCGGCCTCATGGGCTCCGCGGGGCAGGGCCCGACTGTGGTGGACGAGATGCTCATGCCGCCGATCGCGCACGGCGTCCGCCACATCTCCGTCGGCCAGTTCGTGGAGGGCAACGCCCCGATCGTGTGGCGCGGCCCGATGCTCACCCGCGCCATCCAGCAGTTCCTCGCGGACGTGTACTGGGGCGACCTCGACGTCCTGTTCATGGACCTGCCGCCGGGGACCGGCGACGTGGCCATCACCGTGGCGCAGCTGGTACCCAACGCCGAGCTGCTCATCGTCACCACCCCGCAGGCCGCGGCCGCGGAGGTGGCGGAGCGCGCCGGCACGATCTCGCAGCAGACGGACCAGCCGATCGCGGGCGTGATTGAAAACATGGCGGGCATGGTCATGCCGGACGGCTCCACCATGCACATCTTCGGCGAGGGCGGCGGCGAGCAGGTCGCCGAGCGCCTCACCGCGCTGACGGATAATGAGGTCCCGCTGCTCGGGTCGATCCCGCTGGACCCGAAGCTGCGCGAGCACGGGGACACGGGCACGCCGGTCGTGCTCGATGAGCCCGACTCCCCCGCCGCCAAGGCCATCACGGAGGTTGCAAACAAACTAAAGATCCGCCGCACCTCGCTGGCGGGCAAGAGCTTGAACCTCGGCGTGAAGTAGCCCCTGGCGCTGCCTGCGCCTAGGTGATGTCGGCCCAGGAGAATCCGCCGCCGGATGCGTCCGGCTTGCGCTTTCCTTGGGCGTCGCGCCGCGCCACCTGGCGGGTGGAGCCCCCGCCGGGCTCGCCCGGGTTGACGGGCGGCTTGGGGGTCCGGGCCTGCGGGTCGTCGCTAAGCGCCTCGCGCGGGTCGGTGTGTCCGGGGGCGTTCGCGTCCTTAACGTCATCGTCGAAAAGCATCTGCGCCATCGCACGCTTAGGGCCCATGGCGGCGTACTTGCTTACCTTCTGCATGGGCGCGCGGAACTCCTCAAACTCCTCAAATTCGCCGTTGAGCTCCGCTTTCGCATTGTTGATGGCTTTGCGGGCCGCATAAATGGCTGCGCGGACGTCCTGGATCACGCCCGGCAGACGCTCGGGGCCGATGACGATGAGGCCGATGATGAGGATGAAGAAAATCTCGCCCCAGCCGATGTTGGAAAACACTGCCTGCTCCCTCTACCCGCGGCGCCTCAGCGTACGGAAAACTACTTCCATCTTGTCCAACATGCTGCCGTGAGACTGCGCGGAGGGATCCGCCCCCGGACGGTCGGCGACGTCGTCGCTGCACAATTGCGCCAGCCGCTCGACCAGCGAGTCCGGGGCGTGCAGGTCGTCGTCGTTGCAACGGCGCACCCGTTGGGAGGTGCTTCGCTGCGCCTGCACCTCGGCGAAGCATTCCGCGCACTGCATCAGGTGCGAACGGGCGCGACGCGCCGCCGTAGCGCTGAGCTCGTTGTCGGTGAATGCGGCGATGGCCTCGGGGCTGAGGTGCTCGGTGGAGGAAAACTGCTTGCGCCGGGGTGCGCCGGATGACGCGGCCGACGGCATCTTCTTGCTCACCCTGCTCACCTCGCCCACTCAGTGCGCTCCTTTACTCCTCGTTCTCGCTCGATCGCATGTTCAGGCCACTGGCCCAATTTGCACCTAGCGTACGCCCGTCCGGCGCCGAGTGCGCTCACCGCCCCGCGCAGCAGGTCCAAACTACCGCGCCCGGATCAGGTCCTTCGCCGCTTGATCGTGCTGTGCCTGCGCCTCCAGCGACGCGCGCAGCTGCTGTCGGCCACGGTGGATGCGCGAGCGGACCGTCCCCATCTTCACGCCGAGGGTGTCGGCGATCTCCTCGTAGGTCATCCCGACGACGTCACAAAGCACCACGGCGACACGGAAGTCCGGGCCGAGCTCGTCCAGCGCGTGCTGGAGCGCGGGATCGAGGTTGGCCACCGTGTACGCCTGCTCCGGCGTCATGTCGGTGCCGGGGACGCGCTCGTAGTCCTCCGGCAGCGCCTCCATCCGGATCGTGGCGCGGTGGCGCACCATGTCCAGGAACAAATTGGTGGTGATGCGGTGCAGCCAGCCCTCGAATGTGCCGGGCTTGTAGCTCTTCAGGTTGCGGAAGACGCGCATGAACGTCTCCTGCGTGAGGTCCTCCGCGTCCTGCTGATTGCCGGAGAGGCGGAACGCAAGGCGGTAGACGCTGTCCGCGTGCTCCGCAACCAACTCGGCCCAGGTGGGCATCCCGCCCTGGCCAGCGTCAAACGCCGCAGTGCCCGTCAGCGTGTCGGCGTTCGGGGTGGGCTGCTCGCGCGGTGAAGTCATTGCTCTATTGTGGCAGAGATAACTAAGCCTGGGCAACACTTTGCCCGGCACTTTGCCTGGTGGCGGGTAACAATCCGCTCACGATCCGCAGCTCGCTATGATGTGCGGTGTGAGTGAGACAGCTTTTTCCCAAATGATCGCCTACATCGACCAGCGCGCGAACCACGCGAACGGCGCGGCGGACGCGGACCCGTTCAGCCAAGGGCTCGAGGTCGCCCGCGTTGAGGCCGAGGAGAACGGCGTGAGCCTGCCCTCCCCGACCGTGGGCACGCTGCTGACAACCCTCGCCGCGGCGGGCGCGCGCGCAGACGCCGCGCAGGGCGCCGTCGCCGTCACCCCGGCCGCGGGCACCGTGGGCCTGCACCTGCTGCGCGGCCTGCCGGAAAAGTCCACCCTGACCTGCATCGAGCCCGAGGCCGCGCTGCAGTCCGGCACGAAGGCCGCAGTGCGCGCCGCGGGGTACGCGCCCTCTCGGGTCCGCTTCCTCACCGCCCGTCCGCTCGATGTGATGGGCCGCCTGGCCAATGACGCCTACCAGGTCATCTACGCGGACGTCTCGCCCGTTGAGCTCGGGGCGATCATCGACGCCGCGTGGCCCCTCCTCACCCCCGGCGGCACCCTCGTGCTCGCCGGCTCACTGCTGGACGGCACGGTCGCCGACGCCACCCGCCGCGACCGCGCGACCGCGGCCGCCCGCGAGGCGGACGACTACGCGGAGACCTTCGCGGCAGAGCACGGTGGCGTCGTCACGCGTCTGCCCCTCGACGGGGGCCTGACGCTGGTAACGAAGCGCTAGATCACTTCGTTCTTGCCAACGGCGACCACGCCGTTGTCGGAGACCTTGTAGCGCTCGCGATCGCGCTGCGGGTCCACGCCGATGATCTCACCATCGGACACGTAGACGTTCTTGTCCAGAATGCAGTGGCGCACCACTGCCCCCTTGCCCACGCGCACGCCCGGCATGAGCACGGACCCCTCCACGGTCGCGCCCTCTTCCACGCGCACGTCCGTGGACAGGACGGAATTGCGCACCGTCGCGCCGGAGATGATGGAACCGGAGGCCACGATGGACTCCTGTGCGATGCCGCCCATGACGAACTTGGCGGGCGGGAGGTTGCCGTCCTCGGTGGAGTGGATCGGCCACGCGTTGTTGTAGAGGTTGAAGATCGGGTGCGAGGAGATCAGGTCCATGTGCGCCTCGTAGAACGAGTCGATGGTGCCGACGTCGCGCCAGTACCCCTTGTCGCGCTCGGTCGCGCCCGGCACGTGGTTCTCGGAGAAGTCGTAGACGTTCGCCTCGCCCTGGTTCACAAAGTACGGGATGATGTCCCCGCCCATGTCGTGGGCGGAGTCCTCGTTCTGCTCATCCTCCAGCAAGGCCTGCACGAGCGCCTCGGTGGAAAAGACGTAGTTGCCCATGGACGCGAACGTCACGTTCGGGTCATCCGGGGTACCCGGCGGGTTGGCCGGCTTTTCCAGGAACTCCGTGATCGTGCCGTTTTCGTCGGACTGGATGCAGCCGAACGCTGTGGCCTCCGCACGCGGCACGCGGATGCCGGCGACGGTGGCTGACTTGCCCGAGGCGATGTGGTTTTCCACCATCTGCGACGGGTCCATGCGGTAGACGTGGTCCGCGCCGAAGACGAGGACGTAGTCCGGTTTGTCGTCATAAATGAGGTTGAGCGACTGCACGATCGCGTCCGCCGAGCCGTTGTACCAGCGCTTACCGCGGCGCTGCTGCGCGGGCACGGACGCGATGTACTGCGGGGTTGGGCCGGACACGTTCCACGCGGTGGCGACGTGGCGGTCGAGCGAGTGGGACTTGTACTGCGTCAACACGGCGATGCGCATGTACCCCGCGTTGACCAGGTTGGACAGAACGAAGTCGATGAGGCGGTAGTTACCGCCAAACGGGACTGCAGGCTTGGCACGGTCGGCGGTCAGGGGGAACAGTCGCTTCCCTTCGCCGCCCGCGAGGACGATGGCGAGGACTCTTGGCTGGCTTTTCACGCCCACCAGAGTATTGAAAAGCAACGTCTCCCGCAGTGGCTATGTACACATTTTCACCACTTTAGGGGGACGCACCACACCTCCCGTTCAGGTTCCTGCAGCGTCGCGCATTCCTCACTACTGTTGGGGCTCATGAGAGTCGGAATGATGACCAGAGAGTACCCACCGGAGGTCTACGGTGGTGCCGGCGTGCACGTCACTGAGCTGACGCGCTTTATGCGCGAGCTTATCGACGTCGACGTGCACTGCATGGGGAAGCCGCGCAAGATGGACAACGTCTACGTCCACGGCGTAGACCCGGAGCTCACCGACGCGAACGGCGCGATCAAGACGCTGTCCACCGGCCTGCGCATGGCCAACGCGGCGAGCGGGTTGGACCTGGTGCACTCCCACACCTGGTACGCGGGCCTGGGCGGCCACCTGGCATCCCAGCTCCACGAAATCCCGCACGTGGTCACCGCGCACTCGCTGGAGCCGGACCGCCCGTGGAAGCGCGAGCAGCTCGGCGGAGGCTACAACGTTTCCTCCTGGAGCGAGCGGAATGCCATGGAGTACGCCGACGCGGTCATCGCGGTGTCCTCCGGCATGAAGGACGCGATCCTGCGGGCGTACCCGCGCATTGAGCCGGACAAGGTCCACGTGGTGCTCAACGGGATCGACACCGATAACTGGTATCCCGGCCAGGCGACGATTCTGGAGGAGCTCGGGGTGGACCCGGCGAAGCCGGTCGTCTCGTTCGTCGGCCGAATCACCCGCCAGAAGGGTGTGCCCCACCTGCTCAAGGCGGCGCAGCAGTTCGACGAGGATGTGCAACTGATCCTCTGCGCCGGCGCCCCGGACACCCCGGAGATTGCGGCGGAGACGCAGGGGCTCGTCGAGAAGCTGCGCGCGCAGCGCGACGGCATCTTCTGGGTGCAGGACATGCTGCCGCCGGAGAAGATCCGCGAGGTCTACGCTTCGTCGGACGTGTTCGTCTGCCCGTCGATCTACGAGCCGCTGGGCATCGTCAACCTGGAGGCCATGGCGTGCGAGACCGCCGTGGTGGCGTCGCGAGTCGGCGGCATCCCGGAGGTCGTGGTTGACGGCGAGACCGGCACCCTCGTTGATTACGACGAGCACGATCCGGAGGCCTTTGAGCACGCCCTCGCCGAGGCAGTCAACGCGCTGGCCGGGGACCCGGAGACGGCGAAGCGCATGGGTGCCGCGGGCCTGGCGCGCGCCCGCGACACGTTCTCCTGGTCTACTATCGCGCAGGAAACCGTGGACGTATACAAGAAGCTGCTGTAGAGGAAACAGAACTAAGTATGAGCGTTTACAGACCCGAACTGCACGTGACCGCCGAGCGCGGCATCCTCGAGGGCCCCGCAGGTGTGATCCGCGCCGGCGAGCGCGGCGAGCGCGTGTGGCACATGTTCTACCAGTACAAGCTCACCCCAGACGCCCCGAGCGCGTGGGGGCACGACATGAGCGAGCAGGACCCGTTCAGCTGGCTCGAGTGCAACGACGCCCTCGTCGCCATCGGCGGTGAGCTCAACGTCCGCGCCGGTGCGGTCGTCGCCACCGATGACGGCGCGGACCTGTACTTCACCTCCAACACCGCTGCGGGCGACACCGTGCAGCGCGCGCACGCCGACGACCTGGCCGCGCTCTGCGAGGAGCTGGAGGAGTCCGAAACCGGCCAACTGCTCCCCTCCTCCGGCGTCAAGCGCCTCGGCGCGGTGGTCCAGGACACGGAGGTCGACGGCCAGGTATACACCAACTTCCGCTCCCCTTGCGTCGTCCCTGACTGGGAGGAAGATGGCAACCGCGAGCGCGGCCACGACGGCTGGCTCATGCTCGCGGTCACCGGCTCGCTCGAGGCACCCGTGCCCGTCGTCCTTTCCTCGCACGACGGCCAGAGCTGGCTTGTCGACGGCGCGCTGACCTTCGACGGCGACCCCGGCCTCGATGTGACCAAGCCGCTCGTCGCCCCGCGCATCTCCCGCCTGCGCGACGAAGTGGACGGCGAGATCTACGACGTCCTCTTCCTCACCGCCGAGATCGACGGCAAGGACCGCACCGTGTACCTCGTCGGCGTGCTCAAGGGCAGCGTCTTCACCGTGACATCCCAGGCAAAGCCGCTAGACTACGGCCACGACTTCACCCGCCCCCGCAACTCCGCCTACACCCTGGAGCCGTCGAACGCCGAGGACCGCTACGAGCGGACCTACCTGTTCGGTTTCATGACCGACTCCGGCCGCCACGGCGACCCCACGAAGGAACCGAACTGGGAGTCCGAGGGCTGGGCGAACACGCTGACGCTGCCGCGCCGCGCGACCCTGCAGCACGGGCAGCTCTACCAGGTCCCCGCCGGCGGGCTGCCGGAGGCGGTGCAGTCGTCGCGCCACGCACTGATGTGGACGGCGCTGTGCGACATCCCTGCGGGCTCGTCCGTGGAGGCCGAGGTGCTGGACGGCAACGGCGAGCCGGTGGCTGTGATCAGCCACAACGGGGAGACCCTCACCGTCGACCGTCTCGACGGCAACCCCGCTGTCGCGGAGGTGCACGACGACGATGAGGACAACATCACCGTCATCGTCGACGGCTCCACCCTCGAGGTCTACGCGGGCGGCGGCAGCGTCGTCACCGCATCCCGCATCTGGTCCTCCACCGGCTACAGCGGAATCCGCTCCCGCGCGGCGGGCGACGCCGAGATCTACAACGAGTGGCGCCGGGGGTTCCCCAGCGCCCGGTAGGCGCCCGCTCCGGCCTACGCCTTGCGCAGCCGGACCAGCTGGCCGCGCGCCGTCACGTCCATGTGCTCCGGCAGCGCCGCGAGGCGCTCCTGCAGCACGTCCGGCGCCACGTGGCGCGCCGACGGGCTCATCCCTACCTGCGCGGCAATCGCGTCGCGCTCCAGGCGCATCGTGTACTCGATGAGCTGCGGCTCCGCGGCCAACTCCAGGTGGCCCTTGGCCTGCTCCACCATGCGCTCGAGTTTGCCCGCCTCAACGCCGAGGATGCCCAGCGGTTCGCGCAGCTCGTCCAGGTGCCCCTGGTGCGCGATGAGCGCTACAACCTCACCGCCGGGCGCAAGAACGCGGGCGAACTCCGCCGGGTTGCGGGGCGCGAAGACATCCATGATGGCGTGAACGCTGCCGTCACGAACCGGAAGCTGGCTCCACACGTCGGCCACCACGGCGCCGACGCGCGAGTGGGACTTGGCCAGGTGCTTTGCGGCGGGCACAGAAATATCCAGCCCGATGCCGCGCGCGCCGCCGACACTGTCCAGCGTGTGCGCCAGGTAGTAGCCGGTGCCGGCCCCCACCTCCAGCACGGCAGGTTCGGCCACGCCGTGGGCCTCCTCCGCTGACGGGTCGCCCGGCTCGGGCGCGCTGTGCTCCAGTACGTCCTGCACCTGCTGCGTCACGGCCTCGACGAACGGCGCGAAGTGCCCCTGCGAGAGGAAGGCTTCGCGGGCGTGGATCATCTCGATCGAGTCGCCCTCGTGGTTCAGGCCCTTTCCGCTGGCCAGCGTAACGTAGCCCTGCTTGGCCACGTCATAAGAATGCCCCGTCTCGGAGACGAGGCGCGAAAAGTCGTCCTCGCCCCGCAACGGGGAAAGATCTGCCGGGTCTGCAAGCACGTCCACGATGTCTTTGAGCATGTGGAAAGCTTACCGCACCGCCGGCCGGGCCAAGCGGTGCAGGGTGAATGCGGTGACGGCGTGGGTTACTGCCCCGCGGCGTCGATAAGCAGCTGGCCCAGCTCGGCTGCCTCTTCCTTGCTCATCTCCACGACGAGCCGCCCGCCGCCGTCGGATGGAATGCGCATCACAATCTTTCGGCTCTCTTCTACAGCTTCCATCGGGCCGCTACCGGTGCGCGGCTTCATTGCTGCCATGCGTATTCTCTCCTTTGAACTCAATGACGTATGGAGTCAATGATACGCCTGTATGGGCCCGACCATCCGGGCCAAGCAGCATTTCCGTAGCTAACTATGCCTTTCCGTACGGATTTTCCCCAGCTTTCGGTGCCGGCTCCAGCGTCGCGGGCGACTCAAACTCCGCCGCGCTCACGCCCTCGGTGAGCGAGTGCGAGTCCACCTTCTGCGGGTTGCGGGGTTGCGCCGGGCGAGCCTCAGCGGCCTCGTCGTCGCGCCACTCCGCGGTGTCCTGGCCGGTCAGCTGCGCGATGAGTGCGTCGACCTGGTCCATCCGGTACCCGCGGTGGACAACCTCCAACTGAATGTCGTCAAAGTTGCCGTCCTCAACCGCGCGGCGATTCGCCGCCTTCACATCTTCCGTATCAGGCATCGGCGGCTGCGTCTCACCGCGCCCAAAAATCGACGACGCCAGCAGCGTCCCCAGCACGCTGAACAGCGCCAAGACAAGAATCAGGATAATCCAAGAGAGCATGGGCGCTATTCTACTTCCCGCCCCACGCAGCGCGCTGCTGTACCTCGCCCAGCGCGCCGCGCCCCGCGGCCCGATCCAGGATCGTCGCCACGATCATATCCGCCATCGGCGCGAGCTCCTCCAGCGGACGGTTCCGGTGTCGCCGCGCGCTGAGCTGCACTTCGGTGACGGCGGCGGGCGTGTGGGAGGACGCGACATCGAGGAGCAAGCCCACCTCGACCCCGTAGCCGGCGACAAACGGCAGGCTCAGCGCGGTGCTGCGACGGATGGCGTACTCTCCGGCGAGCGGCTGGGAGATGTGGCCGAGCTCGGGGAACAGCGCGCGCAGCAGCGGCTTCGCCGTGAGCTCGGTGACGCGGCCGCCGCCGGGGCCGCCGTTGAGCTCGCGGGTGTAGGCGGCCTTGACCAGGTGGATCGCCGGGTCCGCAAACGGCGCCGCGAGCGCATCGACCCAGCCGGGTCGCAGCGAGGTCACGTCCGCGTCGACGAAGACGACGACGTCGCCGCTCGCGGCGCGCACCCCGCGCCACAGCGCCTCGCCCTTGCCGGGAACGGTCTTGGCGGGACCGACATCGCGCCAGTTCACCACGCGGGCGCCCGCCGCTGCGGCCTCGCTGGCGGTGGCGTCGGTGGAGTCGGAGTCGATGACCAGCACCTCCCCGCCATCGCGCGCGGCGCGCGACTCGAGGCAGGTGCGCACCACGCCGGCGACGGTGCGCTCCTCGTTCAGCGCCGGGATGACCACGCTCACGCGCGGGCTGCTCACGCGAGCCCCCGGACGGTGGCAAGCGGCGCGGCGGTGCCCTGGATCGCCGCGGTCATGCGGATCACGTCCACGGTTTCCGCGACGTTGTGGACGCGGAAGGCGGCGACGCCGCGGGTGGCCGACCAGGCAGTGGCAGCGAGCGTGCCCGCGACGCGTTGCGCTGGGTCGGTGCGGCCAACCGTCTCGCCCACGAAGTCCTTGTTGGACAGCGCCATGAGCACCGGCCAGCCGGTGGCAACGAGCTCGTCGATCCGGCGCAGGATTTCCAGGCCGTGGAACGTGTTCTTGCCAAAGTCGTGGGTGGGGTCAATGAACACGCGCTCGGCGGGCACGCCGCAGTCCACGGCGCGCTCGGCCAGCGCTGAAGTTTCACGGATCACGTCGGCGACGACGTCATCAAAATGCACGCGGTGCGGGCGGGTGCGCGGCACTACCCCGCCGGTATGGGAGCAGACGTAGCCGACCGCGTGGCGGCCCGCCACCTCGACGAGCTCGGGGTCCCAGCCCGCCCAGGTGTCATTGATCAGGTCCGCGCCGGCGTCGATAGCCGCTTCGGCGACGCTCGCTCGCCATGTGTCCACGCTGATGGACACCTCGGGGTGGCGCGCGCGGACCTCGGCAATCAGCGGGACAACGCGATCGATCTCTTCGTCGACGTCCACTTCATCCCCCGGCCCGGCTTTGACGCCGCCGACGTCCACGATGGACGCGCCCGCCGCGATGACCTCGTCCGCGCGCTGAGCTGCCTTTTCAATGGCAAAGGTCGCGCCCTTGTCGTAAAAGGAGTCCGGGGTGCGGTTCACAATGGCCATCACCCGCGCGAGCGAGTTACTCATGTCCACCAGCGCGTTGCGCGTCGCCGAGGCGCTCGTCCGTCATCACTTGGTGCGTCTCCACGATGTGCGCGATGGCCTCCTCAACCGAGTCAGTGACCAGGAACAGTTTTTCGTCGCCAGGCGAAATGAGCCCGCGCTCGAGCTGCTGGTTGACCATCCAATCGACCAGGCCGGACCAGAAGTCGGTGCCGATGAGCACGATCGGGAAGTTGGTCACCTTGCCGGTCTGCACCATGCACAGCACCTCGAAGACCTCGTCCATCGTGCCGAAGCCACCGGGCAGCGCGATAAACGCCTGCGAGTACTTCAGGAACATGGTCTTGCGGGCGAAGAAGTAGCGGAAGTTCAGGCCGAGGTCGACCCAGTCGTTCAGCCCCTGCTCGAACGGCAGCTCGATGCCCAGGCCGACCGACATGCCGCCGGCGTTATGCGCACCGCGGTTCGGCCCCTCCATCAGGCCCGGGCCGCCGCCGGTGATCACGGCGTAGCCGGCCTCGACCAGCCCGTGGCCAACCTGGTACGCCTGCTCGTATTCCGGCGTGCCCTCGCCCAGCCGCGCGGAACCGAAGACAGTCACGGCCTTCGGCAGCTCGCTGAGTGCGTCGAAGCCGGCCACGAACTCGGACTGGATGCGCATGACGCGCCACGGGTCTGCGTGCTTCCAGTCATGGTCGGAGGAGCCGAGCGATTCGAGCAGGCGGCGGTCGTGCGTGGACGCCTGCTCGTTGTCGCTGCGCAGCATGAGCGGGCCGCGGAGCTTGCGGTCACGGTCGGGGCGGGGTGTGGTGTGCGGTGCCATAGTAATTGTGTGAGGAAAGTTTTCTATGTTCAGTGAAGGGACAGGTAGTCCATGAGCTGCGCGAACACCTCACGGATCTGGCTGATCGGGCACTGCTCGTCCTTCTTGTGAGCAAAGCCCGGATCGCCGGGGCCGAAGTTCACGGCCGGAACACCAAGGTTAGAGAACCTGGACACGTCCGTCCATCCGAACTTCGCACGGAAGTTCCCACCCACGGCCTTCACCAGGTTGGCCGCCACCGGGTGGTCCAGCCCCGGTAGCGCGGCCGGCGCCACGTCGTCGTACGCAAGCGTCAACCCGTCTTCCAGGGCGAGCACCTCCTCGAGGTGCGCCTTCGCGTTCTCCACGTCACGGTCCGGCGCGTAGCGGAAGTTGACAATCAGACGGGCGTGGTCCGGGATCGTATTGGTGGCCACGAACCCCTCCATGCCGACGACGTTGATGCCCTCGCGGTACTCGCACCCGGCGATGGTGACACGGCGCGGTTCGTAGGCGGCGATGCGGGTCAGCACACCCGCGAGGTCGTGGGCCGCGTTGTGACCCAGCCACGAGCGCGCGGAGTGCGCTCGGGTGCCGTGCGCGTCTACGAAGACGCGGATCGTGCCCTGGCAGCCGGCCTCGATCACCCCGCCGGACGGCTCGCCAAGCAGCGCGATGTCGCCCGCAAGCAGCTCCGGGTGGTCCCGCTCGAGGTGGAACAGCCCGTTGTATTCCTGGGCGACCTCCTCGGCCTCGTAGGCAATGACAGTCATATCAAACGCCGCGCGCTCCCCCGGTGCCTCGGCCTCGCCACGCACGAGCCGCGCGAACGCCCCGAGGTAGCACGCCATGCCACTTTTCATGTCCACGGTCCCGCAGCCAAACATGGTGTCGCCCTCAATGCGGTGCGGCGTGTTGTCTGCCAGCGGCACCGTGTCGATGTGTCCCGCCAGCACGACGCGCTGCTCGCGCCCGAAGTGCGTGCGGGCGACGACGGTGTTGCCAATCCGCTGCACGTCGACTGCGCCGTCCCCGGAGGCGTCGGCAAGCGCCCGAAGCGCCCCCTCGACGGCGTCGGCGATCGCCTCCTCGTGGTGGGACGGCGAATCGATGTCCACGAGCGCGGCGGTGAGATCGACTGGGTCTGCAAAGAGGTCTAGCGTGTTCACCTCACTCATCCTACGGGCGGCAATCCGCCTAGGATGAGGACATGCCCATTGGAGCGGAAGCAACCGGAATTGCCAACATCGCTATGGACGGGACCGTCTTGGACACCTGGTACCCGAGCCCAGCGCTTATCGACGCCACACCGTCCGAGCCACCCGCCCCCGCGAGCACCGAGCGCGTCAGCGCGAACGAGCTTTCCGACCGGTTCCTCAACCTCGTCGGCCTGGACCGCGACCGGCTGGTGGAGCTCGTTCCGGTGCGCACCCGCATCCCGGACCTGTCACAGCCACCGGTGGACGCGCACGACGTCTACCTGCGGCTGCACCTGCTCTCCCACCGCCTGGTCAAGCCGCTCGAGTTGAACATGGAGGACTGCCTCAGCCACCTCGTGCCCGTGGTGTGGACCAATAAGGGCCCGTGCCTGACGGACAACTTCGAGTTCATCCGCACCAACCTGCGCTCCCGCGGCACGATCCACGTCTGGGGCATCGAGCGGGTGCCGCGCATGGTGGACTACGTCGTTCCCTCGGGCGTGTCCATCGCGCAGGCCGAGCGCGTCCGCCTCGGCGCCTACCTCGCGCCGGGCACGTCGGTCCTGCGCGAGGGCTACGTCTCCTTTAACGCGGGCACGCTCGGCCCCTCGCGGGTGGAGGGGCGCCTGTCCTCGTCCGTGGTGGTCGGCGAGGGCGCGGACCTGGCGTTGTCATCCGTGCTCATGGCGTCGCGCGCCACGCAACGCACCCGCGGCCCAATGCGGGTGGGCAAGCACTGCACGATGCACCCCTCAGCCGGCGTGTTCGGCGTGGACCTGGGCGATAACTGCACCGTCGGCGTCAACGTCATGATCGAGCCGGAATCGGTGGTGTACGACGCCCGCCTGGACCGCGAGATCCCCGCCAAAGAGATCGCCGGGCAGGACGACTTGCTCATCCGGCGCGAGGCGATGAGCAATTGTCCGGTTGTGAGGGATCAGGGAAGCGTCGATTAGCATTCAAGCCCCCAGCTGGGACGATGCGAGCCTTATTGGCCCGCGTCGCGGTGCCAACGATTAGAGTAAGACCATGTCTTCTCAGGATTCCCCTGGCAGCGCGTCGGTCATCGCACCGACTTCTGCCTCCGTCTCGCTTGAGCGTGGCCTCAAAACCCGCCATCTGACCATGATGGGGCTCGGTTCCGCAATCGGCGCCGGGCTCTTCCTCGGTACCGGCGTGGGCATCGCCGCTGCCGGGCCGGCGGTGATCATCGCCTACCTCATCGCCGGCGCGATCACCGTGTGCATCATGCAGATGCTTGCAGAGATGGTGGCGGCGCGGCCGTCCTCCGGCACCTTTTCCACCTACGCGGAGCAGGCGCTCGGCCCCTGGGCCGGGTTTGCCATCGGCTGGCTGTACTGGTTCATGATGATCATGATCATGGCCGTGGAGATCACCGGCGCCTCCGCCATCATCGCCGCCTGGTTTGGCATCTCGCCGTGGATCCCGGCGCTCGTGGCCATCGTGGTGTTTACCGTGATCAACTTCGCCGCGGTGAAGAATTTCGGGGAATTCGAGTTCTGGTTCGCCCTCATCAAGGTCTCCGTCATCATCGCGTTCCTGGTCCTGGGCGTGGCCCTGTGGCTTGGTCTGCTGCCCGGCACCAGTTTCGTCGGCAAAAGCAACATCGCCGAGGTCGGGTTCATGCCCAACGGCTGGGGCGGCGTGGCCACCGCCATGCTCGCCGTCGCATTCGCCTTCGGCGGCATCGAGCTGGTCACCATCGCCGCCGCCGAGTCGGAAGACCCCGAGGTGGCGGTCCACGCCGCGATCCGCTCCATCATCTGGCGCATCGGGTTTTTCTACATCGGCTCGGTCCTCCTCATCGTCATGCTGCTGCCATTCGGGCAGATCGGCGGAGCCAAGGACGCCTCCGAGTCCCCCTTCACCGCCGTCCTCCACCTGGCCAACGTCCCGGGCGCGGTGGGCATCATGGAGGCCGTCATCGTGGTCGCGCTCCTGTCGGCGTGCAACACGCAGATCTACGGCTCCTCCCGCTTTCTGCACAACCTGGCGCTGCGCGGCGACGCCCCGCAGATGTTTGCCACCACGGACACGCGCGGGGTGCCCATGCGCGCAGTCATCGTCTCCGTCTGCTTCGGGTTCGGCGCCGTCGCCCTGCAGTACTGGAACCCGCCGGGGCTGCTCGCATTCCTGCTCAACGCGGTCGGCGGCTGCCTGATCGTGATCTGGTTTGCCATCAGCTTCTCCTTCCTGCGCCTCCACCCACGCCTCGTAGCCACGGGCGAGATCACGCAGGTGCGCATGTGGGCGCCGTCCGTGCTGCCCTGGGCGACCATCGCGCTCGCTGCAGCGCTCGTCGTCCTCATGCTCACCACACCCGACGGGCGCACGCAGCTACTCGCGGTGGCCGTCGTCGTCGGCGTGGCCGCCATTGCAGGTGTGCTGTGGACGCGCACCGACTCCTTCCGCATCAACGCCGCGAAGGCGGCCGAAAGGAACATCCGATGAGCAGAGCTACCACCCACAACGGCCCTGATTCCGAGCTCGGCACCGGCCTGAAATCGCGCCACCTCACGCTGATGGGCCTTGGGATGGCCGTCGGCGCGGGCCTGTTCCTCGGCGTGGGCGAGGGCATCCGCGCCGCCGGGCCCGCGATCCTGATCGCCTACTTCATCGCCGGTCTTATCGTCATCGCTGTGATGCGCATGCTCGGCGAGATGGCCGCGACCCGCCCATCCTCCGGATCGTTTGCCACATACGGGCGCCAGGCGTTCGGCCACTGGGCGGGGTTCCTGCTCGGCTGGCTGTACTGGTTCCTGCTCATCATGGTCGGCGGCGCGGAAATCACCGGCGCCGCCGCGATAATGGGCGGCTGGTTCGGCGTCCCCCAGTGGATCCCCGCGCTCGTCGCGGTGGTGTTCTTCGCCGTGGTCAACCTGGCGCAGGTCAAGGGCTTCGGCGAGTTTGAGTACTGGTTTGCCATGATCAAGATCGTGGTCATCATGGGCTTTTTGGTCATTGGTGCCCTCCTCTTCTTGGGCGTGCTGCCGGGCAGCGACTTTGTCGGGCTCACCCACGTGAAGGAATCCGGCTTTGCGCCGAACGGCATCCCGGGTATCGCCGCCGGCTTGCTCGCCGTCGCCTTCGCATTCGGCGGCATCGAGGTCGTCACCATCGCGGCGGCTGAGTCCGAAAACCCCGCCCAGGCCGTGAAGAACGCGGTCAACTCCATTATCTGGCGTATCGCGCTGTTCTACGTCGGCTCCGTCGTGGTGATCATCCTCCTACTGCCCTACGCGCAGATCGACGCCGCCGATTCCGCCGCGGACTCGCCGTTTACCCAGGTCTTGTCCATGGCAAACCTGCCCGGTGTTGTCGGTTTCATGGAAGTCGTGATCGTGCTCGCGCTGCTCTCGGCGTTCAACGCGCAGATCTTCGGCACCTCTCGCCTGGCGTATCAGCAAGCGCTCGAGGGCGACGCCCCGAAGTGGCTTGCCAAGACCAACGCGAGTGGCGTCCCCTTCAACTCGGTGCTGGTTTCCATGTTCTTCGCGTTCGTCGCGGTCGGTCTGCAGTGGTGGAACCCGCCGGGGCTGCTCAGCTTCCTCATGAACGCGGTCGGCGGCTGCCTCATCGTCACCTGGATCATGATCACGCTGAGCTACATCCGCCTGCGCCCGGAAATGCGCGCGGGCGAAGGCCATTCCGCCGTCGAGGTACAAGGTGGGATGTTCGTGCCGTGGGCTACGCTCGCCGCCCTGCTCGCGCTCGTGGGGCTCATGCTTATCGACGCCTCCGCGCGCGGTCAGATCCTCGCCGTCCTTATCGTTTCCGCAGCACTTGTTGTCGCGTCCCTATTCACACGGGGCAGGGCTGCAGCGCTCCGACAGGATGATCTAAGCTAACAGGCATGACTTCAGCGATTGCCCGTGGAATTGCCACGGTGACCCATGATGGCACTGTCCTCGACGTCTGGTACCCCGCCCCCAAGCTGGGCGAGCCCGTGACGGAAACCGGCACCACCCGCCTGGAGGAGGAAGACCCGCGCTTCTCCCACCTGGTCGGCCCCGACGAGGACCGCGGCGTGGCACGCGTCCCCGTCGAGACCCAGATCGCTGACATCAACGAGCCGGCGATCGACGCCTACGATGTCTACCTCCGCCTGCACCTGCTCTCCCACCGCCTGGTCAAGCCGCACGGCGCGAACATGGACGGCGTGTTCGGTCTGCTCGCCAACGTGGTGTGGACCAACTACGGCCCCTGCGAGGTCTCCGACTTCCAGATGACCCGCGGCCGCCTCGCCGCCCGCGGCCCCGTCATCGTCTACTCCGTGGACAAGTTCCCCCGCATGGTCGACTACGTCGTCCCCGCCGGTGTGCGCATCGGCGACGCCGACCGCATCCGCCTCGGCGCCCACCTCGCCGAGGGCACCACCGTGATGCACGAGGGCTTTGTCAACTTCAACGCCGGCACGCTCGGCGCCTCCATGGTCGAGGGCCGCATCTCCGCCGGCGTGACCGTCGGCGACGGCACCGACATCGGCGGCGGCGCCTCCATCATGGGCACCCTGTCCGGCGGTGGCAAGGAAACCATCACCCTCGGCGAGCGCTGCCTGCTCGGCGCGAACGCGGGTATTGGCATCTCGCTTGGCGACGACTGCGTGGTCGAAGCCGGCCTCTACGTCACCGCCGGCGCCAAGGTCGTGCTCACCGCCGAGGTTGCCGAGGCACTCAGCAAGGAAGCAGGCGCCACCATCAAGGCGCTCGAGCTCTCCGGCGCCAACGGCCTGCAGTTCCGCCGCAACTCCACCTCCGGAGCCATCGAGGTCGTTGCCGCAAAGGGCATCGAGCTCAACGAGGCGCTGCACGCCAACTAGGCGCTCTGCCCCCCATCACTCCCCACCTGGCCTGCTCGGGCTGGTGGGGAGTTTCTTACGTCTCCTCCCCCGCGTGCGGAGCCGACGGCTTCGGCTTCGCAAACGCCCAGAACTTGTTGATGATGAAGTTGACGGGGGTGGCGATGATCGTCGATAAGCCTTGGGCCCAGTACGACTTGGTGCGCAGTCCGGAGGAATCGTCGAAGATGTGGTCCGGCAGCGCGATGGGCGAGGTCGGGTTCATAAACAGCGTCATAAACGTCAGCGAGACAAGGAAGGCGATGGCACCCGTGGCGAGGAACGGGAAGAAGCCCGCGAACCAGTTGCGCTGCTCGATCTTGCGGAACGTCCAGGAGCGGTTGAGCTGGTAGTTCCAGACGTTGGCGATGACGAACGCCAGCGTAGAGAGCAGGTGGTACCAGCGGATGTTGAACCGGGTGCCCGGGATGCTCATGAGCGCGTCGGCCTCGTGAAGGTCCAGCCCTGCCTCGAGCGACTTCTTCGCCACGTAAAAGACGGCGAGATTGACCACCACGCCGGAGCCGCCGACGAGACCGAACTTGATAAATTCGCGCAGACCGTTCGCCATACGCTCGGTGGTTGCTGAGCTGTTCACGCTACCCGCGCCTCCTTCTTCCTGCCGGGACGTTGTCCTGCGCCGTCTCCGCCGCCGCGCCGATCGCCGGCGCCCGGCAGCGCGAAACGGCCACGTGCTAACCCATGTAGCTTAGTACGTGGCCGTATTGAGAAGAAAAACGCGCGCGGTGGATACGCAGTGTTTACGCCGCGGTGAGTCGCTGCGCGGCGGCGGCGATGCGCTCGTCCGTCGCGGTGAGGCCGATGCGGACGTGGGCCCCACCGGCCGGTCCGTAGAAGTCGCCGGGCGCCGCCAGGATGCCACGCTCCGCGAGCCAGTCCAGAGTTTCGCGGGCCTCCATCCCGTCGCGGCGCGACCACAGGTACAGGCCGGCCTCGGAGTGGTCGACGGTAAAGCCGGCCTTGAGCAGCGCGGCCATGAGCGTAGCGCGTCGCTTGGCGTAGGTCGAGGCCTGGAGTTCCTCGTGGGTGTCGTCGATAAGCGCGGCGCGCATGGCGTGCTGAATCGGGCCCGGCACCATGAGCCCGGAGTGCTTGCGCACAAACAGGAGCTCCTGGACCAAGTCTGTGTCACCCGCGATCCAGCCAGCGCGGTAGGAGGCCAGGTTGGAGGTCTTGGACAGCGAGTGCAGTGCCAGCAGGTTGGTCATGTCCTCGCCGCACACGCGCGGGTCGAGCACGCTCAGCGGCTCCGCAGACCACGGCAGGCCGAGGTAGCACTCGTCGGACGCGATGATCGCGCCAGTATCGCGCGAAAACTCAACCCACTCGCGCATCTCGGACTCGCTGAGCACACGCCCCGAGGGGTTCGACGGCGAGTTAATAAACACCAGCGCGGCGCCCTCGACGGGTGCGTCGGAACGCACGGGCTCAGCGCCGGCGAGCAGCGCGCCGACTTCGTACGTCGGGTACGCGAGCTCCGGGATGACCACCTTCTGCCCCTGCAGGCCAAGCAGCGTGGGCAGCCACGCGATGGCTTCCTTGGTGCCAATCACCGGCAGGACGGAGCGCTCATCCAACCCGGTGACGGCGAAGCGGCGCGCCATCGCGCCCACGATCGCCTCGCGCAGCTCCGGGAGCCCAACGGTTTGCGGGTACCCCGGCTCCGCCGCGTGCTCGACGAGCGCCAGCTGGATGGACGGCGCGACCTGGTCGACGGGGGTGCCCACGGAGAGGTCGACGATGCCGTCCGGGTGGGCAGCCGCCTTCGCCTTCGCTTCCGCGATGGTGTCCCACGGGAACTCGGGCAGGCGCTCCCCCAGGGGCGTGCGACGAGGCTGTGCGGGCATGGTCCTAGTCCTGGTTCTGGGGCGGCAGTGCCTCTACAAACGGGTGGTCGTAGCCGGTCGGGCCCGTCTTGGCCGCGCCGCCTGGGGAGCCCAGCTTGTCAAAGAAGCTGACGTTGACGTCGTAGTACTCCGCCCACTCGTCCGGGAGGTCGTCCTCGTAGAAGATGGCCTCGACGGGGCAAGCCGGCTCGCACGCGCCGCAGTCGACGCACTCGTCCGGGTGGATGTAGAGCATGCGCTTGCCTTCATAGATGCAGTCGACGGGGCACTCCTCGACGCAGCTGCGGTCCAGCACGTCCACGCATGGTTGAGCAATCACGTAAGTCATGCTGTCCAGTATGTCACTTCGCTCGGAGCATCGGGAAAACGCCACCCAAAATTCCGGCGAACAGCAGGAGCAACGTCAGAATATTATCCGGCACGAGCTGCGGGCCGCCAGCTGGAAGCACGAACATGAGGGCGAAGAACCCGCCCAGCCACACCGCCAGGGGTACGAAGGCGATCCACGCTCCACCGCGCGCCCACAACCGGGCGGTCCTGGTCAGCACCACATTGAACGCGAGCGCCACCAGCACCGTCGCGGGCACGGGGACGCTGCCCACGCGCGCGCCCAGGTAGACCACCTCAAGCAGCAGTGACACCAGCGCGCCGATGCCCAGCCACACCATCGCGGCGACGACCTCGCCGCGCGAGTAGTCCGTGCGCACGGCCGGCTCCGTCACCGAGCCAGACCCCCGAGCACCCCGTCCTCCGGGCGCTCAATCGGCACGCCCGCGCCAAGCTGGAAGTGCTCGTACGGCTGAATCGGCTGCACGATGAGGTTGGACAACGCGTAGTACACCACCGGCCCCTGCCCCACGACCGAGTGCGGGTTGGTGGCGCTGGTGCGCCCGTCCGCGATCCACAGCTGGGTGGCGTGCGCGCGCATCGCCGCCACCTTCGCGCTGTACGCGGTGTGGGAAAGCCGCACCGCGACGTCGGAATGCGCAACGCCGTCGAGCTCGCCGTCCTCCGGCAGCCGCCAGCCTTCCGGAGCCTCGGCGGGAAGCAGCGCGTTGGTCTCCTCTTCCAGCCGCACTGCCCACAGGATGCGCGGCACGCCAACCTGCTCGGCGGCCGCGTGCGCAATCTCGTGCGCGCGGATGTGGTCGGGGTGCCCGTACCCACCGTCCGGTCCGTAGGTCAGCACCAGGTGCGGCCGCTCGGCCTCGAGCAGGGCAGCAAGCTTATCGACGCTCCCCTGCCCCCCATGCACAAACGCCCGCGGATTCTCGTGCGCCTTGGACCCGGCCATCCCGCTGTCCCGGTAGCAGCCCGCGCCGCCGAGGAACGCGCCGCGCACGCCCATCGCCGCGAGCGACTCCTGCAGCTCCCGGATCCGGAAGCCCCCGAGCTGGTCGGCGTGGTCCACGGTGAGCTGCTGGTAGGGCTCGCCGATGACCTCGCCTTCCTCCCCCAGCGTGCAGGTCACCACAAGCACGTCCGCCCCGCGGGCCGCCAGGTCCGCGAGCGTGCCGCCCATCGTGATCGCCTCGTCGTCCGGGTGTGCGTGGACCGCCACCACGCGGTAGCCGGCGAGGTCCCTGTTGGTGGTGTGCATTGTCTACTCCTTGCGTTGAATTGGTTTGGGCGGCGTGCGCTGCTCGGCTGCTACTCAGTGCCGGTGAGCGTCCACTGCGCGGCGCTCGACAGGCCTTGGTTCCATCGTTGCAGGTCCGCGTCGGGGCCGTCGATTGTAGTCCCGAGCGCCAGGATGCGGCGCTCCCGCACCACCGGCACCCAGAGCACCTCCTGCTGCTCGATGTCGGCGACGCGCCGCGCCGCCTCGCCTTGGCCCACCTCGCCGGAAAGGATGGCGCTGGCCAGTAGCTGGTTTTCCTGCGTGCACAGCCCGGAAACGTTCTCCTCCAGGTACTTGCCTGTAGGGCAGGCCACGCGCCCGGCCAGCTGGGTGGTGGTCCCCGCGTCGTACCGCCACCCCACCAGCACGTCAACGTTGCCATCGGGCATGCTGCTGGACAGCAGCGACGCGGTATCGGTGGACACGACGCTCGCGCGCACTCCGCGGCCGTTGAGGATGTCCGCGAGCGAGCGCGCCGCGGCGGACGCGGCCGTGTCGGAGGCGTCCACGCCGATGCGCAGCGGCCGGTACTTCTCCACGAACTGTTGCAGCCGCACAGGCTCGCCTTCCAGGGGCGGGGTAGGCTCGGCTGGGTCCAGGTCCGCGGAGCGGCCGGCGCTGATGGGGGCGAGCAGTGGAACGTCGATAAGCGAGCGAAGCTCCTCGCGCATCCCGCGGGACAGGCCCGAGTTCACTGACACGTTCACGCCGAGCGTGCGCGGGGTGCTGATCAGGCGCGTCTGCGTTGATGGCAGCAGGTCGAGCACTCGCGACGACGTCTCTTGCGGCGTCTTGTCCAGGAACGCGAGCTGGCCCGCGCGCAGCTGGTCCGCAACCTGGGTGGTCGTGCGCACCTCCTGGAGGTTAATGATGTCAATCTGCGCGGGCGACTCGCCCCAAAACCTGTCGTTGCGGTTGAGCGTGACCGTGCCGCGGCCGCGGTCCACCTCACGCACCATGTAGCGGCCGGCCGACGCCGGGATCGTGTCGTGCAGCGCCGCGCGGAAGTCCGACGCGTCCGCCGCGAAGAGGTGCGCGGGAAGCAGGTGCTGGAACAGGCTCTGCCACTGCCCCACCGGGCGGGCGAAGTCCACGTCGACGACCTTTCCGCCGTCGCCGCTGACGCGCACGCCCACGATCGCGCCGTAGCCTTCCGCGTCGATCGCGCCCGGGGTGTGCGACATCCCGCGCCACAGGTAGGCGAAGTCAGCGCCGGTAATCGGCGTGCCGTCGGACCACTGCGCCTCCGGCGCGATGACGTAGCGCACCGTCATGGCGTAGCTCGAGGTGGGCAGCCGCGTCGCCGCGACGAGCAGCTCGTCGTTGCGGACGCCGTCCACAAACGCGCTGGGCAGCACGAGGTTGGCAATGCTGCGCACCATCGCGGACTCGTCGGCGCGCAGGTGCGGGTTCAGGCCGTTGCGCAGCGTGTCCGTGCCGACCGTGATCTGGGTCCGCTCGGGGCCTTGCGTGGGCTTGCTTGTCGACGTCTCCTCGTCCGGCTCCGCGGCACCGTCACCAGCATCGTTGGCGCTGGTGTCGCCGCCGGGGGCGTCCTGCACCTCGGCGGGGTCCACCAGTGGCGGCGGACCTGGGTTGGCGGCGCACCCGGCACTCCCCGCGAGCAGCAGCGCTGCGCCGAACGCGGCACACCACCTGCGTGCGGGGACGTGCATGGGGAGACCGCTTACTTGTTCTTTGCCTTCGCGCGGGAACGAGCGCGGCCGCGCTCGGTGGCGTCGAGGATGATCTTGCGCACGCGCATGGCCTCCGGGGCAACCTCGACGCACTCGTCGTCGTCACAGAACTCGATGGCCTCGTCCAGGGACAGGGTGCGCGCCTTCGCCAGGGTGACGGTCGCGTCCGCGGTGGCGGAGCGCATGTTGGTCAGCTTCTTTTCCTTGGTGATGTTGACGTCCATGTCCTCGTCGCGGTTGTTCGCGCCGACGACCATGCCCTCGTACGCCTCGGCGCCCGGCTCGACGAAGAAGTCGCCACGGTCTGCGAGGTTCTGCAGCGCGTACGCGGTGACCTGGCCGGAGCGGTCGGCCACGAGCGAGCCGGTCGGGCGGCCCTTGATCTCGCCGGCCCACTGGCGGTGCTCGATGGAGTACGAGTTGGCAATGCCAGCGCCGCGGGTCTCGGTGAGGAAGGTGGTGCGGAAGCCGATGAGGCCGCGCGACGGCACGTCGAACTCCATGCGGACCCAGTCGCCGGAACCGGCGTTGCCCATGGTCGTCATCTGGCCCTTGCGGTTGGCCATGAGCTGGGTGACGGCACCCTGGTGCTCGGACGGGACGTCAATGATCATGTGGTCGTACGGCTCGTAGGTCTTGCCGTCGACCTCCTTGGTCACCACCTGCGGCTTGCCCACGGTGAGCTCGAAGCCCTCGCGGCGCATCGTCTCAATGAGCACGGTCAGCGCCATCTCGCCACGGCCCTGGACCTCCCAGGCGTCCGGGCGCTCGGTCGGCAGCACCTTAATGGAGACGTTACCGATGAGCTCCTGGTCGAGTCGGGCCTTGACCATACGCGCGGTGAGCTTGTCGCCGCCGTTACGGCCGGCCATCGGGGAGGTGTTCACGCCGATGGTCATGGAGATCGCCGGGTCATCGATCTTGATGCGCGGCAGCGGCTCGACGTGCTCCGGGTCGCACAGCGTATCGCCGATCATGATCTCGTCGATACCGGAGACCGCGGCGATGTCGCCGGCAACCACGTCGTCGGTCGCCGGGACGCGGTCGAGCCCCTCGGTGACCAGCAGCTCGGCGATCTTCACGTTCTTCACGTGCTGCTCGCCCTCGGCGTCGTAGTGCACCCACGCGACGGTGTCGCCCTTCTTCACGGTGCCCTTGTACACGCGGATCAGCGCGATACGGCCGAGGAAGGAGGAGGAGTCCAGGTTGGTCACCTGGGCCTGCAGCGGCGCGTCGATCTCGGCGGACGGCTCCGGCAGGGTGTCGTAAATGACGTCGAAGAGCGGCTGGAGGTCCTCATTCTCCGGGACATTGCCGTTGCCCGGGTTCTCCAGCGACGCGCGGCCCTCGCGGCCGGAGGCGTAGAGCACCGGCAGCTCGAGCAGGTTCTCGGCGGCCTCTGCGGCCTCCGGGTCTTCCAGGGACGCGCCGAGCTCGAGGAGAAGGTCCTGTGCTTCCTCCACGACTTCGTCGATACGCGCGTCCGGGCGGTCGGTCTTGTTCACGCAGATGATCACCGGCTTCTTGGCCTCGAGGGCCTTGCCAAGGACGAAGCGGGTCTGCGGGAGGGGGCCCTCGGAGGCGTCGATAAGCAGCACCACGCCGTCCACCATGGACAGGCCGCGCTCGACCTCGCCGCCGAAGTCGGCGTGGCCCGGGGTGTCGATAACGTTGATGACCAGGTCGCGGCCGTCCTTGCCCTTGCCCTTACGGCGAATCGCCGTGTTCTTGGCCAGGATGGTGATGCCACGCTCGGATTCAAGCTCGCCGGAGTCCATCACACGGTCGCCGTGCTCGCCGTGGTCGCCGAACACACCGGACTGCTCCAGCATGCCGTTCACCAGGGTGGTCTTGCCGTGGTCAACGTGGGCGACGATGGCGACGTTACGAAATTCAGGATGCGACACTGATCCGGTGCTCCTTATACATAGGCGGTAGAACGCTTAAACCTTACCCCTGCCGCGCCCAACTCGCACGTTTGGAGCATTTCGCTTATCGACGCCCCTCCACCCCACCTTGACAGTGTGACAAAAGTGACTACTGTTGCTGTAGTTGCGCAAGGTGCGGGTGTGTTGCGCGCGTTCGTGCGCGCCAGACCCCGCGTCGAGCCCCCAGCCCCGAGACCCCGAAGGAAGACGTCACCGCCGTGCGAACCACCGCCATCGCCGCTGCTAGCGCACTTGCCGCCGCCACGCTCGCCGTCGCCCCGGCCGCGCACGCCGCTCCCTCCGCGGGGCCCGTCACCGTCGGCTCCACGACGTCCTCCAACCCGCTCGACACGCTGGGCCGCCCGAACGACGAGACCATTGCGCGCGTCGAGGCGTTTGCCAGCCAGCCGTTCGTCCCCGCTGACGCGGCAAACCTGCTGCGCACCGCCCTCGCCTTCTACGCCGGGCAGGACGAGCTCGGCGGCCCCGAGCTGCCGCAGGACGCGCCCGCGTTCACGCAGTTCGCCTGGCCGACCGTCTCCTCCAACTGCATCGGCCCTGGTATGCACTCCACTGCTTCCGCGCTCGTGGTCCCCGGCCCCGCCACGAGCCCCCAGCCTGGCGCCGCCGCGGGCGAGGCCACATTCGTCTTCACGGCGCTCGGCACGCCGGCGGCAGCGCAGGACCAGGGCCTCATGAATGCGTATTGGATCAACCTCGACAATTTCCGCACCGGTGTAACGCCGTTGGGCAACCACGGGATAAACCCGACAGGACCGACCACCTTGTCCGGCACCGCCGCGACAGGCGCCGGCCGCGTCCTGGCAGTCATTGACGGCAGTGCCCGCACCGCCGACAACGTCTGCAAGTTCGCCCCGACCGCAGCTAGTTTCCACGTGAGGTAGTAACCATGAGCGCCGACCTTCACCCCGTGAAGCAGGAAAGCTTCGACACCACGTCGAACACCAACACCGACCCGAAGGGCTTCCTCCGCGAGGTGGACACGTACAAGGTGACGGACTTCGGCCTCTACATGGCCCGCGGCGCGAACCACCCCCGCTTCGGCTACCTGGAGAGCTGGCTGCTGCCCGAGCTTGGTCTGCGCGCCAACATCTTCCACTTCCGCGAGGGCGCGGAAAAGGAGCAGGACTTCTACTTCGACGTCGCGGACATTGACGTTGACGGCGACGTCTGGCGCACCCGCGACCTCTACGTCGACCTTGTGTCGCTGACCGGCAACCCGATCGATGTGCTTGACATCGACGAGCTCGCCGCCGCCTGCTCCGCCGGCCTCATCACCGCCGAAGAAGCCGAAAAGGCGATCGACGTCACCCTTCGCGCGGTCGAGGGCATCACTCGCCACGACGACGACGCGATGGAGTGGCTCCGCGCCCTCGGCATCGAGCTCACCTGGGCCGACGAGGTCGAGCTCACCCCGGCCGGCTAAACGCGCCGCACCTCCACGTCCACCGGAACGCAGGCGAGCTGCGCCTCCTGCGCGGCCCACATGTCCCAATACTCGGCGTAGTACGGGTCGCGTGCAAGCGCCCGCCGCTTGCGCAAGCTATCGTCGGCGCTCACCCGCAGCGTATCCACGTTCCCTCGCGCCCGGGCCTTGCCTATCGACGCCCACGTGACCGCCCCCACCCCCTCCACAATCACATCCGCGCGCGGGTCGAGGGGCACCCACTCCCCTCGCCTGTCGCGCTCCCAGTCCCACCGCCAGTACCCGGGTGCGACCGGGTCGAGCACGTCGCGGGCCACCATCGCCGCCCCCTCCGCGAGACCCGACCAGCCGGGATAAAAGTCGTCCAGGTGCACCACGCGGATGCCGAGCGCGGCGCCAATCTGGTTGGCCAGCGAGGTCTTTCCGGCGCCGGAGGGGCCGTCGATAAGCAGCGTGTACGGCACTTAGCCCACCGCCCACACCGGGCGAAACTCCCCCGTCGCCCAAGCCGCGCCGAGCGCGACGGCGGCGAGCGCCACGCACACCGCCAGCACCACCCAGTCGCGCGCGTGCATCTTCGACTCTCGAGCCCACGTGCGCGTCCCCGACCGCCCAAACGCACGCGCCTCCATGGCGGTGGCGAGCTTGCCGGCGCGGCGCAGCGACATGACCAGCAGGCCAAAGGCCAGCGAAAACGCGTAGCGAACCCGGTTCATGTCCGCGATCCCGCGCGAGCGCCGCGCGCGTCGCATCGCCTCCACGTCCTCGCGCAGCAGCGTGAGCATGCGCAGCGCGGCGACCGACCCCAGCACAAACCGCGCCGGCAGGCGCAGCACCTGGGCAAGCCCGTCGCCAAGATCCGTCGGATCCACGTCGGCGGAGAGCACCACCACCGGCAGCGCCACCGCCAGCACGCGCAACGTAATCGCCCACGCCAGCGACACCGACAGCTCCGAGACCTGGATTAGCCCGTAGTCCAGGTAGACCTCGCCGCCCGACTGGCCGTACAGCGCCATCGGGATGCCGGCGAGCGGCGCCAGCAACAGAAGCGGCCAGGCGCGGCGCACGAACCTGCCGTAGCCCACCCCGCACAGCGGCGCGAGCAGGAGCGTCGCCACGATGGCGACGGTCGCGGAGACCCAGTCGATGCTCACCAACAGCGGCGTTGTCAGCAGCGCAAGGCCCAGGATGCGTGTGACCGGGTTCATCCCCTCGAGCAGGTTCACGATGCAGTCTCCAACCGGATGATGTGGTCGCCGAGCGAGTCGATGAACACCTCGTCGTGCGTAATCGACACCACCGTCACACCCACCTCGGTGAGCTCGCGGATTAGGCGCGCCAGCTCGGTGAAGGTGCGGTCGTCTTGGCCGAACGTGGGCTCGTCGAAAAGCACGAGGCTCGGCGCGTTGACCAGCGCGGTCGCGACCGACAGCCGGCGCTTCTCCCCACCCGAGAGGGTGAACGGGTTCGCGCCGACGAGGTGCGAAAGGCGCAGCCTCCGCAGCAGTTCGTCGATGCGTTCCTGCGTCGCGCCGGACAGCGCCATCTCCTCGCGCACCGTCGAGGTGACAAATTGGTGCTCCGGTTCCTGGAAGACGAAGCCGATGCGCTCTGCGAGCTGCGCCGACTTCCACCGGATCGCGGGCGTGGTCAGCCCGCGGGTGATCGACTCCGCGTAGGCGATCTCGCCCGCCTTCGGCGCGTCCAGGCCCGCCAGCACGTGCGCGAGCGTCGTCTTGCCCGCGCCGTTCGGCCCCGTGATCACGGTCGACGCACCCTCGGGGATGGTCAGGTCGCGCGGCGGCCCCACGCGCGTTTGCACACCGCGCGTCGTCAGCGCCGCGGGGGTTCCGCTCGGCACACCGCGCGCAGGCGGCAGCTGCGGGGCGCCGGGCAGCTTCTCGACGCCCACCTCATCCACCCCCTCCGCGCCCAGCCGCACCGCGCGCGTCGCCAGGTGGGCCCACGGACGCGGGCGGTGCTCCACGACGATGAGCGTGGCGCCGGTGTCGTTGCACACGCGCTCCACCGCCGCGATGACCTCGTCGCGGCCCGCGGGGTCCAGGTTGGCGGTCGGCTCGTCGAGGATGAGGATGTCCGCCCCCATCGCGAGCACGCCGGCGAGCGCGAGCCGCTGCTTCTGCCCGCCGGAGAGGTGCGCGGTGTTGTGATCCAGCGGCACGTCGAGGCCCACGGCGTCGAGGGAGGCGCGCACGCGCTGCCAGATCTCCTCGCGTGGCACGCCGAGGTTCTCCGCGCCGAAGGCGACGTCGTCGCCCACGCGGGTGAGGATGGTCTGCGCCTCCGGGTCCTGCATCACCATGCCGACCGTGCCGTCGACGCTGAGCGTGCCGGTGCTGTGGCCGTCCTCGTCGTCGCCGCCCGCCAGACCGGCGAGCACGGCAAGCAGCGTGGACTTCCCGGAGCCGGAATCGCCGGTGAGGATGACGCGCTCACCGCGCTCGACGCGCAGGTCCACGCCGGTAAACGCGGGCTCGGCGCGGGTGGCGTACTGGTAGCTCAGGCCCTCGGCCAGGATCGCGGGCATCTAGCGGCCCGGGTTCGGCGTGCCTGCCTGTGCGCGCAGCCGTTCACGGCCCGCGCCGAAGCGGTCCAGCGCGCCGGTCTTCGCCAGCGCCTTGACCAGGACGAAGCCGAGCAGGCCCGCGAGCACCGCGCCGGAGATGGCCGTGCACACGAGGTAGATCAGGTTGTAGCTCAGGCTCATCGCCAGGTTCCCGGAGGTGAACAGCTCGAGCACGAACGCGCCCACGCCCGCACCGATGCCGGAGAGCACCGCGACGTCCAGCGAGAAGCGCTTGTACATAAAGATGAGGAAGATGAGCTCCGCGCCGAGGCCCTGGGCCAGGCCGGAGTACACGGTCTCGATCGCCCACTGGCTGCCCAGCAGCGCGGAGACCGACGCCGCGAGCACCTCCACGAACACGGCCGCGCCCGGCTTGCGGATGATAAGCCCGCCCAGCACGCCGCCGATCAGCCAGATGCCAGTGAACAGGCCGCCGAGGCCGGGGGTGACGGCGTCGATAGCCTTGTAGCCCGCGTAACCCACGCCGTTCCACAACACGAACAGCAGGCCGCAGGCCACGCCGAGGACGGCGGCGGTGACAATGTCGATCACGCGCCAGGAGTTGGATTTCGGTGCCGCAGTCATGCGAATCTTCCTTCCTTATCGCCGGTATTACCCGGATCAGGTTCGACGGTTTACCGCGTATCGCGGAATCTCAGCCAGGCGCGCGCCCAGCTCCCGTGTAGTGCATCATTAGCGTACCCGAGCGCAACGGGGCCGCCGGAACCGCCCGATTCGTGCGGAGTCGGCGGGGGCAGGTGATCGTCGATAAGCTTGGAGCGCTGTCAACAGAAAGGTAAGAATATGGCTGGTGGACTCCTCGCGCTGCTTGACGACGTCGCGCTGATCGCACGCACCGCCGCGGCATCAACAGACGACGTGGCCGCGATGACCGCGAAAACCTCGAGCAAGGCGGTCGGCGTCATCATCGACGACGCCGCCGTGACCCCGCAGTACGTCTCCGGCGTCACGCCCGCGCGCGAGCTGCCAATGATCTGGAAGATCACCAAGGGCTCGCTGCGCAACAAGCTGCTCATCATCCTGCCGATCGCGCTGCTGCTCAACGCGGTCGCGCCGTGGGCGCTCGTGCCGCTGCTCATGGTCGGCGGCACCTACCTCTGCTTCGAGGGTGCCGAAAAGATCGTGCACAAGCTCACCGCCGACGACAAGGCCGAGCAGGAGCGCGCCGCGAACAAGTCGGCTGCGGACGAAGACTCGCTGGTGAAGTCCGCCATTACGACAGACCTCATCCTCAGCGCCGAGATCATGATCATCTCGCTCGATGAGGTCGCCGACCAGCCCATCTGGATGGAAGCTGCCGTCCTCATCGCGGTGGGCATCTTCCTCACCGTGCTGGTCTACGGCGCCGTTGCGCTGCTGGTGAAAGTCGACGACATCGGCCGCGGCATGATCGAACGCGGCCGCACGCCAGGACTCGGCCGCGCGCTGGTCAAGGGCATGCCGTACGTGCTCGCCGCAATCGGCATCATCGGCACCGTCGCCATGCTGTGGGTCGGCGGACACCTGATCATCCGCGGCTTCCACGAGGTCTTCGGCTGGCACTGGCCGCACGACCTCATCGAGCGCGGCGTCGAGGCCGTCGGCGGCGGCGCGCTCGGCTGGCTCGTCGACACCGGCATCTCCCTGGTCACCGGCCTCATCGTGGGTCTCATCGTGCTGGCCATTGTCTCCGGCGTGAAGAAGGTGCTGCCGTCTCGCGACAAGGAAGCGGGGCACCAGGCCGCGTAGTGTGTCGGAGCGCCTAAAGTAAACGGCAACGAACGACACAAGCCGAAGGAGGCCAAGGCCGTGGGACTCCAGCGCTACCCCCTCTCCCCCGCTATCTGGGGCGCGGGCGAAGAGATCCGGCTCACCCACGTGGTGCAGGCCGCGCTCTTCACCGACTTCGAAGCCAACCGCGCCACCTCGTACATCGACGTCGACCTCGAGGCGAACCCGCTGACCGGGTCGTGGCGCGTCCGCTACAACGGCGCGGTGATCGGCACCGTCCCCGCCGAGGACCGCGCCCGCTTCCCCGACATCGAACGCGTGCACAAGTCGCTGCTCCGCCCGGGCACGACCGCAGAGCTGCGGTTCAACGCCGCCACCGGCCAGTTCGACGTGGCCGTGATCCTGCCTCCCACCCAGCTCGCCGTGCCACGCAACGACACCCCGGCCGGCGCGTGGGTCCTCCCGCCCGGCGACATGATGGTCATCGACACCGCCGCGGGCGAGTTCTCCGCCGAGGAGCTGGAGATGCTCTCCCCCGGCCAGTGGCTCGTGGCCCTGCACCGCATCGCCGACACCGTCGTCGCGGTCTACGACGGCCGCGTGCTCGGCGGCTTCACCGGCGACGACGCGCTCGACCTCGTCGAGTTCGTCGAAGAAGCCACGGCCCTCGGCGCCCCAGAGGTCTACGCCAGGGCAGTGCTTATCGACGCCATGGCCGCCCTCGACGTCGCTTCACCGGGCGAAGGGCCCGTACTCGTCCCCGCGCTGAGCGTCCCCGACACGCGCCCGCGCCGCCCCTGGTCCGTGGTCGACTTCCCCGACGGATCGTGGGCTGTCACCGTGGAACACGACTACGCGACCGACCCCGACGAGGAGGTCAAGCCACTGCACACGGCGCGCTACGTCTCGCTCACCGGCGGCGACCGTCCGGCCGAGATGGCCGCGCCGACGGAGATTTTCGGCATCGTCGACGACACTCCCGCCCCCGACCCGGACCCGGAACCAGCACCAGCGCCAGCACCGGAACCGGACCCCACGCCAACCGAATCGTTCGCGGACCTGCACAGCGCGCGCCTCGCGGGGTTCGCGCCCCAGCACTCGTGGAGCGGCGCGGGCGACTATCTCACCGAAGTGGAGAAGGTGCAGCTGCGCCGCCGGCAACGCGCGCAGGCGGCGTCGGGCCTCGAGGCCGAGGGGCACCACCGCGCCCCCGACCGCACGCTGCAGCATTTCATAGCAGAGCGCGACGGAGTCACGCCGGCCGACTAGGCGGGCGTGTGTCAGATGTGGGCGAGGCGTTGTTCGCGTCTGTCGGGGTCGGCGTGGTCGACCCCGCCGGGTATTCGATACCCACTCGGGCTCTGCCAGGTGACGCGCCCGCGGTGCCGGTGCATCCGGCCGCGGGAGGGCCTGCCGTTTTGCCGATTATGATACGTGCACAACCAACACAGGTTCCCAATCTCCGTCCCACCTCCGCTCGCCCACTCAGTGAGATGGTGCGCCTCGGAGACATCCGCCGGCTGGTGGCAATCCGCCCAGGCGCACGTCGGCCCGTCCGCACTCATCAACAGCCGCAGCTCCCGGGTAGCCCGCCTCGGGTTGGCAGGGTCATCACCGGCAAGGGTGGTCGCATACAGGTTGACCGGCCCGTCAGTCGGCGAGATCAACGCGATATAGCCCGCCTTGTCGAGCTTCCGGTTGACCAACTCGGCACCGTCAAGCCACTCGCCGTTGGTCAGCTGCACCTGGATCTCGGCGGCGTTGTCGGGGTGGGTGCGCCAGGCGGCGAACTCGCCGATGTCCATGTTAAGCACCGTGGTGACCGCAGGTGCGGCAGCACGGGTGGTGGCATCACCGGTCAGCCAGGCTGCCGGGTCGGGGCGTGCTGCGTGGTAGGCGGCGAGCACGTCGCTGGTGCGCCCCGTCACGTGCAGGGTGGACAGTCCCTTGTCGTGGTAGGTGATGCTTGCTTTCGGCGCCCGCGGAGTAGGTGGGGCGAGTTTCTTTTTGAGTTTCTTCGCCTCGCGCATGATGGTGCGCAAATCGCCGTCGGTCTCGCACAGGGCGCGGCGGTATTTCCAGCGATCCGCATCCTTGGTCAGGCTGCGAGACGAGCGGGCGATAAAAGCGAGGGTGTCTATCCGGTGGCCGCGGTCGCGTGCGGCGTCGACGCAGGCGGTCTGCGCCCGGCGGTTGCGCACCGGGGCGAAGAAGACCTCGGCGGCGGTGGTCAGTTGGGCGGCGCGGTCGGGGTCCATGCCGCGGGAGATCAGCGTGTCGGCGCTTGACGACGCGGCCGCGGCAACAAGGTCGATACCGCGGTTGTCGAGGGTGATCAGGTCGTCGAGAAGCGTCATGCCACACAGCATAAACCTGCTTGACCTGCGGGTTCAATGGTTTGTGAGAAGGATTCCACTTTCGGCCGAGCAGGGAACCGGCGGGGTGTTTTCAACGTCTAATAGAGTTCGGGATTTTCAACGCAGCGCGCGGAGGTTGCCGTCGAGGCGGCGGGTGATGCCGTGGGCGTCGAGAAGCTCGAGCAGCGGAATCGCCACGCGGCGGGTCGTGTCCCACACGCGGCGCGCCTGCGAGGCGGTGAAGGGCGAGTCGAGGTCGCGCAACAGCTCCGCGGCGCGGGCGGGGGCCGAGGCGAGCAGCACGACGCCGTCGCCGAGGCGCACGATGCGGCCCGCGCGCTCCGCCGCCGCCAACTCCTTCTCGCCCACGTTCCAGCGCGCGAGGTCCGCCGCCTCCGGCGCGCGGAACGGCTGGGCGCGCAGGTGCTCCTCCAGGCGGGCCACGCCTGGCCCCAGGTCCCGCTGCGCGCCGCTGGCCACCACCCCGCCGGCGAGCGTGAGCTTGGCCGCCGCGGCCGCCAGCGCGAGCAGCTTCGGGTCGGGCAGCCCAAGCAGGTCGGACGCCGCGCCGGCCGAGAGGCCCGCGGAGAGCGGGTTGTCGCGCTCGTGCTCCGCCACCGCCGCCGCCAGCTCGCGCTTCCACACCATCACCTGGCTCGCGCGGACCCAGTACCCGGCGAACGCCACCGTGCCCGCCGGCGGCGCCGCCGGCACGTCAAAGCCGAGCCGAACCAGGTGCGCGGGCGTGACCGCCACGCGCCGCGCGATCTCCGCATCCAACGACGGCAGCGCCGGCAGCTGCTCGGAGCGGCGTCTGCCGTCGCCGCGGCGCCGCAGCTCCGGCGGGTCCGCGTCGACCACGCGCACGCCCGCCAGGATGTGCTGGGCGCCGGGGCCGCGGAGCACGAGCGCGTCGCCGAGCGTCAGGGGCAGCGGCCGGTCGAGCACCAGCCGCACGTAGTCGGCGCCGAACGGCCGCACCTTCGCCTGGACCTGCGCGGTGCCTACGTGCGCGACCAGTTCGTGCGGGAGGTTGGTGGCGGGTTGACCGGTGGTGATGTGGGCGTCGATAAGCGAGGTCTGCTCCCACGCGCCCGGGGTGCACAGCGCGTCGCCGCGACCGAGGTCCTCGGCGCTGACCCCGCGCAGGTTGAGCGCGACGCGCATCGCGGGGACAGCCGCGCCGATCGGCGTGTCCTCGGACTGGATGCCGCGCACCTGCACGTCCCGCGCGCCGAGCCGCAGCGTGTCGCCGGGGCGGATCGTGCCCGCTGTGAGCGTGCCGGTGACCACGGTGCCCGCCCCCTTGATGGTGAATGCGCGGTCGACCCACAGTCGCACGCGCGCGTCCGGGTCGGGGCGCGGCGCATTTCGCAGCTTATCGACGCACACGCGCCCCAACTCCACCATCCCCTCACCCGTGTATGCGGAGACCTCGACGACCGGCGCGCCCTCCAGCGTGGTGCCGGCGACGTGGCGCGCGATCTCGGCGCGCACCTCGTCTCGGCGCGCGCGGCCGGCGCGATCGGCCCTGGTCATCGCGATGACTGCGTCGGTGATGCCGAACGCGTCGATGGCGGCGGCGTGGTCGGTGGACTGCGCCATCCACCCCTCGTCGGCCGCGACGACGAAGAGGACGGCGGGCGCGGGGCCGACGCCGGCGAGCATGTTAGCAATGAAGCGCTCGTGGCCAGGCACGTCGACGAAGGCCACGTCGACGGGGTCGCCGGCTCCCTGCGGCAGGCGTGCCCAGACGAAGCCGAGGTCGATGGTGAGCCCGCGCTGCTTCTCCTCTTCCCAGCGGTCCGGCTCCATCCCGGTGAGCGCCTTGACCAGGGTGGACTTGCCGTGGTCGACGTGGCCCGCGGTTGCCATGACGTACGTCGGGGGCGTCATGGCTGCCCCGCTTCGGCGACGGCGCGGGCGAGCTCGGCGTCCCGCGCGGGTGGGATGCAGCGCAGGTCGAGCAGCAGCGCGCCGTCGTGGACGCGGCCGAGGACAGCGGGGCGCTGGAGGCGGAGTGGCTCGGCGAGCGACTGGTCAACCGCCACCGCCCAGCCGGCGAGCGGCACGCCGGGCGCTCCCCCGCCGCCGACGCGGCCGTCGTGCGGCACGACGCACGCCTCCGTGCCGCGCTCCTGCAGCGCCGCGGCGAGCGCGTCGGCGCGGGTGCGCAGCTTGTCGGGGTCGGCGTGCAGCGCCGCTGAGGTGGGTGTGTTCCGCAGCCGGACGGTCGCTTCGAGCGCGGCGAGGCGCAGCTTGTCCACGCGCACCGCGCGCGCCAGCGGGTGCCGCCGCAGCCGCTCGACGGCGTCCTTGCGCCCCAGGATCACGCCCGCCTGCGGCCCGCCGAGCAGCTTGTCGCCGGAGAAGAGGACGATGTCGGCGCCGGCGCGCAGCGCGGTGGTGGCGTCGGGCTCGTCGGGAAGCGCCGGGTCCGGGCGCAGCAGCCCGGAGCCCGTGTCCACGATGAGGGAAAGCTCGTGCGCGTCGGCGATGCCGCGCAGCTGGGCCACGCCCGCCTCGGCGGTGAAGCCGTGGACTCGGTAGTTGGACGGGTGCACCTTCAGGATGGCGCTCGCGCCCGCGGCGGCGCGCTCGTAGTCGTGCGGGTGCGTCCGATTCGTTGCGCCCACCTCGACGAGCTCGACGCGGGCCGACTCGATGAGCTCCGGCAGGCGGAACCCCGCCCCGATCTCGATGAGCTCGCCCCGCGAGATGAGCACGCGGCCGTGCTCCGCCAGCGCCGCGTTAGCTAGCAGGAGCGCGCCCGCGCCGTTGTTGACCACCAGCGCATCCTCCGCCGCCGGGCACGCCGCGAGCAGCGCGTCGCGCGCGCCCGCCCCGCGGTTGCGCGACCTGCGGCCGGTCGCGAGGTCCATCTCCACGTCCACGTAGCCCGCGGCGTCGACGAGGGCGTCGACGGCCTCCGGCGCGAGTGCCGCGCGCCCCACGTTGGTGTGCACCACCACGCCCGTCGCGTTGAGCACCGGCGTCATAGAGGCGACACCCTTGGCAACCAGTGCGAGGAAGTAGGACTCGGCGGCGTGGGGTGGGATAAGGTGGCGTCGACAAGCGTCCTGCGTAGTGCGCGCGAGGGCCTTGAGCGCGTGCGCAGCAAGCGGCGTGTCCTGCGCCAACGCCAGCAGCGCGTCGGTGCGGGGGATGTGGCGGCGCGGGTCGGTCAAGCTCGTGTCCTCCTCGAAAAGCGTGGCGGAGACGGACAGGAATCGAACCTGCCAGGTCGAGCTGCTCGACCTCACCAGTTTTGAAGACTGGGGCGCCCACCAGGACACGTACGCCTCCGCGCAAAACGCTACCATAGGCCACATGAGCACCACGGACCCCAAGATTCGCCTCACCCAGTTCGCCGCCGGCGGCGGCTGCGCCTGCAAGATCCCGCCCGGCGAGCTGGAAGACGCCGTCAAGGGCCTCGTCGGCGTGCACGACCCCAGCGTGATTGTCGGCCTGGACGACGGAGACGACGCCTCCGCGATCCGCGTGCGCGACGACCTCGCCGTCATTTCCACCGCCGACTTCTTCACCCCCGTCGTGGACGACGCGTACACCTGGGGAAAGATCGCCGCGGTCAACGCGCTTTCCGACGTCTACGCCATGGGCGGCACCCCCATCACCGCCATCAACCTGCTCGGCTGGCCGCGCGACGTCCTGCCGCAGGAGCTCATCCGCGAGGTCCTCCACGGCGGGCTCGACGGCGCAAGCGCGGCCGGCATCTCCGTCACCGGCGGGCACTCCATCTCCGCGCCCGAGCCGATCTACGGCATGTCCGCCACCGGCACCATCGACCCCGCGCGCCTCATGCGCAACGACGCCGCCGCCCCCGGCCTGCCCATCACGCTGACCAAGCCGATCGGCTCGGGCCTGCTGAACAACCGCCACAAGGCCACCGGCGAGTGGTTCGACGAGGCCATCGAGGTCATGACCACGCTCAACCGCGACGCCTCCCGCGCCGCCGTCGCCGCCGGTGCGCGCGCCGCCACCGACGTCACCGGTTTCGGCCTACTCGGCCACCTGTACAAGATGGCGCGCGCTTCCGGCGTCGACGCGGTCATCGACCACACGAAGGTCCCGCTTATCGACGGCGCGCGTGACACCCTCGCGCAAGGCTTCATCCCGGGCGGTTCGCAGCGCAACCTGGACTGGGTGCGCCCGCACGTAGATGCCGACGGCATCAACGAAGAAGAATTGCTCCTGCTCGCCGACGCGCAGACCTCCGGCGGCCTCCTGGTCATCGGCGAGGTGCCCGGCTACCCCATCATCGGCGAAACCACCGGGGGCACCGGGCGCGTGCGCGTGCGCTAGCTAGGACGCGGTGGTGATGGAGTCGCCGACCTGGCCGGCCTCCTGGCGGGCGCGCAACCTGGCGCGCTGCGGCTCGACTACGTACTTCGGGTCCTCGGTGGAGCGCTTGCCCGCGGCGATGATGCCGAAACGGGTCAGGCACGACGCCGCAGCCAGCGCGACACCGCTCGCCGCCGCGACCGCGCGGCGCTTCCCGCCGAACACCGCCCCGAGCCCGCCGGCGATGACCAACGCCTCCGCGGCCTTGAGGAACTTCCCCGCCTTGCCGTGCTCCACCGTCTCTTCCAACGGTTCGGTCAGCCTGCGGGTGAGCACTGACGACGCCACCACGTCCGCCACCGCACCAACCCCGGCCAGCGCGCGGGCCGGGCCGTTGTTCGCGGTGGAAGTCGTCACCACCGCAGCACCCGCGGACGCGCACGCCGCCGAGGAGACGAACAGGTTGGGCAGCTCCTTGTGCGCGTCCTGCCACATGGGCACGGACGTGTTACCAAGCAGCACCGCGGTGTAGACGGCCAGTGGCGCGCCCATCAGCCCGGAGGCGACGCCGGCCGGGGTGGCCAGCGCGTGCAGGAGCTTCCGTGTCGGCCCCGGCAGCGGGGCCCGCTCGCCGGTGAGCGCGTCCGCCTCCGCCGCGGCGGCGACCATCGCGCCGCCGGAGAAGGCACCGAGGATCCAGGACCCCACCGACATCGGCGAGGACAGCTTGAACACGCGGAACATGTTGAGCAGGCGCTCGGGGCGCCCGAGGTCGATGACCAGGCAGCCGGATCCCACCGCCGCGGCAACCGCCGCGGTCAGGCGCGTGTTGCGCTGCAGCTCCCTGTTGCCGGTCGCGCCGGCACCCACGGCCAGCAGCGAGGACCCGCCCGCCATGCCGCCCAGGAATAGGTAGACGCCGATCGGCCATTCCCACGGCGGGAATTTCACAATCGGCCGCCCGTAGTAGGAGTCGTACTGCTCAAAGTCCGCGCGCGGCACCATGAGCTCCTCGCCGCGCCGCCGCTTCTTGCCGCCGTAGCGGGTCGAGCCGCCCCGTCGCTTCGGTCCGCGCGGCGGCTCCGGTGGGCGGAAGGAATCGAACTCTGCCATCTACTTTCCTCCGATCACGAATGCCGCCGCGGCGGCGCCGACGAGCCCCGCGGCCGCGACGACGGCCCGCTTGGCCATCTCGGGCAGGTTTGCGGTGGGCACCTCGGGGTCCGGCGGCAGGCCGTAGACCTCGGGGGCGTCGAGAAGCAGGAAGATCGAGCCGGTGCCGCCCACGCCGTCGTCGCTGTTGGCGCCGTAGAGGCGTGCCTCGGTCATGCCCTGGGCGTGCAGCTCGGCCACGCGCGCCTTCGCGGCGGCGAGCATCTCGGTGTAGGTGCCGTACTGGATGGAGTTGGTCGGGCACGTCTTCGCGCACGCCGGCCCCTCGCCGACCTGTTGGCGGTCGAAGCACATTGTGCACTTCTGCGCCACGCCGACGTTCTTGATTGGCGCGACCTCGCCGACGGTGAAGTCGTCTCCTACCTTCGCACGCTCGTTGCGTTTTTGCACCCCGCCGTCGGCGCGCCGTTCGATCACTCCGAACGGGCAGCCGGCCACGCACGTTCCGCAGCCGTTGCACACGTCGTCCTGCACCACCACGGTGCCGTGCTCGGTGCGAAACAGCGCGCCCGTCGGGCACACATCCAGGCAGCCCGCGTTGGTGCAGTGCTTGCACACGTCCGAGGACATCAGCCAGCGGAAGTCCGGGGTATCTGGCAGCTGGGGCTCATGCTTATCGACGCCACCGTCACCCTCCCCCGATGCACCCGGCATGCCTGGCATCCCAAGCGTGACCAGCTTCTTGCCTTCCTCGCGGGCGTTGGCAATCTGCTCCTCGCTCTGTTCGATGAACGCCACGTGGCGCCACGTGTTCGCCCCGAGGGAGCCGGTGTTGTCGTACGACATGCCCGACATGGCGTAGTCGCCGTCCTGCGGGTTGCGGTTCCACTCCTTGCAGGCCACCTCGCAGGCCTTGCAGCCGATGCAGATTGAGGTGTCGGTGAAAAACGCCTTGCGCTGCTCACCGTCGTAGCCCACATTGGAGGGCGATTCTGTGATCCGGTTTTTCGTCTGCAACTGGTCTTAGCCCTCCTGGTTCGACATGTTGTCCTTCGTGGGGTCGTCCTTGGCTGCCGAGGCGTCGCCTTGTCCCTGGCGGACGGCGGCCTGCGACGTGGCGTCGTGAAGCACTGTGCCCGTGTTCTCGTCCAGGCCGGCGCGCTGCTGGTACTCGCGCACCAACTCGACGCGCGCGGCACCGCGGGGCCGGCGGCCGGGGCGGATGTCCACGGCCGAGACCTTGGAGGCCTGGATGTTCACGTTCGGGTCCAGCATGATGCCGAGCAGGTCGTTCGGCCCGTCGCCAGCCACCTCAGCGTAGTTGCCGCGACCGTAGTGGAACGGCATGCCGATCTGCTCAAACGCGCGGTTGCCAACGGTGAGCGTCTTGATGCGGTCGGTGACCAGGACACGCGCCTCAATGGCGTTGCGCGGCGAGACGATCGTCGCCCACTCCCCGTTTTTCAGCCCGACGCGCTCCGCCAGCTCCGGCGAGACCTCGCAGAACAGCTCCGGCTGCAGCTCCGCCAAAAACGGCAGCGTGCGCGTCATCGCGCCGGAGGTGTACATCTCGGTCAACCGGTAGGTGTTGAGCATGTACGGGTAGACGTCCGTGCCCGGCTCGCCGTAGTTCGGCGCCGACAGGTTGTGCTCCCCGCGCATCACGATGCGCGACGGCGACTGCTGCTGGCCGTAGAGCACGTTGGGGAACGGTGACTCCTGCGGCTCGTAGTGCGTGGGCATCGGGCCGTCCACCATGCCGGTGGGCGCGAAGAGCCACGCGCGGCCGTCGTCTTGCATGATGAAGGCGTCGTTGCCCGCGATGGCGGCGGGCCCCACGGCGTCGCGCTCCGGCTTGTAACCGGGGGCGCGGTCCACGGGGAAGTCCACGATGTCCTTGGAGACCCACCGCTCCTCATCTTCATCCCACCAGGCGAGGCGCTTGCGCTCGGACCAGGGCTTACCGTCCTCGTCCGCCGAGGCGCGGTTGTACAGCACGCGGCGGTTCATCGGCCACGCCCAGCCCCAGTCCAGGGCCATCTCGTCCTGCTGCTGGCCGGGGCGCTTCTTCGCCGAACGGTTCACGTCGCCGGCGAACACGCCGCAGTATATCCAGCAGCCGGACGCCGTCGAGCCGTCCGCCTTGAGGTCCGCGAACTTGTCCACCACCTGGCCCTTGCGCGGGCCGTCGATGTAGTAGCCGTTAATCTCGCGCAGCACGGACTCGGGATCGATCTCGCCCTCGGCATCCGTCTCGTAGTCCCACGTGATCCGCTGCAGCGGGATGTCGCGCGGGTCCGTCGAGTCCTTCACGCGCTCCTTGATGCGCTGCCCCAGCTCGTAGAAGAACTGCAGGTCACTGTCCGCATCCCCCGGCGCGTCCTTCGCCTTGAAGCGCCACTGCAGGAGGCGCTGGGTCTGGGTAAACGTGCCCGCCTTCTCCACGTGGTTCGCCGCCGGGAAGAGGAACACCTCCGTGTCGATCTCCTCGGTGACCAGCTCGCCGGACTTGATCTCGGGCGAGTCCTTCCAAAACGTCGCGGTCTCAATCTCCTGGAAGTCGCGCACGACCATCCACTTGAGCTTGGACATGGCCAGTCGCTGCATCCGCCCGTTCGACTGCGCAACGGCGGGGTTTTGGCCGAAGACGAAGTAGCCGTCGATAAGCCCCTGGTCCATGAGCTGCAGGGTGTGGTAGGTGGAGTGCGCGCCCGACAGGCGCGGCATGAGGTCCATGCCCCAGTTGTTGTCCTCGGTGGCGGCATCGCCCCAGTAGGCCTTCATCAGCGAGACCGCGTAGTTCTCGCCTTGCTGCCAGAAGCCCTTCTGGTCGCGCTTGGACACGGCGTCGAGGTACTGGTCCCACGTCTGCACCGTGGACTGCGGCATGGGCAGGTAGCCGGGCAGCAGGTGGAACAGCGTGGGCACGTCCGTGGAGCCCTGGATGGAGGCGTGCCCGCGCAGCGCCATGATGCCGGATCCGGGGCGGCCCACGTTGCCCATGAGCAGCTGCAGGATCGCGCAGGTGCGGATGAACTGCGCGCCCATGGTGTGCTGGGTCCAGCCGAGTGCGTACGCGAAGCAGGTGGTGCGCTCGCGCCCGGAGTTTTCCACGATGGAGTCCGCCAGGTAGAAGAAGTCCTCCTGCGAGATACCGCAGGCCTGCTCCACCACCTCGGGCGTGTAGCGCGAGTAGTGGCGCTTGAGAATCTGGAAGACCGTGTTGGGGTCCTCCAGCGTCGGGTCCGTCTTATTGTCCCACGACACCTTCGCATCCCACGCCTTCTGCGGCTGCCACGTCGCGTTGTCGTAGGCACCGGTCTCCGGGTCGTACCCGGAGAACAGCCCGTCGAGGTCCTCGGTGTCCTGGAATTCCTCGCTGATCAGCGTCGAGGCGTTCGTGAACGCGGTGACGTAGTCGCGGAAGAACAGGTCGTTCTGCAGCACGTAGTTGATCACCGCGCCGAGCAGCACGACGTCCGAGCCGCCGCGGATGGGCACGTGCTTGTGAGCGATTGCCGACGTCCGCGTAAACCGCGGATCAACGTGAATGATCCTGGCGCCGCGCGCCTTCGCCTCAATGACCCACTGGAACCCGACCGGGTGTGCCTCGGCCATGTTCGAGCCTTGGATCACAATGCAGTCCGCATTGGCCATGTCCTGCAGCGGCTGGGTTGCGCCGCCGCGTCCAAACGAGGATCCCAAACTGGGAACCGTGGACGAGTGTCATATGCGGGCCTGGTTCTCAATCTGCACCGCGCCAGAGGCGGTCCAGAGCTTTTTGATCAGGTAGTTTTCCTCGTTATCCATGGCCGCGCCGCCGAGCCCGGCGATGCCCATGGTGCGGCGCAGCGGCCGCCCTTCCTCGTCAAAATCCTGCCACCCGTTCTTGCGCGCCTCCATAAAGCGGTCGGTGACCATGTCCAGCGCGGTGTCGCGGTCCAGCGTCTGCCATTCCGTGGCACCGGGGGCGCGGTAGAGAATCTCGGTGAGGCGCCCCGGCGCGTTCACCAGCTGCTCGGAGGCAGCACCCTTGGGGCAGAGCCGCCCGCGGGAGTGTGGCGAATCCGGGTCGCCCTCGATCTGGATGACCTTCTCATCCTTGACGTACACGCGCTGACCGCAGCCGACGGCGCAGTACGGGCACACGCTCTTGACCACCCGGTCCGCATCTTCAATGCGGCCCTTCAGGTCTTTGCTTTTCGACGATTCCGTATTCGCTCCACGAGCGAAAAGGTCACCGTCCCGCACCTGGCGCACCACCGGCCAGTTCAAGGGGCTGAAACGAGACATGCCCTTCAGACTAGCCAAGTTTCGCGCCTTCGACGAGTTTCACACCCGATACACAGACACGTGGTACCCCCGTTTCACAATGCCCTACGCAATCGCAGCCACTTTGATACATTCATTGTGCTTCTTATAAGTGCCCTTACTCACCCCAAGTTTGAACAGAGACAGCATGCACTCCTCTTCCCGCCGCCGCGCACTGCTGTGCGCCGCCGTCGCAAGTTCCATCGCCCTCTCCTCAGTCGCCGCCCCGCAGGCAGCCCAGGCGCAGAAGATTCAGCTTGAAGGCCCGGCTGACTTCCTGGATACCCTGGACAATGCAGAGGAGACGAGCGATGCGATCAGCTCCGACCCTGAATCCGCGGCGGAACTGCACGTCGAGAACTTTGCCGGCCAGGCGGCCGTAAAAGCCTCCCGCCCGGTGGCGATGCCAAACGGCACGACTGTCCAGGTCAAGGGCGACATCCTCGGCCCCTGGACGGAGGGCATCGGGATGGGCGCGACCGACCTCGGCGTGATGGCGCCGCTGGATGACCGCGAGTACGCGATGGTCTTCGGCGATTCCTTCACCGGCAAGGCGTTTGGCAAGGGCACCTGGATGAGCCCCACCGGCGTCATCGCCCAAACCGACAGCGACGGCTTCGTTACTGTTCAGCGCCCGATGAACAGCGGCAGCAAGGTGGAAAAGCTGATCAGCTACTACCAGGAGGGCAACCTCACGCTCATCCCGTCGGACATCATCAATATCGACGGCACGCTGTACATGCAGGCGATGTGGAACAACGGCATCGGCAACGTGAGCAACACCCAGATCTGGAAGTCCACGTCCCGCGGTCGCGAGTGGACGTCGATCGGCTACACCGGCAACAGTTACATGGGCGGCATGGGCGACCTGATCAGCTGGGAGGAGGGCGACGACGGCTACATCTACGCCGTCTCCTCCTCCTTCAAGCGCGCCGACCCGGTCTACCTGTCCCGCTTCAAGCTCGAGGACATCGACGATCGCACGAAGTGGGAGCTCTACGACCCGGACACGGACAACTGGACCGATGAGGCCGCCCCGATCTTGTCCAAGAATGTCCAGGCCGGCGAGATGAACCTGCGCTACATCCAGGGGTACTGGGTGCTGGTGATGTTCAATGACGCGACCGACGCGATCGAGGTGCGCATCTCGGACACGCTGGAGCGCGACTGGAACGACGTGCCGGTCTCCACCATTGCCAAGGCGGGAAGCTGGAGCGACAAGCAGTCCCCCACCAACTGGTCGCAGCCCTACGGCGGCTACATCGTTCCGGGCTCCACCATCGACAACTTGGACGTCGTCGTCTCGCAGTGGAATACCGACACCAACAAGCGCTACATGTCCACGCAGTTCAACGTGCGCGGGCTGGACACGTTCTACGGCATCGACTCGAGCAAGCTGCCGCCGCTGCGCGAGGTAGTCCCGGCAAAGGACGAGCCGACCGGCCGCGGTAATGGTGGCGGCGGTGGCGCGTCCCTGAGCGCCAACATGGATGAAGAGACGGAGCGCATCGTCACCATCGTCGGCGTGCTTGCCGGCATCGCCGCGCTCGCCGCGATGTCCTTCCCGTACTGGCGCGGGGCGCTCCCGCCGCAGCTGCGCGAGTTCCTGCACATCTAGCTGCGCCGGGCGACGCGCCTCGCCCTACTCGCCGTAGATGACCTTGCCCTGCGAGGCCGTGGTGGCGGGCTGGGGCGCAGCCGGGGTCTCCTCCTCCGGGAGGAACTCCTGCTTGGCGTGGCTGGCAGCCTCCTCCAGGAACTTCGCGGAGGGGGCGAAGAAGTTCACGCCGGTGAGCGCCTCGGAGAAGTCCAGGATGCGGTCGTAGTTGCCTTCCGGCTCGCCGATGAACATGCGGCGCAGCATGAGCTCGGTGATGCGCACATCCTTGGCGTAGCTCATGAAGTAGGTGCCCTGGTTGCCCATGGCGTCGCCGAAGCTCAGGTTGTTGCGCACGATCTCCAACGACTCGCCGTTCTCGTCCTTCACGGAGTTCAGCGCCACGTGGGAGTTGGCGGGCTTGACATCTTCGCCCATCTCCACGTCCGAGTGCTTGGTGCGACCGATGACCTTCTCCTGCTCCTCTACCGGCAGGTCGTTCCACGCCTTGAGGTTGTGGATGTACTTCTGCGCCACAATGTAGGAACCGCCGGCCCAGTCGCCGTCCTTGATCAGCGCGGTTTCCACGCCGGCCTGCCCGCGCGGGGACTCGGTGCCGTCGACAAAACCGAGCGGGTCACGGAAGTCCTGATACTGGAACGCGTGGACCTCGTCGTACTCGGCCACCGCGCCCTCCAACTGCGCGTTGATACGCCGGGCGAGCTCGAACGCGACGTCGTACTCGTCGGCGCGAATGTGGAAGAAAAGGTCGCCGGGGGTGGACGGCGCGTGGTGCTTCGCCCCCTGCAGCTCGCGGAAGGGGTGCAGGCCCTCCGGCTTCGGGGTGGTGAACAGGCGGTCCCACAGGTTCGCGCCGATGCCCACCACGGCGCTCAGCTGTGCCTCGGGCCAGCGGAACCCAACGCCGTTGACCAGGCCCTTCAGACCGGTGATGACCTCGAGCGCCTGCTTCTCGGTGCCCTCGTTGAGCGTGACGGTGAGGAAGATCGCGTCCTTGGACTGAGGAAGGATGACAGTTTGCGAAACGTCTGCTGAGTACTTTTCGTTCATGGCCCCTACCCTACGCGGTGGGTGCCTACCACTGCGGAGCGTCCAGATCCACGCCCGCGGCCTCGGCGTGCGTGGTGATGAGCTCGAGGAGGTAGTCCTGCGCGCCGTCGTATGCCTTGTGGAAGCGCTCGTCGCAGACGTACATGCGGGCGAGGATCAGCTGGCGCGCCGGGGTGACCTCGTACCACTGCGCGATCGAGTCGCGGTGTTTCGCCACAATGCGTTCTGCCTCCTCCGAGCCAGGTTCGACGCCTGCGTCGCGGGCGGCGACCAGCTCGGCGGCCAGCTCCTCCTGCTCGCGCTTGAGCTGTTCCGCCTTCGATGCATCCATGTTGGCCAGCGCGTCCTGGGACTGCTGCCACTCCGCGGTGTTGCCCCAGCGCTGCTGCGCCTCCTCCTGGTAGGCAGCGAACTCCTCGCCGAAATAGTACTTCATGTCAGACATGCTGAGCGTTCCTTTCTTGTGTTTGCGGATCAACGTCTCGACCGCGTCCAGCTGCGCCTCGAGGGAGTCACGCTGGTGCACCAGGGCCTCGCGGTGGGCGCTAAGGGCGCGTGCGAGGTGGGACGGGGAGGCGTCGAGAAGCACTGCGACCTGTGCGAGTGGGACCCCGATTCCCTGGTAGAGGGCAATCGCGGCGCCCCGCTCGAGGTCGGATGCGTGGTATAGGCGGTAGCCGGTGCTGGTGCGCTCCGGCTGCATGAGTCCGAGCGCCTCCCAGTGGCGCAGAGCTTTCGGCGTGACGCCGAGGATCTCGGCGGCCTCTCCGATGGTGGTTGCGGTCATGGTGATCAGTGAACAGGTTGCCGTAGGGACAAGGTCAAGCGGACGGGCGCGGCACCCAGACCCAGCCCTCTTCCGCGACGAGTTCCGCCTGGTCAGACGGCGGTGCTATGCAACGCCCGGCACGCACCTCTCGCGCGACGAGCGCGGCAATGACCGCGTCGAGGCAGTCCGCATTCTCGACGGCACGGCGCTGCATCCCACCCCAGTCCAGCTCGAAGCGCTCGGTGAGTCCCGCCGCAATCTCCTCGCGAGCACCGCGCCCCGCGACGTCCGCGCCCTTGTACCCGCGGTGGCGCAGCCCCCACTGCTTCAGCGCAGCCGCCGGATAGACCTCGGCGACCCGGCCGCGCCCGGCGCGGTCCACGTTGGCGCCCGCCGCGCGCAACCGCGACTCCACGCCGGCCCAGCGCAGCGCCGGGTGCGCGATGCGCTCGGCGGCCACCGGCAGCGGGGTCACCCCGGCGTTGCGGCGCACCTCTAGGTCGGTGAAGCGGTTGACCAAGCGGCGGCGCTCGTCCGGGCCGTAGGTCGCCGGGGCAGCCATGCGCTGGTCCGCGTGCGCACTCACGAACTCCCGAAACGCGCGCGGCCATCCGACGGGCACGTCCACGCCGGTGAGCTCGGCGCCGGTCACGAGTGCGATGAGGGTGGCGTCGGTGGCGGAGGCGGTGGCGTCGACAAGCGTGAGCCCGGCGGGCGTTTCCTGGATGGTTGCGGTGCCGGTCTTGGCCGGGTCGGCGGCGAGGTCAATGCCGGAGAAGGTGCGGTTCATGCGAGAAAGCATATTGCGCGCCGCGGGGTAGAGTGTCCGAGGTGACGCAACAACGATCCCCCTGGCCCGCATTGTGGTCCATGATGCTGGGCTTTTTCATGATCCTGGTCGATTCGACGATCGTTTCCGTAGCGATCCCCGCGATCACCGCCGGGCTCGGCGCGAGCTACAGCTCGGTGATCTGGGTCAACAGCGCGTACCTGCTCGCGTACGCGGTGCCGCTGCTGATCACCGGCAGACTTGGCGACCGCTTCGGCCCCCGCGCCCTCTACATCTCCGGCCTCGCACTCTTCACGCTGTCCTCGCTGGCGTGCGGACTGGCCGGCACAATCGAGGCGCTCATCGTCGCCCGCGTCTTCCAAGGCCTCGGCGGCGCGATGGTCACCCCGCAGACGATGGCGGTGATGATCCGTACCTTCAGCCCCCACGAGCGCGGCAGCGCCATGGGTGTCTGGGGCGCGACCGCGGGTGTCGCCACCATCGTCGGCCCGCTGTTGGGCGGGCTGCTTGTCGACGCTTCCGGCTGGCCCTGGATCTTCTTTGTCAACGTCCCCATCGGCGTGATCGGCCTGGTGCTCGCGTGGATTTACGTCCCGCGCCTCGAGCTCACCTCCCGCAGCCTCGACTGGCTCGGCGTGGTGCTGAGCGCAGCGGGCATGTTCTGCCTCATCCTGGGCATCCAAGAGGGTGAGCGCTTCGACTGGGACTGGCGCGCGCTCGGCCTCATCGCGGCCGGCCTTGTCCTGCTCGGTGCGTTCGTTGCCTGGCAGTCGCGCACGCGTCGCGACGCACTTGTGCCCCTCGCCCTCTTTGCGGACCGCAACTTCTCGCTCTCCGCGGTCACGATCGCCACGGTGGGCTTTACCGTGTCGACGTACATGATTCCGTGGATGATCTACATCCAGTCCGTCCAGGGCTTCTCCCCCACCCGCGCCGCGCTCCTTCTCGTGCCCGCGGGGCTGGTCTCGGGCGTGCTGTCGCCCTGGATTGGCAAGCTCACCAACACGCACCAGCCCAAGCCATTCGCCATCGCGGGCCTGACCATGTTGGGCCTTTCGGTGGCGATGACCGCCTGGATCGCCGACCCGACGATCAGCCCGTACTGGCTGCTCGCCATCTCCGTGCTCAACGGCGTGGCGAACTCGATGGTGTGGGGACCGCTGTCCATGATTGCCACGCGCAACCTCGCGCCCGCGCTCGCCGGCGCCGGCTCCAGCGTGTACAACACGCTGCGCCAGGTGGGCGCCGTCATTGGCTCCGCCGCGATCGCCGCGCTCATGGACGCGCAGCTCAACGCCCAGCTCGGCCCCGGCGCGGGCGAGGCTTCCGTCGGCGGCGCCGGTGCGAGCAGCGGGATGCCGGCGGCGCTCCACGCCCCGTTCGCACTCGCCATGTCACACTCGCTGCTCCTCCCGGCCGCAGTCTCGCTGCTGGGTGCCGTGATGGCCTGCTTCTTCGCACGAACGAAGAGCTGGAACGACTAGGCGCCCTACGGCAGTTGTCGCATCCAACCACCCCACGCTCGCACACTCGTACGAATCATTGGTGGAATGTCGGTCCTGGTATTCGCTCCTCCCGCTAGTCCCCACCCCGAGAGTCACACCGCACCGCAAAGGAAGGAAGCACCATGACCGAGCATCCCAGCATTCGCGTTGGCGTCCGCGAGCGATCCTGCGCCTCGTCCCGGTTGAGCATTCACTTCGCCGAGGGCTACCTCAGCGTCGACGAACTTGATGAGCGGGCTCAGCGTGTTGCAGCCGCTACCACCCAAGGAGAGCTAGACGGCGTTTTCAGTGACCTGCCTTCACCGCCGACCCAGGAGGAGCTCAAGGAACTGAAACGGGCCAGGTCCCTGACCGCGTTTCCCCGCGAGAGGGAATTGGAGAACAAGCTGTTCCGCCGGGAAATTCGGGGACTCCGCCCTTTGCCTTACATTCGGCCTCGGTACCGCATTGTTTTTCCTGCTCAAGTTCGGGTTCGGCATAAGTTTCGCCTGGCTGGCGTGGCCAATCATCGGACTCCCCTGCATTGCGATTGTGGCATCCGCTGGCCGCACTCGAGAGGAAGATGCAATCAACAAGGAATTGCAGCAGTTGGTAGACCTCGAACACGCTGAGAAGGTCGAGAGACTCCACATCGCATACGATCGCCAGCAAAGGCTCGGCCTCTAGGGAGACTGACTCAATAAGTCTCGGTGGGCTGCAATACACGCCTTAAGTTAGGGTGTCGGAAGCAGTTCCCGAACGAAAGGATGTCCCCGTGGCCGAGAGTCCCGAGATGCGTATCGGCGACCCAGAGCGTACCTCCGCCCTCGACCGCCTCGGCGAGCACTTCGCCGACGGCTACCTCGACGTCGCCGAGTTCGACGCCCGCACCGCCCGCGCCGCGTCCGCAACCACTCGCGGTGAGCTCGCTGCGCTTTTCAGCGACCTCCCGCACCCCTCCAGCGGCGGCATCCTCGAGCAGCGCGACGATTCCCCCTCGGTAAACGCAGCGCGCGAGGCGGAGCTCGAGCGAAAGCTGAAGGTGAAGCGCAACTGCGATATTGCTGCAGGCGCCATCGTCAGCTGCGGTGCGGCCGTGTTTTTCCTGCTGCAGTTCGCCTTCCACGTGTCGCTGGCCTGGGTCGCCTGGCCGGTCGCGGCCATTGCGGCACTCGCGGTTTACACCATCGCCGGAATCTCCGATGAAGAGTACGACGTGCTCGAAGAGATAGAGAAGAAGGATAAGTCGGAGCGGGCGGAGCGACTCCGCATCGCCTACGAGCGCCGCAAGGAGCTGGGCAAGTAGACTCCCCTCAACGCACCAACATGTGTACAGGCTGCTTGTACACTGTGGCGTGTGAACCTTCGACGCCTTCCTGCCCCCACGAGCGCGCTTCTCGTTGCTGCGCTCACCGCCGTCTCCCTTACCGCCTGCAGCTCCGGCGACGGGGAGCGCGAAACCGTCGTGGTGAAGTCCACGACCTTTGTGAACCCGGACGGGTCCGAGGTCGATCCCGAGGACTTCCCCGAGTGGGCGAAGGAACCCAGCTCTTCGCAGCAGTCCGGCGAGGGCGATTGGAAGAGCGAGTACGAGAACGTCATCGCGCACCCGGACGAGTACGCATTTGACACCGACGCGCTGGTAGAGCCCACGGGCAAGTACAGCTACGCCCTGATCGAAGCAACCGGCGACGGGACGCCCGAGCTGCTGCTGAAGAAGGACTCGCGCGAGTTCGCGCCCGTGTTGGTCTTTCACCTGGATGAGGAGGGCAAGGCCCGCCCCTCGTCGCCGGTGTTGTTGGACGGGGTGCGCTCCGCTGGCGGCAGCCGCGCTGCGGTGTTCGCGTCCGCGTCGCAAAACGGCCTCTACCAGGAGGACCACTACTCCACCCAACCGGATGCGAACTTCCAGCTCTACTCCGTCGACGGCGACACGTTGACCAAGGTTGGTGCCCCAGAGGAAGCCCACATCGATGCCATCCCGGAGAAGTACCAGCAGATCACATGGACCTCGACGACCGATCCGTCGGCGCTGCAGCAGGGGGCACCTGCGGCAGCAGCCCCGGCAGAAGGTGCGCAAGATGAAGCTCCCGCGGATGACATGGTTCTCGGCGAAGGTGAGTTCGTGGGCACCGTCGAGGAGCTCACCATCGAGGAAGCACTGGCCCAAGCTGGCGCTGATGATCCGTCAGCGCCTGAATCCGGCAGCAAGTACTGGGTGCTGCACTTCGATGGCCCACAGGATATCTCGGCAAACAAGGGCGGGTCGCGGGGGCCGGTGACGCAAACTACGGAGTACATGCGTTTGGGGTACTCGGAGATCACCTCCTACGGAAATCATGAGGCCGGTACTGAGTGGGCACAGTACGTGGGCAAGCGCGTGAAAGTTTCGCTCGATCCCAGCACGTTGTCGTGGCCAAGTGACGTGAGCTACCCACTCGGGTCACTCAGGTTCACCTCCGAAGGAGCAGACTACGAGGTCACTGAACTCTAGGCGCGTACGAGTCTCGGAAGCGGGACGTCGATAAGCTCCAAGCCCCAACGGTCACCCGAAATTTACCGGCAGGTCACCCTGCGGAAAGCAAGGCTTTCTAAGTTTTAGGACAGCATTTTGTACTGCCCCCACCAGTTCGTCAGAAAGGCCTCGCCCGTGCGCTTCCGCCGCAACGTCCAACTCCTCGCCACCACCACAGCCGCCGCGCTCGCCGTCTCGCTGGCGCCCGCTGCGCTCGCTGCCGATGACACCGCAGAGTTCACCATCTCCAACATCACCGACTTCCACGGTTATTGGAAGCCCACCGACAAGGTGCCCGGCGCGGCGGCGCTGAAGTGCTCCGTGGACAAGGCCGCCGAGGGCAAGACCCACATCTTCACCTCCGCGGGCGACAACATCGGCGCCTCCCCCTTCGAATCGATGCTACTGGATGACCAGCCGACGCTGGACCTGCTCAATCTCATGGGGCTAAAAGTCTCCGCGATTGGTAACCACGAGTTCGACCACGGCGCATCGGACGTCGAGGAACGCGTGGTCAAGCAGGCCGACTTTGACTACCTGGGCGCGAACGCCCACACCATCGACGGTGTGAAGGACTACACGGTCGAGGAGCTCGACGGCGTGAAGGTCGCCTTCGTGGGTACCGTGACCGACGACATGCCGAACTTGGTCTCCCCCGACAACATCAAGGGCATTACCTGGGATAACCCGGTCGAGACCACCAACGCGCTGGCGAAAAAGCTGAAGGACTCCGGCGAGGCAGACGTTGTCGTCGCGCTCGTGCACGAGGGCAACCTCGGGCCGGACGACTTCAGCAAAGACGTCGACCTCGCGTTCCTCGGCCACACCCACCAGGTCATCGAGCCTGGTCAGACCAGTCCCGTGGTTATCCAGGCCGGCGAGTACGGCAAGCACCTGGCCAACGTCGATCTTTCCTTCGATCGCGCGACCAAGAAGGCGACCGTCAAGCACGCAGAGCTTCTCGACGCCGACGCTATCCGCGCCTGCGACACCCCCGAACCGGAGGTCGACGCCATCATGCAGCAGGCCGAGGAGAAAGCTGGCGCGGAGGGCGAGCGCATCGTGGGCAACGCGGGCACGGATTTCTACCGCGGCGCGAAGGAGGGCAAGGAATCCGGCTCCTCCGTGGGCGTGGAATCCCAACTGAACAACTTCGTCGCGGAGATCACCCGCTGGGGTGTGGACCAGAACTCCGCCATCACCCCCGACATCGGTGTGATGAACGCGGGCGGCGTGCGCTCGGACCTGGAGCAGGGCGACGTGACCTACGCCGAGGCCTTTGCGGTCCAGCCGTTCGGCGGCGAGAACACCTACGTGGAGATCACGGGCAAGGACTTCGTCGACGCGCTCGAGCAGCAGTGGCGCGACGGCGACTCCATGCCGTTCGCCGCGCTCGGTGTGTCCGACAACGTCACCTACACCTACGACCCGGAGGCGCCGCAGGGCTCGCGCATCACCTCGGTCACCGTCGACGGCGCGCCGATCGATCCGGCGAAGAAGTACGTCATCGCCGGCTCCACCTTCATCCTGGGCGGCGGCGACCACTTTGAGGCGTTCACCCGCGGCACCGCACCGGCCAGCCTGGGCTACCTGGACCTCAACGCACTCGTCGAGGCGCTCGGGGCAGGCAAGGCGAAGGCCCCGCGTGGCGGCCAGTCCAACGTCGGCGTGCACCTGGACGCCCCGCTGACCGCGGGCACGCCCGCGACGATCAACCTCTCCTCGCTGCAGTACACACTTGGCGAGACCGCGAAGCAGGTCACCGTGTCGCTCGGTGATGCGACGGCAACCGCAGACATCGACCCGGCCTACGGCCCGGAGGGGATGAACGAAAAGGGCAAGGCGACCGTGGCTCTCGACGTCCCGGCCGACATGTCCGGTACCCAGGAACTGCACGTCACCACCGACGCGGGCACCGACGCGACCGTCCCGGTCGAGGTCGCACCGGCGCGGGACGCCGACGAGCCGGGCACCCCGGCCCCCGCAGGCAGCTCCGCCGCCGACCTCGCCTGGATCCTGCCGGTTGCGCTCGCTGGCCTCGCCGGCCTGGGCAGCCTCATCGCGCTGCTTCTGCCACAGCAGGTCGACCAGGTGCTCGGACCGATTGCCAAGCGTTAAGGCCACTCCGCTCATGACTGCCGGTGATGCACATGGGCCGCGGTAAGCCGCGCGCCGAGAAACGGCACATCACCGGCACCTATTCCATCGACACGGGCACCGCCGCGATCGTGGCGGACCCGTCCCGCGACGGTGGCTACACCCTCGAGGTCAACAACGTCCCGTCTTCCTACGTGGTCCCCGGCGCGCCCGAGGTGCTGGAGTACGACTACATTCGCTGGTTCGCCCAGCTCATCAGCGCGCACGAGGCGGCCGGCAACCTCCCGCGCCCGTTCACCGCCGTGCACCTCGGCGCCGCGGGCTGCACATTCGCATCGTTTCTCCAACAACGCTACCCGGATTCCACCAACGTTGCCGTCGAGCTGGACAGCGCACTCGCCGACCTCGTGCGCTGGGCGTTCGACCCGCCGGTGCAGCTCGCGGTTGCAGAAGCCCGGGCGTTCACGCACGCGCTTGCGCCCGGCTCCGTCGACGTGATCGTCCGCGACGTCTTCGCGGGGCCGGACACGCCCCGCGCGTTGACCACCGTCGAGTTCTTCACCGCCGCGCGGCGCGCCCTGCGCCCTGGTGGCCTATTCATGGCCAACATCGGCGACACGGAGGGGTTGCCGCGCACCCGCGCCGAGCTCGCCGGCCTGGAACTCGTCTTCGGCCACACCGCCGCTCGCTCCGAGGGTCGGGGGTACGGGAATGTGGTCGTGGGGGCGTCGACAAGCAGCATTGCGCTCGACGGGGCCTTGCTTATCGACGCCAACGAGTGCGCCCCACTCCGCGACTGATTACAGTGTTGCGAGTTCCCGAAGCGAAGCGACAGGAGGCCAACGTTGCACCATTTCAGCCCGCTGTTTCAGATGGGGCCTGCGAAGCGCGACCATATTCCCGCGTTCCGCACCGCGCTCGGCGTGGCGATCCCGATGTTTACACTGCTGGCGCTTGGACGACTTGACCTGGCAATTTACGCAAACTTCGGCGCGTTCACCGGCGTGTACGGCCGCCACGCCACCCCGCAGGTGCGGCGCAAGCACCATCTGCTGGCCGGGAGCGCGCTGACCCTGTCGGTGACGATCGGCGCAACAATTGCCTGGGTGGGCCTCAGCCCCTGGATCTTGTTGCTGGTCAGTTCGCTGGTGTCCTCGGTGTGGGCGACGATTGCCCTCGCCGCCGACATGAAGCCGACCGGTTCCGTCTTTGTGATCTTCTCGGTCGCCGCGGTCGGTTCGCTGCGCGACCCGGTGCACCCGCTCATGGCGTTCGGCATCGCGGGCAGCTCGGCGCTGCTCTGCCTGGTGCTCGGCCAGTGTTCCCAGTACATCGGCGAAGGGCCCGGCGGCAACGCGAAGGCCCCCGAGCGCCCGTCGCGCGCCCCCGACGCCGGCCCCGTGCCCCGCAAGCGGCTGCGCGTTGAGGCCGCTCGTTTCTTCTTCTCCCCGCTCCTCGCGGGCGTGATCGGACTGTTCTCGGTGATGCTCATCGACCCCCTCTCGCACTTCTACTGGGCGATGGTGGCCGCGGTCGCGCCGCTGGTGAACTCGCGGTTCAAGGTGCAGTACTTCCGCGCGATAGAGCGCGTGCTGGGCACGCTGTCGGGCATCCTGGTCGCGGGCTTCCTGCTCTCGCACCCGATGCAGGGGTGGCAGATCGTGGTGTGGATCATCGTGCTGCAGTACCTCACTGAGATGTACGTGACCCGCAACTACACCATCGCCGGCAGCTTCATCACCCCAACCGCGCTGCTGATGATCCAGACGGTGCAGGCTGCCCCCGTCGCGCCGATGCTGCTTGCCCGCACGGCTGAGACGATCCTGGGCGCGGCCGCGGCGCTGGTCATCATCGCGATCGGCTACGTACGCAAGTACCCGACCGTGGTGCTCCCTAAAGCTGCAGGTCTTGGCCAACAGTCGGCCGGTAGTACACAGCCCGATCCGCAGTCAGCGCCCTGAGGTGCGGGTTCGTCACCTCGGCGAGCGCCCCGATATACCCGGGCACCATTGACTTTGGCAGGCGCAGCCCCAGCGTCAGGTGCGGTACCCACCGCTCCCCTCGCCCATTAGGGTTCTCTGCGCTGAGCTGTCGGGCGGCGCGCTCGAGCGCCTCCGGCGCCTCGAGTAACCACGCGACCGTCTGCTTGGACTTGGTGCCAAAGACGACGGTGCCCACCCGATCCAGTCTCGCGGGGAGCAGTGGCGGCAGCAGCGCCGCCGCGCTTTCTACCGCGCTCTGGCGCATCCGTGGTGCAAACGTCACTGAGATATGGGGGCGCTGGTGCTGGCGCGGGAATCCCCGCTGCTCCAGCGCGTCAAAGATCCCGCGGACCTGCTCTTCCTCCGTGTCGGGGAGGCGCAACAGGATGTTTTCCGGCGAGCGCGAGGACATTCCAGTCGGTCGTTTCCCGAGTTAGACAAACTCGACCGAATCGAGGAGTTGTTGAAACTCCGGGGCGAGCTCCTGGATCCGGCCCACGTCCGCGGTGAGCGCGAGCATGACCACCCACCGTTGCGCGCCGCCCTGCTCGCGCAAGATGAGGTAGTTCTGCAGCTGGGCGACCTCGCCGCGCGTGCCGTCTTCCGCCGAGGCGGACAGCGTCACCTGCTGCAGGCCCGCATTACCGTCGGGGCTAACCTCCCCCTGCTCCACGCGCGGATTCTGACCAGCCTGCTCGAGCCGAGCGAGGTTGTCCTTCATGACCGCCTGCATATCGGCGTCCTCCGCCAGCGCCGCGGTCAGCCCGCTGATGGTCGGCGGCATGAACACGGGCTGCTCCACCTCGGCCGCTCGGGCGAGGAGGAAGTCCATGTTCGCGGGCGTGGTCGCCTGGACCCAGTTGCTATTCGGAAGGGAGAATTTGTACTTCGTGGCCATGCTGCCCAAGGGTACGGCACGGCCGCGAAGCGCTACGCAGTGCCGGCAGGCGAGCCAAACTCCCGGATGTAGCACAGCATGGCCACGTCCTGGCCCGCCTCAATGTTGGTGTATCCGTGCAGTCCCTGAGGCGGGTGCCAATGCCCTCCCCTCGGAGTCCAGGCCGCACGAAGAACTCATCGAGCGTTGCGATCGGGCCGTCGTAAGACGGGCTCGGGCGACTCCGCAAGCACCACGTACCCGTGGTCCCCAGCGATGAGCTTTGCGACGCTCCCCGCCCCGGTCAACCCCCGTGACGGCAACCCGCGCCCCGCTGCCCAATCGCAACCGTGCTACGCCTGCGCAGCGTTGGTGCCGCTGTCGCCGCCCGGGGCGGTGACGTTCCACGCGACGTTAAAACGGTCGACCACCATGCCGAAGTGCTCGCCCCACGGCGCCTGGGCGAACGGCATGCGCGCCTCGCCGCCGTCTGCAGCGAGGGCGTCGTAAAGCTTCTTTGCCTCCTCGGGCGAGTCCGCTTCGACGGTGAAGCCGTACTCGCTGGCGCTGAGTTGCTCGCGGTCGTGCTCGAGGTCGTCGCCGCCGGAGATGGTGAACGGGCCGCGCAGCAACGCGTGCGCGACCTTGTCACGGGGCGGGTCGAACGGGAACTGCACGCCGTTGTCCAGCTGCTCGCCGTAGGTGAGGATGCGGAGCTCGCCACCGAAGACGGAGTGGTAGAACTCAAGCATCGCGCGAGCGTTGCCGGGGAATGCGATATAGGTGCATGTGTGAATTGCCATGCGGCCAAGCGTAGACGCACAGCGCCGATGTTGCCCGGCGGAGGAGGTTACGGGCGCAGGGGGCGCAGTGCTCGACGGAACGCAACGGTGAGCACGACTACTGCGAGCGCCGCCGCGACAAACTGTGTGGCGGTCCCGCCCAGCGACAACGGCACCCCGTAGTCCTGCAGGCTGGCCGCAGTGTTCCACGCCGCGTGCGCCACGACGGCAATGCCGATGCCGTTGAAATACCAGGCGAGCCAGGCGTAGAGCAGGCCATCGAGGAAGAAGTGTGCGAACGCGAGGGGTTCGCTCCAAGCTGCGGGGTGCACGGCAACGAACAGGAGCGCAGCGGCGATCGCGCCGACGAGCGGGTGCCGCGTCCACGCGGTAAAGGCCTGGAACACAAGCCCGCGGAACAGCATTTCCTCGGCAAGCGCGGCAAGCAGAATCGCCACGAGCTCGAGCGGGAACGTACTGGAAAAGCCTGCAAACGCCTTGTCCCACGACGAGCCGAACGCGTAGACGCTGATCAGTCCCAGCGTGACGGCTATGACGGCAAACGCCAACAGATATGCCGCGACGAGCGTGAGCGGCCGCAGCGCTTTCCCACTCCACAGCACCGAAGCCGCGGAGCGCCGCCCCACCAGTTTGACTGCCACGAGCACCGCAATGATCTCGACGATCACCGTGGCGTAGGTAAACCAGCCGTCGACGTCAGGAGATGAGGTGTCAAGCCCTGCCGCCTCCAGCGAGAGCCCGACGACCACTGTCATCGCGATCACCATGACGATCACGGTGAGCATTTCGGCCAACGGTTTCCACCAGGAGTAGTTCGGTTGCTGTCTTGCGCCGAACGCGAAATCACGCACGCGATCCACTTGAGTTTCCTCTCCTATTCTTTCGGGTTTCATACAGCCGGCACAACGCTACATCCGTGGATCGTCGGTCGCCCGTTGGCCACCGCTCAGGCCGGTGAGAAGAATTGGATTGCACAATGAAAACCAGGGGGTTGACCCAAAGAAAGGTTTGCCTTACTTTAGAAGGAGTGCTTGCAAAGGCGAGCCTTACCTAAAGCAAGAAAGGTCTGCAGTTGAAACTTTTCCAACGCGCCGGAGCACTCCTTGTCTCCGCAGCCACGGTCCTCGGGCTCGCCGCCTGCTCTGGAAGCGACGACAACACCGCCGCGGTGACCGAGACGCAGAACGCCTCCTCGTCCGCCGCACGGAGCGCGGACGCCGTCCACATCACCGACGCCGCCGGGCGCACGCTCGACTTCGAGGCGCGCCCCGAGCGAATCGTGCTCGCCGAGGGCCGCGCGGTGTACGCCACCGCGACCCTGCAGGACAACCCATTCAACAACGTGGTCGCGTACGGCGACGACCTCAACAAGGCGGCCCCGGCCCTGCAGGAAAAGCTGCTCGAGGACTACCCCGAAGCCAAGGATATGCCAATGATCGGCTCCATCCAGAAGGGCGACGTCACCGCTGAGAACCTCCTCGCCCAAAAGCCGGACGTCATCATCATGACGCTCGACCAAAAGAAGGCGAGCGAGGAGAACGGCTTCCTCTCCAACCTCGACGCGCTGGGGATCAAGTACGCGTTCATCGACTTCCGCCAGAAGCCGCTGGAAAATACCACCGTATCGATGACCATGCTGGGCGAGCTCTTGGGCCAGCAGGAGCGCGCGGAGAAGTTCAACGCCTTCTACGACGAGAAGGTGAAGACGATTACAGACCGCGTAGCCAACATCGAGGACCGCCCAGACACGCTGGTGTGGACCGCGGCCGGCTTCCAAGACTGCTGCTCTGTCGCTGGCGACGTCCACCTCGGCACCCTGGTCACGGCCGCGGGCGGCCACAACCTCGGCCCGGAGGTGCTCGGCACGGATTCCACCCAGCTGACTACAGAAAAGCTCGTGGAGATCAACCCCGAGAAGCTCATCGTCACCGGTGGCGAATGGGCAAGCGACCCGTCGAAGTCCGAGTCCTACCACCACGTCGAGCTGGGCTACCAAGCGGACGAACAGACCGCGATCGAGTCCTGCTCCGGCCCGCTGAAGATCCCGGGCATTGACCTGCTTGACGCGCCGAAAAACGGTAATTACTTTGCCGTGTACCACCAGTTCTACGACAACCCCTTCAACGTGTTCGCACTCGAGGCCTTTGCCAAGTGGCTCCACCCGGAGGAGTTCGAGGACATGGACCCGGCCGCAGACTTCGAGCAGTTCCACAAGGACTTCCTCCCCTTCGAATACAGCGGCGCGTTTTTCGCCGACCCCAACAGTGAAACCTCTTAAATGACCACTTCGACAACCCTTCGACAGACCGACCCCAGCGGCGCAGAGCGCGCCGGGGCAGACGCCCCGGCCTCGGCGGAAACCGCCCGGAACGATGCGATTCGTTCGTACCGGAAGCGTGGGCGTCGAAAAGCACTTGCGATCGTGGGCCTGATTATCGCGGCGGCGGTGAGCTTCCTCATCGCCATCATCGTCGGCCCGCTGAACCTGTCGCTTGCCGACGTCTGGAACGCCGTCTTCGACCCGGAAAGCGTCGACGACCAGACGCGGACCGTCATCCGGACGCTGCGGCTGCCCGCGGCCGTGATGGCCGTTCTCGTGGGTGCCGCGCTGGGCCTCGCGGGCGGGCAGATGCAGACCATTCTGGATAACCCGCTGGCCGAGCCGTTCACCCTCGGCATCTCTGCGGCGGCCGCATTCGGCGCCGCGGTGTCGATCGTCATGGGCTGGGCCCTCATCCCCAACCCACAGTTCAACCTGGCGACCATGGCCGCGCTCACCGCACTGATCGCGGCGCTTATTGTCGCAGCGGCGTCCGTGTGGAAGGGCGCGAACGCGCAGTCAATGATCCTGCTCGGCATCGCGCTGTCCTTCCTCTTCCAGGCGCTCCTCTCACTCCTGCAGTACGGCGCGAACACCGAGGCGCTGCAACAGATCGTCTTCTGGACCATGGGCTCGCTGCAGCGCGCCAACTGGACCGCCAACATCATCCTCGCCGCCGTCATCGTCTGCGCGATCCCCTTCTGCATCGTCAACGCGTGGCGGCTCACCGCGCTGCGCCTGGGAGAGGACCGCGCCGCCGCGCTCGGCGTCGACGTGCAGCGCCTGCGCATCACCACCCTCATCGTCGCCTCTGTGCTGGCCGCAGCCTCGGTTGCGTTCACCGGCATCATCGGTTTCATCGGGCTGGTCGGCCCGCACGTCGCCCGCATGCTCGTCGGCGAGGACCAGAAGTTCTTCCTCCCCGCCGCGGCAGCTGCCGGGTCGATGCTGCTCAGCATCGCGTACGCGGTCTCGCTGTCCATCATCCCCGGGGTGGCCATTCCGATCGGCATCATCACCGCGCTCGTCGGCGTCCCGTTCTTCGTCTTCCTGATTTTCACCCGCGCCCAGCGGAAAGGATAACGCCATGACTATTCAGGCTGATGACCTCACCGTCCAGTACGGCCGCAACACCATCATCGACGCCATGAGTTTCGCCCCGCTCGACGGCGGCAAAGTCGTCGGGCTGCTGGGGCCCAACGCTGCCGGCAAGTCCACCCTGGTGAAGACACTCGCCGGCGTAAAGAAAGCCGCCTCCGGCTCCTGCACCGTCACCATCGACGGCCAGGAAGTCAAGGACAAGGACCGCCCGAACCACGTCGGTTACGTCCCCCAAGACCTCCTCTCCGGCGCGTCGCTCACGGCGTTTGAATCCATCATGATCTCCGCCAACCACGGCGGCAGCACAAGCGGTGACCCCGTCGACGCCACCGCGCGCGTCATGCACCGCCTCAACATCTCCCACCTCTCCGACCGCATGATCACCGCGATGTCCGGCGGCCAGCGTCAGCTCGTCGGCATTGCGCAGATGCTCGTGCGCGAACCGAGCATTTTGCTTCTCGACGAGCCCACCTCCGCCCTCGACCTCCGCCACCAAGTGGAAGTCCTGCGACTGATCCGCGAGGAGATCGCCGGTACCAACAAGCTGGCAATTGTGGCAATCCACGACCTCAACCTCGCGGCCCGCTACTGCGACGAGCTCCTCGTCATGAAGGCCGGGCAGCGCGTGACGCAGGGCCCACCCACCGAGGTGCTCACCCCGGACCTGCTCGACGAGGTCTACGGCATCCGCGCCAAGATCCTCAGCGACTCCGGCGTCCCCGTCATCTGCCCCGTCTAGGCGGGTCAGGTCCTTTATTCACCTACTCGCCGCGCTTGATGTTTTCCATCTTCTTGCCGCGCGCGAGCTCGTCGACAAGCAGGTCCATCATGCGAATCTGACGCATGAGCTCGTCCTCAACTTCCTCTACGCGCGCCCCGCACACCTTGCCGGTAATCATGTCGGCATTCGGGGTGAGCGTGAGGTCTGCGAAGAATTCGCGCAGCGACTTTCCCGAATCCGCGGCAGCCTGCAGCTGTTCCGGACTCAGCTGCGTGAACCACCCGAGCACGTCGTCGAGATCCTCGCGGGTGTGCCCCTTCCGCTCCACCTTGGCCACGTAGTTGCCGTAAATGTCGCCGAATGGGTAGGCGAAGACCCGCTCGAGCTTTGCTTGTTCGTTCATGCGCGTTTCCCTCTTGCTCCTCAGTGGGACTGTGAGTCCATGTCCGAGTGTCCCACGCTAGGCGGATGCGGCGAGGTATGACGTGTACTGCTCAACTTGCGCAGTTCGAGCACTCCAACCATTGCGCGATACTCAGCCACTGAATACACTGTATTCAAACTCACCAAGGGGGCAACCATGGCAACGATGACGATCCGGATGGATGACAACGATGCGGAGCTCGTGCGCAAGTACGCACGCTTCGAAGGCGTCACTCTTTCCGACTTCGCCCGCACTGCGATCTTGGAGAAAATCGAAGACGCGCACGATGTACAGGAGCTTCGCGACGCTCTCGCTCACGACACCGGTGAGCGGTACAGCCTTGATGACATCCTGGCCGACCTCGATCAGTAGCGCTCCCGATGACCACACCGTCCGGCCACTACAAAGTCGAATTCACGGCCCGCGCACGCAAGCAACTCAAAAAGATGGACCGCTTTGATGCACGGCTCATCGCCACCTGGATCAAAGACAACTTGGAAGGCTGCACCGACCCACGAGCATTCGGGAAAGGGCTCTCCGCGAATCACACCGGAGAGTGGCGCTATCGCGTCGGCGCGTACCGAATCCTCGCCCTCATCAACGAAGGCACAATCACAATCGAGGTGCTTTCAATAGGCCATCGCCGCGAGATCTACCGCGATTAATCGTGCGCACGGTAGGCTCTCCATTCTTCATCGACCCCAGCGCAAACGTAGGGTGGGTGACATGAACGACCTGACTATCGCCCCCGGCCCGGGGATCCCCGGTGGCGCGGTCATCGCTGCCGCCGATCTAACGGAGCGGTTTGCAAAATCATCGGGGCCGGGCGGCCAGGGCGTCAACACCACCGACAGCAAGGTCCAGCTTTCCCTCGACATTGCTGCGTGCGCATCGCTTACCGACGCCCAACGTCACCGCATCTTGCGCAACCTCGAACACCGCCTTGACGGCACCGTGCTTACCGTGAGCGCGTCGACGCAACGATCGCAGATTCGTAACCGCGCTGAGGCACGTCGCCGCCTGGCTGCGCTCTTGCGCGAGGCGCTCGCCCCGCCGCCTCCCCCGCGTCGCACAACGAAGCCGACCCGGGGCTCAGTAAGGCGCCGCAAAGAAGCGAAGAAGAGGCGCTCGGAGCTGAAATCCACTCGCAAGCGACCCCAGATTCCCTAGGTCGGGTCTACGCCGAGGCAGCTTGGACCGGCTGAATCCGCTCGATCTCGGCAAGGGCCTTGTCCTCCGCCACCTCAATCTCATACTGGTTCTGCAGATTCATCCAGAACATAGGCTCGACGCCAAAGAACTTTCCGAGCCGGAGCGCGGTGTCAGCCGTAATTCCACGTTTCCCGTGCACAATCTCGTTGATACGACGAGGGGGAACCCCAATAGACACGGCAAGTTTGTGCTGAGTGATTCCAAATCCTTCAATGAAATCCTCAAGCAGAATCTCTCCAGGATGAATCGGCGGGTAAAGCTTGTTCGACATGGCATTCCTTAGTGGTAGTCCTCGATGGTCACTTGTTCGGGCCCCGCACTCGTCCACCGAAAAGTAATTCTCCACTGGTCGTTCACTCGAATACTGAACGTCCCCTTCCTATCGCCTTTTAGAGCTTCTAGGCGATTCCCCGGAGGTACGCGAAGGGAGTCCAGGGAAACTGCAGCATCGAGTTGGTGGAGCTTCTTGTTCGCCGATTTGTGGATCCGAGTATCCAGTTTCGGAACCTGCTCACGTAAAAACACGAGTTCCGTTTCTCGGTTCCCGAATGACTGGATCATGCTTCACCCTATCCCCCCATAACGCAAAGCGTCAATAACGCTAAACGTTAAATTTAAACTCCACGGTATGTCGTTGCAAAGTTACCCCCTCTCGTTAACATCAAAAGGAGTGTTATCCAATGAAAGCGTTCGGCTTCTTAAGCTTCGGGCATTACGCCTTCGGCAGCTAGTGCGGGCCATCTGCGGAAAAGATCGCCAAGACTCGTCTGGAGATCACCCAGGCTGCGGACGAAATCGGCGTGAACAACGCGTCCTTCCGAGTCCACCACTTCGCGCTGCAGACCTCCGCCCCCGATGCCGCTGCTGTGTGCTATCGCGGCCACCACCAAAATCATCGAGGTGGGCACCGGCGGCATCGACATGCGCTAGCGCATATCGGGGTTGTAGCGTTTGAGTCATTGACTCCCGCCGTCTACAAGTACCTACACACTTGATCGGTGCTGCACGTTTCAGGATCCGGGTGCGCGGCGTCCTGGCTAAGGTCCGCGATAGTGTCGCGCAGCACGGAGAGCTGCGCGATCTGCTGCTCGATCTCAGCGAGGCGCACGTCAAGCAGGTCGCGCACGTGCTCGCAGGGCGCATGGCCGCCGTCGCGGATGTCGAGGATCTGGCGGATCTGGGCGAGAGTGAGGCCCGCGGCCTGGCCGCGGTGGATGAAGTCGATCCGAGCGACCGTCTCGGGCGCGTAGTCGCGGTATCCGGACGGCGTGCGCTCGGTCGGGGGCAGAAGGCCCTGTTCCTCGTAGAAGCGAAGGGTCTTCGCGGTAGTGCCCGCCCTCTCGGCGAGTTCTCCGATCCACATTACTGTCTCCCTCCGTGGCAGCGCTTGACCTTCCCCTGCACTGGAAGGTCCAGTATGGCTGAGACAGAGCAGAAAGCCAAGAGTTGACAGGAGCAGCGATGCCTACGAAGTACGATCTCGCCATCATCGGATCGGGAGGCGGCGCGTTCGCCGCTGCGATCCGCGCCAGCACGCTCGGGAAGTCGGTGGTGATGATCGAGCGTGGGACGCTCGGCGGCACCTGCGTGAACACGGGCTGCGTCCCGTCGAAGGCGCTCATTGCCGCGGCCGGCGCGCGGCACGTCGCGGTCGACGCCGCAACCCGGTTCCCCGGGATCGCGACGACGGCGGATCCCGTCGACATGCCCGCGCTGATCGCTGGGAAGCAAGCGTTGGTGGAGTCGCTGCGCGGCGAGAAGTACGCCGACGTCGCCGACTCCTACGGCTGGCAGGTCCTCCGCGGCGACGCCTCGTTCGTGGGCACCCCTGATGCGCCGGTTCTCGATGTTGCCGGATCCGACGGAAGCGTCGAGACCATCGAGGCCCACCACTACCTGGTCGCGACTGGTTCTCGCCCGTGGGCACCGCCGATCGACGGCCTGGAGGAGACCGGATACCTGACCTCGACCACGGCGATGGAGCTGACGGAGGTCCCCGAGTCGCTGCTGGTGCTCGGCGGCGGCTACGTCGCCCTGGAGCAGGCGCAGCTGTTCGCCCGCCTCGGCTCGCAGGTCACGCTGCTCGTGCGGTCCCGGCTCGCCTCGAAGGAGGAGCCGGAGGTGTCGAAGGCGCTCCAGGAGGTGTTCGCCGACGAGGGCATCCGCGTCGTCAGCCGCGCAGTGCCCACCCGGGTCTCCCGCGGCACGGGAGGCGAGGCCGTCGTGACCGCCGCCTTGTCCGGCGGCTCGCAGGAGTTCCGCGCCGACCAGGTCCTGGTCGCCCTCGGACGCCGTCCCGTCACCGATGGCCTGAACCTCGATGCGGTCGGGGTGAATACCGGAGACTCCGGCGAGGTGGTCGTCTCCGACCGGCTGCAGTCCTCGAACCCGCGGGTCTGGGCCGCGGGCGACGTGACCGGGCACCCCGAGTTCGTCTACGTCGCCGCCCACCACGGCACCCTCGTCGCCGAGAACGCGTTCGCCGACGCCGACCGGTCCGTCGACTACGCCCGCCTGCCGCGGGTGACGTTCACCGGGCCCGCGATCGGCGCGGTCGGGATGACCGAGAAGGACGTCCTCGCCGCGGGGATCCGCTGCGACTGCCGCGTCCTGCCCCTGCACCACGTGCCCCGCGCCTTGGTGAACCGCGACACCCGCGGGTTCATCAAGATCGTCGTGAACGCCGAGACGAACGAGATCCTCGGCCTGACCGCCGTCGCCAAAGACGCCGGGGAGCTCGCCGCCGCAGGCGTCCACGTGCTCGGCAGGACCGTCGCCGAGGTCGCCAACGCCTGGGCCCCCTACCTGACCATGGCCGAGGGCATCCGGATCGCCGCGAAGGCCTTCACCACCGACCCGTCGCTGCTGTCGTGCTGCGTATGAACGGCAACGCAGGCAATCGGGGAGATCTCATCCTGAAGCAGACGATGAGCGCCGATCAGGACCGCGACGAATGGCGCGCCGGTCCCGTCGTCGCTGCAGTGACCGGGCTGCTCTTGCTGGCATGCTGCGCGCTTCCGTCGCTGCTCTGCTGCGGCCTGCCGTTCATCGCGGCGGGCGGAGCACTCGCAGCCGTCGGTGGGCTCCTCGGTAATCCCTGGATCATCGGTGCCGGGACCGCCGTCGTGATGGCCGTCATGGCAGGGATGCTCGTCAGGCTACGGCGGCGGCACCGGCGCCGCAGGTCTGGCTGCTGCGAAAATCCTTCGACCGCTGATCGGAACCGGTAGTTCGAGCGGATCCAGCGATCACTGCCACCTGCGGAGGCCGCTAAAATCGAAGCCCGACGGGAGAAGGAGGAGCAAAAAGCGTTCGAATCAACCGGTAACGAGGATAATACTGAGGCTGGATCCCGGCCGTCGCGACGCGGTCTCCGCTTCCGCCGAGACGAGAAAGGGTTGTGGGCACCTAGGCTGGGCGGCATGAACGACATGACCATAGCGCCCGGCCCGGGGATCCCCGACGGTGCGGTCATCGCCGCCGATCTCGCGGAGCGTTTCGCGAAATCGTCGACTCCGGGCGGCCAGGGCGTCAACACGACGGACGGCAAAGTCCAGCTTTCCATCGATGTCGCCGAATGCGCATCGCTTACCGACGCCCAGCGTCACCGTATCTCGCGCAACCTCGAGCACCGCCTAGACGGCTCCGTCTTTACCGTGACTGCGTCGACTCAGCGGTCTGTGTTTCGCTAGTGGTCCTCTCGCTTGCACCTGCGACACAGCCTCGTGCCCCCGGGCCGTAGCGTTCGGGGGAGCACAATAGCCCCAGTCCTCATCACGTCCCGGGATCAAAGAGTTCATCGCAGAGGTTAAGCACTACACGTTGAACTTGAACTCGACGGAGTGGCGAAAGAAGGCTACCTCACTCAGTTGTAAGCGATTCGAGAAACCTGAAAAGTGTGCCGCAAGGCGTTTTCTGCTCGGAAAGGCAACCTCCGCAGGCTAGATCGCTCCCCGTCACGAAGAGCTGGCACCGCCGAAGTTGCCCTCACGCCAGATTCGGACTCATTCTCACAGTCAGTCGCGGAACGAAAACCAACTGAGCACGGTCCTGGCTGCAGCTAGAACTGTTGGTGCCGAAACTAAATACCATCTTCTAACCGCTGGCGAAGCACGACTTCTTCTTCATCGCTGAGCCCGGCAAGTCTTTCACCGTGTTGTTCCTCTTCGAATCGCAGCGCATCCGCCAATGTTTCTTTCAACGGGCGAATCCGCAGGCCCGCTTCGTAGGCTGCGGTGCAATCGAGTAGCGCGATGTTGCGAAACTGTTCACCTGGTACCCACAACGGCAACGATTTTGGGCCCATCCACGGGGTTACATCATTAGCGAGAAGCAGTTCATCAGAGCAAGGTCGCTCCGTAGACTCCGATGCGGTTAACTCCCGCGAAATCTTGAACACATCGGACAAGGAAGTAGCAAACCCCGTAGCATTAAAGGTTCCGAAAGTCCCGACTTCTGCGGACTCAACTATCCAGCCTGCAAGGTCTTTCACATCGATCATAGCGACGGGAAACGCCGGGTCTGGGACGATCACGTTCTCACCCGTGGGATGCGCGAAGCGCCACGGATAGTAACCACTGCGCCCTGTTTCGTCGCCGTAGCCGGCGATCAGACCGGGTCGAACTACCATTACCGACCGATTTGTGCTTCGATAAGTCGTTTCGCAAGCAGACTTTGCGGCTGGGTACTGCCCCATGTTCTCCATGTAGTCAATTTCAAGCGGAGCGACTACAGAATCAGACTCGGAAGAAATACTTCCCTGATCCTCATATACGCTGCTCGAAGACACAAATATACGATGCTTGGCCTGGAGTTTCGCCGCCGCATCCCGCGCATGCTTCGGCTGACTCGTCAGATCCACAATGGTGTCCCAAGTTTTCCCCGCAACCTCATCGTACGCACCGTCACGGTCACGGTCTGAACTCACAAATTCGGTTCCGTTGGGAACCTTCCCGTTACCCCGCGCGAGGCAAGTAACTTGATGTCCTCGCTCGACTGCTGCAAACGCAATGTGCCCTCCAAGGAAACCGGTACCACCGAGCAACAAAAAGTTCATGTCCCTAGTTGTACACGAAACCTTCTCACACGTGACCAGTCCTAATCCCAGCGCATCCAAGCTGGAATAAGATGTCAGAGCAGGATTACCCCACCATCTGCCAGAGCTTCTTATTCGGCTAACCTACACATTGAACTTAAATTCCACGGTATGTAGTTGCAAAGTAACTTTCTCGAGAACCTCGCCACCCACGTCGCTCCCGCGTTGGGTGGCAGCCGAACCACAAAGGATCAGTCATCTGCTATCCCATCGACTAATTCTTGCAGGTCGCAGGACCTTCGCGTAACTGTCAGTTCAGCACACTTTGAATAGTTCAGCACACGATGTATTGTTCAGCACATGCTGACTATTGCTTCACGCCTCGACGTCATGAACCGGCTCGGCCGGGCCATGGCGGATCCGACGCGTTCCAGAATCCTGATGACACTACTCGACGGCCCGAGCTACCCGGCCGTACTTTCGCGCGACCTGGGCCTGACCCGCTCAAACGTCTCGAACCACCTGACCTGCCTGCGTGACTGCGGCATCGTCGTTGCCGAGCCGGAGGGCCGCAAGACACGCTACGAAATCGCCGATCCGCACCTCGCGGCAGCGCTCAACGCGCTGGTGAACGCGACGTTGGCTGTCGACGAAAACGCCCCGTGCATCGACCCTGAGTGCTCGGTGCCCGGCTGCGGCGAGAAGGGAGAGGACGCATGAGCTCGGCGTGTGGATGCGAACACGAACCCGCCACGGAGATCGAAGAACTCGATCGGCCATGGTGGAAGGACCCCGAGTTGCTACTGCCGATCTTCTCCGGCGTAGCCCTCTGCGTAGGCCTGGCGCTGGGCTGGTCCGGGCTAGCGACACCCGCGACAGTACTGTTCTGGGTCGGCCTGCTGCTAGGGGCGTATACGTTCGCGCCCGACGCGATCCGAAACCTTGTCACGAAGCGCAAGCTCGGCATTGGTTTGCTGATGACCATCAGCGCGGTCGGCGCGGTAATCCTCGGTTACGTCGGAGAGGCCGCGGCGCTAGCGTTCCTGTACTCGATCGCCGAGGCGCTGGAAGACAAGGCGATGGACCGGGCGCAGGGCGGACTGCGGGCACTGTTGAAGTTGGTACCGCAGACCGCGACGGTGCTGCGCGACGGCACGTCGGTCGAGGTCGCAGCGAAGGACCTCGCGGCTGGCGAGCTTATGCTCGTGCGCCCCGGAGAGCGGATCGCCACGGACGGCATCATTCGGTCTGGGCGCTCCAGCCTTGACACCTCAGCGATCACCGGAGAATCCATTCCGGAGGAGGTTGCGCCCGGCGACGAGGTGCCCGCGGGAGCGATCAACTCCGCCGGTGTGCTGGAAGTCCAGACGACCGCAGCTGGAACGGACAACTCGCTGACCACACTCGTGGACCTGGTCGAGCAGGCGCAGGCGGAAAAGGGCGACCGCGCCCGGATCGCCGACCGGATTGCCCAACCCCTAGTGCCCGGGGTGATGATCCTGGCGGTGCTAGTCGGCGTGATCGGCTCGCTGCTGGGCGACCCCGAGACGTGGATCACCCGTGCGTTGGTGGTTCTGGTCGCAGCGTCGCCGTGCGCGCTGGCAATCTCCGTGCCGCTGACGGTCGTGGCCGCGATCGGCGCGGCCAGCCAGTTCGGCGTGGTCATCAAGTCTGGCGCGGCGTTCGAGCGGCTCGGCGGCATCCGTCACCTGGCGGTGGACAAGACCGGAACCCTCACCCGCAACCAGCCCGAGGTTACCGGCGTGGTCCCGGCAGACAGGTTTGATCGGGCGCAGGTGCTTACTTTCGCGGCGGCAGTTGAGCAGCAATCGACGCACCCCCTCGCCGCGGCGATCGCGGCAGCGGGGCCCGAAGCGCCCGCCGCCCAGGACATCAGCGAGGAAGCCGGGCACGGCATCAGCGGCACCGTCGAAGGCCGACGGGTGCTGGTGGGCAGCCCCCGGTGGATCGACGCCGGGCCACTGAAGGCAGACGTTGAGCGCATGGAGTCCGAAGGCCAGACCTGCGTCCTAGTCACCGTCGATGACGCTCTCGCCGGAGCGATCGGTGTCCGCGACGAGCTGCGTCCCGAGGTTCCCGAAGCCGTGCAGACCCTGCGCGCCAACGATGTGGAAGTGAGCATGCTCACCGGCGACAACACTCGCACCGCCCGGGCGCTGGCTGAAATCGCCGGAATCGACGACGTGCGCGCCGAGCTGCGCCCTGAGGACAAGGCAAGCATCGTCGCCGAATTTTCCTCCAAGACGCCGACGGCGATGATCGGCGACGGCATCAACGACGCGCCGGCACTGGCGGGCGCGACGGTGGGCATTGCGATGGGAGCAACCGGCTCTGACGCCGCGATCGAGTCCGCTGACGTCGCCTTCACTGGCCACGACCTCCGGCTGATCCCGCAGGCGCTGCAGCACGCCCGCCGAGGCAGCAGGATCATCAACCAGAACATCGTGCTGTCTCTGGCCATCATCATCGTGTTGATGCCACTGGCGATCAGCGGTGTGCTGGGCCTGGCCGCCGTCGTGTTGGTTCACGAAGTCGCTGAAGTCATCGTGATCTTGAACGGCCTGCGGGCTGCACGAGCGAAACGCTGAGGCTGTGACCGGCAAGTCTTATAAGAGTTAAACCACGCGCCGAGCGCACACACGTTGGACCAGGCGAGTCATTCGAGTTCACCACCTGGTCCTTCTCGATGCGTGCAGGCACGGGAACTGTGGGTGAACCTAATAGTTCAACGGCCCGATACCGCTTGCAGATTCTACACACGAGGTAGCGGAATGGACCGAGGCCGAACGAAAACCGGAGTTAGAGACAGCGCTCTTCAACCTCCCCCCAATAACGCGAAACGTCATTAACGCTCCGCGTTACACATTAAATTTGAATTCAACGACGTCGCCGTCGACCATGACGTAATCCTTGCCCTCCTGGCGCACCTTGCCGTGGGCACGTGCCTCTGCCATGGAACCAAGCTCATCCAGGTCCTCGAAGGCGACGATCTCGGCCTTGATGAAGCCCTTCTCAAAGTCAGAGTGGATCACGCCGGCCGCCTGCGGGGCGGTGTCGCCCTTGTGGATGGTCCAGGCGCGCGCCTCCTTCGGGCCGGCGGTCAGGTAGGTCTGCAGGCCCAGGGTGTCAAAGCCGGCCTTCGCCAGCGTCTGCAGGCCCGGCTCGTCCTGGCCGACGGCGGCGAGGAGTTCGGACGCGTCTTCGTCGTCAAGCTCCAAAAGCTCGGTCTCTGTCTGGGCGTCGAGGAAGACTGCGTCGGCGGGGGCAACGACGTCGCGCAGCTCCTGCTTACGGGCGTTGTCGGTCAGCACGTCTTCGTCGGAGTTGAACACGTAGAGGAACGGCTTGGCCGTCATCAGGTGGAGGTGGTGCAGCAGGGAGAGGTCAATATCGCCGGTCTTGGAGGCGGCGAACAGCGTGCGGTCGCTTTCGAGCACGGCCTGGGCCTTCTTCGTCTCCTCGGCCTGCGCGGCGATGTCCTTGTCCTTGCGGCCGTCCTTTTCCAGGCGCGGCAGGGCCTTCTCAATGGTTTGCAGGTCAGCGAGGATCAGCTCGGTGTTGATCACGGCAATGTCGCTCGCGGGGTCGATCTTGCCGTCGACGTGGATCACGTTGTCGTCGCTAAACGCCCTGACCACCTGGCAGATCGCGTCCGCCTCGCGGATGTTGGCCAAGAAGGCGTTGCCCATCCCCTCGCCCTCGGAGGCACCCTTCACAATGCCGGCGATGTCCACGAAGGACACGGTCGCGGGCAGGATCCGCTCAGATTCAAAGATCTCGGCCAGGCGGTCCAGGCGCGGGTCCGGCAGCTCCACCAGACCCACGTTGGGCTCGATGGTGGCAAACGGGTAGTTGGCAGCAAGCACCTCGTTGCGCGTCAGGGCGTTGAAGAGGGTTGACTTACCAACGTTGGGCAGTCCGACGATTCCAAGTGTAAGGCTCACGTCGGCCTATCCTAGCCCACTTCGCCTCCTCCCCCGACACGCAGGGGGTGCGAGCGCTTTGGATGCGAGTGGGGCACAATAGTGCGGGTGAGTAGCAGCAAGGCAAACACCGAAACCGTCACCGACCCCCAGGACACCGCTGCGGTCGAACGGGAGGATCGCGTGGACCGCGGCGTGGTCATCAACTCGTGGGTCAAGGGCGCCGCGATGTTGACGCTGCGCCTGCTCATCATCGCCGTGTTCCTGTTCGCGTTGGGCAACCTCATCGGCGCATTCTGGGCCGGCGTCCTGCCGATCGTGCTGGCGCTGATCATCTGTACGGTCTTGGCCCCCATCGCGTCGTGGATGCGCAACGCGGGCCTGCCGTCCGGCCTCGCCGCGACGATCACCCTGCTGGGCTTTTTCGGCCTGCTCAGCGCAATTGCCCTGCTCATCGCCCCGGACATCGTCTCGCATTCCCGTGTCCTCTACCTGCAAGCCCTCGAAGGCATCCAGCGCATGCAGCTGTGGCTGCAGGGTCCGCCGCTCAACATGGACCCCGACGACCTCAGCCAGGCGATCAACGAGGTCGCCCAGTGGATGCAAAACCAGGCGGGCGCGATCGCCGGCGGCGTCTTCTCCGGCCTGGGCACCGCGGCGAGCCTCATGGTCTCGCTCATGGTCCTCCTTGTGCTGACCTTCTTCTTTCTCAAGGACGGGCACCGCTTCCTGCCGTGGGTACGCTCCGCCACGGGCGGCCGTACCGGCCTCCACGCCACCGAGCTACTCACGCGCGCCTGGAAGACGCTGAGCGGTTTCATCGTCGCGCAGGCCATCGTCTCGCTCGTCGACTCCGTCTTCATCGGCCTCGGCATCTCCATCGTTGGCGTCCCGATGGCGTTCACGCTGGCCGTCATCACTTTCATCGCCGGCTTCATCCCCATCATCGGCGCCGTCACCGCAGGCGCCCTCGCCGTCCTCGTTGCCCTCGTCTCCCTGGGGTTCACCGAGGCTCTCATCGTCCTAGCCATCGTCTGCGCGGTCCAACAGCTCGAGGGCAACATCCTCTCCCCCATGCTGCAGTCGCGCGCCATGAACCTGCACCCGGTCATCGTCCTGGTCTCCGTCACCGTCGGCGGCGGCCTGTTCGGCCTCATCGGCGGCTTCCTCGCCGTGCCCGCGGCCGCGATGATCGCGGTGTGCTACCGCTACGTCCTGGACATCCTGCGCATTCACTCCGGCGAGAAGTTCGCAGCCGAGCTCGACTTTGTCACCGAGGAAGGCCGCACCATCGCCGAGATCGAGGAGAAGGAGTCCGTCCACGAGCGCGCGGAGTGGCGCAAGGAACGCCAGTGGACCGCCCCGCCGGTCGTCGAGGAGCTCGAGGCCGACGAGCCCCAGGGGTCGTCGAGCTGGAAGAAGCTTATCGACGCCCACGAAAACTCCCGATTCGCCAAAATGTTCGGAAATTCCGACTCGGAGGGCGAAACCAAGGCTTAGGTGTTCGGTGCGTGTGGTTAACTCGGGCGCATGTCTACCGCCACCGCATTTCTCATCCTGGCCACGGGCCTCCTCCTCGGCTTCATCGCGGGACTGTTCACTGGCATGAGCTGGCTCAGGCGCAACACCCCCACGCCCGCCCCGCCGGCGGACCTGGCGCCCGTCGCCCGTGCACTCACGCAGCTCCAGGATCAGCTGGACGAGCTGGACAAAGACCAGGCCGTCGGCCGCAACGCGCTGGCCAGCCAGGTCCAGGCGATCGGACGGACCTCTGCCCGGCTGGGCGACCGCACCGATCAGCTCATTAACGCCCTGCGCAGCCCGCAAACGCGCGGGCGGTGGGGCGAGATCCAGCTCCAGCGCGTCGTCGAGCTCGGCGGGATGGTGGAGCACGTCGACTTTGACGTGCAGGCGCACCTGCGCGGCGGCATCGACGCTCCAGGCGTCCGCCCCGACATGGTGATCCGGCTCTCGCAGGACCGCAACGTCGTGGTGGACGCGAAGGTGCCGTTCTCCTCGTACCTGGACGCGTTGAACACGGAGGACCCGGAGGAGAAGCAGGCATACATGCGCCGGCACGCGCACTTGCTGCGCCGCCACGTGGACACGCTCTCGTCCAAGTCCTATATCCAGGCGTTCCAGCCCACTCCGGAGTTTGTGGTCATGTTCGTGCCCGCGGACCCGTTCCTCGACGCAGGCCTGACCATCGACCCTGAGCTCCTCGACTACGCGCTTGCGCGCGACGTGGTCATCGCCACCCCCACCACCCTGTTCGCGCTGCTGCGCACGGTAGCGCTCGGCTGGCGGCAGGACTCGGTCAATGAGAAGGCGAAGGAGATCCAGCGGCTCGGCGCGGAGCTGCACACTCGCCTGCGCGTGATGGGCGAGCACTACAACAAAGTGGGCGCCTCGCTGGACAAGGCCGTGGAAGCCTACAACGCCACGCTGGCGTCGATGGACTCGCGCGTCATGGTGACCGCCCGGCGGCTGGAGGATATGGAGGTGCCCACGGGCCGCGCACACGCCGCGCCGCTCACGCCTGCCACATCGCGTCCGCGGCACGCTGCCGGGTAAACTGTGTCACCGTGTCTCACGTGATCCGGAATACCAACGCCCCGTCTGCACCCTTCCAGGGCCTGCCGACAGGCTCTGCCATTGGCATCCAGTTCGCAGCCCTCGTGACCGGAGCACTGCTGTGCACCATGATCGGCCAAATCGGTTGGCCGTTGCTTGCATGCTTTGCCGTCGGGGTCATCCTGGTCACCACCGTCGTCGAGCCGAAGGGGCTCTTCCTCACCGTCGCGTCCGCGCCGATCATGTTTGTCATCGCCGTGTTGGCTACGGGGTACGTGCTCTCGCGCAGCCAGATCGCCAACGGAGGCACCTCCTCGCGCGCCGCACTACTCACGGTGTTTTACCCGCTCACGGAAGTGTTTCCCGCGCTGATCACCATCACCATCGGCGCAATCATCATCGCGGTGGTCCGCTACAAATTGGTCGAGCGGCAAAACCGTGCGCGCGCCCGCTCCGAGAGTGCGGAACGCCACCGCGTCGCAGAGAGCAACCAGCGCACCTCCGTGCAGAGCCGCCGCGCGCGCGAGCGCACCTCGAGTGTGTCCGTGCAGGAGCTGCTCAACCGCGCGAAGACCGAGCGCGAGAAAAACCCGCGCCCGCAGCGAACGCGGGGCGGGTTGAACGACAACCTCTACGACTAGCGTCTAGCCCGCGGTATTTTCCTTCGTGCGCCGCGCACGCAGATCGCGGGGCAGCGCGAACGTAATGGTTTCCACCGTGGTGGTGACCTCTTCGACGTCGGTGTAGCCGCGCTCCGCGAGGAAATCCACGACCTGGCCCACCAGGATCTCGGGGACGGACGCACCGGACGTGACGCCGACGGTGTTCACGCCCTCGAGCCACGCCTCGTCAATCTGCGAGGCGTAATCCACCAGGTGCGAGTCCTTCGCACCGGCCTCCAGCGCCACCTCGACCAGGCGCTTCGAATTCGACGAGTTCTGCGAGCCGACGACCACGACCAGGTCGGAGTCCGCCGCGATCTTCTTCACCGCAGCCTGCCGGTTTTGGGTGGCGTAGCAAATGTCATCGCTCGGCGGGTCCTGCAGGTGCGGGAAGCGCTCCTTGAGTTTGGTCACGATCTCCATCGTCTCGTCCACGGACAGCGTGGTCTGGGAGAGCCACACCAGCTTCTGGTCCTGCAGCGACTCCGGCAGGCTCTCCACTCCCTCGACACCGTCGACCAGGTGCGTCACCTCCGGTGCCTCACCCGCGGTGCCCTCGACCTCCTCGTGGCCCTCGTGGCCGACGAGCAGGATGTGGAAGCCGTCGCGGGCGAAGCGCTTCGCCTCGTTGTGCACCTTGGTCACTAGCGGGCACGACGCGTCAAGCGTGCGCAGGTTCAGGTTCGCGGCGGACTCACGCACCGCCGGTGAAATCCCGTGCGCGGAAAAGACGAGGTGTGCGCCCTCCGGCACCTCGTCGGTCTCATCAACAAAAATTACGCCGCGCTGCTCAAGGGTCTCCACAACGTACTTGTTGTGCACGATCTGTTTGCGCACGTAGACGGGCGCGCCGTACTTTTCCAGCGCCTTCTCCACCGTCTCTACCGCGCGATCCACCCCGGCGCAGTAGCCGCGAGGCGCAGCAAGAAGAACTTTTTTACCCTGATCAGTCATGGAACCGACAGTACCCAATCTGCGTCTAAAAGAATAGGCGGCTTCGCACGGCCCGGGGCGCTGCGTACGTGGCGACGGTGGCGTCGAGAAGCGCTGTGCCCGTGTGCCGTGCGAGTGCGCTGTGTAAGTTCGGCTTTGGAAGAAAGGAGAAAAGGTGGCAGAAACCGCGAAAGAGAAGACCACGCCCGAGGCGCCATGGTCAGTCTCCAAGCTCAACACCACCGTGAAGGGGTGGATCGAGCGGCTCGGGTGGCTGTGGGTTGAGGGGCAGCTCGCCCAGATCAACGCGAAGCCAACCTGGAAGCTGTCCTACCTGGTGCTGCGCGACACGCAGGAGCAGGTCAGCGTGCAGCTCACCGTCAACTCGGGCATGTTGCGCGACATGCCGACCCCGCTGAAGGAAGGCGATCGCGTTGTCGTGCGCGGCAAGCCCGCGTTCTACGCCGGGCGCGGCACGTTTTCTATGTGGGTCACGGAGATTCGCCACGTCGGTGAGGGTGAGCTGCTCGCGCGCATCGAGCAGCTGCGCAAGCAGCTCGCCGCGGAGGGGCTGTTCGACCCGGCTCGGAAGCAGCGGCTGCCGTACCTGCCCACCACGATCGGGCTGATCACCGGCAAGGGCTCGGCCGCGGAGCGCGACGTGCAGTCCGTGGCGCAGCAGCGCTGGCCTGCAGTGCAGTTCCGCACCATCAATACCCCGGTGCAAGGCGCACTCGCGGTGCCGGCCATTATCGAGGCACTCGAGCAGCTCGACCGCAACCCGGACGTGGACGTCATCATCATCGCCCGCGGCGGCGGCTCGGTGGAGGACCTGCTGCCCTTTTCGGAGGAGGCGCTCCAGCGCGCGGTCGCGGCCGCGCGCACTCCGGTGGTTTCCGCCATCGGCCACGAGCCGGACACGCCGGTGCTGGACAACGTCGCGGACCTGCGCGCGGCAACGCCCACCGATGCGGCCAAGCGCGTCGTGCCCGACGTGGCGCAGGAGCGCGCGCTTATCGCGGAGGCGCGCCAGCGCTCCGCGGCGGCGCTGCGCGGCTGGGTGCGGCGCGAGCGGGACAGCCTCGCTGCGGTGCGGAGTCGCCCCGCGCTCGCGGACCCCATGTCCCCCATCACCAGGCGGCGCGACGAGCTCGAGCGCGCTCGCACGCAGATTCGCCGCGATGTGACGTACCTGCTGCAGCAGGAGCGCAGCGGCGTGGCGTCGTTACGCGCGCAGGTTGCGGCGCTCGGCCCCTCCGCGACACTCGCGCGCGGGTACTCGATTGTCCAGGTCCTGCCCCGCGACGGCAGCGGGCCGAACGTGGTCACCAGCATTGAACAGGCACCGCCCGGGGCGCAGCTGCGCATCCGCGTGGGCGACGGCTCTATTACCGCGGCCTCGATGGCCAACACACCAGCAGATTAAAGGAGACACTATGGCAGACAACACTTTCGGCGCGGGCGAGGCCGGCGAGAACGCGTTCCCGGACCCGCAGGACCTCAGCTACGAGCAGGCCCGCGACGAGCTCATTGAGACGGTAAAGATCCTGGAGCTCGGCCAGATGAGCCTCGACGAGTCACTTAAGTACTGGGAGCGCGGCGAGGCGCTTGCCAAGCGGTGCGAGGTGCTTCTCGACGGAGCGTCGCAGCGCGTCGAAGCCGCCATCCAATCCCGCTCCGGGGACGGCGACGACGGCAACGCGTCCAATTAACTCTGCGCCGGCAGCGGTGCCGCGGTGAGCGCCGCCTCAATCAGCGCGCGGAACTCCTCCTCGGTGCCGGCGCCCGTGACGAGGAACCGCGACTGCCCGGCGTCGACGGCCCACAGGTCGCGCACGTCGTCGGACGCAGAGGTGTACACCTGCGCTTCCGTGCCGCCCACGTCAACGGAGCGCTGCAGCTCGCGCGGTTTCTGGTCGGCCCCCCGCACCGCCTTGTCCAGCGGGGCGCCCGTCTGCGTCAGCTGGAGGTAGCCCCCGTCGGCCGTGACCCAGCCGACGGTCGGCGCGGGCGCCTGTTCAATCATCGCGCGGCGGGCGGAGTTGGTCACCCAGCCCGCCGGCGCCTCGGGGTAGACCACCGGGAAATTCACGGAGCGGGCCTCCATGTCCAGGAACGTACGCGCGTCGACCTCCTGTACCGGCCCCTGCTCCGGCTTGCCGGGGTTGAACGTGCACAGACCGGTCGCGCCGACCGCCACGAGCATGATCACCACGATCAACACCATGTTGAGCGCGATGTTTCGTCCGTCCTGAAAGATGCGGGTGCTGCTGTTACTTGCCACGTAGGCCAGTATGGCACGCGGCGTGGTCCACCCCCGAATTTGTCAGCCGCCGCGGCCGCACCGACGCGCGGGCCACGCATCCGCCCTGCTGGGGTGCGTCGTCCCCCGAATTGGTGGAATTCGGTGCCGAAACCGGGCGCAAAAGTGCGACAATGAGACGGTGCGGTGTGGTGTCGGTTCACCCCCGTTGATGTTCGATGCATGTATTTACGCCCAGGAGGCCACATTTCGATGTCTGAATCGAAGTCCACAGAGTACTTCCCCGACCGCAACCTTGCGATGGAGCTCGTCCGCGTCACGGAGGCCGCAGCGCTGGCCTCGGGGCGCTGGGTTGGCCGCGGGAAGAAGAACGAGGGCGACGGCGCGGCCGTCGACGCGATGCGCAAGATGATCAACTCCGTGAGCATGGACGGCGTCATCGTGATTGGCGAGGGCGAGAAGGACGAGGCCCCCATGCTCTTCAACGGCGAGCAGGTAGGCAACGGCGAGGGCGCCCGCGTCGACCTGGCGGTGGACCCGGTCGACGGGACCCGCCTCATGGCGGAGGGCCGTCCGAACGCTATTTCCGTCATCGCCGCTGCGGACCGCGGGGCGATGTACAACCCGAAGGACGCGTTCTACATGAACAAGATTGCGGTCGGCCCGGAGGCCGCCGGCCACATCGACATCACCGCGTCTGTCGCCGACAACGTTCAGGCCGTCGCGAAGGCGAAGGGCGTGCGCCCGAATGAGGTCACGGTGGTCGTGTTGGACCGCCCGCGCCACAAGCAGCTTGTCGACGAAATCCGCGCCGCCGGTGCCAAAGTCCGCTTCATCATGGACGGCGACGTCGCAGGTGCGATCGCCGCCGCGCAAGACACCAACTCCATCGACATGGCCATGGGCATCGGCGGCACCCCGGAGGGCGTCATCACCGCGTGCGCGCTGAAGTGCCTCGGCGGCGACATCCAGGGCATGCTCGCACCGCAGTCCGAGGAGGAGCGCGAGAAGGTACTCGCCGCGGGCCACGACCTCGACCACGTGCTGACCATCGACGAGCTGGTCACCTCCGATAACTGCTACTTCGCCGCCACCGGCGTGACCAACGGCGACATGCTGCGCGGCGTGTCCTACCGCAGGAACGGCGCCACCACCCGCTCCCTGGTGATGCGCTCAAAGTCCGGCACGGTCCGCTACGTGGAGTCCCTGCACAAGCTGGCCAAGCTGCAGCAGTACTCCGTCGTCGACTACTCGGACCCCACCCACGAGTAGCGCCCCTCCCCCACATCGGACGGTCGCGAACTGGGACGACCGCGCCCGGCGGGAAAAAGGGGCATAATCGTGAGCTCAAGAATATTGTGACCAACCACGCAAGTAAGTAAAGGACGTTAGTTATGGCAGAACAGCAGTACCGCATCGAGCATGACACTATGGGCGAGGTCAAGGTGCCTGTCGACGCCCTCTGGCGCGCCCAGACCCAGCGCGCCGTAGAGAACTTCCCCATCTCCGGCCGCGGCCTGGAAGACCAGCAGATCCGCGCTCTCGGCCTGCTCAAGGCTGCCTGCGCGCAGGTGAACAAGGACCTGGGCAAGCTGGACGCCGAGAAGGCGGACGCAATCATTGCCGCCGCGAAGGAGATCGCTGACGGCAAGCACAACGACCAGTTCCCCATCGACGTGTTCCAGACAGGCTCCGGTACCTCGTCCAACATGAATACCAACGAGGTCATCGCCTCCATCGCGAAGGCGAACGGCGTTGAGGTCCACCCGAACGACGACGTCAACATGGGCCAGTCCTCCAACGACACCTTCCCCACCGCGACCCACGTGGCGGCGACGGAAGCCGCGGTCCAGGACCTGATTCCGGGCCTCGAGGTCCTGCAGAAGTCCCTGGCCGCAAAGGCTGACGAGTGGCACGAGGTGGTCAAGTCCGGCCGCACCCACCTCATGGACGCCACCCCGGTGACCCTGGGCCAGGAGTTCTCCGGCTACGCCCGCCAGATCGAGCTGGGCATCCAGCGCGTCCAGGGCACTGTCGAGCGCCTCGGCGAGCTGGCCATCGGCGGCACGGCCGTCGGCACCGGCATCAACACGCCGGCCGAGTTCGGCGGCAAGGTCACCGAGGAGCTGAAGAAGCTCACCGGTGTTGACGCCCTGTCCGAGGCGGCCAACCACTTCGAGGCCCAGGCGAACCGCGACGCGCTCGTCGAGTTCTCCGGCGCGATGCGCTCCGTGGCCGTTTCCTTCTACAAGATCGCTAATGACATCCGCCTGATGGGCTCCGGCCCGCTCGCCGGCTTCGGCGAGATCCACCTGCCGGACCTGCAGCCGGGCTCCTCCATCATGCCGGGCAAGGTCAACCCCGTGCTGTGCGAGACCGCCACCCAGGTCTCCGCCCAGGTCATCGGCAACGACGCCGCGATCGCCTTCGGCGGCACCCAGGGCCAGTTCGAGCTCAACGTCTTCATCCCGATGATGGCGCGCAACGTCCTCGAGTCCTCGCGTCTGCTGGCCAACACGGCCCGCCAGTTTGCCACCAAGCTTGTCGACGGGATCGAGCCCGACGTCGAGCGCATGCGCGGCCTTGCCGAGTCCTCCCCGTCCATCGTGACCCCGCTGAACTCCGCGATTGGTTACGAAAACGCGGCGAAGGTGGCCAAGCACGCGATCAAGGAGGGCATCACCATCCGCCAGGCCGTGATCGACCTCGGCTTCGTCGATGGCGAGAAGCTCACCGAAGAGGAGCTGGACAAGCGCCTCGACGTGCTCTCGATGGCCAACACCGATCGCAACTAATCGGCCCCGCCGGTTAGGATAAGTCCCCAGTATCACTACCGAGCTGGGGACTTTTTCATGCCTGATTCCTTTTCCGAGCTGCGCCACGCGGGCGGCTCCAACAAGCCGTGGGTCGCCGGCGGCGTCTTCGCGCTCGCGCTCGCCCTCATCGGCGTCGCGCTCGCCGCCGCGTACTGGTCAAGCAACCCGCACAACAATTCCGTCCCGGCCACGGTTACCGTCACCGCGCAGCCGTCCGCGCCCGGCCCGGACCTCGCCCCGGCGGGCACCTACTCCGGCACCTTCGTCCGCCTCGCGGAGACCACCGATGGTGCGAATACGCTATCGTGGCCGGTCGTCGCCACGTTCGGCGGCGGCACGGCGACCGTCACCTACCCAAACAGCGGGTGCAGTGCGCTTATCGACGCCACGCTCCACCATCACCCACTCACCGACAAGTGCGAGACCGCGAACGGCGCCGACGCGCGCTGGGAGGTTGCCGTGCCCGACAACGGGCTCGTCGAGCTCACCTACCTTGAGGACGACCAGCGGATCGCCGGCGGCACTCTCTCAATCGGGTTTGACCGGGCATAAACAGACGATTTGCCAAACTTTGCACTGAGTGTAAGATTGCACTCCGTGCAAAATTCACAGTCTTCCGCAAACGCGTGGGAGGTGAAGCGACAGCGCACCAGGCGGCGCATCTTTGAAGCGGCTATGGACCTGGTCGAGGCACACGGAATCGACAACACGACCGTCGAGGACATCTGCCAAGCCGCCGACATCTCCCGGCGCACCTTTTTCAACTACATGGACTCCAAGGACCACGCAATCCTTGGAGCATTCCCCTTCGATCTCACCGAAGACGGACTCGAGGCCATCGCGTCAACGCCCTCGGACAACCTTGTCGCGCTCATCATCGAGTCGCTCGAGGAGCACCCCGAGGCCGCAGACCAAGAGCACCTCGCCCGTCGGCGCAAGCTACTCCACCAGCACGTGGAGCTTGAGAGCGCCGCGATGGTTCGCAAAAGGGAGGCAATGAAGGCATTGTGGCGTGCCGTCGATAAGCACTTTGCACAACATCCGCAAGACCGAAAGCTCGACGGACCGGTCGAGGAAGAAATCCACGCAGTTGTGGAGATCTTCTTCTTCGCCGTCTCCCGCTATCTCCACCTTCCGGAACGACCGGAAGGCACCCTGAAAGCCAACCTGCTGCGCGCAGGCGCCATGTTTACTGAGTTTACAAAGGAACTGAAATGGAACAATCCGGTAACTCCGGCGTAACAACCGGGAGCACCGTCGTTGAAGGCGGTGCAAAGCAACACATTGGACTGATTTTCACGGCCCTCCTGCTCACCATGCTGATGAGCTCCATGGGCCAGATGATCTTCTCCACCGCCCTGCCGACCATCGTCGGCGAACTCGGCGGCGTTGACCACATGAGCTGGGTCATCTCCGCGTTCCTCATCACCATGACCATCGCGATGCCGATCAACGGCAAGTTTGGCGACGGCTTGGGACGCAAGTGGTTTTACGTCGGCTCGATCGGCCTCTTCGTCATCGGCTCCGCCCTGGGCGGCTTCGCGCACACCATGACGCTGCTTATCATCGGCCGCGCCGTGCAGGGCCTTGGTGCCGGCGGCATGATGGTGAACTCGCAATCCATCATCGCCGAGGTCGTCCCCGCCCGCGAACGCGGCAAGTACATGGGCGTTATGGGCGCCATGTTCGGCGTCGCCTCCGTGCTCGGCCCTGTCCTGGGCGGCTGGTTCACCGACGGCCCGGGCTGGCGCTGGGGCCTGTGGATGAACATCCCGCTCGGCATTCTGGCCATGCTGGTTTCTGCCTCCGTCCTTCGCCTGCGCAAGGGTTCCGAGGGCCCGCTTAACGCCGACTGGCTCGGCATGGTGCTGATGATTATCGGCACCACCAGCCTGATCCTCACCACCACATGGGGCGGTACCCAGTACGAGTGGGGCAGCACGACCATCCTGACCACGATCGCTATCGCCGTGGTTGCCATCGTCGCATTCGTCTTCGTTGAGCTGCGTGCGAAGAACCCGATGATCCCGATGGGCCTGTTCAAGAACCGGAACATGGCGCTCACCACCGCCGCCGGCACGGTGCTCGGGATGGCAATGGTCGGCGCACTCGCCTACCTGCCCACCTACCTGCAGATGGTGCACGAGATGACCCCGACGAACGCGGGTCTCATGATGATTCCGATGGTGCTGGGCATGCTGGGCACCGGCATGACCGTCGGCTTTGTCATCTCTCGCACCGGCCGCTACAAGATGTACCCGCTGGTGGGTATGGCCATCACCGCCGTCGGCATGTTCCTCTTCTCCCGCCTCACCGTCGAGACCTCGCTGGTCATGCTGGGCATCTACATGTTCATCTTCGGCTTCGGCCTCGGCCTGGTCATGCAGGTGCTGGTCCTGATCGTGCAGAACTCCTTCCCGGTTGCCATGGTCGGCACCGCGACGGCGACGAACAACTTTTTCCGCCAGCTCGGTTCCTCCATCGGCGCCTCCCTGGTTGGCTCGCTGTTCATCCACAACATGCGCACCCACATGGAGGAGCGCATGCCTGAGGCGATGGCACAGCTGCCGCCCGAGCAGGCGCAGGCGATCGGCCAGCAGTTCAGCGGCGGCAGCAGCAACCTCACGCCGCACCAGGTGGCGCAGCTGCCCGACGCGATCCGCGAGGTCGTGCTGACCAGCTACAACGACGGCCTCACCCCGGTCTTCCTGATGATCGTACCGCTCGCCGTCATCGCCTTCCTCCTGCTCATCCCGATCACTGAGGATCCGCTGAAGGAAACTGTGGACTAGGAAGAGCCACTGACCAACACAAAGGAGCCACCCTGGCACTCGCCAGGGTGGCTCCTTTTCTGCGTTCTTCGGACCTACTTTTCGTCGGGCTTTGGCAGCAGCAGCTCGTATATGTCGGAGTCGCGCCACTCGCCGGCGCGCTCGCCGTACGTCATCTTCGCCATGTGGTGGAAGGTGCCGATCTTTTCAAACCCGCGGGAGATGTGCAGGCCCGCGGAGCCGGTGTTCTCCGGGAAGATCCACGAGTGAATCGACCACTTGTCCAGCGCAACGCAGGTCTCGATCAGCTTGTCCAGCAGCGCGCCGGACACGCCCATGCCGCGCGAATCGGGGTGCGTGTAGATCGAATCCTCAACCACGCCATGGAACACGCTTCGCGACGACGCCTTCGCCGCGGCAACCCAACCGAGCACCTTGTCGTCGTCAAGCGCATCAACGGCGACGAAAACGGTCTCGATGATCTTACCGCGGGAGAACGCCTCCCACGTCTGCCCCTTCGTCTCGTAGGTGGCGTTTCCAGTGCTCAAGCCCATCTCATAGATCTCACGGACCTGCGGGTAGTCCTCAGGGCGGATCGGACGAATATTTAAACCGTTTTTGGCCATGCGCACTATTGTCATGGCCTTCGAAGTAGCGCGCAAACCGCGCACGAAAAACGCCCCACCACCAGGGTTTTCCTGGTAATGGGGCGCGAGCTATAGCGTAACGCTACGCCAGACTAGTGCTGGTTGATGATCGGGCCGAACTCGCCGTTGTCGCCGCGGGTCCACTCGATGGTGCCGTGCTCGAACTCCTGGATCCAGCCAGACTCGGACGGCAGCGGGGTCTCCGCCTCGAGCGGGAAGCCGAGGGTCTCGGCGTGGTTGCCGTTGATCCACTCGTTCGCAATCTCGCCCCAGATCGGCGCGCCGCCGGTGTTCTCGTTCCAGGTGACGTAGTGCTCGCCGTCGTAGGAGACGATCCAGCCGTTCGCGGTCTCCTCGATGGAAGCCGGCTCGCCCCATGCCGGGTCGGCGTACTTATCGATGGCCGCCGCCAGATCGTTCGGGACCATCGCGGTCTCGCCGTCCGCGGTAGCGATTTCGGTGGTGTCACCCTCAGCGCCGGCAGCAGCGCCCGCGCCTGCAGCGCCGTCTTCGCCCTCAGCGCCGTCCTCGGCGCCAGCGGTCTCGGTGGCGGTAGCGGTCTCGGTCGCGGTCTCCTCGACCACGGTGGTGCCGTTCTCGCTGTCGCCCTCGTCGGAGGAGCAAGCGACCAGGCCGGTGGCCAGGGTCAGCGCAGCTGCGGAAGCGACGATCTTGCGGGAGATGCTCATAAACAAAACCTTTCGTTGTGTCGTTTACGTGACGTGACCATTATGCAAGCTATACATTCCCACGCCGTTTTACCCCACCCGAACGGGGGTAAAATCTCCCGCTCCCCTTGCAGAATCCTGCACCATCCCCATGGATAGCAAACAAAAAGTGTGCACATCCCGCACTAGTTCCGTCCGCGCCGCCTTCCCCGTCCACGCGGCTGGATCGCTTTCCCCTTCTTCCGCTTCTTGTGGCTCTTATGGCTCTTCTGGGCCGCGTTGGCGCGCGAGGACCGCACCGAGCGCCCCTTGGTGATCCCCACGAAGTCCTGGATCGCGTCGCAGTCGTCGTCCTTGCGCCACACCAGCGCGATCGGCGTCGGCGCGACCGATGGTCCCGCCACCTCGAGCGGCACGACCTGCTTCTTTGACAGGTGCTTGAGCAACGGCAGCGGTCCGTACGCCACTCCGACGTTCGCAGCGACGACCTGCAGCGCTTCGCGCAGCGCGTCCACGTCGGGCCGGTGCGAAAACGGCAGGTTTACGTACTCGTCGGCGAGGTCCGATTCCGCGACCTGCTCCCCCACCTCCGCGTACACGGAGTCCTTGGGCACGGCGACCCCGGGGGCTTCCTCGTAGAGGCGGACCATGTGGAAGTCCTCGCTCGCGGCGTCGAGGCGCGGGTCCGGGAGGCGGAGCAGGGCGACGGTGGGTGGGGAAGAGGGGGCGTCGATAAGCACTGCCCAGGGGTCGGCGGCATCGATGGCCTCGACGGAGTCCCCCGTGGCCTCCTGATAGCGCCGGATCCATTTGCTGGGCGCGGAACCTGTGACGAAGACGAGGGAGAGCATGCCCAGAATGCTACCGTGTGCAGCATGAGCAATGAGACGCCGTCCAGCACGGCCATGAAGCCGGAAACCGCCGCGAAGAAGCTCGGTGTGTATCTGCCCGCCACCCCGCAGGAGTTTCAGGACGGGTCGGTTACCCACGCTGAGCTGCGAGAGCTCCAGCAGAATCCACCCGAGTGGCTGCAGGAGCTGCGCCACAACGGGCCGCACCCCCGCCCCGAGGTCGCCCGCAAGCTGGGCATTTCCATCACCGCGCTGAAGAAGCACGAGATGGACCGCCCGCTGACCTCCAAGGAGATCAGCGAGCTGCTGGCAGACCAGCCGGAGTGGCTGCGCGAGGCCCGCGCGGCGCACGCCGAGCAGCGCAGCGACAACTAGCGCCCTAGAGCATCTTCCAGTCTTCGAGGCCCGGGTAGAGCGGGTACTTCTCCGCCAGTGCGTCGACGCGCGCGTGCAGGGCCTCGGTGTCGGCAGCCTCGCCCTTGATCAGGGCCTCCGCAATAATCTCTGCGACCTCGGTGAAGTCCTCCTTGCCAAAGCCGCGGGTGGCCAGCGCGGAGGTGCCGATGCGCAGGCCGGAGGTGACCTTCGGCGGGCGCGGGTCGAACGGCACAGCGTTGCGGTTCACGGTAATGCCCGCGCTGTGCAGCAGGTCCTCCGCCTGCTGGCCGTCCATCTTGGAGTTGCGCAGGTCCACGAGGACCAGGTGCACGTCGGTGCCGCCGGAGACGACGTCCACGCCGGCCTCTTTCGCATCCGGTTGGGTGAGGCGGTCGGCGAGGATGCGCGCGCCCTCGATGGTGCGCTCCTGACGGTCCTTGAACTCCGGCATGCCGGCGATCTTGAACGCGGTCGCCTTGGCCGCCACCACATGCATCAGCGGGCCGCCCTGCTGGCCGGGGAAGACCGCGGAGTTGAGCTTCTTGTTCAGGTCCTCGTCGTTGGTGAGGATGAAGCCGGAGCGCGGGCCGCCGATGGTCTTGTGCACCGTGGAGGACACGACGTGGGCGTACGGCACCGGCGACGGGTGCAGCCCGGCGGCAACCAGGCCCGCAAAGTGCGCCATGTCGACCCACAGGTACGCGCCGACTTCGTCCGCGATGGAGCGGAACTCGGCGAAATCCTCGTGGCGCGGGTAGGCGGACCAGCCGGCGATGATCACCTTCGGCTTGACCTCGCGCGCCTGCTCGCGCAGCTTCGCCATGTCGATGGTGTGGGTGTCCTGCTCCACCTCGTAGGCCGCGACGTTGTAAAGACGGCCGGAGAAGTTGATCTTCATGCCGTGGGTGAGGTGGCCGCCGTGCGCCAGGCTCAGGCCCAAGATCGTGTCGCCCGGCTCCGCCAGCGCCATGAGGACGGCGGCGTTCGCCTGCGCGCCCGAGTGCGGCTGCACGTTGGCAAACTTCGCGCCGAACACCTGCTTCGCGCGCTCCTGGGCTAGTTCCTCCACCACGTCGACGTGCTCGCAGCCGCCGTAGTAGCGCTTGCCCGGGTAGCCCTCGGCGTACTTGTTGGTCAGCACAGAGCCCTGTGCCTGCAGGACGGCGCGCGGCACGAAGTTCTCGGACGCGATCATCTCCAGGGTGTTGCGCTGCCGGCTCAGCTCGTTGACGATGGCCTCGTGTACTTCGGGGTCGAAGGTGGCGAGGTCCTGGTAACGGAAGTCTTCAGACACGTGCTCCGGGTCCTTTCAATGGTTCAAGTTTCGATGGCAATATCCCCGCAACGCGGTGACTTCCTAGCAGTATAAACGTCACCCCACGCCCACGGGGGCAACTTTCGGTCCTCTTCAATCCCTGCCCTGAGCGCGAGCATTGCTCCAGCGAGTGGAACAATGGACCCCATGGCTCAAGGTGTACGGGGAGCGGACTCAAGCCCCTATCTGGACTTCCACCGCCAGGATTGGCGCGAGCGCCGCGCGGCGATGCCGCAGGTGCTCACCGCCGAGGAGGCGGAGAAGCTCAGCGGTATCGGCGAAAACCTTGACTTGCAGGAGGTCGAGGACATCTACCTCCCCTTATCGCGTCTCATCCACCTCCAGGTCCGCGCCCGCCAGAAGCTCACCAACGCCACCGAGACCTTCATCGGCGGCGACCCCGGCCACGTCCCATTCATCATCGGCCTGGCCGGTTCGGTGGCCGTGGGCAAGTCGACCACTGCGCGCGTGCTCCAACTCCTGCTGCAGCGCTGGGAGTCGCATCCCCGCGTGGACCTGATCACCACGGACGGGTTCCTCTACCCCACCGAGGTGCTCCAGGAGCGCAACCTCATGTCGCGCAAGGGGTTCCCGGAATCCTACGATCGCCGCAACCTCATGCGCTTCGTCACCGAGGTCAAGTCCGGCCAGCCCGTGGTCAAGGCGCCCATCTACTCGCACACGGCGTACAACATCCTGCCCGGTGAGTACATCGAGGTCCGCCAGCCCGACATCCTCATCCTCGAGGGCCTCAACGTCCTCCAGACCGGCCCCACGCTCATGGTCTCGGATCTGTTCGACTTCTCCATCTACGTGGATGCCTCGGTCGAGCACATCGAGCACTGGTACATCTCGCGCTTTCTCAAGCTGCGCCACACCGCGTTCCGCGAGCCGGGCGCCCACTTCGCCGACTACGCCCAGCTTGATGATGCCCAGGCGACCCACCGCGCCCGCGAAATCTGGCAGACCATCAACCTGCCGAACCTGGTGGAAAACATCTTGCCCACGCGCCCCCGCGCCTCGCTTGTGCTGCGCAAGGGCTTCGACCATACGGTACAGCGCGTGCGCATGCGCAAGCTGTAGCGCTTGTCAGCGCCCCCTACTTCCCGAACCGACGCGACCGCTGGGAGTACTCGCGCAGCGCGCGCAGGAAGTCGATCTTGCGGAACGCGGGCCAGTAGGTATCCGTAAACCAGATTTCGGAGTAGGCGGCCTGCCAGAGCAGGAACCCGGACAGCCGCTGCTCGCCCGAGGTGCGGATGACCAGGTCGGGGTCCGGCTGACCCGAGGTATAGAGGTGCTCCCCGATCGAGTCCACCGTGACCGCCTCGGCCAGCGCGTCTGTCGTGGTGCCGCGGGCGGCTTCGTCCCGGATGAGGGAACGCACCGCGTCCACGATTTCCTGGCGCCCGCCGTAGCCGACGGCGATGTTGACGGTCAGCCCCGCCTTCCCCGTGGTTGACTCCGCGGAGCGCTGCATGCGCTCCACCACGTCCGGCGGCAGCAGGTCAAGGTGGCCGACGAGGCGCACGCGGCACGAATAGTGTTCCGTCGCGAGGTCCTCGATCACGTCAGAAATGATGTCAAAGAGCAGCTCCACCTCTTCGGAGGTGCGCTGGAGGTTCTCCGTGGAGAGCAGGTAGAGCGTGACCACGTCAACGTCCATTTCCGCGGACCAGCGCACCAGCTCGCCGATCTTCGCGCCGCCTGCCCGGTGCCCCTGGGAGATGTCGGTCAGCCCGGCCTCGCGCGCCCACCGACGGTTCCCGTCCGCCATCACAGCGATATGCTTGGGCCGCTTCTTGCCGCGCAGCTCGCGCTTCAAGCGCAGCTCGTACAGCGGGTACAGCACCTTCTCCAGCAACGTCACAGTCCTCACTCTACTCATGTGGCGCGCTCGCGCTTAGAAAATACGCTTCTTCCCGAGGTCCAGCACGCCGGCCTCGCGCATCGCGGCGTCCAGCGCCTCCTGGTCGAACGGGTCAATTCCGTGCGCCTCGGCAAACTGCTGGCGGCGCCGGAACCGCGAGTAGCGGCGGTGGAAGGCAAACCCGAGCGAGAGGATCACCACGGCCAGCACCACCAGGATGAGCAGGCCGATTGGCGATGCCTTGCCAAAGTCCGGCCCCACCGGGGTCTCCGCGGGCGCCTGCGCGAGCACGTAGCTCGACGCGTTCACCGCGGACGCGGTCAACGATGCTGTGAACCCAATGCTCATTTCGCGGCCTCCTCTTCGATGCCGGCGAACAGGTCGTCCTCCGGCAAGTGCGTTTTCACCCTGGTCTGCGCGAGCTCGAACTCCTCGGTGGGCCAGGCGTCTCGCTGGTCCTGCACCGAGCTGGCCATAAACGCGCCGGCCGGGTCGATCTGGGTGGCGTGCGCGGTGAGCGCCGCCTCGCGCTGCGCGAAGTACTCGCCGCACTCCACCTGCGTGGTCACGCGGCTCATCACGTCGGCCTGGTTCTGCTCCCAGCGCGCAATCATCAGCTCGTACGGGCTCGGCTTGCCCTGCGCGTAGAGTCGCTCCTGCAGCAGACGCATCCGCTGCAGGATAAACCCGTGGCTGTAATACAGCTTCAGCGGCGTCCACGGCTCACCCGCCTCGGGCGCAAACTCCGGATCACCCGCTTTTTCCCAGGCCAACATGGAAATCGTGTGCACCATGATGTGGTCCGGGTGCGGGTAGCCACCGTTTTCGTCGTAGGTGATAATGACGTGCGGCCGGAATGCGCGTATCGACGCCACCAGCTTGGCCGCCACCTCCACCGGATCCTGCACGGCGAACGAACCCTCTGGCAACGGGGGCAGCGGGTCCCCTTCCGGCAGCCCGGAGTCCTGGTAGCCCATCCACTCGTGCTCGACGCCGAGTGCGTCAACCGCGCGGGCCATCTCCTGCTCGCGGACCTGGATGAGGTTGTCCAGCACCCCCGGGCGATCCATGGCTGGGTTCAAAATGTCGCCCCGGCGGCCGTCAGTGCAGGTGACCACCTTGACGCGATTGCCTTCTGCCGCGTATTTCGCCATCGTCGCCGCGCCCTTAGACGATTCGTCGTCCGGGTGTGCGTGGATTGCCATCAGCCGCAAACCAGTCACGAGAACTCCAACTTTTGTAGGGGGCAGTGCTTCAACTCCGGCCCATCTTAGTACCATCAAGTGCGAAGCAATCGTTCGCTCCCGCGCCGCTAACCCAGAAGGAGAGGTCGCCGCCGTGTCCACTACCTCGAATGCACCCGCAGCACCAGGCAACGGCGGTACTTCGCGGACGCGGTACGGAGGGGGCACGGGGGCGTCGACAAGCAAACTGCCCGGGCGCATCATGGCGATCGCTGCGGTGCTGCTGGTGGGTTTTGCCATTTTTGCCGTGGCACGCGTGATGAGCGAGCGGTCCGCGCAGCCGATCAGCGCAGATTTCATTTCGCAGGAGAAGGTCGATGACTCGACCTCGCGGCTGTGGATCGACGTGACCCGCGAAGATACTGACGTGCCGTCCTATTGCATCGTCACCGCGGTGGACTACCACCACGCGGAGATCGGTCGCCGTGAAGTGGTCATCCCCGCGGGGGGCGAGGAAATGGAGCGACTCGCCGTTAACATGCCGGTGCGCGGCGATCTCGCGTCGGGGCGCGTCTACGGGTGCTCGGAGAAGATTCCGGACTATATGGACGCGGAAAGCGCCTACTACGCGGCCCGGTAGCCTGCGGGCAGTGTGTTAAGATCCGCCTGTATATTTGTACGAGTATGACCACGTAATCCGTCGGACTGGGCCCGGCCTGGGAAACAGGCGGGCTCGTTTTTGACGTATGAGGGAAGGGTTTTCCGCATGGCTGAGACGCAAAAGCAGTACATCACCCCGGAAATGAAGGACAAGCTCGAGGCAGAGCTGCAGCAGCTGATTGATAACCGCCCGGTGATCGCTGCTGAGATCAACGAGCGCCGCGAGGAGGGCGACCTCAAGGAGAACGCGGGCTACGACGCGGCTCGTGAGCAGCAGGACCAGGAAGAGGCCCGCATCAAGCAGATCTCCGAACTGCTGGCCAACTCCACCACCGAGCGCACTGGCGTCATCGAGGGCGTCGCGCACGTCGGTTCCGTCGTGCACGTGTACTACAACGGCGACGAGAACGATAAGGAGACCTTCCTCATCGGTACCCGCGCTGCATCCACCGACAACAAGGACCTGGAGACCTACTCCGAGAACTCCCCGCTTGGCGCAGCCGTCGTCGGCGCCTCCGAGGGCGATACGCGCAAGTACACCGCGCCGAACGGCCGCGAGATTTCGGTGACGATTCTCTCCGCGGAGCCGTATGATTCTGTTAAGGCTTCCACGCCGCGCGACTAGTACCACTAGCACGCAGCCTCATCCCCGCTTTATTGCACGCTCTTAGAACTAACTGAAGGATCAAACCTGTGATTTCCGTTTCCCGTAAGGCCGCGGCCGGCATGCTCGCCGTGGCAGCAGTTTCCCTCTCCGCCTGCCACCCGCCGCACCAGGTTGACTCCGCCGAGAAGGTCGACACGGCGAAGAGCCAGGACCCGGATTCGCTGGCTTCCTACGGCGCGACCCCGTCCGGCACCGCAGCTGCATCCGGCACCGCTACCGCGTCTGGCACCGCATCCGCGCAGCCGACCACTATCACGGCCTCTGACGGCACCCCCACCATCGCCAACTGCGGCGCCGTCGAGCTGGAGCGCCCGACCGAGCTGGTGCTGGATTGCACCGACCAGGGCAACCTGCTGCGCGACATCGTCTGGGATTCCTGGGAGGCCGACGCCGCTACCGGCACCGGCACCCGCGTGGCCCCGGGCCAGGAGCCGGAGGACATCGCCGTCTCCCTGTCCGAACCGGAGGTTGTCAACGGCGTACTGGCCTACACCACGATCACCGTGGACGGCGCGCAGGTGTACCCGGAGCGCGACATGTAACTTCGCCCCGCCTCAGGGCACGCGAAACGCGCCCGGCCCGCAACCTTGATTCCTTGCAAGGTGCGGGCCGGGCGCGTTTGGTATTCAGTGATTAATCATCATTGAAGATGGACAGGAAGCGCAGAATCTCGGTGTAGAGCCAGATGAGCGTCACTGCCAGGCCGAGGGCGACGCCCCATGCCTCCTTTGCCGGCGCACCGGAACGCACCAGCTTGTCGGCCAGGTCGAAGTCCTGCAGGAAGGACAGCGAGGCGATCACGATGCAGACGAGGCTGAAGATGATGGCCATCACGCCGTCACCACGCAGCGGGTTGATACCGGTGAACATGGCGAGCAGGAAGTTGCCCAGCGCGAGGATGGCGACACCAAAGATCATGCCAGTCAGTGCGCGGTTGAAGCGCGGGGTGACGCGGATCGCGCCAGTGCGGTAGACAAACAGCATGCCGATAAACACGCCGATCGTGCCCAGGATTGCCTGGAAGATGAGCTCACCGGCCGTCCCGCCGATGAGGAAGGAGAAGCCGCCGACAAACAGGCCTTCAAACGCCGCGTAGAGCAGCGTGACGGTCGGCGAGCCAAAGCTCTTGGAAAACGAGTGGACCAGCACAGTGATGAACGCGGCGATACCGCCGACGAACGTCAGGATCATGCCGATGCCTTGGTTCACGCCCATGCACAGGGCGAAATTCACCGCGGCGAACGCGACGATCACCGCGAGGGTGATGCCGGTCTTCGACACAATGTCATCCACCGTCATCGGGCGCTGTGAGTCCTGCGGGGCCCGCGGGGCCTGCCCAGCTTCAGTCTGGACGCCACCGTAGGGGGTGTGCTCGTTGTTTCCGTATCCGTAGCCCTGCTGCTGGGCCTGGGGCAAGTTCTTCAGTACCGGATTGCTACTTCGCATCTGGTTTCCATTCCTTTCCTTGTCCATCGTCCGTGTCACCTTATGTAACGCCCCACCTTCCCAGATAGTTCCCATCCGCGTATGAAGCTCCCGGCACACGGGCCTAAAGTGTGAGTATGCATCTGCCCGAATGGGGCGCGCCGGAGCTGTTTTCCCGCGCCCACCAGCAACGGTTTCGCCCCGCCGCGGTAGGCGACGCCGTGCGCGAGCGGCTGCTCGAGCTCACGGGGGATGCGCACCCGTTTGCTGCGCAGTACGGGGACGTGGAAATCCTGGCCTTCCGGATCAGCCACCCGGTGGACCACTACCTGTTCAGCACGTTCGGTCTGGCGCCGGTGCGCTCCTCGCTCCCGCTCGCCGGCACGCACACCGAGCTGACGCTCCGGGTTCCCCCAGCCGGCGCGCCGCTTCCCCCGGGTTGGCCCGCGGCGGTGCTGGGCCGGTTGGTCCGCCACATCCGGAGGACTGGCCGCCCCATCGAGCCCGGCCACTACTTCGACTTCCACGCGCCGGTCGCAGATGGCGCGCGGCTTTCCGCGTTCAGCTTCGTCGCGGACCCGCTGCTTGGCGTCGTCGATTCGCGCCTGGCCGTGGTCCGCTTCACCTACGCCGTGGGATTGACCGCGCGCGACCTCGAGGACGCGCTGGCGTGGGACCCGCTGAAGTTCACGGGCGTACTCGGAGACACGTTCCCCCTCGGGCTGAGCGATCCGGCGCGCGCGGATGTAGCCACGCACCGCGCCGCCCGCCGCATTGTCGCCGCGGCCACCGCCCGCGAGGGATCGACCGTGGGCGCCGTCGAGTCGCGGCTGCTCGGCGTCGAGGGCACCGGGCGTATCGACGTCTCCGTCGACGGCGCCCGCGCGATCCTGCGCGCCATGCGCCACCGCCTCCCCTTCGGCAGGCCTTTCGCCCTGGTCGCAGAGCACAACTGGCTGCTGTTCGACCCCGACCTCCCAGGAGCCATCACTGCAGAGGAGGACGGTCTGCGCGTGCCCACCTCCCCGGACGTGCGCAACGAAATCCTGGCCAAACTGGACGCGGAACCGGGGACGTACCGGCTCGTCACCGCCCCGCTCGAGTTGCACGTCGTGGATACACAGCGCTAAACCGCACGAGCATCGGTGCAATGAGCCACGAAGCAGACGCCCCCACCACCCTCATGTGGTTCCGCGATGACCTGCGCCTGCACGACAATGCGGCGCTTGCTTGGGCGGCGCGGTGACGTGGAACCGCCGCTACCACCTCACCGACATCGACGCGCAGGTCAAGGAGGCCACCGGCGCGGTCTCACACCCCGACTTCCTGCTCACCGAGCCCTGGGAGGTCCGCACTGGATCCGGCACGCCCTACCGCGTATTCACGCCCTTTTCCAAGAAGGCACAGGGCATGCTTCTCGACGCCCCTCCGTCCCCCACACCCGCCCCTGCCGTTGAGGGATTGGAGGGGGTCGAGGGGGCGTCGACAAGCGTGGACGAGCCCGAGTCGAGCGCAACGCTTGCGGCGCACTGCACCCCCGGCGACCGTATGGCACGCGGTCGCGCACCCAGAGATGGACCCCGATGCGCAACACCTCGAGCAGCTCGCCCGCTGACAGCGCGGGGAGACGGGCGTGCCGCTTGTCGACGCCGACGTGGCCTCCAACCCCTTCAACTGGCAATGGGTCGCGGGCTGCGGGGACGACGCCGCGCCGTACTTCCGTATCTTCAATCCGCTCACGCAGCAGCAGAAGTTCGACCGTGACGGCGCGTACGTCAGCCGCTGGGTACCCGAGGTGAGTACCCCCGCCTATCCTGGGCCGATGGTGGATGTACAGACATCCCGCAAGGTGGCGTTAGCGGCCTACGACGACATCGCGGCACATCATTGAGGAGGTCGCAGCCATGGTCCGCTTCCTGCTCAGCGACGAAGCCTCCTTTGTCAACGGCTCCTACCACCTCGTCGACGGCGGATACACTGCTCTCTAGGCCTTCTAGCCCCCTCGAAAAGAAAGGTGTACTTCCCGTGTCCACTTCAGCCTCGTCACCAACCGCAGCCGTGATCGGCGCCGGGTTCGCCGGCCTCGCCACCGCCGCGCTCCTGGCCCGCGAGGGATACGAGGTGACCGTCTTCGAGCGCTTGGACGCAGTCGGCGGGCGGGCCGGGGAGGAAACCTTCGACGGGTTCCGCTTCGACATGGGCCCGTCCTGGTACCTCATGCCGGACGCGTTTGACCACTTCTTCGCGCTCTTTGGCTACCGCACGGAGGAGCTGCTCGACCTCGTTCCGCTGGACCCCGCGTACCGCCTGTTCCCCGAGGGGCAGGCGCCACTCGACGTCCCCGCGGACCCCGCGCGCGCTGCGGCGCTTTTTGAGTCCATTGAGCCCGGCGCGGGCGCGAAACTCACCGAATACCTCGACTCCGCCGAGCGCACCTACGACCTGGCGTTGCGCCACTTCCTCTACACCACATTCTCCTCCCCCGCCGCGTTCCTCGCGCCGGAGGTGCGCGCCGGCTACGCCGACCTGGCCAGGTTCCTCACCACCCCGCTCGACCGCTTCGTGGCGCGCCGCTTCAGCGATGTCCGCCTGCGCCAGATGCTCACCTATCCGGCGGTGTTCCTGTCGTCGCACCCGTCGAAGACCCCGTCGCTCTACCACCTGATGAGCCACACCGACCTCACCCAGGGCGTGCGCTACCCGCTGGGCGGATTCGCCGCCGTCGTCGACGCCATCTACCGCATCGCCCGCGAGCAGGGCGTCCGCTTCCGCCTCGGCACGGAGGTCACCGCCATCACGCACTCCGGCGGCCGCGCCACGGGCGTGCGCGTTGGCACGGAGCAATTGCTTTTCGACGCCACCGTCTCCGCCGCCGACCTCCACCACACCGAAACACGCCTGCTCCCGGCGGACAAGAGGACCTACGACGAGCCCTACTTTGCCAAGCGCAACCCCGGGGTCAGCGCCGTCCTGCTCACCCTGGGGGTGCGCGGAGCACTGCCCCAGCTGGCGCACCACAACCTGCTGTTCAGCCGCGAGTGGGGCACGGACTTTGACGCGGTGTTCGACGGCCCCGTCAACGCGCGTCCCCTGGGCGCCTCGCGCTCAATCTACGTATCCAAGCCGTCGGCCACGGACCCCGGCACGGCGCCCGAGGGGCACGAGAACCTCTTCGTTCTCGTCCCGGTGCCCGCCCAGACGGATGTTGGGGGCGGAGATGCGTACGGAGGCGGGGCGTCGACAAGCGTCGAAGCGATCGCCGACGCTGCCCTGACGCAGATCGCGGAGTGGTGCGGCATCCCGGACCTGCGCGAGCGGATCGTCGTGCATAAGACGGTCGGGCCCGCAGACTTCGCGGACCGCTACCGCGCGTGGTCCGGAGGCGCGATCGGCCCGGCGCACACGCTGCGGCAGTCGGCGTTTCTGCGCGGGCGCAACGCGTCTCGCACACTGGACGACCTCTACTATGCGGGCGCGACGACGGTGCCGGGGGTAGGCGTGCCGATGTGCCTCATTTCTGCCGAGAACGTGGTGAAACGGCTCCGCGGCGACAAAAGTTCTGGGCCTTTACCTACCGCCTGACGGCGTCGATCACGTATGGTCGGGCGCATGAAACGACACACCGTAATTGCCGCGACACTGCTGACCTCGGTGGGCCTGGCGCTTGCCGGCTGCTCGGCCGATGACTCGACCAGCACCGACACGAGCGCAACGGCATCGCAGGAGTCCCCAGCGTCTGAGAGCACTGAGAGTCCCGTGGAAGCTGCGCCGGCGGAAGACCGAGGCACCGGCGAGCCGCCCGCCGAGTACGGCGAGGAAGCCAACAAGGTCATCGCCGCGTTTAAGGAGCAGTACCCCACCGCGGAGGAAACGGACCTGAATGCGCTCTACGAGCAGATGGGCGGCGACGACCAGTCGATGGAGACGCCCAGCGATGTCACCGTGGATCCGCCGCAGTGCGACTTCTCAGACGAGACCAAGGTCCTGGACAACCTCATGACCAAGCACTCGAAGTCCACCCTGCTGTCCAAGCCGGCAGAGATGCCCGAAAGCGGTCCGTCGGTGGACCTGGTCGTCGCGGAATTTGGCAACGAGGACGACGCGAAGGATCTGCTGAAGCGCAGCGACGTCTACAGCGGCGACTGCACGGACATCACGATCACGTCCGGCACCGGAGAGCAGGCCGTCTCTTCCCACAACACGTACGAGAAGTCGGACCTGAAGTTTGAGGGCGCGGACGATTCCTTCTCCGGCGTAACCACCGTCGAGGGCGCAATGTCCTACACCGGAGAGACGGTCTACGGCCGCTTTGGCAACACCGTTGTCCAAATCACCGGTTCCGGCGAGGACCCGGAGCAGGTCACGCGGCTGCTGCAGGACGCCGTTGACGCGGTGAGCTAATCGGTGCCCCCAGTGGGACTCGAACCCACACTGAATCGATTTTAAGTCGACTGCCTCTGCCGATTGGGCTATAGGGGCAACAGGCAAACATCGTACCCGGCCCCATTCGGGCTCCCCGAATCGGCTGCTTACTCGCTGACCGAGATGACCTTCTTCTTGCCCTTCTTGCCCTCCCCTCCGGCAGGCTTGGGGCCGTTGACGTCAATCTCCTCGACATCGAACATGCTGGACAGGAAGTCGGCTACCCACTGGACGAGTTCCACGTCGCGCAGATTCGGGCTGTTGATGGCCTTCGACTCGCGCGGCATCGGCACCTGGAGCGTCTTCGCGGCGGCGCGGTAGTTCGCCCCCGAGTACAGGCGCTTGAGCCGCACCTGCTTCGAGTCCGGCAGCTCCACGGGGTGGAACTTGATGCGCGTGCCCTGCACCAGGATGTCGGAGACCCCGGCCTTGCGCGCCTGGTGGCGCAGCCGCGCCACGGCCATCAGGCGCGACACCTCGACCGGCATCGGCCCGAAGCGGTCCACCATTTCCTCGGTGACGCGCGCGAGGTCCTGTTCTTCGCGCGCCTCGGCGAGCTTGCGGTAGATCTCCAGGCGTAGGCGTTCTGCGTTGACGTAGGTTTCCGGGATGTGGGCGTCGACAGGCAAATCGACCCGGATCTCCTTGGGGCCCTGGTCGGTGCCGTCGACGGTGCCGCCGTCCATCATGGTCTTAAACGTTTCGACCGCCTCGCCGACGAGCCGGACGTACATGTCAAAGCCGACACCGGCGATGTGGCCGGACTGCTCGGCGCCCAGCACGTTGCCGGCGCCGCGCATCTCCAAGTCCTTCTGCGCCACCGCGATGCCCGCGCCCAGGTCGTTGTGCTGGGCGATCGTGGCCAGGCGGTCGTAGGAGGTCTCTGTAAGCGTCTTTTCCTTCGGGTAGAGGAAGTAGGCGTAGCCGCGCTCGCGGGAGCGCCCCACGCGCCCGCGCAGCTGGTGCAGCTGCGACAGGCCCATGTTCTGGGCATTTTCCACGATGAGCGTGTTCGCGTTGGCGATGTCCAGGCCGGTCTCCACGATGGTGGTGCACACCAGCACGTCGTACTCGCGGTCCCAGAAGCCCTGCACGGTCTGCTCGAGCACCTGCTCGCTCATCTGCCCGTGGGCCACCACCACGCGGGCCTCCGGCACGAGCTGGCGCAGGGTGCGGGCGGTCTTCTCAATGTCGGAGACCTTGTTGTGGATGTAGAAGACCTGGCCGTCGCGCAGCAGCTCGCGTCGGATCGCCGCGGCAACCTGCTTGTCCTCCTGTGGGCCCACGTAAGTGAGCACCGGGTGGCGGTCCTCCGGCGGCGTGGTGATGCTGGTCATCTCGCGGATGCCGGTCAGGCTCATCTCCAGGGTGCGCGGGATCGGCGTCGCCGTCATGGTGAGCACGTCCACGTGGGATTTGAGGGCCTTGATGTGCTCCTTGTGTTCCACGCCGAAGCGCTGCTCCTCGTCCACGATGATCAGGCCGAGGTTCTTCCACTGCACGCCGGTGGTGAGCAGGCGGTGGGTGCCAATGACTACGTCCACGGAGCCGTCGGCAAGCCCGCCCGTGATCTCCTTCGCCTCCTTGGCCGAGGTGAAGCGGGACAGCTCGCGGACCGTCACCCCGAAGCCGTCCATGCGTCCGGCGAAGGTGTTGTAGTGCTGCTGGGCCAGCAGCGTCGTCGGCACGAGTACCGCGACCTGCTTGCCGTCCTGCACGGCCTTGAACGCGGCGCGGACGGCTACCTCGGTCTTGCCAAACCCGACGTCGCCGACGATGACGCGGTCCATCGGCGTCGGCTTCTCCATGTCGTCCTTGACCGCGTCGATGGCCGCCATCTGGTCCTCCGTCTCCACGAACGGGAACGCGTCTTCCATCTCCTGCTGCCAGGGCGTATCCGGGGCGAAGGCGTGGCCCGGCGCGGCCTGGCGCTTGGCGTAGAGCTCGATGAGCTCGCCGGCGATCTCGCGCACGGCCGCGCGGGCCTTGCGCTTCGTGTTCTTCCAGTCCGAGCCACCCATCTTGCTCACGCGCGGGGCCTCGCCGCCGGTGTACTTGCTCAGCAGGTCCAGCGATTCCATGGGGACCCACAGCTGGTCGCCGGGCTGGCCGCGCTTGGCGGGCTGGTACTCCAGCACGATGTACTCGCGCCGCGAGTCCTCGTCGCCCGTCTTGATGGTGCGCTCGGCCATCTTCACAAACTTGCCAATGCCGTGCGTGTCGTGGACGACAAAGTCGCCCGGCGTGAGCGCGAGCGGGTCGACGCGGTTGCGGCGGCGCGGGGCGCGGCGCTTGGCGCCGGCGATGTCGCCGACCCTGTTGCCGGTCACGTCCGTCTCGGTCACCACGACCAGGTTCGGACCCGGGAACACCATGCCCGCGTGGCTGAGCGCCTGGTAGAGGGTCACGGCGCCGTCGACGGGCTCGAGCCCCGGCGTGGCGATGCGCGCGGAGACGCCGTGCTCGCGCAGGCGCTCCGCGGTGCGCTCCACTGAGCCCTTCGCCGGGGCGACAAAGGCGACCTTGCCGTGGTTCTGCTGCACGTGCAGCTTCAGGGTGGCGTAGAGCTTCTCAATCTCCTTCGGGTCGCCCTTCGGCGCGGGCGCGGGCTCGAACTCGAGCGGGAGCGTCTCCGTGTCGTCCGCGGCGAACATGCCGGGCGGCGCGAAGGTCCACCACGCCGCCCCCGCGTTGCGCGCGGAAACCTCCAGCGACTCGTAGGAACGGAAGGAGGACGCGGACAGGTCGAGGCCCTCCACGGCGACGGGTCCCTCGGCGCCCATGGCGGCCGCCTCCCAGCCGGCCTCGAGGAATTCGTGGTCAGTGGCCTCCAGGTCGGCGATGCGGGTGCGCACCTTCTCCGGAGAGGTCACCATCACGATCGCGCCGGACGGCATCAGCTCCGGCAGCGCCGCGTACTTTTGCTCAGTGAGCGCGGGGATGAGCGCCTCCATGCCGTCGGCGTGGATGCCCTCGGACACGCGGGTGAGCAGCTGCACCAAGGTCGGGTTGGACGGGAACTTCCTGGCAAGCTCGTCGGCTTTGGCGGACACGGTGGCGTCGATAAGCAACTGCCTGGCGGGGAACACCTCGACGGCCGCGACCTCGTCGATGGCGCGCTGGTCTGCGACGGAGAAGCTGCGCAGGTCGGTGACCTCATCGCCCCAGAATTCGATGCGGACGGCCTGCTCGGCGGTGGTGGGGAAAATGTCGATGAGGCCGCCGCGGGTGGCAAACTCGCCGCGCTTGGCCACCATGTCCACGTGCTCGTAGCCGAACAGGGAAATCTGCTCGGTGAGCTGGGAAAAGTCGTACTCGCGGTCGGCTTCGATCCGGATCGGCTCCGTCGCGGGGAGCACGGGCTGGCACGCGGCGCGCGCGGCGGCCACGATCACCCGCGGCATCTCCCACAGCACCTTCGAGCGCCGCCCCACAACGTCCGGCGCAGGCGAGAGCCGCTCGTGCGGCAGCGTCTCGTAGGCGGGGAAATGCCCCACCTTCGCCTCGCCGAGCAGCGCCTTGAGCTCCGCAGCGAGGTCCTCCGCCTCGTGCCCCGTGGCGGTAATGAGCAGCAGCGGCACCTCGCGCGCGATCGCCCCGGCTGCCCAGGCGCGCGCCTGGTCCAGCCCCGTCACGTGCAGCGAATCCATCCCCACGTTGGCCACCAGCCCCTTGAGCTTGGGGTCGGTCATGGCCATGGTGAGCAGCCCGCCAAGCGCGGGCACGGTGTCCTGTGTCATTCGTCCTTCTCCCCATCCGTGGGCTTGTAGTGCTTCTCGACGCCACCTTCTCCGCCCCCACCCGCAGCCGAAAGTTCACACGGCACGATGTGGGGCTGCGCCTCCAGGCCGCGGAGCCCGTTCCAGCACATGTTGGCGATATGGGCGGCGGTGGTGTACTTGTCCGGCTGGCGCTCGTCCAGCCACCACAGCGCGGTGTTGGAAACCGTGCCGACCAGCGCCTGACCGTACAACGCCGCAACCGAGTCATCTAATCCACGCTGGCGGAACGCCTGCGCCAACAGCGCGGAGACCTGCGAGGTGACGCGGCTGAGCAGTGTGGTGTAAGTGGGCTCCTCCCCCGGCGCTTGGCCGCGGACGATAATGATGAACCCGTCGGTTTCCTCCTCGACGTACTCCAGCACCGCGACCACCCCCTTCTCGATGCGCTCGCGCCACCGCCCATCCTGGATCACCGCGGAGATCCGCGTTTCCAGCTTCTGCATCTCCACGTCGATGACGGCGCGGTAGAGCCCCTCCTTGCCGCCGAAGTGCTCGTAGATGACCGGCTTGGACACCTCGGCCCGGCTGGCGAGCTCCTCCACCGAGATGCCGTCGAGGCCGCGCTCCGCGAAGGCGGCGCAGCCCACGGCAATGAGTTGGTCCCGGCGCTGTTTGCCGGTCATTCGCTGACGAGCCATGCGTACTACTTTACGTCCGCGCGGCCCGCACCCGTCGAGGCCTCACCGCTGGAGACATTTTATGGAATCGCGCGCAATACGCTAGACTATCTTCTTGTCATTCCCCATGGTGTAATCGGCAACACTACGGTTTTTGGTACCGTCATTCTAGGTTCGAGTCCTGGTGGGGAAGCTTTTTATGCAGCGGGTTCGCGTGGCTCAAATAGTAAATTTAATCCTTTTCCGACTACACTGCCATTGTTTTAACAGCTAGTCGGAAGGCCTCCCCTATGCCGCGCCCAATTCACGGCTCAACCCGGTATGTCCCTGCGCTCGACGGGCTCCGCTCGATCGCGGTGCTGTTGGTCATTGCGTACCACCTGAACCTCCCGGGCTTTGGCGGTGGGCTACTCGGCGTCGGCGTCTTTTTCACGCTCTCCGGCTACCTCATCACGCTCAACCTGATGAACGGCCACCTGCGCGACAACTCGCTGCACCTGGGCACCTTCTGGCTACGCCGGTTCCGTCGTCTCGCGCCGGCGATGTTGGCCACCGTCCTGACGGTCCTGCTCCTCTCGGTCGCCTTCGACGCCGAGCACCTGCGCGACCGCGCCTTCGAGGCCATCAGCTCGGTGTTCTACGTGAACAACTGGCACAACATCGCCACCGGGACGTCCTATTTTGACCAGTTCAACGGGCCCGGCCCGCTCGACCACATGTGGTCGCTTGCCATCGAGGAGCAGTTCTACCTCCTGTGGCCGCTCCTGCTCTGGGTCCTGCTCAAGGTGCTGCGCCGCCCCTGGTTCGTCGCCACCGCCACCGTCCTCCTCGCCGCCGCCTCCTTCGGGTGGATGTGGGCACTGGCCACACCCGACGTGGACCCGACCCGCATTTACGAGGGCACCGACACCCGCGCCGGCGGCCTGCTGTTGGGCGCGGCGCTCGCCATCATCGTCGCTGCGCGCCGCAACGCCGGGAAGCAGGTGGCTGCTTCACCGGTGGCCGGCACGCTCGTCGGCGCAGTCGGCTTTGCCGGCATCATCGCGCTGAGCATGGTGGTCGCCCAGGAGAACATGTTCCTGTACAAGGGTGGCATCCTCCTGCTCAACGCGGCGACTGTCCTGGCCATCTACGCCGTTTTGGGCACGCGCGGCCCCTGGCCCGCGATCCTCGGCTGGGAGCCGCTGCGCTGGATCGGCGAACGCTCCTACGGCATCTACCTGTGGCACATGCCGGTCATCTACTTCATGCCGGATACGTGGCTGCAGGAGCACCTGTTCTGGGCCTCCGTGCTCACCGTCGGTTTGTCTGTGGCGCTCGCAGCGCTCAGCTGGACCCTGTTTGAAAACCCGATCCGCCGCCACGGTGTGTTCGGCCCACTCAAGGCGTACAAGACGAAGCCGCTGCAGGCGCTGCGCCCAGTATCGCTGGGGTCCACGGTGACGTTGATCAGCGTGATCGCCATCGGCATCCCCGCCCTGTTCGCCACGGACACCGGCAGCCCCGCGAAGCCGGCGATGGCGCTGCCCAACTCCGCGAAGAGCAGCGGTCACAGGGAACAGGAGGCCGAGGAAACGACCGAATCTATGACTACCACTGAGCAGGCGGCGTCGTGGAGCGACCAGGCCGCAGACGTCACCACCGCCTGCGGCCAGGTCATCCACGTGGGCGATTCCACCTCAATCGGCATGTTCGACCCCGGCCAGCTCCCCGAGGGCGCGGAAACCGCGATCGACCGCTACCTGGACGCCGGGGCGGACAGCGTCGAGACGAGCGTCTTCGGCGCTCGCGCCACCAACCAAGGGTTTAGCGGCAACGGCGAAAACTATCCGTCTGCCATCGAGTCCGTCCAGCAGCTCCAAAACATGGGCGTGCCCGGTGAGGACACCTGCTGGGTGATCGCCACCGGCGTCAATGACGCGGCCAACGCGGACGCCGCCCGCTCCTACGGCTACGACACCACCGGCGAGATCGAGACCAACATTCGCACGATGCTCGAGCTTCTCGACGGCTACCGCGTCATGTGGCCGACCGCCGCCACCGGCAACCCGAGCAACGGCTTCTACTCCAACGAGAACATGCAGGAGTTCAACGACGCACTCCGCAAGGTCGCGGCAGAGCGTCGCGACGTCGTGGTCTACGACTGGGCGTCCGAGGCCCGCGGCCACCTGTATTGGTTCCTGGCCGGAGACGAGGTGCACTACAACGCCACGGGCAACGACGCGCGCGGGAAGCACTTCGCCTCAGCACTGTCCCACGCATTCCCACAAGGCATCGAGACCAGCGACATCCCGAAGGACGCGGAGGTTACTGCGGACGGTCCAAAATCTTAAACTGGCCCATCATCCCCTCGTCCTCGTGGAACAGCATGTGGCAGTGGTACATGAAGGCGTACTCGGGGTTGGGGAGGAACGGGATGTCCACGTAGAGGCGGACCGTGGCCAGCGGCGGGATGTAGACGGTGTCGTGCCAGCCGTCCGTGAACGCTAACTCGCCGCCTTCCACGCCGAGCACGCGGAAGCGCGCGTTGTGGATGTGGAAGTTGTGGGGCCAATCCGCGTTCTCGTTGGTCACGGTCCACACCTCCGGCCCCTCCTTATCAATGACAAAGTCGATCCGGTCCATGTCCATGGACTGCTCGTTGATCTGGAACCCGTTGAGGCGGAACTCTCGCTCCACCGCTGCCTGCACATCGTCGGAGCTCACCTCCGGCGCCGCGGCGAGCTCCGACGGCAGGTCCCCGTTGCTCCCGGACGCAGGCCCGGTTATTTCCAGCAGGTCGAACGTGTCGCCCAGCCCGAAGCCGTTAGCCACCTCCTCGTCCGGGAGGCCGCCGCCGTCCGGCACCCCGATGCTGCGCAGCTTCGCGGTCTTGCCCGACTCGAGGTCCAGGATGACCTCGGCGCGCTCGCCCGGGCTGAGCAGGATCGAATCCACCTCGACGGGGCGCTCCAGCAAGCCCTGGTCCGTAGCGATGACGTGGACCGGCGTGCCGAAGCTGAGGTTGTGGAACCGCATGGTGGTCCCGTTGAGCAGGCGCAGCCGCAGCCGCGACGCTTCGGCCTCCAGCTTCGGTTTCGTAATGCCGTTGATCAGCGGGGTGTCCCCGAGCAGGCCGTAGGTCGGGTCGATCGTCTCGTCCAGCTGGCCGTCGTCGGTGAACTTGGCATCCGTGATCACCACCGGGATGTCGTCCACGCCGTAGGTACTGGGAAGGCCGAGGGCGTCCGCGCCGTCGTCGGCAATCACGATGCCCCCGGCGAGGCCGCGGTACGCGTGCAGCGCGGACACCCCGTGCGGGTGCGGGTGGTACCAGAGGGTGGCGGCGTCCTGTCGCACGGTCCACTCCGGCTGCCACTGCTCCCCCGGCGCGAAGGCGAGCGCGGGGCCGCCGTCCGCATCAGCGGGAAGGTGCATGCCGTGCCAGTGCACGACGGTGGGTTCGCTCACCTGGTTGCGCACCGTCATCCGCACGGTCTCGCCGTTGCGCATGTACAGGGTCGGCCCGAGGAAATCGCCGTTGAAGCCCCAGGTCTTGGTGCGCACCCCGGGCAGGATCTCAGCGTGCCCCTCCTGCGCGGTCAGCTCGAACTCGCGCGCTCCCCCGACCAACCGGCCCTGGTCCAACGGAGGGATAGGCAGGGGCCGTGCCTCCTCTTTCGCCCCGCGCGGGGTGGGTTGCCCGCTCGCGCAAGCGGCGAGTACCGCCGCACTCGAGAGGACGATGCCCCGGAAAAAGGTCCGCCGATTGATACCGCGTGCCACGGTCAAAGCCTCCTGCTCAGCCGAAAAGTTTGGTGCGCCTCATTCTGCGCACGCCACCCCTCAACTCTACTATTCCCCACATGAGCAACAGCCCGAAACCACATCAGGAGTACAACGCGCGCAGGTTCATCTGGTCGAACGGCCTGCAAGGCATCGGCGACCAGATCGTCGCCCCCAAAACGGTCCTGCCCTGGCTCTTCACGGCGGCAGGCGTGCCGCACGTCTTCACTTCTTTCCTCGTCCCGATCCGCGAGTCCGGCTCGATGCTCCCCCAGGCCGCGCTCAGCCCGTGGGTCACCTCGCAGGCGCAGCGCAAACGCGCCTGGCTCATCGGCTCGTGGGGCCAGGCGATCTCCGCAGGCTTGATCGCGCTCAGTGCAATGCTTATCGACGGCACCGCCCTCGGCGCCGCAGTCATCGTCCTCCTCGCAGCGCAAGCGGTGTTCCGCGCGCTGTGCTCCATCGCGGGCAAGGACGTGCAGGGGCGCACCATTGAGAAGGGGCGCCGCGGCCGGATCACGGGCCGCGCCGCCGCGCTGTCCGGCGGCTTCACCCTCGCCGTCGGCCTCCTCCTCACTTTTCTCCCCAACGACTTGCCCCGGTGGGTGATCGTGGCGCTGCTGGCTGGCGGCGCGTCCACGTGGGCGTTCGCCTCGCTGGTCTTTGGCACGATCAAGGAGCCCGCCGAGGAGCCGACTCCTGCGTCCAACACCAACTGGGCGAAGGCCACCTACGACCTGGTCAAGGGCGACCGCCAGCTGCAGAAGTTCCTCGTCGTGCGCTCGCTGATGTTGGTCACCGCCCTGTCCACCCCCTTTATCGTGGTGCTGGCGCAATCGGAGGGCGCGAACCTCTCCAACCTGGGCTCGTTCATCATTGCCTCTGGCGGCGCGGCGCTCATTGGTGGGCGCATCTCCGGCATCTGGTCCGATAAGTCGTCGAAGACGACGATGGCTTGGGCGGCGGCGGTGGCGTCGATAAGCCTGCTCCTGCTCGTCGCGAGCGCAAACCTGCTGCCCGCGGCCGCCAACGCGTGGATCATGCCGCTGGGCTTCTTCGTGGTCAACCTGGCGCACACCGCCGTGCGCGTGAGCCGCAAGACGTACCTGGTGGACATGGCGGACGGCGACCGCCGCACGATGATCACGGGGGCCGCGAACACCGTGATGGGCGTGGTGTTACTGGTGGTCGGCGCGATCTCCTCAGCGATCTCGGTGCTCGGACCGCAGACCACGCTGGTGTTCCTGGCCCTCGTCGGCTTCATTGGTGTGTTCTCCGCCGCGAACCTGAAGGATGTCTCTGCCCGCAACGCGTAGGCGTTATGCGTTAACGTAAACAGGACGATAGTTACTCAACTCAAAGCCATACATAAGGAGCCAAGAGTGCCAAACCACTCCCAGTGCGCCGTCGTTGTGCTCGCCGCAGGCGCCGGTACCCGCATGAAGTCGACGAAGCAGAAGACGCTGCACGAGATCGGTGGGCGCAGCCTGCTCTCCCACTCGCTGCATGCCGCAGCCTCCGTGCACCCGGAGCACGTCGTCGCCGTCGTCGGCCACCAGCGCGACCAAGTGTCTCCGGCGGTGGACGAGATTGCCCAGGAGATGGACACCACCATCCTCCAGGCGGTGCAGGAGGAGCAGAACGGCACCGGCCACGCGGTCCAGTGCGGCCTGACCGCCATCCCCGACTTCGACGGCACAGTCGTGGTCACCAACGGCGACGTCCCGCTCCTGCAGCCGGAGACCATCGAGGCGCTCATCAGCGAGCACGAGCGGGCGCAGGCCGCCGTGACGGTGCTCTCCCTGGAATTCCAGAACCCCACCGGCTATGGCCGCATCATCCGCGACGAGTCCGGCGACGTGCGCGAGATCGTCGAGGAGAAGGACGCCAACGACGAGCAGAAGGCCGTCAAGGAGGTCAACTCCGGCGTCTTTGCGTTCGACGGCGCCGTGCTGCGCGACGCGCTGACCCGCATCAATTCGGACAACGCGCAGGGCGAGCTGTACATCACCGACGTGCTCGGTATCGCCCGCGGCGACGGCAAGACCGTCGCGGCCTTTGTGGCGCCCGACGCCCGCGAGCTGGCCGGCGTGAACGACCGCGTGCAGCTGGCTGCCGCCGGCAAGGAGCTGAACCGCCGCCAGGTGGAGAAGGCGATGCGCGGGGGCGCCACCGTGGTCGACCCGGCGACCACCTGGATCGGCGTAGACGTGGAGATCGGCCAGGACGTGATCATCTACCCCAACACGCAGCTGTGGGGTGCCACCTCGATCGGCGACCGCGCCGAGATCGGCCCGGACACCACGCTGACCGACATGGAGGTGCACGCCGGCGCGAAGGTAGTGCGCACCCAGGGCGAGCTGGGCCTGATCGGCGAGGACGCAACCGTCGGCCCGTTCACCTACATCCGCCCCGGCACCGAGCTGGGCGCGCGCGGCAAGCTCGGCGGGTTCGTCGAGTCCAAGAACGCGAAGATCGGCGAGGGCTCCAAGGTCCCGCACCTCACCTACATCGGCGACGCCACCGTGGGCCGCGAGTCCAACATCGGCGCCTCCTCCGTCTTTGCCAACTACGACGGCGTGAACAAGCACCACACCACGATTGGCGACTACTGCCGCACCGGGTCCGACACCATGTTTGTCGCCCCGGTGAACATCGGTGATGGCGCCTACACCGGCGCGGGTACAGTGGTAACGGAAGATGTGCCTGCAGGCGCACTCGCCATCAAGGAAGGCCGCCAGCGCAACATCGAGGGATGGGTGGAAAAGCGCCGCCCGGACACCGATGCTGCGAAGGCTGCCAAGAACGCACGCGAGAGCTAAAGGATCGCAATGACTGGATACTCAACCGAAAGCCACAAGGACCTCAAGGTCTTTTCGGGCCGCGCCCACCCGGCGCTGGCGAACCAGGTGGCCAACGAGCTCGGTATTGACCTCGTTCCCACCACCGCCCGCGACTTTGCAAACGGGGAGATCTTCATCCGTTTCGAGGAGTCCGTCCGCGGCGCCGACTGCTTTGTCATGCAGTCGCACGCGCAGCCGCTGAACAAGTGGCTGATGGAACAGCTCATTATGATCGACGCGCTCAAGCGCGGCTCCGCGAAGCGCATCACCGCGATCCTGCCGTTCTACCCCTACGCCCGCCAGGACAAGAAGCACCGCGGCCGCGAGCCGATCTCCGCCCGCCTCATCGCGGACCTGCTCACCACCGCCGGCGCCGACCGCATTGTCTCCGTGGACCTGCACACCGACCAGATCCAGGGCTTCTTCGACGGCCCGGTCGACCACATGCACGCCCAGCCCATCCTGGTGGACTACATCAAGTCCAAGTACCCGATGGACAACCTGGTCGTGGTCTCCCCCGACGCCGGCCGTGTGAAGACTGCGGAGAAGTGGGCGAACGCGATGGGCGACGCCCCGATGGCGTTCGTGCACAAGACCCGCGACATCGACGCCGCGAACAAGGTCGTGTCCAACCGCGTCGTCGGCGACGTCAAGGGCAAGGATTGCATCCTCATGGACGACATGATTGACACCGGCGGCACCATCGCCGGCGCCGTCGGCGTGCTGAAGGAGGCGGGCGCGAAGTCCGTCGTCATCGCCTGCACCCACGGCGTGTTCTCCGACCCGGCACGCGAGCGCTTGAGCCAGTGCGGCGCCGAGGAGGTCATCACCACCGACACCCTGCCGCAGTCCACCGAGGGCTGGAAGAACCTGACGGTGCTGTCCATCGCCCCGCTGCTGGCTAAGACGATCCGCGAGATCTTCGAAAACGGCTCGGTGACCACCCTCTTCGAGGGCCAGGCGTAGTAGCCCACCGCCGTACTTTCCCATAAGCCCCCGTGACCGCACGCCGGTACGGGGGCCGCAATGAATTGTGAGGAGTCCCGTGTCCGACGTAGCAACACCGCCAGAAAGCGATGGTGGCCTGCAGCGCGGCGTGAAGCAGCGCCACATGCAGATGATCGCCTTTGGCTCATCGATCGGCACCGGCCTGTTCCTCGGCTCCGCCGAGTCCATCAACTACGCCGGCCCCGCGGTCCTGCTCGCGTTCCTCATCGTCGGCGCGATCGTCTACCTGCTCATGCGCATGCTGGGCGAGATGGCGGTCGCCCGCCCGGTCTCCGGCTCGTTCGCCGCCTACGCCCGCGAGTTCATCGGCCCGCGCGCCGGCTTCATCGCGGGCTGGAACTGGTGGTTCACCACCATCGTGGTGGGCATGATCGAGCTGACCGCCATGGGCACGTTCCTCGACTTCTGGTTCCCCTCCATCCCCCACTGGCTCACCGCCCTGGTCACGCTCCTGGTCGTGGTGACCATCAACGCGGCGCGCGTGAGCGTATTCGCGGAGGCCGAGTACTGGCTCAGCCTGATCAAGGTCATCGCGCTCACCCTCATGATTGTGCTGGGCGTCGTGCTCGTCCTGGGACTGGGACCAGAACCCGCGGTGGGCACCGACAACCTGTTCATCCACGGCGGGTTCTTCCCCAGCGGCGTCACCGGCGTCCTGTTCTCCCTGGTTGCCGTCACGTTTACGTTCGGCGGCATCATGTCCATCGGCACGGCCGCGGGCGAGGCGCAGGACCCGTCGAAGTCCATTCCACGCGCCGTCAACTCGGTCATCTGGCGCATCCTCCTGTTCTACCTGGGCGGCATGAGCGTCATCTTGCTCCTCGCCCCGTGGGACGAGCAAGGCTCCTCCGCCAGCCCGTTCATCCGCGTGCTCACGGCGGTCGGCGTCGACGGCGCAGCGCACCTGCTCAACCTGGTGATCCTGGTGGCGGTGGCCTCGGTGTGCAACACCATGACGTACTCCGGCAGCCGTATGCTCCGCGACCTCTCCCGCAACGGCCAGGCCCCCGCCTGGTTCTCCGCCACCACCAAGAAGGGCTTGCCGCTTCGGGCACTGCTTTTCGACGCCACGCTGATGGGCGTCGTCGTCATCCTGAACTACTTCTTCGAGGGGAAGGTCTTCGCGGTGTTGCTTGCCATCATCGTGGGTTCGGAGCTGATCACGTGGGCGTCGATAAGCTTTGCCCACCTCCGCTTCCGCGCGGGCGGCGGGCAGTCTTCCTTCCGCGCGCCGTTCTCCCCCGTTGCCAACTGGCTCTGCGCCGGGTTCTACCTGCTGGTGCTCGTGCTCATGGCGTGCCTGCCGGATTACCGCGTGGGGCTGCTCGCGCTCATTGCCTGGATCGTCGCACTGAGCGTAATAAGTGCCCTCCGGAAGCACGATGAGGTCCTAAACTAGTCAGGCATGATCCGCCACGACCTCTCATCCCTTCCCGCATACGTCCCCGGCGCGCGCGAACTCGCGCCCGGCACCGTCAAGCTCTCCTCCAACGAGTCCGCGGAAGGACCGCTGCCCACCGTGGTGGAGGCGATGACGAAAGCGCTGGACGGCACGAACCGCTACCCCGACATGGGCGCGGTGGAGCTGCGCGAAGCCCTGGCCGCGCACCTTGGCGTCGACGTTGACCAGGTCGCTGTGGGCACCGGCTCCTCCGCGCTGTGCCAACAGCTGGTCACTGCCACCGCGCAGCCCGGCGACGAGGTGATCTTCCCCTGGCGCTCGTTCGAGGCCTACCCCATCTTCGCGCAGATCGCGGGCGCAACACCTCGACCGATCCCGCTGGACGCGCAGCACCGCGTCGACCTCGCCGCGATGGCCGGGGCGATCACCGACGCCACCCGCCTCATCTTCGTGTGCAACCCGAACAACCCGAGCGGCACCACCATCACGACCGCGGAGTGGGAGTCATTCATGGCCGCGGTTCCGCCGCGCGTGACGGTCGCGCTGGACGAGGCCTACTTTGAATACAACCGCGCCGCCGACACCCCGGTGGCCACCGAGGAAATCACGAAGTACCCCAACGTGGTGGGCCTGCGCACGTTCTCCAAGGCGTACGGCCTGGCCGGCGTGCGCGTGGGCTACGCCTTCGGCGCCCCCAGCATCATCGAGGCCCTGAACAAGGTGGCAGTGCCATTTTCTGTTAGCTCCGTCGCGCAGGCGGGGGCCGTCGCCTGCCTGAGCGCGGGCGCGGAGCTGAAGGCTCGTGTGGACGAGACGTGTGCTCAGCGGACCAGGCTGGTCGAGGCGCTGTCTCGCTTCGGCACGCCGGAGTCGCAGACCAACTTCGTCTGGATTCCGGGTGCCCCACAGGATTTCGCCGAGCGCATGGCGGAAGAACACATCCTTGTACGCGCGTTTCCAGAGGGCGTGCGCATCACGGTCACGAACGAAGACGAGACAAACGCCTGCCTGCGCGCCCTTCACCAGATATTGGAATAGACGTTCGCCTCGCTCCGTACGCTCGCGGGCCTGGAGTGCAACCTCGGCACCGTCGACGCCGTCCTTGCAGAACTGTACAGCCTGGCCACCTCGGGCCGATGCACGACGACGCTGCTCAGCCCCAGCGCTGGACCCCCGAGCAGCGCGAGCGCCTGTACCTGCCCACCGATATTAAGGAGCTCGAGGCGGAAACGGTGGCGTACCTCGTCTGCTCGCGCCTGGGCATCCGCTCCTCCAAGAGTTTGGATTGATGTCGCTGGTGGGTTACACTTTCCACGTCTCGGCGAGGGCTGTATAGCCGTTATCGGCGCGATATGTATCCAGACTTTTTCTCATGCTCGAGTGAGCAGTGATGAGCAAGCCTGCGATCACTCGACGAGCACCTGTTCCGTTCAGTGGTCGCAGGTTTTTCCTGTGGCCCGAAACTATAAAGGAGTCACATCATGGCTGTTACCCCGACCGTCATCAAGGTTGAAAAGCGCGAAGAGTTTGGCAAGGGCGCTGCCCGCCGCCTGCGTCGCGAGGGTCGTATCCCGGGCGTCCTCTACGAGTCCGGCATCGACAACGTTCACTTCTCCGTGGACCGCATCGAGATCTCCGCGATCATCCGTAACGAGGGCGTGAACGCTATTCTCGAGCTCGACCTCGACGGCGAGAAGCTGCTCTGCATGGTCAAGCACATCGACCAGAACGTCATCTCCATGGACATCGACCACATCGACGTGCTTGGCATCAAGCGCGGCGAGAAGGTCAACGTCGAGGTCCCGGTCATCACCACCGGCGAGGCTCACCCGGACGCCGTCGTCCTGGTGGAGAACGACGTCATCGAGATCGAGATCGACGCCCTGAGCATCCCGGACGAGCTCGAGGTGTCCGTCGAGGGCAAGGAGATCGGCGACCAGATCACCGCTGGCGACGTCACTCTGCCGGAGGGCGCTACTCTGCTGTCCGACCCGGAGGACCTGCTGGTCAACGTCACCTACGAGCAGGTTGACGAGGAGCTCGAGGAAGCCGCTGCTGAGGCCGAGGAGGGCGGCGCCGAGGCTGGCGCTGAGTCCACCGAGGACGAGGCTGAGTCTGGCGACTCCGAGGAGTAAACACGATATGCTGAGGGGCCGTGTCTACTTCTGATTCGCCCCTCCTCGTTGTGGGGCTGGGAAATCCCGGCCCCACCTACGCCGGCACGCGCCACAACGCGGGCATCGCGCTTATCGACGAGCTCTGCTCCCGCGCCACACCGATGCCGGCCCAACTCGCCGTGCACAAACGCACGAACACCGAGGTCGCCGAGCTTGCCGCCGGCCGCCTCCTGCCCGACCGCCAGGTCATCCTAGCGCGCACCCGGGCCTTCATGAACGTCTCGGGCGGGCCGATCAAGGCGCTCGCGGACTACTTCCGCGTTCCCCCGTCCAACCTTTACGTCGCCTACGACGAGCTGGATCTCGAGCTCGGCCAGGTCAAGCTCCGCACCGGCGGCGGGGACCACGGGCACAACGGGCTGAAGTCCGTCACCAAATCCCTGGGCGGCAAGCCCTACCACAAGCTGGCGCTCGGCATTGGTCGCCCGCCAGGCCGCATGGCCCCGGCGGACTACGTGCTCAAGCCGTTTTCTTCCCGGGAGCAGGTCGAGATCTCCATCGCCGCGGCCGATGCGGCAGATTTGTGGCGCCATTCCGTATAAATTTGTGGCATGCGCTTAGTCACCCTGAGAGTCCCCGGCCATGACCTGACCGTCGCCGCCCGCCTCGAGTCCGACACCACCGCGGTCACCTACCCAGGTTTCCCGGACGTCGGCGCGCTCCTCCAGTCGGATTCCTGGCAGGAGGGCGAACGTGTCTCGTTTTCCCACGACCAGCTAGCGCCCGTGATTCCGAGCCCAAGCAAGATCATCTGCGTCGGGCTCAACTACGCCAAGCACATCGAGGAGATGGGGCACGAGCGCCCCGACGTCCCCACCCTCTTCATCAAGTTCCCCGAGGCCCTCATCGGCCCTTACGATGACGCGGAGATCCCCGACTTCAACGCGGATACGCTCGACTTCGAGGGCGAGCTCGCTGTGGTGGTAGGAAAGTACGCCCGGCACGTGCGGGAAACGGATGCGCACGCACACATCGCCGGCTACGCGGTGATCAATGACTACACCCAGCGCCACATCCAGAAGCGCACCAAGCAGTGGCACCAGGGAAAATCATTAGAAAAGACCGCGGGGTTCGGCCCGTGGCTGGACACCGAGTGGCAGCCCGGCCCCACCCTGACCACCACCGTCAACGGCGAGATGATGCAGCAGGCCCCCACCGACGATCTCATCTTCTCCCCCGCCAAGCTCATCGAGTTCATCTCCCACCTCTACCCGCTCAACCCTGGTGACGTGATCGCCACTGGCACTCCGGCGGGCGTGGGCCACGCGCGCGACCCCAAGCGCTACCTCGCAGACGGTGACACGGTCCGCGTGGAGATCGACGGCCTCGGCGCGATCGAGAACACCACCCGCATCCTGCGGCGACAGCACGCCATGCTCACCAGCGCGTTCCCGCCCTCCGAGTACCTCTACGAACCAGAGTCGGACGAGAGCGACATCGCGATGATGCTCTGCCACGGCTGGAGCGCCGCCGAAATCACCGCGCATTACGAGGACGAGGACAACGTCGACGCCCTTTCGCTTCTCGACGACATCCGCGCCGAATACGCCCGCCGCATCCCCTCCCCCTCCGAGGACGCCACAAAACTCGAGGCCTTCAGCGACGCGCTCGCCGACCGCGGTCTCTCCTTCTCCTTCGACGAGGGCTGGACCAAGGCCGAAGCCGCGGACGAGGGCGCGGATCGGGCCACACGCGAGGGCCGCCGCGGTTACGCCTACTGCACCACGCAGGACGTGGACGGCCTCATCCACACCGGCAAGCTCTATTTCGGGTTTGCCTCGCTGGATGCGCCGAACACCGACGCCGACGACGCCGTCGGCCAGGAGGTCGTCGACGCGCTCAGGGACGTCGGCTTCGCGCCCGAGTGGGAAGGCACCCGCGCCGCGCGGATCACCTGCAGCGGCCTCGTGTTCGAGCTGGCGCTGAGCGACTAACGTTCGCCCAGCAGGTAGCGCTCGATCTCCTTCGCCGGCGCCTCCATCAGCTCCCCGCGGTCCTTGCCCACCAGGCAGTAATCCTGATCCTTCGTCATCGGGCGCAGGTACGGGTAGATCGGCGGCATGTCGCGGTAGCGCTTGGTCATCTCGTTTTCCAGGCCGCGCGCCCACCGGCCGGAAAACGCCTTGCTCACCACGGTTCTCCGGTCGGTGCGCAGCAGCTCGCGGTTACGCTGGCTGGTACCGGCTTCATCGGCCATGAGGAAGGCGGTGCCGCACGCAATGGTCGACGCGCCCAGATCCCGCAGCCGTGCCACATCCTCCGGCCCCCGCACCCCGCCCGCGGCGATGAACGGCGCACCGAAGTCCGCCACCTCTTCGACGATGGTGTCCAGGTAGCGGGTGTCCGGAACCTCCAGCGGCGACCAGGTGCTGCGGTGCCCGCCCGCCTCTGGGCCCTGCACGATGACGCCGTCGGCGTTCCATGACTCGCCCATCGCTTCCCACGCATCCTCGATGCGGGTCACGGTCACCCACGCCTCCGAACCGACGGAGTGCAACCGCTCCACGTGCTCCGGGTCCAGCGGCCCGAAGGTGCTGCTCACAATGGGTGGCGCGGCCTCCAGGACGAGCTCGAACTTTTCTTCAAAGCCCCCGGTGACATCCACGTTCGGGACGTCGGTGCCGAGTTCGGAGGCGATGAGTTCGACGTCGATAAGCGAAGGCTCGACCTGCGGTACGAAGAGGTTCACGCCAAACGGCGGTGTGCACTGGCCGAGCCACGTGCGAGCCTGCTCGACGGTGCAGGTGCCGAGCGCGAGAAAGCCGAAGCTGACCGCGTTGACCAGCGCCGGCGTGGTTGGTCCGCCCGCCATCGGTGCGGCGACGATGCGTGGTAGGTCCATGGTTATGCTTGTCCCCGTGTTCGATTTTCTGAAGCGACTGACATCCCAGCCACCGGCCAGCCCCCACACCGAGTGGCTCGTGGTGGGGCTGGGAAACCCCGGCCCCGAATATGAGACCACGAAGCACAACGCCGGTTTCCTGGCCGTAGACCAGTGTGCCAAAGATTTGCGCCCCGCGCCGAAGTGCCGCGCACTCGTGCAGCACATTGACGACGTCACGTTTGCCAAGCCCACCACCTTCATGAACCTGTCGGGCGAGTCCGTCTCAGCGTTCGGCGTGCGGCCGGAGCGGATCGTCGTGATCCACGACGAGCTGGACCTCCCGGCGGGGAAAGTACGCGTGAAGCTGGGCGGCAACGAGAATGGGCACAACGGGCTCAAGTCCATCACAGAGCACCTGGGCACCCGCGACTACGTGCGCGTCCGCGTCGGCATTGGCCGCCCGCCGAAGGGGACGCCCGTGCCGGACTGGGTGCTCGGCCCGCTCTCCGGGAACGAGGCGATCGAGACGGCCGCGGAAGCCGCGCGCCTCGTCTGCGCCCGCGGGCTCGCCGCGGCTCAGAACGAGATCCACGGGCGCTAGATTAGGACAGCGCCTGCTCGAGGTCGTTGAGCACGTTCTCCAGGGACTGGTTCTTCTGCTCACGGGGCGCGAAGGCGCCGTCGGCGAAGTCCTCGAACAGGGAGAGCGCGACCTGGTTGCGGACGCCGAACATGGAGAAGTTCGCAACGATCTGGCGCCAGTGCTCCACCGCGCGAAGGCCGTTATCAGCGCCGTAGGACACGAACGCGACGGGCTTCCCGGCCCACTCGGCGCCCAGCACGTCGAAGGCGTTCTTCATCGCGCCCGGCACGGAGTGGTTGTACTCCGGGGTGACAAAGATGAAGGCGTCGCAAGCGTCGACCGCCTTGGACCACGCGGTGGTGGCCTCGTCCTCGTACTGCTTGTTTGCGGCGCCCGGCACCATTTCCGCGTCGAGCAGCGGAACGTTGAACTCGGACAGGTCGAGCAGCTCGTACTCGAAGCCGTCGCGCTTCTCAGCTGCGTCCGAGACCCAGCGGGCGACGGCCTCGCCGGCGCGTCCCTTGCGGATGGAGCCGAGGAAGATTCCGATCTTCATAGATACAACCCTTTTGTTGATTCGTCTACAATTTCGCCCCTTTACTCTACACCGCTCCCCGCAACATTGTCAGCCGAATCAGTGCTGCGAGAAGTGCTCCAGGTCACGCGGGCTGCCCGCCGCCACGATGCGGTCCGACGGCGTGAGCTGGGTGCCGTCGGTAAGCGGTGCCCACCCCTCATCCCGCTTCACCGAGACGAGCTGGACATGCTGGCTCCTCCACACCTCACCCAAGTCGAGCGGGCGCCCCGTCACGCACGCGGGCGCCGCCATCTTTGTCACGCCGTAGTTGGTGGAGATCTCCGCGAAGTCCTGGAAGTGCCCACCCAACAGGTGGGCCACGCGCCTGCCCGTGTCGCGCTCCGGGCGAATCACGTGGTTGGCCCCGATCTGGTGCAGGATGCGCGCGTGCGCCTCCGAGTCCGCCTTCGCCCAGATGTCCTGCACCCCCAGCTCGACGAGGTTGGACGTGGTCAGGATGGAGTCCTCCAAGTGGGAGCCGATGGAGACGACAACGCGCTCGACATCCTCGATCCCCAGTTGCCGCATCGCCTCCGGGTCCGTGGTGTCCGCGGCGAGCGCCTCGGTGAGGTACGGCGCCCGCTCGCGGACAATCTTCTCGCTGGAGTCCACGCCGAGCACCTCCACCCCGTTCGCCATGAGTTCGGTGGCCAAGGCGGTGCCGAATCTGCCGAGCCCGATGACTACGACGGGCGGAATGTCAATCGTCGCGCGGGAAAATAACTTAGCCAATGAACGGCCTTTCTTCGGGGTAGCTAAAGCGCCTATCGAGCATCTTCGCCGACAGCGCCGCCACCAGGGTGGTCGGGCCTACGCGGCCCAGGTACATGATGAAGCAGAGCACGATTTGCGACGCCGACGACAACCCCGCCGTGATGCCGGTGGAAAGCCCCGACGTTGCAAATGCGGAGATGACCTCGAAGGACACCTGGTCACCGGTGAACTGCGGGTCGAAGACACGCAGGGCCGCCACGCCAAGAGTGACCACCATGACGCCCGCGAAGCTCAGCGCGAGCGCCTGCCTGGTCACCGAGTGCGGCAGGCTCCGGTGCCCGATCGTCGTTTTTTCGCGACCGGTGAACTCGGCCGCCATCGCCGCCAGCAGCACGCACGCGGTGGTCACCTTGATGCCGCCCGCTGTGCCAGCCGAGCCTCCGCCGAGAAACATGAGGACGTCGGTGCCCATCAGCGTGATCGGGTGCGCCTGCCCATAATCAAAGGCGTTAAAGCCCGCAGTCCTCGGCGACGCGCTGGCAAAGAAGGCATTGAGCAGCTTCACCCCCACCGGCATGGGTGCAAGCACGCCGGTCCATTCCGTCGTCGCGACGAACACGGTGCCGGCGACAAGCAGGAACGCCGTCGCAGCCAGCGTCATGCGGGCGGTAATGGAGATGCGGTGGACGGCGTTGGACTTCCGGCGCACCAGTCGCACCAGTTCCGCCCACACTGGGAACCCGAGGCCACCTCCGATCAGCGCGGCGGCTAGCGGCATGAGGATCCAGGCATCGGACGCAAAGGACACGAGGTTGTCGCTGTGGGTGCTAAACCCGGCGTTGTTAAACGCGGAGACGGCGTGGAAGACGCCCTCCCAGGCGGCGCGGCGGAACGAGTACCCGTAGCCCACCATGAGCCGCGCGCCGACGATCACCGCGATGGTGGCCTCGGCGATCGCCGTGAACCCAAAGGTGAAGATGAGGGTCCGGCGGATGCCTCCGGCAGTGATGGGGCGCCCCTCGTAGGCACCGGTCTTGCGCGCCTTCAAGCTGATCCGCCCGGTGAGCAACAGCCCGGACAGCGAGGCAAGCGACATGATTCCCAGCCCGCCGAGCTGGATGAGCAGCAGGATAACGGCCTGTCCGGCGGGGCTCCAGAAGGTGCCGGTGTCCTCGACGACCAGGCCGGTCAGGGAGACCGCGGATGTCGCAGTAAAAAGCGCAGCCAGGAACGAGGCGTGTTCCGCCCCCGACTCTGCGAATGGGAGCATGAGCAACCCCGTGCCGCTCAGAATGAGCAGCAGGAACCCGATCGCGGTCAGCCGTGCTGGCCCGAGCGATCGCAAGAAAAGCAAGCGCTTCACAAAGGTGAAGTATAGGCCCAATCGATTCCTCCGCACCAACCCTTGGCGGCTACACTCTGCGGCATGAGTTCTCTCACTTCCGAGGCCAAGCGCCGCCGCACCTTCGCCGTCATCGCCCACCCCGACGCCGGTAAGTCCACGCTTACCGAGGCGCTGGCGCTGCACGCGCACATCATCTCGGAAGCGGGCGCCGTCCACGGTAAGGGCAACCGCAAGTCCACCGTGTCCGACTGGATGGATATGGAGAAGGACCGCGGCATTTCGGTCGCCTCCTCCGCGCTCCAGTTCGAGTACGCGCCGGAGGGGCACGAGGGCGAGCCCTACGTGATCAACCTGGTGGATACCCCGGGCCACGCCGACTTCTCCGAGGACACCTACCGCGTCCTCTCCGCCGTCGATGCGGCAGTCATGCTTATCGACGCAGCCAAGGGCCTCGAGCCGCAAACCCTGAAGCTCTTCCGCGTCTGCAAGGCCCGCGGCCTGCCAATCGTCACCGTGGTGAACAAGTGGGACCGTATCGGCCGCGAGCCCCTCGAGCTTGTCGACGAGATCGTGAACGAAATCGACCTGCAGCCCACTCCCCTCTACTGGCCGGTCGGGGAAGCCGGTGATTTCCGCGGCCTCGCCCACATCAGCGACGACGGCGAGGCCGACGAGTACGTCCACTTCATCCGCACCGCCGGCGGTTCCACCATCGCGCCCGAGGAGCACTACGCCCCGGACGACGCCTCCGGCAAGGAGGGCGAGGTGTGGGACACCGCGGTGGAAGAGGTCGAGCTGCTCGCCGCGGACGGTGCCCTGCACAACCAGGAGCTGTTCGAGCAGTGCATTACCTCCCCGATCATCTTCGCCTCCGCGATGCTGAACTTCGGCGTCCACCAGATCCTGGACACCCTGTGCGCGATCGCGCCCGCCCCGCGCCCGAAGGAGGAGCGCGACCTCGACGGCGACTTCTCCGGCATCGTCTTCAAGGTGCAGGCGGGCATGGACCGCAACCACCGAGACACGCTGGCGTTTATGCGCGTGGTCTCCGGCGAGTTCGACCGCGGTATGCAGGTCACGCACGCCCAATCCGGCCGCACCTTCTCCACCAAATACGCCCTGACCGTGTTCGGCCGCAACCGCGACACGGTGGAGACCGCCTACCCGGGCGACATCATCGGCCTTGTGAATGCGGGCTCACTGGCCCCGGGCGACACCATCTTCACCGGTAAGAACGTGCAGTACCCGCCGATGCCGCAGTTCGCGCCCGAACACTTCCGCACGCTCCGGGCGAAGTCGCTGGGCAAGTACAAGCAGTTCCGCAAGGCACTCGACCAGCTGGACGCCGAGGGCGTCGTCCAGATTCTGCGCAACGACCTGCGCGGCGACGCCGCCCCGGTGATGGCGGCCGTGGGCCCCATGCAGTTCGAGGTCATGCAGGCGCGCATGGAGGTGGAGTACAACGTGGAGACTGTCACCGAGCCGGTTCCCTACTCCGTGGCGCGCCGCACCGACGCGGAGTCCGCCGACGAGTTGGGCCGCCAGCGCGGCGTGGAGATCTTCACGCGCACGGACGGCGAAATTATCGCCCTGTTCGGCGACAAATGGAAGCTGGCCTTCGTGGAGAAGGAGCACCCCGAGCTGACGATCGAGCCGCTTATCGCAGACTAGGCGCCGGAGCGGCGAGGAACTCGACCCACCGTTCCCACTCGCGCTCGAGCTGCGCCTTCCCGGCAGCGTAGTTGCGCTGCAGCTTGCTGGGGCGGCGCTCGATCGACTCGGCCTGCATGTTGTCGGGGAAGAAGACCAGCGCATCGCCTGCCCGCTCGGCGGCGAGAATCTCCCGCTTGGCGGCATTGTAGCGCCCGGCGCGCACGTGCAGCGCGTTGCCGATCTCCGGGTAGCGGCGGAACATGCCCCGCACGGCCGCAGGCTGGACCAGCGGTTTCTTCCAGTAATCGCGGGGGCGGGTGGCTAAGACGACGAAGCGCGCGAAGCCGGCCCGGCGCGCGGCGTCGATGAGTAGGCCCCCGGAGGTGCCGAGGGCGCCGTCGACGTAGGGTGCGGCGTCGATAAGCGTAATGGGCATGACTTTGGGCACTGTCGACGACGCGCGGGCCGCCCTGGCGACGAGCGACGGGTCGCGCAAGAAGTCGTCCCTCCCCCAACTGACGGTGTCACCGGTATCCGCGCGCATCGCCTCCACGTGCACCTGAGTGGAGGACGCGGCGAAGGTGGCGAAGTCGAACGGAAGGAGTTGTTCCGCCTGCCCGTAGAGGAACTCGGAATTGAAGTACCCTTTGCCGCGCGCCAGTTTGAGCACACCGCCGAAGTGCGGGTGCGAGGCCAGCTCGGTAAACGCGGCGCGGGCGCGGCGCACGTCCGCCGACGCGTAGTTCAGCGCGTGTACGGCGCCCGCGGAGACGCCGCCGACCCAGCCGAACTTCACCTGCTCGATGAGACGAACGATGGCGGGTGCGGTGTACGAGTTGCGCATCCCGCCGCCTTCAACAATCAGGGCCACGTCTTGCGCATCAATCATGCGCCAGAGTTTAGGGCTGGATCAGCGATCCCGCTGGGTGAGGAACTCGCGCATCGCGGGCCACTCGCGTGCCAGCTGCTCCTGGCCCGCCGCGTAGTTGGCTTTCAGCTTGTCCACGTTCAGCTCGGTCGACTCCACCCCCATGTGCTCGGGGTAGAACACGTACGCGTCGCCCGCCGCCTCCAGGCGTTTCACCTCGGCGCGCGCCGCGTTGTAGATGCCGGGGCGTGCGACCATTGCGTCGACGACGTTGGGGGTCTTGCGCAGGATGCGTCGTAAAGCGCGCTGCCGCTTCTCCGGCGGCTTGATGTAGTCGCGCGGGCGGGTGAGCACGACGAGAAAGCGGGAGTAGCCGGCGTCCTTCGCCGCTTGGATGAGGATGCCGCCCGAGGTCCCCAGCGCGCCGTCGACGTAGGGCACACCGTCGACCTCGCGCATCTTCATCACGAGCGGCAGTGTCGACGAGGTGCGTGCTGCGATATTGATCTGTTCGATGGTCTGCATGTCCTCGCGGTTGTAGGTGACAGTCTCCCCCGTATCCGCACGGACAGCCTCGAGGTGCACCTCTTCCTCCGTGCGAAGGAACGTCTCCATGTCGAACGGCAGTTGGTCCGCGTAGCCCTCGTAGATGAACTCGCCGTTGAGCAGGCCCTTGCCGCGGACCATGGTGCGCCAGCCGCCGAACTCGGGGTTGCCAACGAAGTCGGTGAAGGATTTCTCTGACCGGTACGCGTCGCGCGAGGCGAAGTTGAGCGCGTGGCTCGCACCAGCGGAAATGCCGCCAACCCAGCCGAACTGCACGTGCTCCGCGATGAGCTTCTCCACCACCGGGGCCGTGTACGAGTTTCTGGTGCCTCCGCCTTCGAAGATGACGGCGACGTCGCGGGCGTCAATTTCTGGCTCAACAGTCATGCGCTTCATCCTAAACGTTTTCGTAGCGTCGCCCCAAGGTATTACTTTGCACACCGTGCGCAAATTTGCATATGCTGTGCATCATGTCGAATTTCCTATACAAGCTGGGCAGCCGGTCATACCGAAAAGTATGGCCCTTCCTGGCCTTTTGGATAGTTGTCCTCATCGGCGCCGGGGTGCTCGCCTCCAACTTTGCCAAGGCACCCAACCCCTCATTCTCCATGCCGGACATGGACTCCACCATCACGCAGGAGGAGATGAGCGAGCGCTTTGGCACTGACGCGGATCTCACCAGCGCACCCACCGGCACCGTTGTGATCCAGGCGGAGGGCGACCGCACCCTCGCCGACCAAGACGTGATGGCAAAGGTGGACGAGATGCTCGGTGAGCTGAAGTCCTCCGACGCACTCGCCGATACCGACGCCATCGTGAACCCGGTGCTCGCCGCAGGCGGGATGCAGCAGCAGCTGACCGAGGCGAAGACAGCACAGGGCGTCCCGCCGGAACAGATTGCAAAGGACCTCGCGCAGCTCTCCCCTGTCAGCCCCGACCAGAAGACCGGGACCGTGGACGTCACTTTTAACGCCGCGGCGGTCATGGACATCTCGTCGGAGCAGCGCAGCGAGATCACCGACGTGCTGGACAAGTACGACGGTGCTGACCTGCTCAACGTGCAGTACAACGGCATGGCGTTCCAGTCGCAGGAAATGAACATGACCTCCGAGCTGATCGGCCTGGCCGTGGCAGCGGTTGTCCTGCTCATCACGTTCGGCTCCTTCGTCGCCGCCGGCATGCCGCTGCTCTCCGCCGTGATCGGCGTGGGCGTCGGCCTGCTCGGCGTCCAGCTGGCCACGCTGTTTACCGACACGATCTCGGACATGACGCCGATGCTGGCCTCCATGATCGGCCTGGCAGTGGGCATCGACTACGCGCTGTTCATCGTGGCGCGCTTCCGCAACGAGCTCATCAACGGCGCCGGCCTCAACGACCTCACGCCGAAGGAGCTGGCACAAGCGCTGCGCACCATGGACAAGGGCACGCGCGCCCACGCGATGGGCATGGCCCTGGGCACGGCCGGAGGCTCCGTGGTGTTCGCGGGCTTCACCGTGCTCATCGCGCTCGCAGCGCTGTCCATCATCGGCATCCCGTTCCTGTCCACCATGGCGTACGCCGCGGCCGCGACGGTCGCGCTCGCCGTGCTTGTGTCCACCACCTTCCTGCCGGCAATGCTGGGCCTTTTGGGCACCCGCATCTTTGCGGGTCGCGTCCCGGGGCCGAGGGTGCCGGACCCGGAGGACGAAAAGCCGACGATGGGCCTGAAGTGGGCCCGAATCATCCGCAAGCGCCCGTGGGTCATGCTGCTGGCGTCGGTCGCACTGCTAGGCATCCTGGCCATCCCCGCCGCGGGCCTCCGGTTGGCCATGCCGACCGACGGCACGGCGTCGCCAGGCACCCCAGCCCGAGAGGCGTACGAGATGACCTCGGACGCCTTCGGCCCTGGCCGCAACGCCCCCATGATTGCGTTCGTTGACGTGGCCAACGTCGCCGAGCAGGATCGCCCCGCCGCGTTCCAGGATGCGCTGACCGCCTTCAACGAGGCCGAAGGTGTCGAGAACGCGCAGATCGTGCAGACCACCGACACCATGGACGCCGCGCAGGTCCTCATCACTCCGACCACGGGCGCGACCGACCCGGCGACCACGGAGACGCTCGAGCGGCTGCGCGACTACCAGTCCGAATTTGCGGACAGCACCGGCGGCGAGTTCGGCATCACCGGTGTCACCCCGATTTTCGACGACATCTCGCAGCGCCTCCAGGACGTGCTGCTCCCCTACATCGCTATCGTCATCGGGCTTGCGTTCATCGTGCTCATGCTGGTGTTCCGCTCCCTGTGGGTCCCGCTCATCGCCGCGCTCGGCTTCGCGCTCTCCATGGCCGCGACCTTCGGCATCACCGTGGCGATCTTCCAGGACGGCATGTTCGGCATCATTTCCGACCCGCAACCGCTGCTGTCCTTCCTGCCCATCATGCTCATCGGCCTCACCTTCGGCCTGGCCATGGACTACCAGGTCTTCCTGGTCACGCGCATGCGCGAGGGCTTCGTCTCGCGCGGCAAGACCGCCGGCAACGCCACCGCCAACGGCTTCAAGCACGGCGCGCGCGTCGTCACCGCCGCCGCCCTGATCATGATTTCCGTGTTCGCCGCTTTCATGCTCATCGACGAGCCCTTCATCAAGGCCATGGGCTTCGCGCTCGCTGTGGGCGTGCTTATCGACGCCTTCGTGGTCCGCATGACCATCATCCCGGCCACCATGTACCTGCTGGATGATCGCGCGTGGAAGCTGCCCAACTGGCTGGACAAGGTGTTGCCCAACCTGGACATTGAGGGCGAGCACCTGCAGCAAACGGTGGAACACCATGAACCTGCGCGAGTCTAAGAAACAGGCAACCCGCGAGGTGATTTCCGACGCCGCGGCGCACATCCTGCTGCACCAGGGGTCAGAGAAGCTCACCGTCGCCCGGGTCGCCGCCGCCGCGGAAGTGTCCCCGCGCACGTTCCACAACTACTTCGCGGACCTGGACGCCGCCCTGCTGGTCTTTGTGGAACGCACCTTTGCGGAGATCGGCGAGGATATTCGCCGCCTCCCGCCCGAGCTCGGGCTCACCGAGGCGTTCGAGCAGATCTGCGTCGACGCACTCACCGGCGACGGGGTCAAGCTGCACTCGGCGTCGACCCTGCTGCTCACCTCGGACCGGCTTGAGCTGATTCGTGGCTCCGCCTGCCCGAACGACGACCGCGAGCGCATCCTGGACCCGGTGGTCAGCGCGCTACAGGAGCGCGCACCCCAGCTGGCCCCCTTCGAAGTCCTCGTGCTACTCAGCGCCTACGGGTCCGCCGCGAGTGTGGCGTTCAAGCGGCACCTCCGCACGCCGAGTGCCGACAGCCAGGCCCTCCTGCACAAGGCGTTCGCCGCCGTGCGCGCGAGCCGCTAGTTCCGCGCGTTTTTCACCTCGCGCGCTGTCCGCGCGATCCACCGCTCCAGCTGCAGGCGCCACCGGGCGCCCTCGCTGGAGCGTGGCCGTGCCTGAATGTGCCGCTCAGAGTCGTACCCTACCTGGAGCTCCTTCGCGCGGAGGATTTCGGCGTCGATCTTCACGCCCTCCAGCAGCACGATGTTCATTACCCACACGAGCGCCAGCACCGCGATCACGGTCCCGAACGCCCCGTACGCGGATCGCACGCCGAACGTGGACATGTAGAGCCCGAACCCCCACCACAACCAGAAGCCGACGAACAGGGCTAACGACGACCCCACCGTCAGCAACCTGAACCGCCCCGGCCTCACATTTGGCGTGAAGTAGTACAACAGCGACAGCAGGATCATCGCCATCAGCACGATCACGGGCGTCCGCAAATACACCCACACCGGCAGGAACTTCTCCGTGAGGTAGGTCAGCACATTCTCCACACCGAGCGGCCGCGCCACCGGCCCAAGCACGCTGTGCACGATGCCGTCCGTGAGCAGCGTCCCGATCAGGATCGCCAGCCCACCGACGACGAGCATCAGCGTGATCAGCCACATGGTCACCCAAGTGACCACCACGTTTCGCCCTTCCGAGCGCCCATAGACCAGGTTGGCGTTGCGCGAAAAACTCCGCACGTACGCCGACGCAGACAGCAGCGAGATCAGCAGCGAGACGATTAGCGCCACAGTGCTTTGCGACGGAGTGCCCACAATCGTCTCCATCAGATCCATCGCCTCTCCGCGCAGGGCCTCCGGCACGTACACCTCAACCAGCCCGTCCAGGAGCTGATCGACCGTCCCCGGGTCGCGCCCGAGTAGCAAGGTCGCGATGGCGTACGCCGAGACCAGCATGGGCGCGAGGGACAGCACCGTGTAGTAGGTCAGCGTGGCGCCTCGATCCACCATGGCGTCCGTGGAAAAGTCTGCAAACAGCCGCTTGAGCACGAGCGTCCAACCGGCCTTTCCCAGCCGGTTCCTGCGACCGAGGGGATTGGGCATCGTGTCTTCCGACGGAGGAAACTCCGGTTCGCCGATGCCGTAGGGCAACACGAAGTCGACGCGTCGCGACGCAATCTCAGGGCCCTTTTCGGCATCTTCCATAGTGCCAGCGTAACGGTTTTCTGTGCGTTGACCTTGTCCTGACACGGCGAAAATCAGCGCGCTTCCAGAGCAGCAGTTTGTGTTCGCACGGACATTCTTTGCGCTTATGTTCGAACGGCAATTGTGCACCACATCGGCACTCTTTCGTACGCCTGTTCTATTTTCGCCGCCAATCTTCGAACCGGTGTTGGGGGCCACGTTTATAGTGCAAGGCATGAACGCTCAACAAGCCCCACCTCGCCCCTACTTCCGAATAGACAGACCCCACGACAGCGATGCGCACCTTGGCCGCAGCCTCCGTGAATCGGAGCACGCACTGTACTCGCGCTTTAGCGACGATGGCGTGGACATCGAAGACTTCGACGTGGTCGTCGATAAGCTTGCTCAGGCCACGGGGTACTCCCGCACCGTCATCCGCTCCGCAGTGCTGTCGTATCACCGGCTGACGGATCTGCCGCGGCTGCGTGCGCTGCACAACGAGCAAAAGCTGCTCACGCTGGGCCACCTGACCGCGATCCGGCGGAAGCTGGAGGAGCTCGGTCCCGACGCCGACGCGGAGATCCTCGCCGGTATCGACGACTTCCTGGTCGAACAGTTCACGCCCACCCGGCAGAGCCAGCCGTTCCCCGACCCCGCGGCCGTCACGCGAAAGTTGCGGGCGCACATCCGGCGCATCGACCCGGCTCTGGGCTACAACCCGAAGAAGCGGAAGGAGCGCGAGGCCCGCCGGGACCACGGAGCCGAGTTCTTCCTCGAGGACTTCGGTGGGATAACAAAGGGCATGATGAACCTGACCACGGACACCGCGACACTGGCCGCCGTGCGCGCGTTCGTGCAGCAATGCGGGTTGGAGCACAAGCTGTCTTCGCACGACACCGTGGTGAAACTGCTCACCGGCGAGATCACGCCGGCAGCGAAGGCGCGAATCCAGGTATACGCGCCGAAGGGGCGCGAGGCGGGGCAGCCAGTGTTCATCCCGGGCTTCGGCTGGACTGAGCCTGACGCCACGGTCGCGTTCGACGAGATGTGCGCGCAGACCCCGCCCTCCGTCGCCGACATGGACGGCGTTCGCGAAAACAGGACACCCAGCTACGTGCCGACGGCAGACATGCGGGCGCTCGTGGAGGCTCGCGACGGCACGTGCATCTACCCCGGCTGCAACCACCCCGCGGAGCAGTGCCAGTTGGACCACCGCATCCCGTTCGCTGAGGGAGGGGAAACACGCGTAGATAACCTTCACTGCCTCTGCCAGAGGCACCATAACCTCAAGACCGACCGCCGCGCCTTCTACGTCGTCGACCCCGCGACCGGGGACGCCATCTGGCTGTACGAGGACGGCACATTTGAGGTTTCGGAGCCTTCCGGGCTGCTGACCGCTCAGTTGGGTGCTGAGGATCCGCGGTGGAAGGCGTCGATAAGCGAAGTGAAGCGCAGGCGCGAACGGGCCGCGGAGTTTCATGCGCGCGGACACGCGATTATGGACCAATACGAGAAAGATCAGGACATCATCGAGTGTGAATTCGCGCTGGACCAGCTCGAAGAACAGTTTGACATGCGCTTTCCGTTCCGTCCGGAACCGGAATGGTGGATGGGGCTCACACCACCGGTGGATGCACCATTTCCCGACTATGAATGGGAGGACAACCCGGACAACCTGCGCTTTGACGACGCCAACATTCCGCTCCCGGAGGCCGGTTAGACTCGCACCATGGCATTTCTTGAGCGAATCCGCGCACTGTTCGCGGGCGACCCCACCCTGCCACTCGTGGAGTACCCGGAGGAATTTGAGCGATTCGAGGTCACGCACCTGCACGTTCACACCGCGAACCTGTCCCCCGACACCGACGAAAAGATGGTGATCATCACGACAACGCCCGCCGCGCTCCCCGCTCTTCAGGAGGCGAACGGTCCGGTGCAACTTGTCGCAAAAAACGAACGTCCCGTGACGTTCGTCCCGATGGACAAGCAAGCAGACCCGCTGCTCGACCCGAACCTCGGATGGCTCATTCCAGTGACCGAGGCAACCGGTCGTGAAATTGCGACCATGCAACAAGGCCCCGGCGCGCACGAGCTGAACTCGCTGCACCTGGGCCTTGTGTTAGAGGGCGACTAGGCGGCTACACCAGCCCCATCCACTTCCAGTACGTCGCGGAAAGGAGCAAGATCAACAAGTACGCCACGATGGTCAGCGGGATGCCCGCCCGGAGGAACTGCTTCGTGGTGAACGCGCCCGTGCCGTAGGCCAGCATGTTCTGCGGGGCGGAGATGGGCAGCAAGAACCCGAAGCAGATGACAAACTGCTGGATGATGACGAAGCCGATGCCGCCATTCGGCACGCCGAGCGTCGCAGCGAGCGCGATGAACACCGGGATCAGGGCGGAAGCGAGCGACGTCGCGGACGCGAATCCCAGGTGAATGATGATGTTGAACAGGGACACGATCGCGATCGTGGCGAGGATCGGCATCGAGGAAATGCCCAGCGCGCCAAACGTCTGCTCCGAAAGCCAGGTCGCCGCGCCCGTTTTCAGGAGGAACGAGCCGAGCGAGATGCCCACCGCGAACACGATCAGCGTGCCCCAGTTGATGTGGTTCTGCGCGTACTTGAAGTCCATCACCCCGATGCCCGGCAAGAGCATCACGCCGATCGCCACGAGCGTGATCGTGGACGAGTTGATGGGGTGCAGCAGCCCCTCGGTCGCCCAGAAGAGAAGCAGGACCACGGCGATCGCAGTCAGGCGCTTCTCTGCGCCAGTCATCGGCCCCATCTCGTCCAGCTGCTGCTGCACCAGTTCGCGCCCTCCCTCAATGCGATCCACCTCGGGTTTCATGACTGCGAGCATGATGAAGTACAGCGCAATCGACATCAGCACCGCCCATGGCGCGGCCCACAGGAACCACTTGCCCCAGGACACGGTCTGACCCATCTGGTCCTCAATGAAACCGATGGCCACAAGGTTTTGCGCCGCAGCAGTCTTAATACCGACGTTCCAGATCGACACCGCTTGCACCGCAGTAATTACCAGCAGCGCCGACAGTTTCGAATCCACCGTCATGCCGAACGCGGCCACCATGCCCAGGAGGATCGGCACCACGGCGCCCGCGCGAGCGGTTGCGGACGGCACGAAGAACGCGAGGATGATAGAAATCACGATCGCGCCGGCGACAATGTGCGACGTCTTCTCGCCCGCAACTTTGAGCACGTTGAGCGCGATGCGCCGGTGCAGCCCCGTCGCCTGCATCGCCGTGGCCAGCGCCAACGCGGCCGCGACCAGCGCCACCGCGCCCGACGAGAAGCCGCCGAGCGCAATGCTCAGCGCCGGGCCCGTACCGAAAATCTCGCCCGGATTTTCCGGATCGGGCGACAGCCCCACGAGCATGGCAATGAGTCCGATGATCAGCACCGAGCTGACCGGGTAGCTCACCGCCTCGGTCACCCACATGATCACGGCAAACGCGAGCATTCCGAGCGCGATCTGTCCCTGCCACTCGATACTGTCAATGGGGATCAGCAGCACCACGATGAGCGCGATAAACGCAAGGAAAAACGAAATGAGCTTCCCCTTGCTCATCGACGCCCCTTCGCCACCCCCTCCCTGCGTCACCGTTCCCGAATCCGCGTTTTGGTGCGGTTTTGCTGGTTGTGTTGCAGCCGATGTCACGAAGACCTCCCTACCGAAAGTGGTGCTATTACCAATTCTAGCCGGGGAAATTGGGCGCAACAAAAGAATACAAACGGTCAGGACCGGGCACTACCAGGCATTAAAACGGAAGCATTCCCGCAGACCAGGCGCCGCCCGCGATGAGCGCGATCACACCGCCGAGCGCCGCGAGTACCGCGATCACAATGTCGGTGGTGCTGGACCCCCGTGCGGGATCCGAAGTGTTAGACGGCGTCTCCGTCGGCCCAATCGGCGCACCCAGCTTTGCCTCTGCGAGCTCGCGCAGGGTCTTCGGGGCATCCGGGTCCGCGAGCACCTCCTCGCGCACCTGCTTCGCCTCGTCCGCGGAGTAGTCCAGGAGCGACAGGTCGTAGTGCTCGGCAAACACCTCCTCACCGTCCTTGTTGCGCACCGCCACGTCGAGCGGCATCGTTGCGCCCTTGAGGTGCTGCACCCCGGTGATCGGGATGTCGAAGGCCACCGACGGCGTCTCCGCCAGCTGGCCGGGCACGCGGATCGTGTCCGAGTAGTTCCCGCCGGGATATGACACGTCGACGGTGAAATCGTCCAGGTCCAGCCCCAGGTTCCGGAGCTGGGCAGTGACGCTGTTGTCGTTCCGGGAGGTGACGATGGAATTGGTGGAGGCGTCGACAAGCCTGAAGCCCGCATGGCCCGCGTTGTGCTCGGCGGCCGCGATCTCCAGGTCCCGCACGAGCATGTGGTCGTGGGTGACCACGGATTCGTCCGCGCCGACGGTGGCGTTGACCTTGCCGATGAACTTGCCGCCCAGGTCAAGGTGCTCCCAGTCCGGGGCTACCTCGTAGGCCCCGGTGTAGCAGGTGTAGTCGCCGCAGTGGGGGTCGTCGCCATTGCCCTTGGCCACCGTGTCGCTGTAGTCAAAACGGGCGAACTGGTAGAGGTAGTTCATCACGGACTCGTAATGACGCAGCAGGTCAGTTGTCTCCACACGCGTGTCCGACAGTGCGGACCCGGTGTGAGTCAGGCCCAGATTGTGGCCGAACTCGTGCAAAATCGTGTTGCGCACCTGGTCCTGGCCCGTAAGCCCCTCGTGCTTCGCCACGTAAAATACCGAATCGCTCACCAGCCCCATGCCGGTGGTGTAATCGTCCTTGGCCAGCTGGTCGCCGATGATGCCGACGCGGAAGACGGACTCGCGCGGACCGAGGAGCCGGTCGCGGTCAGCGGCCAGGCGGGAGTGATGGTCGGCGTCCTTGAAGTAGTACGGCTCGAAGTCCTCGGTCGCGCCGCCGTGGCTCTCCCCGTAGTTGGGGATGTTGTTGAAGAGGCTGCCGGCATCAATGTGCAGGTTAATCCCCTGCTGATCGAAGAGGTCGACGAGCTCCAGGAGAGAGCTTCTCGACGGCCTGTACACGTTCGCGTTCGCCGCATTGCACGCCGCGAACTCGCCGAATTGCTCCGCGCTCGCGCCGAAGCGCTGCTCGCGGTCGCACCCCAACGTCTCCCATTCGGACTTCGCCCAGTTGAGCTGCAGGTACAGGTCTGGCCGGTGCGGGTCCGCGCCCCACGCCTGCAATGGGAACTGCTCCCCGCTCGCGGTGGTGAAGCCCTGGCGCTCCCACGCGTCCGGAAGACCGTCGCGGTCCGAATCCACCGCGGATCCCTGCGTGGCAATGTCCATGGTCATGCTGGCGTGCAGCTTGCCCCCTGCGGGAACCGCCCGCTCCCAGCGTCCGCGCTGGAACGAAGCGCCATCCGCGCCCACGCGACCGACCTTGCCCTCGGCTGTGGTCGCATCCTTGTCAGCCGCGACGCCAGACGACGTGGGGTCCTTGTAGCGCAGCGTCGTCTCGTAGCCGCCGTCCTGCGGGGCGATCATAAACGCGCCGTCCCGGAAGCTCGCCCGGTCCTTGCCGTAGGCGGTGATGCGCGAGTTCATGTCCACGCTAAGTTCGCGGTCCTCGTTGCGCAGGTTGGTCAGAGTGACGTCGACAGCCATGGACTTCTTGCCCACCGTGAACGTGCGTTCCACCTTCACGCCCTGCGACGCATCTTCGTGCGTCAGCGTGACCACATCTGCGCCGCCTTTGGCCGATGTGTGCACCCTCGTCGCACTCGGCAGATAACGGACGCTGTCGCCGTCGGCACGCAGCGCGACGTCGAAGCTGCCGGCCATAATCCCCGCCACGGAATACGGGTGCTCGAACGTAAACGTCGTAGTGCGACCCTTCGAGATGTCCATTACAGCGAACCCCTCGTCGTCGGCGCTGGGCGTCATGTGGACGCCAAAGGGCATGTCCTCCACGCCCGCAATCGCCGGGCTCGTAGTCCCCATCGCGACCATCGCCGCGGCAATCGCGGCGGCCCCCGCTCCCCTCAAGTTCACCGGGCACCCCCGGAGAAGGTGGTCCACGCCCAGTTGCCCACGGCTCCGGCGACAGCCATCGCGACCATCACCACCGGGATCCACCACGCCTTGCTGAAGTCTGCGCTTTGATCCGGTGCGTCCGCAGTCAGGGTGACGGTTGTCTCCTTCCCGTCGACGCGCAGCTTGACCGGGTACACCGCACCGCGCATCGCGTCCGACGGCACCGACGCCTTCACCGCTCCGTGCTTGTCCACGGCGACGTCGGCACCGCCACTATCGACGATCACCACATCCGCTCCCCCGCCAGCAAGGATTTCCTCCTCCTGCCCCGGTCGCAGCGTGTGCTGTTGGGGCGCTGATTTCGGTGCCACCCGGAGGCGCACCGGGGCCGTCGACTGCGAGCCGTCCGAGTAGCTTACGCGCACGTTGACGTCTGCGTCCTTGGCCGTGTCTGACGGAGCGGCGGAGACGGCGCCCGTCGCTGGATCGACGGAGATGGCCCACCCCTTCAGCTCCGGGTTGTCCGCACGGCGCCACACAAACTGAGCGTCCGCGGGAACGCCAGCGTCACCGGTCTGCTCCACCGTCACCCGCTCCCCTGGTGCCGCGGCGAGCGTCTCCCAGCCGGGGTGGAACTGCTCCGCGGTTGGCAGGTCGCTGACCTGGAAGACGGCCGTGGCCTCGGCGGTGGCGCCACTGGGCAGGCCGACTTCCAGCGGCACCGTGACCGAGTCGCCCGCCTTGGCGCCCGACGCCGCAGTGTCTAGCGTGACCTGGCCAGTGTTGACGTCCACCCACGCGCCCTCCGAGACGGTGTGAAACGTCATTCCCCCCGGGACCGGCTGGCTGGAAAACTCGCGCCCCTGGTGCCAGATGGTCACCGTCGGTGCCGCGCTCCGCACCTTGCTCCCTACCCGTACCTGCGTCACCGGGTACGTCACGTCTTTCGGGTCCTGCGGTCCGGTCACGCGCACCGGAATGGTCTCGACCTGCCCTGCCGACGTGCGCACAATGAGGTCGTGCACCCCCGGTTGCTCGTTCGCCGGGGGCATGGCCTCGACCGTGCCGTCGGTGAACACCTCTGCCCACTCCGGGCCGTCAATGCGCTCCACGGTGACCCCGCTCTCGTTGCCCGTCACCGTCGGCACCACGGTCGCGCGGCTCCCCGCGGAAACGTTGAGTGCATTCCACGCGTAGTCGACTGTGCGGCTCGGCCCCGGGATCATCAGGCTCGATTCCAGGTCTGCAGTGAGCTCGATTCCCGACTGCGTGTACTCCTCGCCGTCCCACGTCGCACGGTAGGCGTACGTGCCGACCGGGACTTCTAATGATACTCTGCCCGCGTAATCGGTCGTGGCCTGGAACGACCCGCCGCTGCCAGTGAGCTCGACGTCGACGTGTTCAAGCGGCCCGGCCGGGGTTGCAACCGTCAGAGTGTAGCGGGCGGTGTCGGCCGCGAGCGCCGCCGGGGCGACCAAGGCGGTGGTGACCGCCGCGCACGCCACGATGGGAGTCGTTGTCCAGTTCATTATTCCGCCTTGCGCTGTTGAGCTTTGTTGAAGAGTTTAAATGAGGCCGCTCGCCCACGCCGCCGCTGCACCACCGGCAATGGCCAGCAGGAGGAGCAGCGGCACGACGATGGCCGCCGAGCTGCTGCCGCTTTCCGGCTTGGGCGTTGCCTTGGAGGCTGGCGCTGCCTTCGTGGTCGGTGTTGCTTTGGTGGTCGGCGTGGTCTCGTTGTGCACCTTCGCGACCGCCGGGGTCGACTTCACGGCCCCGCCCATGGGCGTCGAGTCGGCGTTTGGGGCCTCTGCAACCGGGACGGCGAAGCGGTCCTCGAAGGTGGTGTCGCCAAGCTCATCGGTCGCGCGGACGTCGAGAGGCAATGCCCCCGGCTCCGTGGGTGTGACGGGCACGGTGATGGTCGTCGTGTTCTTGCCGGAGCGAACGCCGCCGAGCACAACGCGCTGGGTGGTGCCGCCGACGGCGACCTCGTAGCGGTGCAGATCCAGGCCCGGGTTCGTGAGCTTGAGCGTCACCTCGCCGCGCTTGCCACTGGTCAGGTCGCCCTCGTCGGTGACCTCGACCTCGACGCGGTCACCGCTCGCGTCGGCGCGCTCCATCTCCTTGTCCAGCTTCTTGAGCGCTGCGGTGTCGACCTTGCGCGCGTCAACGCCCGCGGTACCGACGTGGCCGCCGAGGCGCAGGGAGTTAATAAGCAAGTTGTCCCAGTCCGCGGGGACGCGGTAGTCGCCGCGGTAGCAGTTCACGCCCGAGCGGTTGCACTCCTCCGGGAGCGGACCGCCGGACACGGCCTCCACGTCCGAGTAGTCGAAATAGGAGAACTGGTACAGGTAGTTCATCACGGATTTGTAGTTGGGCAGGTAGTCAGATTTTGGCACCTTGCCCTCGAACTTCAACGAGCCGTTGTGGTTGAGGCCCAGGTTGTGGCCCAGCTCGTGCATGATCGTGTTGCGCAACTGGCTGTCTTCGGTCATGCGCTCGTGCTTGGCCACGTAAAAACCGTTGTCGCCCACGAGGGAGGTGCCAACCGAGTAGTTGCTCGGGTTCATCTGGTCACCGATCACGCCGGCGTGGAAGACGGAGGCACGCTGGCCCAGCAGGCGGTTGACGTTGTCCACCATGCGCAGGCCGGGGATGGAGTTACTAAAGTAGTACCGCTCGTATCCCTCGGTCTGTCCACCGTGGCGGGTGTCGTAGTTCGGGATGTTGGAGTAGGTCTCGCCAGCGTCGATGTGCAGGGAAACGCCGTGCTCATCAAACTTGTCCGCCAGCTCATCCAGGATGTGGCGGGGCGGGCGGTAGGTCCGGGTGTTCGCGGTGTCGCACTGCTCGGCGTCCGGCGTGTTCAGGCAGCCGAGCTTTTCGTACTCGGATTCCATCCAGTTCAGCTGCAGGAAGACATCGGGACGGTGCGGGTCTGCGCCCCATTCGTTGAGGGGGAGCTGGGTGCCGTCGTCAAGCGTGACGCCCTGTTCCTCCCACTGGTCGGGCAGGCCGTCCCGATCGCTGTCCACGGCGGAGTCCTGCGTGTCAAAGGTGATCGTTGCCTTTGCCGTGAGCTGGTCGCCGGGGTCGACCGAGCGGAACCAGCGGCCACGCTGGAACTGTGCGCCATCGGGGTCGACGTAGCCGACCTCGTCGGTCGCGGTGGTCGCATTGAAGCTGTTTGCCACACCGGAGAAACCGGGGTCTGCGAACTCCACCAACGTGTCGTAGCCGCCGTAATCCGGGCCGACGGTGAAGCGTTCGCCATCGAAACTGCCGGTGAGCGTGCGGTTGGTGTTGATGGAATTGGTCAGGTCCAGCTGGAAGTAGGCGTCCTCGGAGCCCTGATTCGTGGCGGTGACCTCGACCGTCATCTCGGTGTCGGTGGTGCGCACGACCCGGTCGATTTGCACTCCCCTCGCGGAGTCTGCGTACTGAGCAGTGGTCACCCGCGCGCCCCGCTCATCCTTCGTGGTGACCGGCGCGTTGTCCGGCGCCATGATGCGGGCACCGTTGACAAGAATGTCGGTGTACAGCGTGTTCGACTGGGTACCCGCAACTGAATCCTCGTCGTGGTGGGAGAACTGCGTCAGGCGGGAAGCGTCCACTGTTGCCTCGATGGCACCGGCGACCGCGGGCTGCCCGCCCACGACGAGCGCTGCACCGAGCGCGACTGCGATGCAGCGTGATGCCAGCTTCCTCATGCGGCTGCTCCTCAACGTTTTTACCCTGACTATGTATGCGCCGATGCATGAAAACTATTCACGGTCGATACATGAGCCAATGCTTATCAGTTCAGTTCTGGTGTCAACTGCTTAAGCTACCCCAAAACCGCAGATTAACAACTCCCTTTGCTCAAAAACCGCGACCAATCGCCAATTCGTAGACACCGGTACATTAAAATGTCCGGAAGCTTTCGCAGCCTGTTGAACAATCCTAGAGTGCATATTATTCACCGAGGAGTGTCCTATCAGATGAGAAGCTGTAAGGCTAATTCACACAATCAGTATCCTTTTCTCAGAATTGAGCCGGCGTTCGGCCGTTAACTAGCACAAGTCAACATTTCTTCATTAAGGTTCGGCTTGGGCATCCTCTTAGGCCACGTGAATACCTTAGCCGGGACAGATATGGACAATTCAACGCTTGTCAATAATGCGCTTGCCCCGCAGTGCAACGCGGGACAAGCGCATTATTTTTAGTGATTTTTACCACACTTGGCGCTAGATGAGCCCCTGACTCAGCGCCCACCCGGCCCCTGCAGCGGCAATTCCGCCGAGTGCAAGCAGCACGGCGACTACGATCGCAACTGCAGAAACGGGCTCCTCCTGCTGCCGGGCCGGCTTCTCCGCCTGCTTCTCCGTCGGCGTCTTCGTGTTCAGTTTCGTGGCCGCTGCCGGGGCGCGATCTGTCACGCCGTCCAGCTTGGATTTGGCCATCCGTTTCACCTGCGGCGAGGCGTCGGACTTGAGCACGTCGTTGAGCACGCGCTCCGCCTCCTCAGCGGTGTAGTCCAGCACCGAGAGCTCGTAGCGGTCGGTGAAGACGCTCTCGCCCGAGTGGTTGAAAATCTGCACGTTGACCGGCAGGGTCGGGCCACTGATGCTGTTCGCGTTGCGGATCGGAATCCTCACCTCGCGCTCCGAGCGCTTGTCCTTGATCCCGGCGAGCGTGATCTCCTCGGTGTAGCGCTGCCCGCCCGGGTAGTTGGCCACCAGCGTGAACCGCTCCGCGTCGGCGCCAAGGTTGCTGATGGTGCCCGTAGCAAAGTTCTCTTCGCTGGCGGTCACGATGCCGTTGTCGCCGCTTGCAGTGGTGTCCATCTGGAAGCCGGCCTTGCCCACGTTGGCAACGGCGGCGTTTTCTGCCAGCTTGCGGGGAGTTTTTTCGGACTGGTCGTCGTCGTCGTCAAGCTGCCCGGAGCCCGTCGTCACATTGCCCTGGCCGATGTTAAAGCCAGGCAGGTCCAGATTGGACCAGTCAGCTGGGATGGTGACGGACTGCTCACCGCACCCGCCGCCCTTGACGCAGGCGTTTACCCTCGCGTCGGTCGGTTCCTTGGCGTAGTCGAAGTAGCTGAACTGGTACAGGTAGTTCATCACGGACTTGTACTCCGGCACGTACACGTCCCCCGAGAGCGGGTTGTCGGGCACCTCGGGCCCTGAGTGCCCCAGGCCCAGCGTGTGTCCGAACTCGTGGAAGATCGTGTTGCGAAGCTGCTCCTGCGTGGTCATGTCCTTGTGGTCCGCAATGTAGAAGGCGGAATCGCGGACGAGCGCGACGCCGGAGGAACGGTTCCCCTCCGCCATCTTGTCGCCGATGATGCCAAGGCGGAACACGGCCTTGCGGGGCCCAAGCAGGCGATTGCGCTCGTCGAGCAGGCGCTGAGCTTGCGACTTGTCCTGGAAGTAGTACTGCTCAAAGCGCTCGGTCTTCCCGCCGTGGGGCTCCTCGTAGCCCGCGAGCGAGGCGCTCTGGTAGGTCTCGCCCGCGTCGATGTGCAGCGCAATGCCCTCCTTGGCAAAGACGTCCTCCAGGTCGCGGAGGGTCGAGGTGGAAGGGCGGTACGAGTTAACGTTGGCGGTCGCGCAACCGGCGAATTGCTCGAATTCTTTCACCGTCGGCGCGAAGTCGTCCTTGCGCGCGCAGTTCAGGGTCTCCCACTCTGCCTGCATCCAGTTGAGCTGCAGGAACAGGTCCGGGCGATCGGGATCGGCGCCCCAATTCTGAATCGGCAGTTCGGTCCCGTCCTCCAGCTTCAGGCCTTTGAGCTCCCACTCGTCGCGCAGCCCGTCGCCGTCCGTGTCAATCGCGGACTCTTGCGCCGCCACGCTTACCGACGCCCGCGCCTCCACCGATTCTCCAGGATCCAGCACCTCGATCCACTCGCCGGCCTGGAGCTTCGGCGTCCCTTCGCCGATCCCCTTGCTCTGCTCCTGCGTCAGCTGCTCGCGGGTGCCGGAAAAGTTCGGGTCTGTAAAGGACACGGTGGTGTCGTACCCCTCGGACTCTGGCCCCACCTTGTAGGTGTCCGCCTTCGTCTCGCGGGCGCTCACCTGATAGGGGTTCTGCAGCTCGTTGGCAAGCTCGATGTCCACCTGGCGGCGCTGCTTGCCCGCGTTGCGCGCCCGTACGTCGACGTCGATGCGGTTCCCATAAATACGGAAGGTGCGCGTGATCTCGACGTCCGAGCGGGCGTCCGTGTAGGTGTAGGTGATCACGTCCGCCCCGCCGTCCTTGCGCACGTCGGTTGACGCGCCCCAGTTGGGTGCGAGGTTCTTGCCATCGATCCAGATGTTTGAGTACACGGTGAACTCGTGAATACCCACCGCGGCCGCAGGGTGGACGTAGGCGAGCCGGGCGCGGGAGTCCTTGCGGACCTCGCCGTCGATCCGCCCCTGCTCGGCGTTGGGGGTCTCGCCGTGGACGCGCACGGAGATTTCTCGCTGCTCCGTGGCGGCGGAGGCCTGCGGGACGGCGACGCCTCCGAGCGTGAGGGACGCGCACAGGGCGATGGCAACGGTTTTCAGGGAAGTATGCATGGTATTCACCTTTTAGATCCGGATCCCGAACTGTGAGAGCATCCGACGAATGTGGTCTTGGTTAACGAACGCGGCGTAGCCCACCCCGCCAATCGCGGCGAGGAGGCCGAGGACGATGGGCACCCAGTTGTACCCAGACGATGCGCCCGACGGCGCGTCCTGCGGGGTGGGGGTCACGGTTTGCAGGGCCGGGGCGTCGGCCTCGACATTCTTGATCCGCTGCGAACCGTCCGGGTACGAGACCACCACTGGAACTTGCACCGACTTCTTCTTGGTGACGGTGTCGTCCACGTCGACCGAGAGCTCGCCGGTGCGCTTATCGACGCTCACGTACCACCCCGGCTCGTTGAACTTCTCAGAGAGACCGAAGGTGGTCCCCTTCGGCGCGGTCGCGGTGCCCTTGCTGTCCTTGCTGTCCTTGCTGTCACGGCGTGCTTGCGAATCGGTGGTGACCTTTAGCGGGAGCAGCGCGGTAGTGCCGTCCGGGTACTGGGCGCGAACGCGGACGGTGTACGTGGCGTTGGCGGGCGCGTTCGCGGGAACATCGGCGCGGACCTTGCCGGTGCGCTGGTCAACGTCGACGCGCATGCCTGCGTCGTCCATGAGGACGAAGACGGTGCCCTCGGGGACGGAGCCCTTTGGCTCCGCGGTGACGGCGCGGCCCGTCTTGGCGACGGTTGCTGGGTATGTCAGCGTGGTGCCCCGCTTCGGCGCCGATGCGGTAGCCACGCCGATCCTCGCGGTGATGGTGCGCTCCGACCCGTCCGGGAAGCGGACCCTCACCGGGACTTTGACCGGCTTGGCGTCGGCAGACGGGGCGGTGACGTCGAGCGCGCCGGTGCGCTCGTTGACTCCGACAACCCACCCGCCAAGTCCAGCGTCCTCGTCGAGCGCGTACTCGGTGCCGTCCGGCACGCCCTTGGAGGTGTGCGCGGTGATCATCGTGTGCTGCCCGGGCCCGACCAGGACCCCGGCCTCGTAGCTCGGTGCGAGGCGGTCCGCGATCGGGGACTCGACGATTTCAAACGGGACGATCGCTTCGTCCTCCGACCCATCGGGGAAGGTGATGGCGACTTTCACCTTGATGGTGCTGCCGGGTTTCGCGTCCTTCGGCACCTTCAGCTCCACGCGGCCGTCGCTAGTGACGGTCGCGTTCGGGTTTTCAATGATGCGGTACCCGGTGCCCGCCGGCAACGGCTGCCAGCCGTACTTCTCCGGGGTGATCGTGCGGGTCGCGGCCGGCTTCGGGCTGCTGGCCCGCTCCCCCGCGCGGACGGTGCGCGGTTCGTAGGACACGTCGTACAGCGCAGCCTCAGACTGCGGCTTCCCGACCGTGATGGTCACAACGTTGTGCCCTCCGGTGGAGTTGCGGATCTCCGCCGTGTACTTCCCCGGGGCGACATTTGCCTGCGGGGCTGCTGCGACGGTGCCGTTCTGGTCGACGGTGATCCAGGTGGCGTCGAGAAGCGGCTGCCCGTCTTGGCGGGTAACCCCATCCACGACGAAGGTGACGCCTCTGCCGGCGGCCTTTTGGGGGTTCGCGATCTCGATCTCGCCCGGGCGGACCTCGATGTCGCCCCAGCCGAAGTTCTCAACCGGTGCGAGCGTGGGCTTGGGTGCGGGCTTCTTCGTGGTGGGGGTCGGCTTGGGTGCGGGTTTTGGCGCCGGCTTCTTCGTGGTGGGAGTTGGCTTGGGCGTGGGTTTTGGCGCGGGCTTCTTCGTCGTGGGAGCTGGCTTGGGCTTTGTGGTGGTCTTCGGTGTGGTCTTCTTCGTCGTGGGAGCTGGCTTGGGCGTGGGCGTTGGCGTTGGTGTGAGCTTGACCTCGAGCGCCTCAGTCTCATTGGGCGAAACCACTACGCTCGTAGTGCTCGCTGTATAACCATCCGCAACCACGTCGACGATGTACGTACCCGGGACAAGGCCCGCGGCCACGAACAATCCCTCGCTGTCCGTGGTGGCGGCAACTGCCCGGGCCGGGTCGTCCTCAGGGTGCACCTTCACCATGGCTCCGGCGATCGGGGTATTGCGGTCCGAGACGACCACTCCGGACAGCGCGCCGGGCAGCAGATTGACCTGAACGTCCGCAGACGCCGTCTCGCCCGGAGCGACGGTCACCCCCTGGTGCACGCCGCCCTCGATCGTTTCTGTCGCGGACACGGAGATGTTGTACGGGCCCGGTTTCAGGTCAGGGAACTGGAACCTCCCGTGTCGATCCGTGACGGTTTCATGCTGGCCGGTGCGTACTTTTACCCCGGCGACGGGGGTGCCGGAGGAATCGACCACGGTGCCGGTAATCGTGCCTGGTTTCGCAGCGACAGGGATGTCCCCCGCCCGGTTGTGCTCGGTGGGCTCGACCCTCACGCCTCTGCTTTTAGGCAGCGTGCGCGTCGAGGCTCCGACACGGATTTTTTGTTCCCCCTCCGGCACGTGGGTGAGGGTAAACGTTCCGTTGGCGTCCGTGGTGGTTTCCAACTCGCCGATGGAGACGGGGACGCCCTTGACGGGATTCTGGTGATCGTCGATCACGCGACCCGTCACGCCGATGGGCGTCAGCTCGATCGGGGTCGGAGTGTATTCCTGGCCGCTCGCCACGGTGAGGGAGACTGGCTGCTCGGCGAAGTACCCGTCCAGCGTGCCCGACTTGATGGTGTAGGTTCGGCCTGGTTCCACGTCGGCGAAAGTGACGGTACCGTCCGCGTTGGTGGTTTGGGTTTGGAGGGGTTTGCCGTCGGCGCCAACAAGCGAGACCTCGACGCCCTCGGCCGGCTCGGCGGAGTCGGCGCGCACCACCTTGCTGTGGATGGTGGCGGGCTGCGCGTCGAGCGGCTCCGCAAACCCGCGGGCGCCGACGGATGAGTTGTATGCGCGCCATGGCAACGTGTCCGCGCCGGCCGCGTTGCTGATGAACAGCGCCTCCGCTTGGCCGATGGTCACTGTCTTGGGCAGCGTAATGTCCAGCCATTTGTAGCCTCGGGCGTCCTCGAACCCGTAGCCCGTCAGCGCGCCGAAGTCCTCGGTGACCTTTCCGTTCGTCTTCAGCTGAACCTGATATTTCTCCTCTGCGGGGAAGAACCGATCCACGTTGGAATAGCGGCCCGTTGGCGTTGGGTAGTTCGGGTTCGCTTCCCGGTCAGGCAGGAAGTACATGCGCACGGACCGGACCGATTTCGACTCATAGTCGCCATCCTCGAGTTTGAAGAACCCACCCCAGCTCCGTCGCGCGTTGATGCTTTGATCATCCGTCGTGGCGTAGAGCGCAAACCCGGCTGCCTCATCAAGCACGTCGGCCGCGTGCGCGACCGGGAGCAAGGTGGGCGGCACGGCGACGACACCGGACGCGAGACAAGCAACGACTGTGGCTACGGCGAAATTACGGCTCCGAAAACCCCGCACCATATCAATTCCCAGACTTTCCTTGAGGGCAACACAGGTAACTCCATTAATTTAACTACAGATATGCCTAAACTGCACGTTTGCGGAACGCGGGCCAAATTCCGCGCGAGCGGAGTCGTTTTACTCAGCAAAGGAGGCGCGTGCTGGGTATCGTGAACCGGAGGTGTCGGCGCGCTCAGCGTCGACAAGCTTTTGCATGTGTTGACGGAAAGGTTGTTCGGAAGTGAAGATTGCGGTTCTTGGTGGGGATGGATTCTGTGGCTGGCCGGCCTCGTTGCACCTCTCCGACCTCGGCCACGACGTGGTGATTGTGGACAATCTGTCACGCCGCGCCATCGACGAGGAACTGGGCGTGACCTCCCTGGCCCCGATCGCTTCCATTGAGGAGCGCCTGCAGGCGTGGAACGAAATCTCCGGGCACACGATCGGCTTCCGCCATCTCGACGTCGCGCAGGACTACGAGGGGCTGCTCGCCTTTATCCAGGAGTTCCAGCCGGACGCAGTGATTCACTACGCCGAGCAGCGCGCCGCGCCGTACTCCATGAAGACGCCGCGGGCGAAGCGATACACGGTGGATAACAACGTCAACGCGACGCACAACCTGCTCGTGGCCATCGTGGAATCCGGGCTGGACGTGCACGTCGTCCACCTGGGCACCATGGGCGTCTACGGCTACGGCACCGCCGGGATGGAGATCCCAGAGGGCTACCTGGACATCAAGGTGGACACCGAGGACGGCACCACCGTGGAACAGGAGATCCTCTACCCCACCAACCCGGGGTCGATCTACCACATGACCAAGGTGCTGGATCAGAACATCTTCGCCTTCTACGCCAAGAACGACGAGCTGCGCATCACCGACCTCCACCAGGGCATCATCTGGGGCACCCACACCGCGCAGACGCAGCGCGACGAGCGCCTCATCAACCGCTTCGACTACGACGGCGACTACGGCACCGTGCTCAACCGTTTCCTCATGCAGGCCGCCGTGGGCTACCCGCTCACCGTCCACGGCACCGGCGGGCAGACGCGCGCCTTCATCCACATCCAGGACATGTGCAAGTGCATCCAGATCGCCCTGGAGAACCCGCCTGCCAAGGGCGACCGCGTGAAGATCTTCAACCAGATGACGGAGACGCACCGCGTGCGGGACCTGGCGCAGCTCGTCGCAAAGCTTTCGGGCGCCGAGGTGCAGATGGTGCCGAACCCGCGCAAGGAATCCGCCGAGAACGAGCTGCATGTGAAGAACGACACCTTTATCGGGCTCGGGCTCGAGCCCACCAAGCTGGCGGACGGCCTGCTCACCGAGGTGGAAGACGTCGCGCGCAAGTATGCCGACCGGGCGGACCGCTCGAAGATTCCGGCGCGCTCCCTGTGGACGGCCAAGCAGGCCGCGGGTGTGCCGACCGGCGAGCAGTAACCGCATGCGCATCGCGATTATCAGCGAGGTCTTCCTGCCCAAAATCGACGGAGTAGTCACACGCATCACCCGCCATCTCGACCAGCTGGCAGAGATGGGGCACGAAGTCATCGTCTTCGCCCCGGGCAACCCTCCCACGGAGTATGCGGGATTCGAGGTCGTGCCTATCCCCTCGCGGGCACTGAAGGTTTACCCGGAGGTCAAACACGGCATGCTCGGGCCGAAGGCGATCCGTCGCCTCCGCGAGTTCAATCCCGACATCGTGCATGCGGTCAACCCAATTTGGACCGCGGGGTGGTCAACATTGGTCATTTCGCGCCTCTTCCCTGTCATCGCGTCTTTCCACACCGATGTGCCGGAATACTGCGTCAAGCTGGGCATTCCGTGGGTCAAACCCATTGCGAAGTGGGGCCTTCGCACGTTCCACGGCCGTGCAGCAATCAACCTTGTCACATCTGGTCCGATGATGGACAAAGCTGCTGAGTATCGCATCCCCAACGTTCGCCTGTGGCCGAAGGCCGTCGACACAGAACGCTTGACACCAGAGGCTCGTTCAGTGTCGATGCGCGAGCGCCTGGGCGGCGGCCCGCTCGTGATGTTCGTCGGCCGTATCTCCGCGGAAAAATCCGTCGAGCGCTGCTTCCCCATCATGGAGGAAGTCCGCAAGCGCGTCCCTGGTGCGCGTATCGCGTTCGTAGGCGAGGGCCCGCTGTACGACGAGGTACGTTCCAGCGCCCCCGACTGGGCCGTCTTCACCGGCTACCTCTCGGGGGCCGAGCTCGCTGCCGCCTACGCTTCCGGCGATGTTTTGTTGTTCCCCTCCACCACCGAAACGCTTGGCTTCGCCGCACTTGAATCCTTCGCGTCGGGCCTTCCGGTCGTGGCTGCCAACGCCGGCGGCCTGCCCTTTGTCATTGACGACGGCGAAACTGGCATCCTTGTGGATCCAGATGCGCCGGAAACCACGTGGGCCGATGAAATTGCGCGCGTGCTCCAAGACGACGCATTGCGCACCCAGCTTTCCACCGCAGCCCGGGCGGAGGCGCAACGCTGGACGTGGCGAGCTTCCTCAGAGCAGGTGGTCGATTACTACGACGAGGTTATTCGAAACGCAGGACGGTAACCTCGGTGGTCTCCCCGCCCGCGTATTCGCGGGATTCCGTCGCTGTCCGCACTCTCGCCGAAGGATCAATGTCCTGGTAAGGGTCCACACCCGGACCACAGGCATCAACGCTGCGCGGGTCGAACCACTCGATATTTGCGCGGCCGTCTGCGATCACGCCGATGCCGGAGGCGGTCTCCCAAGCCTGGACATCGCCGTCAATGCCGGGCACGTCGTCTGGGTTGAAGCCGAGGCGCTGCGCTTCGGTCTTGTCCGTGTACGGGCAGAATACGTACGCCCGCTCCACTCCCGGCCCCGCCACATCCGCGACGGTGAAGTCCCCGGCGAGCGCGGCGTCCTGCAGCCCCATTTCGGTGCCGTGCGCACCGCAGCCGGCCAGCGCGAACACGCTGGCAACGGCGGCGAGCTTACGGCGCATGACCCTAGTTACTTGATCTCTTCCGGAGCCTTGCGCTCCGGGTAGATCTTCGGGCGCACGCCCGCGATCTCCTCCACCACGCGCACCACCTGGTGGGAGTAGCCGTACTCGTTGTCGTACCAGACGTAGAGCACCAGGTGGTTGCCGGAGGCGATCGTGGCCAGGCCGTCCACCACGGAGGCGTGCGTCGTGCCCAGCAGGTCCGTCGAGACGACCTCGGGCGACTGGATGTAGTCGATCTGCTGGCGCAAGTTGGAGTCCGTGGACACGCGACGCAGGAAGTTGTTGACCTCCTCCTTCTCCACCTCGGTCTCCAGATCCAGGTTCAGGACCGCCATGGATACGTCCGGGGTGGGAACGCGGATGGCGTTACCGGTGAGCTTGCCCTCGAATTCCGGCAGCGCCTTGGACACAGCCTTGGCGGCGCCGGTCTCGGTCAGCACCATGTTGAGACCAGCTGCGCGACCACGACGGTCGCCCTTGTGGAAGTTGTCCGCCAGGTTCTGATCGTTCGTGTAGGCGTGCACGGTCTCGACGTGGCCGTGCTTGACCCCGTAGCGGTCATTGATCACCTTGAGCACCGGCGTAATGCCGTTCGTGGTGCACGACGCGGCGGACAGCACCTTTTCATCACCAATCATGCCCTCGTTGATGCCGTAGACAATGTTCGGGATGTCCCCCTTGCCAGGCGCGGTGAGCAGGACGCGGTCCACGCCCTTGGACTCGAGGTGCTTGGACAGCCCCTCGCGGTTGCGCCACGCGCCGGTGTTGTCCACCACAATCGCGTCGTTGATGCCGTAGGCGGTGTAGTCCACCTCAGCCGGATCGTTGGCGTAGATCATCTGGATCGGGGTGCCGTTCGCCCAGATGATTTCCTTTTCCTTATCCACGGTGATCGTGCCGTCGAACGCGCCGTGGACAGAGTCGCGGCGCAGCAAGGACGCGCGCTTCACAATGTCGTCCTCGCCCTTCTTGCGCACCACTACGGCTCGCAGACGCACGCCGCCGTAGGCAGCCTCGCGGGAAATGAGGATGCGGGCGAGCAGGCGACCGATGCGCCCGAAGCCGTACAGGACAACGTCGCGAGCCTGCAGCTCAGAGGAGGTCCCGACGACCTCGGCGAGCTCCTCTTCCAGGAACTCGCGCAGATCCTTGCCATCCGTGCGGGAGTAGTTTTTTGCCAGGCGGCCCAGGTCGATCGACGCGGTACCCAGGTCCATCTTGACCAGTTCCTTCAGGATGGGCAGCGTGTCATCAAGTGGCAGTTCGCGCTCGACGATGCGGCGCGCGTAGCGGTGCGCCTTGATGATGTCGATGTCCGTGGCCCCCAGGAGCAGGCGGCCGTAGATAGACGTGACCGCGTTGTGCTCGCGGTGCAGCTGGCTGATCAGCGGGAGCATCTCCTGCGCGAGGGTGAGCTTGTGGTTCCAGTCAGCGGCGGGGGTAGTTGATTGTGTCACTGTAGTCCTCAAATACGGTCGTTGGTGTACGAATCATGTTCGGTTCGGGGGCATTCCGAAGACCCACATGCACCCCTATATTAGCGCGCCCGGCCGCGCGCGATGACGAGAGTTCGCCCTAAAGAAAACCGCGTGTCACCTAGACATTCCCCGGCGCACACATCACACCTTTGATTGGTTCGGTGCCAGTTTCCGCGCACACCCCGGTTCGTACTTTCGCTCAGAGAGGGAGTTCCTGCGGTGCCAACACCGCTACTTCGGCGTAGCATGTCTGCCATGGATTTGAGCTCGCAGCTGAACTACAACATGCACTCCGGCGCGCAGGACCTTCGCGACGCACTTTTCACCCCGACGACGGAGATTCTGCCCGGATCGTGGCAGGCCTCCCTCAACGACCTGAGCTACTCAGTCATCGGCCTGTGGGACTCGATCGTCCGCGCAGTGGAGACGTTTCTGATTTAACGCGTCAGCCCTCCCCTACTTCAGCACCTCCCTGTACTTCTCCGGCGACGGCTGGGGCGCGAACGACGGCGCCTGATCCTTGTCCACCAGCACCGCGCGCACACCCTCCGCAAAGTCCGGCTCTCCGCGCATCAGCTCGCCGAGCACGCGCTCGTTGTCCAGGGAGCCGGCGAGATCTTGGGTGGCGTTAGCGTGAAAAAGCTCGGCCGCGGCGACGAGCGCGGAGGGCGAGGCCTGCGCGGTAAGTTCGCGGACCTTGGCGCCGAACTCGCCGGCGGCGTCGAGGCGCCCCTCAATCTCGGCCCACGATCCGGCGAAGACCTCCTCGATCTGCTCGTACCAACGGGCAAGCCCGCTCTCGTCGGCGGGGAGGGCGAGGGCGTCGAGGGCGGTGACGCCTTCGTCGATAAGCTTTTCTACAAGCCCTTCAAAAGATTCCACCTTGTGCGAGGCCAGGCCGAGCGCGAGCATGTCGTCCGCAGTCATGCGGTAGCCGGTGAGCCCAAGGAACTTCCCGAGTGCGAGCGACGGGCGGGCCGGCAGGTGCTGCAGCTTCCAGGATTGGCCCACGTCCGTGATGTAACCGATGTTCATCTCCGGCATGGAGGCGAACGCGTCCTTGTGCACCACCAGGTGCGAGCCGAGCGCCGAGATCCCCATGCCGCCGCCCATGTCCACGCCGGAGACCAGCGCGATATACGGCTTGGGGTAGTTGGCAATGTAGTTGTTCATCTCGTATTCCTCGGCGAAGAACGCGCTGATCTCCTCGGCCTTTCCGGCGAGGACGCCCTCGCGCGCGTACTTCACGTCGCCGCCCGAGCAGAAGTGCTTGGAACTCGAGCGGACGATCACCTGCGTGATCGCGTCGTTTGCCTCCCACGCGCGCAGCGCCGTGTAGATGCCGTGGATCATCTCGCCGTTGAGCGAGTTCAGCGCCTTCGGCCGGTTGAGCGTGATGATGCCCGTGGTGCCGCGGACTTCGACGTTGAGCAATTCGGTGTTCAAGGATTCAGTCATACTCCCTAGTGTTGCACATCACAGCGAGTGCGGGTGTAGAGACAGCGGGTATGGTGTGAAGAATGAATGCCCCGCGCTTAGTAGCCCTGGATATGGACGGAACGCTGCTCGCCCCCAGCGGGGCGATCCCCGAGCACTTTTGGCACACGCTCGACCGGGCGCGCGCCGCCGGCATCACCGTCGCCCCCGCCTCCGGCCGCCAGCTGGCCACGCTGCGCGCCATGTTCACGCGCAACGAGCCCGACACCTTTATTGCGGAAAACGGAGCCGTGGTCCAACACCTGGGCGAGATCGTGTCCGCCATCACCATGCCGGAGGACACCGTGCGCCGCTTTGTCGACGCCTTCCCGCACGCCCCCTTCACCGCCCACCCCGTCATGTGCACGCCCGAGGCCTCCTTCACGCTCGCCGACACCCCCGCCGAGGTGCAGCGCGAGGTGGACAAGTACTACTTGGCCAACGAGCGGGTCAGCACGCTTGCCGACGCCCCCGCGCACCGCATCGTCAAAATCGCCCTCTTCGTCGACGGCGACGCCGAGTTGGACGGCCTGCCCTGGGTCCGGGAGACGGTGCCGGAGCTCGAGGCGCTCGTGAGCTCCAAGCACTGGCTGGACATCATGCCGCCGGCCGCGTCCAAGGGCGCGGCGCTCACCGCGCTGGCGGCAACCCTCGGCATCGCGCAGGAGGACACCGCCGCGATCGGCGATTACCTCAACGACTTCTCCATGCTGCAGGCCGCCGGCACCGCCGTCGCGATGGGGAACGCGCACCCGGACCTCAAGGCGATTGCGCATGAGGTCATTGGGACGAATGGGGAGCACGCGGCCGTCGATAAGCTTGCCCAATGGGCCAAATGATCGACTTCGCACAACCCGCTGACCTCGTCGCCCCGCAGTTGCTCGGGTGCCTGATCACGCACCGCGGCGTGACGGTGCGGCTGACCGAGGTGGAGGCCTACACGGGCGCGAGCGACCCGGCCGCGCACACGCACCGGGGGAAGACCGCCCGCAACGCCGCCATGTTCGGGCCGGGCGGGCGGCTGTACGTCTACCTGTCGTACGGGATCCATCTCAACGGCAACATTGTCTGCGCGCCGGAGGGCGACGGGCAGGGCTGTCTCATGCGCGGCGGCGAAGTCATCGCGGGCGAGCCGCTGGCGCGGAAGCGACGGCAGCGGCCTGATCGCAACCGGATTCCCTTTGCAAATCTGGCGCGCGGTCCAGGGAATTTAGGGCAGGCGCTGGGGCTCGAGCTCGCGGACAACGGGACGCCAGTTGAGCTCACGCCGCGAGAGACGGAGCCGGAATGGGTGGCCGGGCCGCGCATTGGCATTAGCAAAAACGCAGACGCCCCACTCAGGTTCTGGATCCCGCGCGACCCGACCGTGTCCACGCCGCGCGGGTACCCGAAGCAGTAACGCTACTTCTTCTTCTTTTTGCCCTTCTTGTGCTTCTTGCCGGGCTTTTCCGACTCAACGCGGCGCTGCTCCAGCTTCGCGGCGGCGTCCGGCACGTAGCGGAACTCCTCGCGCGGGGGGCGCTCGTAGTCGGTGATCTCCGGGCGCTCCGGAATCTCCGGCAGGTCCACCTCGACGTGCTCGTAGGGCACCGTGGAAAGGAGGTGCGAGATGACGTTGATGCGCGAGCGCTTCTTGTCCTCGCTCTCCACCGTGTACCAGGGCGCGGACGGGATGTCGGTGTGGATAAACATCTCGTCCTTGGCGCGGGAGTAATCCTCCCAGCGCGTGATGGACTCCAAGTCCATTGGCGAGAGCTTCCACTGGCGCAGCGGGTCCTCCTTGCGGGACTGGAAGCGCTTGTATTGCTCCTCGTCGGACACCGAGAACCAGTACTTGCGCAGCATGATCCCGTCTTCTACCAGGAGACGCTCGAAAATCGGGGCCTGGTGGAGGAAGCGGCGGTACTCCTGCGAGGAGCAGAAGCCCATCACGCGCTCGACGCCGGCGCGGTTGTACCAGGAGCGATCAAAAATCACGATCTCGCCCGCTGCTGGGAGCCGCTCGACGTAGCGCTGGAAGTACCACTGCCCCTGCTCGCGCTCGGTCGGCTTTGGCAGCGCCTCGATACGGCACGTGCGCGGGTTGAGATACTGGGTGATTCGCTTGATCGCGGACCCCTTTCCGGCAGCGTCGCGCCCCTCCATCACGATGACGAGGCGCGCGCCGGTGCGCACGACCCATTGCTGCATCTGCACAAGCTCCGCCTGGAGTCGCACGAGCTCCTGCTCGTACGCCTTTTTGGAAAGCTTCGGCGGCTTCTTCGCCGCATGTTCTTCGCTCATGTCTTTCACCGTACCCAGGATGAAAGCTGCCGAGCAAAATGCTCAACCTAGCGGTTGACCTTGAACTCCGCCATCTCGTCCCACTCGGTCTTGCCCTCGATGAGCGTGTTGATGATGGTCGGGGTCTCCTTCAGGACCTTCGGGAACAGCTCCTGGGCGTCCTTGAAGTGCTGCGAGTTGACGTGCGCCTCAGCGGCGTCGTCCTTGAACGCCTCAACGAGCAGGTACTCCTTCGGGTCATCCTCGGAGCGGTACCAGTTGAAGAAGAGGCAGCCGTCCTCGGCGCGGCTGGCGTTGGTGAACTCCGACACGACCTCGCGGAAGTTCTCTACGTGCTCATCAAGCGGCTTGAATCGTACGTTAATCAAAATCATGTGGACCACCGTACCCGGACTTAGCGGATGGGGTTGCGCGCCAATTGTTCAACAACTCTGCGCTACGCTTGTCTGCAATGTACGCGCTCGCGCTCGGCCCGGTGCATAAAAGGGGGAGTTTCCCCTCCTCCACCCGGCTGTAGCGAGTACCGTAAATATGTTGTCTTCTTCCCCACCTCGAGCCGGATGCCATGCTTGCCCAAAATGTTGCCGCCGAAGTTCGCCGCGCCATCTCGCGTGGCGAGTTTTCGCCTGGCCAGAAGCTCAACGAGGTAGCGCTGGCCGAACGTTTCGGCGTCTCGCGCAACACGCTGCGCGAGGCGTTTGCCATGCTGACATCGGAGGGGCTGTGCGAGCGACTTCCCAACCGCGGCGTATTTTTGGCCACCCCCTCCCCCGAGTTTGTCACGGACACCTACCGCGCCCGCGCCGCCATCGAGCCCGCGGCGTTGCTGTGGGGCGAGCACCTCGACATCGAGCGGCTCACCCTGCTCAACGAGGAAGCACGGGAGGCGATCGCACAGAACGATGATGACCTCGTCTCCGCGATCAATCAGGCGTTCCACCACGTCGTCCTCTCCGCGATGGGGTCCAAGACGTTGGGCGACACGATGGACCAGCTCGACGCCTTCTTGCGCCTGGCCACGCTGCCGATCGTGCAGCACCAGCCCACGTTTCACCGCCAGTTCATTGACGTCAACGAGCATCTCGTCGAGCTCCTGCTCGAGGAACGCCGGCAGGAAGCGTCCGATTACCTGCAGGAATCGCTGGAGGATCAGGGGCGGATGGTCAACGAGCTGATTGCCAAGATCAACAACGGCGAACCGATTTAGCCCACCGCATGCGTGGCGGAGTATAACTGTGTCAGGATCTGCCTGTGGCCCACGAGCCAGCACCCGCCTCGTGTGAGCCGCACCATGCATTCCGTCGCCCACGTTCAATGCTTCAGCTGTGAGAAGGGATGCCGCCTGTGAGCACCACCATTGACCTCAACGCCGACCTGGGAGAAACCACGGCCGGCAACCCCGTCGCCGACGACGCAGCCATGCTCGGCATGGTGTCGAGCGCCAACGTCGCCACCGGCTTCCACGCCGGCGACCCCCACACCATCGCGGCCACGCTGGCTGCCGCCGCGGAACACGGCGTCTCGGTCGGCGCCCACATCGCCTACCACGACCCGGCCGCGTTTGGCCGCCGCTTCGTGGACTACGAGCCGGGCATGCTTGCCAGCGAAACGCTCTACCAAATCGGCGCCCTCGACGCGCTCGCCCGCGCCCAAGGCCTGCAGGTGCGCTACGTCAAGCCCCATGGCGCCCTCTACAACGCGATCGTGCACCACGAGGCGCAGGCCAAGGCGGTCATTGACGGCATCAAGGCATTCGACCGCGACCTGCCCGTCATGTTGCTCCCGGGTGGCGTGGCCTGCGACATTGCTGAGCGCGCTGGGCTGCGCGTGATCCGCGAGGCCTTCGCCGACCGCGGCTACAACCCGGACGGCACGCTGGTGTCGCGCCGCGAGCCGAACGCGGTGATGCATGACCCAGAGCAGGTCGCCCAGCGCGTCCTGCAGGTCGCCGCAACCGGCTCCGTGACCGCCATCGACGGCACCGAGGTGCAGGTGCAGGCCGAGTCCGTTTGCGTCCACGGCGACTCGCCCGGCTCCGTCGAGCTCACCCGCAGCGTGGTCGAGCGGCTCGGCCAGTCCGGAATCACGATCGCGAGCTTCCTATGAGCGTACGCATCACCCCAGTAGGCACCCGCGGGCTCATGGTGGACCTGCCCGACCTGGCCACCGTGATGAACTGGCACGCCTTCCTCAAGGCGAACCCGCTGCCGCGCCAGACCGACGTCATCGCCGCGGCCCGCACCGTGCTCCTCACGTTCGACTCCCCGACGGCGACGCGTGAGGCGGCGGACAGGTTGGCGTCGATAAGCCCGAGCTCCGCCGAGCAGCGCGCACCCCGCGACGTGGAGATCGCAGTGCTTTACGACGGCGCCGACACCGCCTCCCTGGCCGAATCCCTGCACATGAGCGTGGACGAGCTGATTGCGTGGCACACCTCCACGACGTGGGTCGCGGCCTTCGGCGGGTTTGCCCCCGGTTTTACCTACTGCGTGCCGGAGGACCCGGCGCGGGCGCTGAGCGTGCCGCGGCTGACTTCCCCGCGGACCGAGGTTCCCGCCGGCGCCGTGGCCGTGGCGGGCGAGTTCTCCGCGGTCTACCCACGCACCTCGCCGGGCGGCTGGCAGCTCATCGGCACCACGCACACCCCGATGTGGGACTCCGCCGCGACCCCGCCAGCGCTCGTCGCACCCGGCGACCGGGTTCACTACCGTGCCGTTGACGCGCTCGAGGACGCGACCGAGACGAGCCACTACCACCTGGCCACTCCGCCGCGCCGCCCCATCTTTTCCGTGGACGACCCGGGCATGCAGACCCTCTACCAGGACCTGGGCCGGCAGGGCAACGGCAACCTCGGCGTGACCACGTCCGGGTCGGCGGACCGGGCGAGCGCGCGTACCGCCAACGCCGCGGTGGGCAACAAGCGCAACGCCACCCTGCTGGAGAACATCGGCGGGCTGACGCTGACGGCGCTGGCTGAGACGGTCATCTGCGTCACCGGCGCCGACGCGGACGTGACGGTAGGCGGCCGCCCCGCCCTGCTGGCCACGCCGACGATCGTGCCCGCCGGCGCGGAGGTCGTCGTGGCGCCCGCCCGCCTGGGGATGCGCACCTACATTGCGGTGCGCGGCGGGCTCATCGCCGACACGGAGCTGGACTCCGCCGCGACAGACATGCTCTCCGGGCTCGGCCCCGATCCGATCCGCGCGGGTGACACCATCGCCATGTCGCTCACGCGGCCCCAGTCCGCGAACGCGCTGCTGTCCAACCCGCTACGCGTGCGCAAGGAGGGCGCGACCACCACGGGCACCGTCCGCGTAGTGCTCGGGCCGCGCGACGACTGGTTCAGCCCCGCGGCGATCGAGCAGTTCCTCTCCACCACCTACACCGTCACCGCGGAATCCAACCGCGTCGGCCTGAGGCTGGACTCCGAGCAAGGCCTCGAGCGGGCGCGCACCGAGGAGCTGCCCTCCGAGGGCATGGTCGCCGGTTCCGTGCAGATCCCGCCGTCGGGCCAGCCCGTCGTGTTCCTGCGCGACCACGCCGTCACCGGCGGCTACCCGGTCATCGCCACGGTGATCAACGAGGACGTCGACATTGCCACCCAGCTCCCGCCCGGGGGCACCATCCGCTTCGAACTGTTTGAGGAAAAGAATGACTAACGCCACCCCGCACCAGCCGCTTACCGCCGTCCTGATTGCCAACCGCGGAGAGATCGCCGTGCGCATCGCGCGCACCGCCCGCGACCTAGGCATCCGCTCCATCGCCGTCTACTCCGAGCCGGACACCGGCGCGCTGCACACCCAGGTGGCGGACGAGGCCTACCTCCTGCCGGGCAAGACCTCGGCGGAGACGTACATGAACATCCCGGCGCTGATCGACATCGCCTACCGCGCCGGCGCGGACTGCCTGCATCCCGGGTACGGCTTCCTGTCCGAAAACGCCGACTTCGCCCGCACCGTCGAGGAAGCGGGCCTGCGCTGGGTGGGCCCGCCGCCGGAGGCTATCGAGCTGCTGGGCGACAAGCTGTCCGCCCGCGCGCTCGCCGTCAAGGTCGGCGCGCCGCTCGCGCCCGGCACCGGGGAGCCGCTGGAGACCTGGGAAGAGGCGCGCGACTTTGCCGCCGAGCACGGCATGCCCATCGCCATCAAGGCGGCGTTCGGCGGCGGCGGGCGCGGCCTGAAGGTCGTCTTCGACGAGGCCGACATCGAGGAGGGCTTTGCCTCCGCGGGCCGCGAGGCGAAAGAGGCGTTCGGGCGCGGCGAGTGCTACGTGGAGAAGTTCCTCGTCCACCCGCGCCACGTCGAGGCGCAGGTGCTTGCCGACGCCCACGGCAACGTCGCCGTCTTGAGCACCCGCGACTGCTCCACCCAGCGCCGCTTCCAGAAGCTCATCGAGGAGGCGCCGGCGCCGTTCCTCACCGACGAGCAGCGCACCGCCATCGAGGAGGGCGCGCGCGCCATCTGCCAGCAGGCCGGCTACCAGTCCGCGGGCACGGTGGAATACATCGTCTCCGAGGACGGCACGGTCTCCTTCCTGGAGGTCAACACCCGCGTGCAGGTGGAGCACCCGATTACCGAGCAGGTCACCGGCGTGGACATCATCGCCGAGCAGTTCCGCGTCGCCGCGGGCCTGCCCCTTTCCTTCGCCGGGAAGGACCCCGAGGTCAACGGCCACGCCTTCGAGTTCCGCATCAACGCCGAGGACATCACCAACGGCTTCGCCCCCTCCCCCGGCACGATCACCCGCTTCGACCTGCCCACCGGCCCCGGCATCCGCGTCGATTCCGGCGTGATGACCGGGTGGACCATCCCCGCCTACTACGACTCGCTGATGGGCAAGCTCGTCGTCTGGGGCCCGGACCGCGAGACCGCGATGCGCCGCGCCGAGCAGGCGCTCAAGGAGTTCTCCATCGGCGGCGTGCGCACCGTCCTGCCGTTCCACCGCGACATGATCACCGCGCCGGAGCTCACGGGCGACTCGCTCGACGTCTACACCGACTGGGTCGACCACAACTACTCGCCCTCGGCGCAACACGAGGTGGAGGACATTGAGCACATTTACGACGATCGCACGTCCCTGGTCATCGAAATCGACGGCAAACTTCACACCGTCGGCGTGCCGGTCGCGCTGCTCTCCGGCGGCGGAGCTGCGGGCGGTAGTGCCGAGCCGGCTCCTGGTGCGGCTGATGCCGCTGGCGCAGTCACGGTGAAGTACGAGGCCACCATCGTTGAGTGGCTCGTTGCCGACGGCGACGTGGTGTCCAAGGGCGACGCCGTGGCCACCATCGAGGCAATGAAGATGGAGTCCAGCGTGAAGGCCACCCGCGACGGCCAGATCTCCCTGGCGGCGGCCGCGGGCGAGCGCGTGAAGGCGAACGCGACGATCGCCACGATTTCCTAGGGGACGCTAGGGCACCTGGTACTCGGCGTCGTGCACGTCCGTGATGAGCATCTTGCCCGGCGAGTGGCAGATGGCCAGGTCCGGCCTCGAGTGCATGACGATGGACTGCGGGGTCACCCCGCACGCCCAGAACACGGGGACGGCGCCCGCCGGGATGTCGATGGCGTCGCCGAAGTCGGGCTGCCCGAGGTCCTCGATGCCGATCAGTAAGGGGTCGCCCACGTGCACGGGCGCGCCGTGCACCGCCGGGTAGCGCGAGGTGATGCGCACCGCGTCTGCGACCTGGCCGGCCGGGATCGGGCGCATGGACACCACCATGGGGCCCGCGAGTACGCCGGCGGGCTCGCACTGCAGGTTCGTGCGGTACATGGGCACGTTGCGGCCCTGGGCGATGTGGGCGACGGGGACGTGGGCGTCGAGAAGCGCCCGCTCAAACGTGAATGAACAACCGATGAGGAAGCCGACCATGTCTTTCGTCCAATACTCGGTGGCGTCGGTGGTTTCCTCGGCGAGCTCGCCGTGACGGTAGATGCGGTAGGCGGGGATGTCCGTGCGGATGTCGCCGCCCTCCATGAGGTGTGAGCTGACCTGGCCGGGCTCGAGGACGCCAATGACGGGGCACGGCTTCGGGTTGCGCTGCGCGAACAACAGGAAATCGAAGGCGTGCTGCTTGTCCACCGCGATCAGGTTGGCCTGCACGTTGCCCGGCGCGAAGCCTGCGGTCGTGGTGACGTTGTGCTCGCGGAAGTAGGCGCGCGCCTCCGCCGGAGTCATGGCTGCCGGGTTTATGCCCACAGCGCGCCCAGCTTCGTCAGGGACATCACGCCCAGGACGACGGAGCCGAGCAGCACAACGAAGCCGATGATGAGCAGCGACTTCGGGTACCGGTACCCCTTGAGCAGGTCCGGGCGGCGCCACGCGGCCCACATGACCACGGCGAAACCGATGGGCAGGATGATGCCGTTGAACGCGCCCGCGAAGATGAGCAGCATCTGCGGCGCGGCGCCCATGAGCAGGTACGCCACCGCGCACACCACGATGAAGGAGACGGTAAGCAGGTTGCGGGTGCGCTCCGAGGTCGCTTGCGTGGTGACGAAGGAGACCGAGGTGTAGGAGCAGCCGATCACCGAGGACAGCCCGGCCGCGAAGAGGACGAGGCCGAACGCGCGCAGGCCGAACTCGCCGGCCGCCTGGTAGAAGGCGTCCGCCGCGGTGTTGTCCTCGGACAGCGCCACGCCGGTGGCCACCACGCCGAGCACGGCGAGGAAGAGCAGCACGCGCATGATGCCAATGACGATGATGCCCAGCACCGAAGAGCTCGTGATTTGCTTGATGTTTTCCAAGCCCGAGTTACCGGAGTCAATGAGGCGGTGGACGCCGGCGAAGGTGATGTAGCCGCCGACGGTGCCGCCGATCAGGGTGGTGATGGTGAGGAAGTCGACGCGCTCGGGCAGAACAGTCTGCTTCAGCGCCTCCCCCACCGGCGGCTGCGAGACGATCGCCACGTAGAGCATGAGCAGGATCATGATGGCGCCGAGCACCACCACGATGCGATCCAGCGCCACGCCGGCGCGCTTGGACAGGAAGACGAGGACGGCGATCGCCGCGGAGATGCCGCCGCCGATCTTCGGGTCCAGCCCCAGCATGGCGTTCACGCCCAGGCCGGTGCCCGCGATGTTGCCGATGTTGAAGACCAGCCCGCCGATGAACACCAGCGCCGCCATGAACCAGCCCAGGCCAGGCAGCACGATGTTGCCCAGCTCGTTGGCGCGCAGCCCGGAGATGCCCAGGACGCGCCACACGTTGAGCTGGATCGCAATGTCCACGATGATGGACAACAGGATGGCAAAGCCGAGTGCTGCGCCCATCTGGACGGTAAAGACCGAGGTTTGGGTGAGGAACCCGGGGCCGATGGACGAGGTCGCCATGAGGAAGACGGCGCCGACCATCGCGCCGATCCCCTTGCCAGAGCCTTGCGCGGTTTCTCTGGTCTGCTGCTCTTGAGTGGCCATTGCGGTGACCCCCATTTCGTTATACGCGGGAAAGTGACCCACGTAATGTTAGGCGATCATGTGACTTACGCGCCACTGCGGCCTACCCCTCGAGCTGCTCACCCAGCTCCAGCCACTCTATCTCCAGCTCGTCGCGCTGGTCTTTCAGCTCGCCGACCTGCCTCGTCTTCGCCCCGATCGCCTCGAAGTCGGGCGCGTCCTGCGCGGACATCGCAGCAATCTCGCCCTCCACGGCGGCGATCTGCTCGTCCGCCTTCGCGATCTTGCGGTCCAGCGCCTTCATCTTCTTCTGCAGCTCGCGTGCCTCCTGCGAGCTCAGGGCCTGTTGCTTCTCGACGCCCCCGTGCTCCTTCTCCCCCAAATCCAGGGGACCCGACGACGTGGACGTGGCCGCGCGCCGGTCCAGGTACTGCTGGATCCCGCCCGGCAGGTTGGTCAGCTTCCCGTCGCCGAACAGGGCGTAGGTGACGTCCGCGATGCGCTCGATGAGGTAGCGGTCGTGCGAGATCACCACGAGCGTGCCCGGCCAGGAGTCGAGCAGATTTTCCAGCTCCTGGAGGGTGTCGATGTCCAAGTCGTTGGTTGGCTCGTCCAGGAGCAGCACGTTCGGCTCGCTCATGAGCACGCGGGTCAGCTGCAGGCGCCGCCGCTCGCCGCCCGAGAGGTCGCGCACCGGGGTGCGCTGCCGCTTCGGCGAGAACCCGAGCCGCTCGGCGAGCTGGGAGGCGGAGATCTCCTTGTTGCCCACGTGGACGTAGTTGGCCACGTCCTCCACCGCGTCGATGACGGTGCGGGAGGGATCCAGGTCGTCGAGCTCCTGGCGCAGCCACCCGATGCGGGTGGTCTGGCCTTCGACGCGTTTGCCGTCGTGAAGCGCGTGCTCGCCGGCGAGGGTGCGCAGCAGCGTGGTCTTGCCGGAGCCGTTGACGCCGACGAGGCCGATCCGCTCGCCCGGGGCGAGGCGCCAGGTGAGGTGGTCCACGAGGGTCCGGCCGTCGGGGGCGTCGATGCGCGCGTCCTCCAGCTCGATGACCACCTTGCCCTGGCGCTGCTTGGAAAAGGCCATGAGCTCGATCGAGTCGCGCGGGGCGGGCACGTCCGCGATGAGCGCCTCGGCGGCCTCGATGCGGTAGCGGGGCTTGGAGGTGCGGGCCGGGGCGCCGCGGCGCAGCCACGCGAGCTCCTTGCGCGCCAGGTTTTGCCGGCGTTGCTCAATCGCATCGGCTTGGCGGGCGCGCTCGGCGCGGGCGAACGTCCAGTCGTTGTAGCCGCCCTCGTACACGTCGACCGTGCCGTCGTGGACCTCCCAGGTCAGGGTGGCTACGGTGTCGAGGAACCAGCGGTCGTGGGTGACCACCACCACGGCGAGCTTGCGCGAGAGCAGGTGCTCGGCCAACCACTGCACCCCCTCCACGTCCAGGTGGTTGGTCGGCTCGTCGAGCACGATCAGGTCCAGGTCCTGCACGAGCGCGGCGGCGATGTTCACGCGGCGACGCTCGCCGCCCGAGAGGTTGCCCACCTGGGTGTCCAGGCCGAGCTCCGCGACGCCGGTGCCCTGGAGGACCTCGCGCACCTTGCTATTCGACGCCCATTCGAACGTCTGCAACCCCAGCGGCTCCACCACCGCCTGGCCCACGGTGAGCTGCTCGTCCAGGTCGAAGCGCTGCGTCACCACCGCCATGCGCAGGTCCGAATTGTGCGACACGCGGCCCGCGTCCGGCGGCTCGATGCCGGTGAGCACCTCGAGCAGCGTGGTCTTGCCGCCGCCGTTGACGCCGACGATGCCGATGCGGTCGCCGGTCTGCACGCCGAGCGAGACCCCGTCCAGCAGGGTCTTCAGCCCCCACGTCTTGGACACGTTTTCCAGATTGATCAGATTCGCCATAACGAACCTGAGTTTACTGTGCCGCCTGTGCCCCAGGCGAAGGTCCCGTGGCGCCGAAGGACTCGTAGTCCGGGTAGCGCTCGCGCACCTGTCCCAGCACCTGCTCGGCCGCGGCGGCGTCGCGGCACAGCAGCGCGATCGTCGGCCCGGAGCCTGACACCATCGAGCGCGCGACGCCGGGCAGCGCGCCGGCAAAGGCGAGGATCTCCACGAGGATCGGGCGCATGGTCGTGGCGGCCGCCTCGAGGTCGTTGTGCATCGCGCGGCCGAGCTCGTGGGCGTCGCCCCGCGTCAGGGCCCGCGCTACCGTGGTGGTGCCCAGGCGCGGGACGAGTGCGGGGTCATTGTGCCGCAAGTCATCGAGCAGGCCGAACGCCTGCCCGGTCGGGATGCCGACCTTGGGGTTGAGGAACACCCAGTGGGTGCTGCCGCGGGTGAGCATCTCCACGAGCTCGTCGCCGCGACCGGTGCCGAGCGCGGTGCCGCCCATGAGCGAGAATGGGACGTCCGCGCCCAGTTGTGCGGCGAGCCGGTGAAGCGTGTCTCGGCCGAGCTCGCTGCCGGCAAATTCGGCGAGGTAGGCGTCCGCCGCCACGAGCGCGGCCGCCGCGTCGGCGGAGCCGCCGGCCATCCCGCCGGCGACGAAGACCTGCTTGTCCACCTCGATGTGCACCGGCGGCAGCGCGGTGACCACCTCTGCGCCGCTGCGGCGGTACTCGTCCACCACCGCGTCCACGGCGCGCCAGGCCAGGTTGAAGGGGGCGTCGATGTGTTCCTCCGGGCGCCGCACCCCGAACGTGGTGGTCATACCGGTGACCACGCTGCCGGTGGACACCGGGGGCGCGTCCTGCACGACCAACGTCACCGTCTCGCGGCGATCCACCGCCTGGAAGACGCTGACCAGGTCGTGGTAGCCGTCCGAGCGGGCCTCGCCAACGCCCAGATGCAGGTTGACCTTGCCGGGGGCAGATGCGGAGAAGCGTTGCGCACCGTTGCTCATCGCGCCTCCCCGAGCCGGATGAAGTCCTCGACCCCCAGCTTTTCGCCGCGCAGTCCGGGGTCGATCCCGGCCGCCGTGAGCGCCTCCTCGGCGGCCGCGGGGGCGCCGTAGACCTGGGCGAGGGTCGAGCGCAGGGTTTTGCGGCGTTGGGAAAACGCGGCGTCGATAAGCGGGAAGACCTTGGGGCGCACGGCGCGGCGCGCGGCATCAGCGGTGACGTCGATGCGCACGAGGCCCGAGGAGATGTTCGGCGCGGGCCAGAAGACGTGCTTACCAATGGTGCCGGCGAGCGAAACGTCGCCGTAGAACGCGGCCTTGACGCTCGGCACGCCGTAGATCTTCGAGCCCGGCGCGGCCGCGAGGCGATCCGCCACCTCTTTTTGCACCATCACCAGCACGCGGCGGATGGTGGGGAACTCTTCCAGCAGGTGCAGCAGGACCGGCACGGAAACGTTGTAGGGCAGGTTTGCCACCAGCGCGGTCGGCGCGACGTCCAGGTCGGCGCGGGTCACCGCGAGCGCGTCGATGTTGGTCACCGTCAGCTTCGCGGCGTGGTCGGGGGCACGCTTCTCGACGGTCTGCTGCAGCCGGCCCGCCAACCGCGGATCAATCTCCAACGCGGTGACGTGGGCGGCGGTGTCCACCAGGCCGAGGGTGAGCGAGCCGAGCCCGGGGCCGACCTCCACGACAACGTCGTCCGGGGTCAGCTCCGCGGCGGCGACGATGCGGCGCACCGTGTTCGGGTCGTGCACGAAGTTCTGGCCGAGCTTCTTCGTCGGGGTGACGCCCAGCTCAGCGGCGAGCTCGCGGATCTCGACGGGGCCCAGCAGGTGGGATTGGCTCATGGGGACCCAGCTTACCCAGCCGGGTGGGGCGCGGAGCGACTAGCCAATGCCCAGCTTGGCGGTGCAGGCGGGCCATGCGCCCCAGCCCTGCGCCGCCTGGACCTTCTCGGCCACGGCGATCTGCTGCTCGCGGGTCGCCTGGTTGGCGCTCGGGGCGTAGGCGGTGCCGCCGAAGCCAGCCCAGGTGCTCGGGGTGAACTGCAGGCCGCCTTGGAAACCGTTGCCGGTGTCGATGGCCCAGTTTCCGCCGGACTCGCACTGCGCGATGGTGTCCCACACGGAGCCGCCCGCGACGGACGGGGCGGCGGCGCCGGTGTTTCCCTGCTCGGACTTGGCGGCCTTCTTGGTGCCGCGGTGGATCACGGCCGGGCGCGCTTCCTTGGTCTCGTGCGCGGACGCGATGAAGGTCTCCTCCGGCACGCCGTTGACCACGACGGTGTGGCGCACGACCTGCTTCTCGCCCAGCACCTCTTCCTTGCGGACCTCCTCGGTGCCCTCCTCGAGCTCCGGGTCGTCGACGTACTCGGCCGGTGCCTTCACGTCCATGATCTCGCGGTCCTTGAGCAGCTCGACGCGGTCCAGCGTGATCTGCATGTTCGGGGTCACCGGCGCATCCAGGGCAACGTTGAGGCGGTCGTTGGAGTCGAAGGTCACGCCGCGCTCGGCGAGCAGGTCGCCGACGGTCTTCGCGGCGGCGGAGGTGTAGGTGACGTTGCCGCCGTCATTGATGGCCACGATCTTCGGGGTGGTCACATCCACGTTCAGCCCCTCGGTCACAGGCTGGTCGCGGTCCACGTCGGTCGCGGCGTTGGCCGCCAGGCCCGCCTCGTCCATAAGATCGCCCACGGTGGCGGCGGTGGAGGTCAGCTCCTGCGCCACGCCGTCAACCACCACGGCGACCGGCTTGGCGGTGCGCACAGTGACGGTGTCGCCGTTGGCCAGCTTCTCGCCCGGCGCCGGGTAGACCACGTCCTTGTCGTTCACCTGCACGCCGGCGGCCTCGAGGGCCTTGTTCACGTCGCCGGAGAAGGTGGAGACGTTGGTGGTCTCACCGTTCACGTCGACGGTGATGTCCTTCTGCGCGGCGACGGCAGCGGTGGCGCTGCCGACGATCGCGGCGCCAGCCACAGTGCTGGCCACAACGCGCCGTGCAGCGGGGGTGCGGGAGGTGGTGCGGGACATAGCGGGGATGGTTCCTTCTGTGATACGACCGTGTACTACTGCGGTAACAATACGGTAACGGCGCGGGGTTTACAAGATTGTGACCTCCGCGCGTGTCGCACTCCACAGCCCTATCGCAAAAGTGCCGCCACTCGGCGCTTCTCCCTCCTCAGGCACCACTTTTGTCACACGTTGAACACGCGATCAAACGTTGCCGAGACCTCCTCGGCGAGCGCCTCGACCGCCATTCCCCGCGCCTCGGCGACCACCTTTGCCGTGTGCCCGATGAGCGACGGCTCGTTGCGCGCGCCCCGGAACGGCTCCGGTGTCATGTAGGGAGCATCCGTCTCAATGAGCAGCTGGCCGGCCGGCGCGAGCGCCGCCGCCTCCCGCATGCCCTCGTTGCGCTTGAACGTCACGTTGCCCGCGAAGCTCAGCACGTAGCCGCGCTCGATTGCCTCGCGCGCCACCTCCACCGGCGAGGAGAAGCAGTGCAGCATCACCTCGCGCGGGGCTGGCGCGTCCGCCAGGATGCGCATGAGCTCGGCGTCGCCCTCGCGGTTGTGGATCATGAGCGCCTTCCCGCTCTCCACCGCCAGGTCGATGTGGAAACGCAGCGCCTCCTCCTGCACGTCCAGCGGGGCGGTGCCGTCCGCGTCGTGCTTGAGCCAGTACGTATCGATGCCGGTCTCCCCCACCGCCACGCAGCGCTCGTCCTGGACCATTTCGCGCAGGCGGTCTCTCGTGGGCGCGTCGAGCTCGTGCGCGCGGGTCGGGTGGATCGCGCAGGCGGCGAACACGCGCTCGTTCGCGTGGGCCGTGGCCAGCGCGAGCTCGGCCTCGTCCAGCCCGTCGCCGACGGTGCACATCCGCTCGACGCCCGCGTCCACGGCGCGGGCCACGATCGCATCGACCTCGTCGCGGGTGCGGGCGCCGGCGGAGGCGAGGTGGGTGTGGGCGTCGATAAGCTTGGCGACGCGCTCGGCGGGCACTGGTGTGGGGCGTGGCTTCTTTTTGCTCATACAGTAGAGCCTATGGCATTCCAAGATTTGGACCCGCAGACCCGCACCCAGCTCGACCGCGACCTGGCCGAGGCCGCGGGCCGTGGCATCAACGGCGATGTCGACGCGGTAGTGAAGAGCTTCGAGCACACGCTCGGGTATTACCACCGGCTCCCCGAGGACGTGCGCCGCGGCTACCCGCGCGGCGAGACCGCCCGCATCTTCGGCGCAGCGCTTGGGGCCGCGCTCGTGCGCGACCACAGCTTTGCGTGGCAATTGCTTTTCGACGACTACGGCACCGACCTCGTCGTCGCCCGCGACATCGATACCGCCGAGCCGAAGTACGCCGCCCCCATGGTGATCGTGGACGCCCGCTTCGAGGACGCCGAGCCCGGCAAGCTCACCGCCTTCGTGCAGCAGTTCCTGTGAGCTCTTTGCTAGGTTCAAGCCCATGGCTTCCTTTGATCGCGTCACCGTCCCCGCGCACACCGCAATCCTTGTGCGCGACACCGTCAGCCCCACCGAGATGGCCGCGCTGACCGGCCAGGCTCTGCCCAACCTGCGCGAGTTCCTCATCTCCACCGGCGCCGAGCCAGGGGCCGCGCGCGCCTACATCTTGTCCGAACCTCACGGCACCTTCGACGTCGGCGTCGGCTTTGTGGTGGACGAGCAGGATCTGCCACTGGTGGAGCCGTTCGCTGGGGATACTGGCGATGACCGCGTCGAGCTGGCGCACTTCGATGCGATGACGGCGCTTGTCCACCGCCACACCGGCCCGCGCACTGAACTCTCTGGGGCGTGGCGCGAGTTCGCCGCCGAGGCCGAGGCCGCCGGCGAGCCGCTCGGTGCGGGCAGCTTCGAGGAGCTCGTGTCCGATACCGTGACGGACCTCTACCTGCACCTGCGCTAGCAAAGCAGCTTGTCGACGAGCCCCGCCCCCGTCACCTCGCGCGTCCCCGGCCCCAGGCGCGGGTCAAGGTCCTTCGCGCACGGCACCATGTGGCCGAAGCCCTCGATGGTGGCCAGGTGCACCGGGGCATCCCCGTCCCAGGTATCGAGGTGAATGTGCTCGCTCAGCTGCGTCCGGCCCCGAAACGATGCTCCGTTGCGTGCCGCGAAGTACGCGGCGGAATCGACCGCCGAGCGGGTCACGCCGCGGTTGTTGCCGCCGATGCCGGCCATGCCTCCTTCGTACGGGACGAGCGGGTCTGCGGTCCCCTGCACGCACAGGATCGGGGTCGGGTGCCATGCTCGCGACGGGTCACGCGGGGGAAGCGTGTTCTCCTCGGTGGGCATGGATGCCCCGAATAGGGCGGCTGCGTGGAGGGTGGCGGGGGCGTCGATAAGCATGCGGATGAGCATCTGGCCCCCGTTGGAGAATCCGCAGCCGATGACGCGCTCGTGAGGGTAACGCGCGAGGAGCGCGGTGAGGAAGCCGACGTCGTCGACGCCAAGCGTGCGGGCCGACTCGCGGAAGCCGCGGCGCAGGTCGTTGAAGTGACGGCCCACCCCGTCCGGGTAGATGACGGTGTGTCCGAGCGACTCGAAAATGCGGTCCGTGAAGTTGCGCGCGACGTTGCCCGACTGGCGCGAGCCGTGCAAAAACAGGATCAGCGTGCCGGTGTCCCCGCCGGGGACCTCGACCCAGGTGCGCGTGCGCCCGCCGAATTCCAGCGAGCGCTTCCGCGGTCGTTGCTCGGTCACCCTGCTACTGGACGGGCGCCCACTCGGGGCCCGTCTGCCCCAGCTCCGGATCCAGCTTGGCCACCAGCGGCTTCGGCTTGGCAAGCTCAGTGCCGGCCTCGATGTCCACGCGCTGCCACACCGCCTGCTGGCTGGTGTAATCGCCGGTGATGGTCAGGTACGTCTGCCCCTTCTCCGGCAGACCGACGCCGACGAGGTCGTAGTCAGCGTCGTCGGTGATCTCCTCGATGCGCGGCTCCGCGGCCCACACGCCGGAGCGGCCGAGGGTCTCGTGGACCTTCTGCGCGGTGTGCGGCAGGAACGGGGTGAGCATTGCGTTGCAGTCCGAGACCACCTGCAGGGCGGTCCACAGGACGGTGGCCAGGCGCTCACGCTGCGTGTCATCCTTTGCCAGCTTCCACGGCTCCTGGTCCGCGATGTAGGCGTTCGCCTCGCCGACGACGTGCATGACCTTCGTAATCGCCGCCTTGAAGTGCGCCTTGGACAGGTCCTCGCCGGCGGTGGCGAAGGTCTGCTCGGCCAGGTCCAGGATGGCTCGGTCCGCGTCGTCGAGGTGTCCCGGGGTGGGCACGGCACCGAAGTTCTTGTGCGCCATGGACACGGTGCGGTTGACCAGGTTGCCCCAGCCGTTCGCGAGCTCGTTGTTCACGCGGCGGACAAACTCGTCCCAGGTGAAGTCCGTGTCATTGTTCTCGGGGCCGGCCACCGCGATGAAGTAGCGCAGCGGGTCCGGGCCGAACTCCTTGAGGAAGTCCTTGACGTAGATGACCACGCCCTTGGAGGACGAGAACTTGGAGCCGGACATGGTGAGGAACTCGGAGGAGACGACCTCAGTGGGCAGGTTGAGCTCGCCGAGCGCGTGGGACTCGCCGCCCTTCGCCCCCTTACCGGCGTAGCCGAGCAGCTCGGCGGGCCAAATCTGGGAGTGGAAGGTGATGTTGTCCTTGCCCATGAAGTAGTAGCCCTCGGTGGCCGGGTCCTGCCAGAAGGTTTTCCACGCCTCCGGGTCACCGGTGCGCGCGGCCCACTCGATGGAGGCAGACAGGTAGCCGATGACCGCGTCGAACCAGACGTAGAGCTTCTTCGACGGGTTGTCCTGCCAGTCCTCCACCGGGATCGGGATCCCCCAGTCGATGTCGCGCGTCATCGCGCGCGGGCGCATGTCCTCGAGCAGGTTGAGCGAGAACTTGAGCACGTTCGGGCGCCAGTCCTGGCGCGTCTCCAGCCACGACGCGAGCGCATCGTGCATGGCCGGCAGGTCCAGCATGAAGTGCTCGGTCTCGATGAACTCCGGAGTTTCCCCGTTGATCTTGGAGACCGGGTTGATCAGGTCGGCCGGGTCGAGCTGGTTGCCGCAGGTGTCGCACTGGTCGCCACGGGCGTCGTCGGCGCCGCAGATCGGGCAGGTGCCCTCGATGTAGCGGTCCGGCAAGGTACGGCCTGTCGACGGGGAGATCGCGCCCTTGGTGGTCTCCTTGACCATGTAGCCGTTGGCGTAGAGGCCTTTGAACAGCTCCTGGACCACCGCGTAGTGGTTGCGCGTGGTGGTACGGGTGAACAGGTCGTAGGACAGGCCCAGACCAGCAAGGTCGTGGACGATCTGCTCGTTGTAGCGGTCCGCCAGCTCCTTCACAGTCACGCCCTCTTTGTCCGCCTGGACCAGGAGCGGGGTGCCGTGCTCATCAGTACCGGAGACCATGAGCACATTCTTGCCGCGCATTCGCTGGTAGCGGGCAAACACGTCGGAGGGCACGCCGAAGCCGGCGACGTGGCCGATGTGGCGCGGGCCATTGGCGTAGGGCCAGGCCACGCACACAAGAACGTTCTCAGGGGCCGTAGGGGTCTCAGGTGAAGTCATGGTGTTTAGCATAATCAACGCGCGTGCCCGGTCGAATCAGGGCATGAAAAATCCCCAGCACCCGGCTGGTGGGGTGCTGGGGACGGTGACGCGGTGGCGTCGAGAAGCGAGCGCTACTTGCGCTTGCCAGTGAAGGCGCGCTTGACCTGTGCCTTGCGCGCGTTCAGCTCGCGCTGATCGCGGTGCATGCGGCGCTCGATGGCCAGCTGGCGGGAGAAGCGCTCCTGCTCCTTCTTATCCAGGTAGATCGTGTCGTTGGACAGATCCTTCACAATCGCGAACATCAGCGCGATGAGGATAAGCAGGAACGGGGTTGCCGCGACGATGGTCACGGACTGCAGCGAGTTCAGCGCGTCCGAGCCACCGGAGATCAGCAGGGTGAGGCCGACGGCTGCGGTGGCCAGACCCCACATCGCGGCGATCCACGGCTTCGCGTCGGACTTGCCGTTCTGGGTCATGGATGCCATGACGGTGGAGGCGGAGTCCGCCGAGGTGATGAAGAAGGTGGCGAGCAGCAGCAGCGCGAACACGCCCATCACCACGCCACCCGGCAGGGAGTGCAGCAGGTTGAACAGCTGCTGCTCCGAGGAGCCGTCTGCGTAGATGGACTCGCCGGTCTGCTCCATGTGGATGGCGGTGCCGCCGAAGATGGCGAACCACACGGTGGACAGGCCGGACGGGACGAGCAGGACGCCCAGGCAGAACTCGCGGATGGTGCGGCCGCGGGAGATGCGAGCCAGGAAGGTGCCCACGAACGGGGACCAGGAGATCCACCATGCCCAGTAGAAGATGGTCCAGCTGGACAGGAAGTCGCCAGCCTCGCCGTCAGCACTCTCGGCGGTGCGGCCTGCCATCTCGAAGAAGTTCTGCAGGTAGGTGCCGACAGACGTCGGCAGCAGGTTGAGCTGTACGACGGTCGGGCCGAAGACGAACACGAAGATTGCCAGCAGCGCGGCGATCACCATGTTGGTGTTAGACAGCCACTGGATGCCCTTGGACACGCCGGACATGGCGGAGAGCAGGAACGCGAGCGTCAGCACGGCGACAATGCCGATGATGAGGCCGTTCGACGGGTCGTGGACAAAGCCGGATGCCTCGAGGCCGGAGCTGATCTGCATCGCGCCCAAGCCCAGGGAGCAGGCGGTACCGAAGATGGTGGCAAAGATGGCAAAGCCGTCAATGAGCTTGCCCAGCGGGCCGTCCGCGGCCTTCTGGCCGATCAACGGGATGAACGCGCTGGACAGCAGCTGCTTGCGGCCGAGACGGAAGGTGGAGTACGCAATTGCGAGACCCATGATGGCGTAGACCGCCCACGGGTGCAGGGTCCAGTGGAACATGGTCTGCGACATCGCGGTGCCCACCTCGTGCGGCTCGTGGCCCGGCACGCCGTCGCGGTACATGGCCAGCGGCTCGGAGGCGCCGTAGAACATCAGGCCGATGCCCATGCCCGCGGCGAACATCATGGCGATCCAGGATGTCGTCTTAAACTCGGGCCGCTCGTCGGCGGAGCCCAGGCGGATGGTGCCGAAGTTCGAGCAGGCGATGACCAGCACGAAGACCACGAAGGCGGTGCCGCCGAGCACGAAGGCCCAGCCCAGATTGTTGATGACCCAGCCGAAGGCCGCGTCTGCGAAGTTGGAGAAATTCTCCGGCGCAAGCAAGCCCCACGCGACCATGGCGACCACGATGACCGCAATTGGCACAATGATGCCCCAGTCGACCGGCGCGTCCTCCGCATCGGCCTGGCGCTCGATCTGCTCTTCGGGGTCCTGGTAGTTGCCACGTTCGCCGGCGCTATCGGCCTGCAGCAGCGAGACGAGCTCACCAGCCGCGGACGGCGCGGGGTCGGTGGAGTTGTTCTCAATTTGCGGATCTGCAGTCCGCGGTTCTGCGCCCGGATCGTGCGGATCCAAGCCAGTCTCACGCCGAGACATCAATCACTCCTCAAGTATCGAAAAACTCGTATGACCTTTGCAGGGTATCTGATAAATAGTCTCAGCACGAACCGAGCGCAATCTTTTCCCGGATCTGGTAGAGGGACGTTGTCGCTGCGTACTTTCGCGTCTAGTCCGCGCGCGCGGCAAGGGCCGCATTATAGAGGTCGCCCGTCTTCACGCCGTGTGCCTTGGCCACGGCCTTGCACGCGTCCTTCATCCGCTCACCCGCATCGACCCGTTCGAAGACGAGTTCCACCAGGTCCTCGGGGTTCTGCTCCGCCCTGGTGCCGCCCTCAATGACGACGGTGATCTCCCCGCGCACGCCTTCCTCGGCCCACGCGGCGAGCTCCTCCAGCGTGCCGCGCTTGACCTCCTCGTACGTCTTGGTCAGCTCGCGGCACACCGCGGCGCGGCGGTCGGCGCCCAAGATCTCGGCCGCGCGCGACAGGGTCGCGGCGATGCGGTGTGGGGACTCGAAGAAGCACACCGCGCGCTCCTGCCCCACCAGCGAGCGCAGCCAGGTCTCCTGGGCACCGGGCTTGCGGGGCGCGAAGCCGTCGAAAAGAAAATGCCCCACGCTCAGGCCGGACAGGGCAAGCGCCGTGGTCACCGCGCTCGGCCCTGGCAGGCAGGTCACGGGAACGCCCGCGTCGTGCGCGGCGGCGACGATGGAGTGGCCTGGGTCGGAGACCAGCGGCATGCCCGCGTCGGTGACCACCAGCACGACCCCGGCCCGCGCGTCCCGGAGCAGTTCCTCGGTGCGCGCGTCCTCGTTGTGGTCAAAGTTGGAGACGATCTTGCCGCGCGGCTCGACCCCCAGCGCCGCGGCCAGCGCGCGAGTCCGCCGGGTATCCTCCGCCGCGATTACGTCCGCGCGCTCGAGCAGCGTGCGCAGCCGCTCGCTCGCGTCCGCGACGTTGCCCAGCGGCGTGGCCGCGAGCACGATGCCGGTCTGTGGCAGCGAATCCTGGGGCAGATCTGTGGAGGCAACCATAAACGCCAAGCATACGCACGAACCAGTAAGATCCTTGTCCGTGAGTACCCAAGTGCCAGCTTCCGCCCCACCCGCGTCGCCTACGCTGCCGCCTGCGCCGAAGCGCTGGCGCGCGAAGCGCCCCGAGCCGTCCGCGCCCGTCACGGTCCCGTGGACCAAGCGCGATACCGTCTCCGCGACCGTGATCGGCGTGCTCGCACTGCTGACCCGCTTCATCGGGTTGACCCAGCCGACGTCGGGTGGCACGCCGGTGTTTGATGAGAAGCACTACGTCCCGCAGGCGTTCGACATGGTGCGCGACTACATCAACCCGGTCCTGGGCGGCATCGAGTCCAACCCGGGGTACGGCCTCGTCGTGCACCCGCCGTTGGGCAAGCAGCTGCTGGCGTGGGGCGAGCAGCTCTTCGGCTACACCCCGCTCGGCTGGCGCCTCATGACCGCGCTGTTCGGCACCGCCATCGTCGTCTTCGTCTTCCTCATCGCGCGCCGCGTGAGCCAGTCCACCAGTATCGGTTTGTTCGCGGGCATCATCGCGCTTTTCGACGGAGTGCTGCTGGTCACCGCCAAATTCGGCATGCTCGATGTGTTCGAGGTCTTCTTCGTCGTCGCGGCGGCGTGGACGCTCGCCGGCGACATGCAGCAGGTGCACCGCCGCTGGCACGACGCCTACCTGACCGGGAAGCTGGACGGCACGGACGAGCTCGGCCCCCGCCTGGGCTTCCGCTGGTGGCGCTTCGCCACCGGTGTCCTGCTCGGCCTGGCCATGGCTGTGAAGTGGTCGGGCATGTACTACATCGCGTTCTACGGCCTGCTCTCCGCGTTCTGGGACCTCTGGCTGCGCAAGCGCTACGGGGTGAAAAAGCCGCTGGCGGGCGCGCTGCTTCGCGACGTCCCCTCCGCCCTCGCCTCCATCGTCCTCGTCCCCGCGCTGCTCTACATCTGGTCCTGGCGCGCCTGGTTCGCCTCGGAGACCTCCGTGTACCGCCACGCGGTTGCCGACGGCACCGTGGCCGACTCCGATTGGCCCTGGCTGACCAATCTCCCCTCCCCCGCCGCGGACTGGCTGTACTACCACTTTTCCGTCCTCGAGTTCCACAGCTCGCTGACATCCTCCTCCGGGCACTCCCACCCGTGGGACTCCAAGCCTTGGTCCTGGCTCGTGGCCTCGCGCCCCATCCTCTACTACTCCAACACCGACCTGGCCTGCGGCGACGGCGGCACCTGCCGGGAAATGATCTTCCTCTTTGGCACCCCGGTGATCTGGTGGCTGACCATCCCGATCCTGCTGTGGGGCGCGTGGGTGTGGATCACCCGCCGCGACTTCCGCGTCATCGTCCCGATGGTGGCGTTCATGGCCGGCTTCCTCCCGTGGCTGGCAGCCTTCGACCGCCAGATGTACTTCTTCTACGCCGCCCCGCTCGTCCCGTTCACCGCGGTCCTGCTCGCGCTCGCGCTGGGCAACCTGGCGCAGAAAGGCGCGCCGAGCGGCAACCGGCTCGTGCGGCGGATCGCCGGCGCGGACCTGCGCACCGGGCAGCTCGCCGTGATCGTGTACCTGGCCCTTGTCGTAGCCAGCTTCGTGTACTGGTCCCCCATCCTCTACGGCTTCATGGTGCCGGAGGACTACTACCACTCGCTCATGTGGCTGCCCAGCTGGAAATAGCGTGCTAGCTGGGGTTCGCGTCCAGCAGATGCCAGGCGCGGCGGATTTCAATCCCGCGGTCCGCCACCCACGTCCATACGAGCCCGAAGAGGGTAACCAGCGGGATGAGCACAATGCTGGGCACGAACTCGCCGGTGGAGAGCACCCAGTCGCGCACCGCGAAGCCCGCGGTAAAGGTGAACATCGTGCCCACGATGAGCAGGACGCCCGGGATCTGGCGCGGACGCCAGGCGGTGACGCCGAGCGCCAGCGCGACACCGAAGCGGACGGCCGCCGTAGACGTCTCCAGCGAGTCCGTACCGCCGCCGTGAACCAGCAGCAGCACCGCCCACACCGCCCACACCACCGCAGCGGCGATAAGCGCCACGCGACCAATCGCCAGGGTGATAAGGCGGCGCTGCTCGAGCTTGCGCCACGTATCGTCCACGCCCGCCATGATGACCTCGGAGAGGTCGTGGGGCGGCGCCATCCCGCCGTCCACTTCGGCGAAGCTCATGCGCCGGGAGAGGGAAAGCGCGCGCTCCCAGTAGGCGGTGCACTCCTCGCACTGCGCCAGGTGGGCGTCCACGATGGCGTCGTCAAGCCCGGGCGACTCGCCGTCGATACGCGCGGAGAGCGCGGCCTGGACCTCCTCGTGGCTAACCACGGGTGAGCACCCCGTCCAGGCTCGCGCGGCCCGTGCCAAAGACCACGAGAGCGAAGAGCGCGGCGGCGAGCACCAGCGTGTACTCCACGCCTCCGTGCTCCACGAAGAAGCCGTTGCCCAGGTGCACGAAGTAGGCGGCGGCGAGTGAGAGGATGAGCAGCAACAACGCCGCGATCGTGGTGAGCAGACCGATCACCAGGAAGGTCCCGCCGATCAGCTCGACGGCGCCCGTCACATACGCGCTCAGCTGCGGCTGCGGTACCCCCGCGTACGCAAGCTGTTCGGCAGTTTTATTCATGCCGACAGCGAACCAGTGCTGGTAGCCGCGGGCAACAAACACGGCCCCAACGACCAGGCGTAAGAGTAGGAGTGCGAAGTCTCGAACGGCAGGCCTGTTCATGCCATTTACCCTACCGATGGAACCGAACGGCCATAAATCGAGTCAAATATATATGAGCAATTTCAACGAGACACCCAAGTCCCTGCCCATCACCTGCGACGACGGTCTGGTCCGCCCGCCGTGGGCCGCCACCGATCCCCTCCTGCGCGAGTACTACGACACCGAGTGGGGCATGCCGCTTACCGACGAAGCGTCGCTCTTCGAGCGCGTCTGCCTCGAAGGGTTCCAAGTCGGCCTGTCCTGGCGCCTGATCCTGTCCAAGCGCGACGCGTTCCGCGAGGCGTTCCATGGCTTCGACCCGGACGAAGTCGCCGCCATGGACTCCGTCGACCACCTGATGGACAACCCCGGGCTGATCCGCAACCCGAACAAGCTCAAGGCCGCGGTCACTAACGCGAGGGCGACCCTCGCGCTGCGCGAGGAGGGCACGCACCTCGGCGAGTTCATCTGGTCCTACAAACCGGCAACCACGCCGCGTCCCCGCACCGCCGAGGAGGTGCCGACCACCTCGCCGGAGTCCAAGGCACTCGCGCGGGACTTAAAGAAGCGCGGCTTCACCTTCGTCGGCCCCGTCACCATGTACGCGCTCATGGAGTCCGTGGGCATCGTGGACACCAACCTCGTTGGGACGTGGCGGCGCGGCGCCTCCGGTGTGTGGAGCGCCGAGGAGCTCGGCGAGGGCTGACGAGGGGGTGAGCTAGCAGTCCTCCATATCCGCGAAGGCCTCCTCCACGGAGGCGTGCTCCTCGCGGGATTCCTCCCACACCTCCTTGGCTGCGGACAGGTTGATGACCGCGATGATCGCGCCGACGACGATGTCGAACCAGGCGGTGGACCACACGAACGTGAGGAGGCCTGCCACGATGATGAGGAGGTTGGCCAGGGCGTCGTTTCGCGCCGCGAGCCACGCGCCCTTGGCCAGCGAGGACCCCTGGTCCCGCAACCGCAGCAGAATGACGGCGCAAATCACGTTCACAACGAGCGCGCCGACCGCGACGCCGGTCAGCCCCTCGGGCGAGGGCGCAACCGGGTTGATGAGCTTGGTCACCACCATGACGATGGCGGCAATCGCCGGAATGAGGATCAGCGCGGCGAGAACGCTGCCGGCCGCGCGACGATGAGGACGGCGCGGCGGATGGTTTGTGTGGTCACGAGTCCCTCCTACACGAAACCCCCGTTGCCGACACCGTAAGTGCTGGCAGCGGGGGTAGTTTCCCTTGTGGAGCTAAGGGGAATCGAACCCCTGACCTTCGCATTGCGAACGCGACGCTCTACCAACTGAGCTATAGCCCCTCGCTGGTTTGAAAGGTTACTCCTTTCACCCCAGAGCATGAAATCCGCAGGTCACTAGCTTGCGCGGGGCGTGTACTCGCCGTAGCCGTCCTCCCGCGGCTGCGGGCGCACGTAGCCAGGCAGCGCGTCGAAGTCCGGGTGTTCCTCGTCCAGGTCCAGGATCACGGAGCCGACGCGGCGGCGCTCGCGGGGGGTGGGCTGCGGGCGGTCCACGTCAACGCCGAGGCGGGCGCGGCGCAACTGGCGCACGCGGCGCTCGTGCAGCGCGCGCTCCTTCTTCACCACGCCACGAAGGACGATGAGGAACCAGGCGGTCAGACCGGCGGTGATGGCGGGCAGGACCCAGGTCCACCCGCCCACGACGAACGCGACGACAAAGGTGACCACGAAGGAGGCGATGAGCACCAGCAGGGTGCGCTGGCGGCGCTGGAACCGGTCCGCCTTTGCGGTGCGCTCGCGCTCCGGGTCGTAGCCGCCGCGCCCACGGCGGGTCTTGGCAAACTCCAGGTCGCTGTCGTCCGGTTCAAAATCGGGCTCGGGTTCCGTTTCAGGTGCGACTTCGGCGGTGGAGGAGTCGTCTGCGTCCTCAGAGCTCTCAGAGCCCTCGGGGGCGTAGCCGAAATCTGAGGGCGCGCCGTAGGACTCGCTGATCTCGTAGCGGTCGGCTTCCGCGTCAGTGTCCACGACGGTGGAACCTCCCTGAGGCTCCCCGTCAATCGCCTCGTCACCCTTTTCGTCACTCTCCTCGTCAAGGTCGACGACGGTGGAACCCGCCTCCTCGTCCTCCGGCTCGGCGTCGATGACCACGGGGCGGTCCTCCTGGGTCGCGACCTCTTTGCGGAAGAAGTTGCGGAGGGTGGGTGTGTCGTCGATAAGCACCTGCTCCTCCTCGGCCTCGACGATCTCGACGTCATCTTCGGCGGCGGTGTGGTGGTGCACATCGGCGGACGTGAGCTTGGGGCGGCGGCGGGCCACGACGGGTTCGGTGCCTCCCTCGTGCAGGACGCGCGTTTCCTCGTACCCCTCGCCAGAGCGGCGAATCTTCTTCGTGTTCCCCAGCATCATCGGCGCAAGCACGATGACCCACACGACGAGAATGAGGACCAGAATGAGGCTCGGGCTGCCCATGGGCAATGCCACCTTTCAACGCAACCAATTGGGTGTGTACACAGAACTGGCCCCAACGCTATCCGTGCGCGCTCGGCCCCACCGCCAGGCGCGCCGGACCCTGCGCCTGAAAAATTACTGAACCGGCCGAACGCGCCCCGCCGCGCGCAGCCGCTCCACGGCGGTGTGCGGGAAATCGTCCGCGTTCAGCGCCACGAAGTGGTGGTCGCGCCACTGCCCGTCGATGTGCAGGTTCTTGCGGAGGTAGCCCTCCTCGCGGTAGCCATTTGCCAGGAGCACGCTTTTCGACGCCGGGTTGTCCGGCAGGAACGTCGCCGTCACCCGGTGCATGCCCACCCTCGCAAAGGCGTGGTCCGTGCCGAGCGCGCACGCCGCTGTCGCGATGCCGCGCCCCATGAACGGCGAGTGGACCCAGTAGCCGATCCAGCACTCGCTCACCGCACCGTGCTGGATATTGCCCAGCGTCACCTGCCCGGCGAACTCGCCGTCCGCGACGATGACCAGCGGCACGACGACCCCGTCAGCCGCCAGCTTTTTCAGGTTAAGCCAGTTGGCACGCCAGGCTTGCGGCGAGTGCGCGTCAGCCCACGTCCCTTGTACGGTCGGCTCGACCGGCTTGAGCCAGTGCTCGTCCAGCACGCGGGTTTCGCTCCATGCGCGACCGTCGCCGGATTTGAGCGGGCGCAGGTGGACGTGTGTTCCGTCCGCCAGCCGCAGCGCGGGCGTCGTTTCCGGCCAGCCCGGCGTGGGCTCGCGGAAGAGTGCAAACAGGTCCACCGGGGCAGGTTCCTAGCTGCGCTGCTGCAGGAATTCAACATCCACGAACTCGCCCGGGCGCACCTGGAGCACGTCCTCGGGGATGCGAATCATGGCGTTGGCCTCGGCGAACCCGGCAAGCAGGTGCGCCGCGCTACCGTCGAGTGTGCCCAGCGACTCCACCAGGTACTCCCCCGTCTCCATGTCGCGCATGAGGCGCGCACGAATGTAGCCGCGGCGGCCCTTGATGGAATCAATGTGGCGCACCGAGCGGGCCTGTACCGTGCGGCGCGCGACGCTCGCCTTCCCAAGCGACTGCCGGATCGCCGGGCGCACCAGCGTCTCCGCAATCACCAACGCGCTGACCGGGTTGGACGGCAGCAGGAAGACGGGCGTACGCTCCTCGCCGAGCAGGCCGAAGCCTTGCACAGACCCGGGGTGCATGGCCACGCGCTGCGTGTCGAGCTCCCCCATCTCGCGCAGCACGTCCTGGATGACGTCCGCGCCCGAACCGCCAACGGCGCCGATCACGATGACTACTTCGGACCGCGCGATGTGCCCGGCGATGGTCTCGCGCAGGCGGCGCGGCTCCGCGTTGACGATGCCCGCGCGCACCACGTCCGCGCCGGCCTCCTCGGCGGCGGCTGCAACGGTGTACGACGCGACGTCGTACACCTGCCCAAGGCCCGGGTCGCGGTCTACGTCCACCAGCTCGAGGCCGTAGCTCATCACGGTCACGCGCGGGCGCGGGTAGACCAGCACCTTCTCGCGCCCCGCGGCGGCCACGAGCCCGATCTGCGCCGGCCCGAGCACCGAGCCCTGGCGCACGGCGATGTCCCCCGGCTGGATGTCCGAGCCGGGTTTGCGGACAAAGTCGCCGGTGCGCACGGCGCGCGACGGGGTGACGCGCTTGCGCCCCCGGTCACTCCATTCCAGCGGGAGGACGGCGTCCGCGAGCGTTGGCAGCGGCGCGCCGGTGGCAACGCGCACGGCCTGGCGCGGCTGGAGGCGAAGCGGCTTCTGCGAGCCCGCCGCGACCTCCCCCACCACGGGCAGCGTGCGGTCGCGGTGCGGTGTGCGGCGTTCCGTAGTCTCCCCGCCGTCCTGCTCCTCCGGGGGCTCCGCGGCGAGGCGCAGGCCCGCGGTGCCGCCCACGTCCACGGAGCGCACGGCGTAGCCGTCAACCGCTGCCTGTGAAAAGCTGGGCAACGGGGCGGTTGCGGCGATTTCCTCGGCGCACATGAGGCCGAGGGCATCAAGGATTCCGACGCGGATCGGCTCAGGCGTCACCGCCGCGTCTACCACCATTGCTTGCTGGTCTTCAACGCTGCGCATTGGACCAATCCTAGTGGGAACTAGCGGACAATATCGGGATTCTCCGCTTCGAAGTCGCTGATAATCTGCTTCAGCGCCGTGTACAAGGCCGGACCATACTTCTCGTTGTGCAGCCCAAAGTCCACATTCGCCGGGATGTAACCACCCGGATTGCCCAAATCGTGGCGCTTCCCGTCATGCACCACCACGTGCACCGGGTGGCCCTCCGTGATCATCAGCTCGATCGCATCAGTCAGCTGCAACTCACCACCCTTGCCCGGCTCGATCCGACGCAACGCGTCAAAAATCGCCCGATCCAGCAGGTAGCGACCCGTGGCCACCAACGTCGACGGCGCATCCTCCACCGCAGGCTTTTCCACCATGCCACGCACACGCTTGACCTCAACACCATCAACCTCGGTGTCCACCTCCTCAACGTTAAACACGCCGTAGTTGAACACCTCCTCACGGCTGACGTTAAACGCGCACAACACCGAGCCACCAAGCTCCTGGCGCACCTTGACCATCTTCTCCATCACACCCGCCGGCAACACCAAATCATCCGGCAGCATGACAGCGACAACGTCCTCGTCATCATCCAGCGCGTCCTCCGCACACCCCACGGCGTGCCCCAACCCCAGCGGCTTATCCTGCGTCACCGAAATCGCATCAATCAGCTCACCAGCGCGGGCGACCTTTGCCACCTGCTCGTCCTTACCGCGCGCAGCAAGCGTTTCGCGCAGCGTGGAAAACTCGCCGAAGTGAGCCATGATCTCCTCCTTCTGAGGAGCCACCACCACCGCCAAGCGCTGCGCACCCAGCTGGGCCGCCTCCTCCGCGATCAGCTCAATACCGGGAGTATCCACCACCGGCAAAAGCTCCTTCGGCACCGTCTTCGTCGCCGGCAGAAAACGAGTACCCATACCCGCCGCCGGCACGACAACCGTCTTCACCGCACCATGGGAAGGCACGGATGATACTTCGTTAGAATTCCGCATAAATGTCGAGCCTACATGGCCAGTTGCTGCTATTTTGCTCCGACCCACGTTCTCCGCCCAACCCGAAGGGGGCCACCATGCCAACGCCAACCGAGGACAAGCGAGCCCTGCGCGCCCGCCACACCGAATTCCGCCGCCGGCTCCGCCACGACCCCGCCCGCAAGACAGCGCTCGACGCGGCGATCCTGACCAACGCTGTTGCCTGCATCGACGCGTTCGGCGCACGTGGCGCCAACATCTCCGCCTACAATCCGCTCCCCACCGAGCCAGGCCCGGCAGACTTCGCCGCGCAGCTGCGCCGCCACGCGCGGAGCGTCTTCGTCCCAATCTCGCTGCCGGACTGTGTGCTGGCGTGGTCGCTGGCGGACGGGGCGACGCAGCCCGGCGCGCTCGGCGTCGCGGAACCGACCGGTGCCCGGTTCAACTCCCGCGTCCTCTCCTCCTGCGCGCTGCTCCTGGTTCCCGCGCTGGCCGTCGATGCCCGGGGGATGCGGCTGGGCAAGGGCGCCGGCTATTACGACCGGGCGCTCGCTGGGCTGGACGTGCCCACGGCGGCGGTGCTCTACGACGAGGAGGTCGTCGACGCTGTCCCCCACGACGCGCACGACGTCCCCGTGCGCGCGATCATCACGCCGCGCGGGTGGCGGGCAATTTCGGTGTAGAGGGAACCGCCGCGCGTCCGGCTGCGTCTAATATGCATGGACCTCTCGCAACGACTCACTGGACTCGCCCACCGCCTGCGCACCCCGGGCTATCGACGCTCCGTGCTCCTCCGACGCGCGCTCGCCGCCGCACTCGTCTGCGCCGCAGGCCTCAGCGCGCTGCTCAACGCGTCCCGCGCCGACCCCCTGGTTGTCACCTTCGCCCGCCCCGTCGCCGCGGGCGCCCGCGTCACCGATGAGGACCTGCAGCTGCAGCGGGTGCCCGAACGCGTCGTCCCGGAGGGCGCGCTGCGGGAGCAGTCCCTGGCCAGCGGGCACATCCTCGCCGCGGGCGCCGCGCCCGGCGAGGTGGTCACCTCCACCCGGCTCGTCGGCCCCGACCTGGTGAGCGAGCTCGTTGCGGGCCAGCCGGAAGGAGAGCCGTTCACCATGGTGCCGGTGGCGCTCGCGGAGCCGGACATCCTGCCCATGCTGCACCACGGCGCCGTCGTGGACGTGATCGCGGAGGGGCCGACGACGGTCGCCTCCGGCGGGCGCATTGTCACCGTTGGCGAAGAGGGCACGGTGCTCGTGCTGATGCGGCGGTCGCAGGCGTCGGCGGTGGCGGCGGCGTCGTTAAGCATGCCCCTCGCCGTTGTTTTGGCCTCTGCTGGCACGCCGGCATAAACTGCGTATCCTTGACACCTGCCATGCGCACGCATGGCGGTGCCGTTTCTTCCCCCACTACGCAATGCTCTTGCAAAGGAGTGCATGTTTCATGCTGAAAGGTTTCCGCGATTATATTCTGCGCGGCAACGTCATCGATCTGGCCGTCGGTGTTGTCATCGGCGCCGCCTTCACCGGGCTGGTCACGGCGTTCTCTGACGCCATCATCAACCCGCTGCTCAACATCTTCGGCGACGCCGAGGTGGGCGAAGGCTGGAAGATTCCGGTCATCCCGGGCCGCCCCGAGACCGCCCTCGACCTGGGCATGCTGGTCTCCGCCGCGATCAACTTCCTGCTCATCGCCGCGGTGGTCTACTTCCTCATCGTCGCGCCGATGAACAAGCTCAATGAGATGCAGAAGCGAAAGCGGGGCATCCCCGAAGACGTCGCTGCCCCGACCGAAACGGAGCTGCTCACTGAGATCCGCGACCTGCTCGCCGGCCAGTCCCCGGAGCAGGCAGGCAGCACCACCCCGCCCGCGACCAGCAACTAGTCCCCACCGTGGTGGGGCGGGCGCTCGTAGTCGTAGAACTCCCGCCCCGTCAGCTCCGCGGCCGGGTCGCCGTCTTCCTCAAAGGACACCGCGCGTTCGCCATCGCCCCCGGCCCCCGTGAACGGCGCGTCCGCCGTGCGGTCGTAGTCCACGTCCGCGACGCGCCGCGCCCTTCGCCGCTGCCGCGTCATTTCTGCACGGTGTAGCTGTTGAGCTCCGAGATCAGGTGGTCCACCAGCGGCGCGATGGTGGCCACGCCGTCACGAATCGCCTGCCGGCTCGGAGCCAGGTTGACCACCACTGTGGAGCCGGACACACCACAGATGCCGCGGGAGGTGCACGCGTCGACGGCGCCGCAGGCCTGGCCGGAGGAGCGAACCGCCTGCGAGACGCCCGGCACCAGCTTGTCAATCACCGCGCGCGTGGCCTCCGGCGCCTTGTCGCGCGGGCCGACCCCGGTCGCGCCGACGGTGAGCACGAGGTCGACGCCGCCGACCACACCGGTCTCAATCACCTTGCGGATTTCGGACTTCTTCGACTTGGTGCGCACCACGCCATCGACGTGGTAGCCGTACTCGCCCAGCAACTCCGCGACCATCTCGTGCGTGTTGTCGCCGGGGGCCTCGTAGCGGTGATCACCGATGAGCACGATGATGGCCCGGGACGGGGCGGGAGTGTCCTCCGCGAGCTCGGTGGCCCGCAAAAACGCGTCGTCCGGCTCCACGTTTTCCAGCGCATCAAGTGTTGTGGACATGTGCCTTCTTTCCCTCTCTCGCTTCGACGTTGTTCCGGCCCCGCGACCGGAGGAGTGTCCTTTAACTTACTCGGAACTCAGCGTCACATCTACGGAAACGGGAGCCTCCTCCCCCTCCCGCCGGATCTGCAGGGTGACCGTCTCGCCGAAGTCGTGGGAACGCGTCGCCGCGATGAGCGCGTCGGCGGAATCGATCAGCCGGTCGCCCACTTTGGTGATCACGTCGCCCCTACGCACGCCAGCCTGCTCCGCCGGGCTATTCGGCTCCACGCCGGCGACGACGGCGCCGTCGTCGCCCATGTCCATGGCGCTGACTCGCACGCCCAGCATCGGCTGAGAGGCGCTGCCCTTGTCAATCAGCTGCTGCGCCACGCGCTTGGCAAAGTTGGACGGGATTGCAAAGCCCAGGCCGATGGAGCCGCCCTGCGATTCCTGCCCGTAGCCGCCCGCAGACAGCGACGCAATCACGGAGTTCATCCCGATGAGGTTGCCGTGCATGTCCACCAGCGGTCCGCCCGAGTTACCGGGGTTAATCGCGGCGTCCGTCTGGATGCCGTCCATCAGCGAGCTCTCGCCACCGCCTTGCGACGCCCGCACCGGTCGGTTCAGCGCCGAGACGATACCGCTGGTCACCGTCGCGGACAGGCCCAGCGGAGAGCCGACGGCCACCACCTCCTGGCCGACGGCGAGCTGGTCGGAGTCGCCGAACTGCATCGTCGGCAGGTCCTTCACACCCTCAATCTTGATCACGCCGACGTCGGTGTTCACGTCGCTGGCCACGAAGGTGGCGTCGTGGCGCGAACCGTCATTCAGCGTGACCTGGATCTGGGACTGCGAGCTCGCCGCATCGGCGATCACGTGGTGGTTCGTCAGCACGTAGCCGTCCGAGGAGATAATGGAGCCGGAGCCTTCCGCCGACGCACGCGGCGTCTGCACCACGATCGAGACCACGGCGGGCAGGACCTGCGACGCCACGTCTTCGACCGAGCCCTTCGGCGCCGCGTGTGCCTCCCCCTGGTCGTTCTGCTGGTCGTTCTGCGGAGCCGGGGCTGCCGGCGCCTCCAGGGCGCTGTACGAGCTCTCCTCACCGTCGTTGGTTTTGCTCACCACGTACCCGGAGCTAGCGCCACCGACAAGCGCGGCGACGAGGGCGGTGGCGATGACGGTCCCCGCCCCGAAACGACGCTTCTCGCGAGCCCCCTCCGGCGCGCTTGGCACCTGGTCGACGTGGTACACGGTCGGCTGGCCCTGGCGCGTCTCGGTCAGTGCGGGAGATGTATCTGTGTTGCTGGTAACACGATCCGAGCCGCCGCTCGCTGCGCGACGGGGGTTGCGTGGATCCTCTGGAAAAGTCATGGAGGTAATTATCAACCTTTCTGCTGGAGCCAGTCTTGATGCCTGAACAGACTCCACCTAAAGTTATCTGAACGTTCCCTGTGCGCTGTGCACTGGTGCAATGCCGCTTATCGACGAAACCCCGCCCGGTGAGATCCCTCCCACCAAGCGGGGCAACGCGACCGTGCGCACACGCGCTTGCTAGTCCTCCGCGGGCGGGCGCCACCCCGGGAACACAACACGCATGCGGGTGCCCCCGTCGTCGGATTCCTCGACGAAGATCTGGGCGTCGTGGCGGTCGAGTACCTGTTTCACAATCGCCAGCCCCAGGCCCGAGCCCGGCATCGCGCGCGACTCCGGGGCGCGGTAGAACCGTTCGAAGACGCGGGCGCGCTCCTTCGGCGCAATGCCGGGGCCGGAATCGTCGACAATCAGCACCGCCTTCGTCGTGGCCGCCTTGAGCGAGATGCGGACGGTGCCGCCGTCCGGGGACCACTTGGCGGCGTTGTCGATCAGGTTAATCGGCGCGCGCCCCATGGCGAAGTGGTCGCCCATGATGACCCACGGGTCGGCGTGGAACTGGAACGTGACGTCCGGGCGGCGGCGACGCACGCGGTCCAGCGCCTCCTCCAGGATCATGTCGAGACGGAGCTCAGTGAACTCCGTGTTGGGAGAGTCCTCGCGCGCAAGGTCGACGAGGTCTCCAATCAGCGTGGACATCTCCTCCATCTGCGCCAGCACGTCCCGCTCCAGGTTCTCGCGCTCCTCGGGCGAGATCATGTCCTGGTGGCCGGACTTGTACATCATCATGAACAGCTCAATGTTGGTGCGCATGGACGTCAGCGGCGTCTTCAGCTCATGGCCCGCGTCTGCGACGAGCTGCGTCTGTCGGGTACGCGAGTCCTGGAGCGTCTGGATCATCCGGTTGAACGAGCGGCTGATGTTCGCGAGCTCGTCGTCGCCCTCAACCGGGAGCGGCTTGAGCTCCTCGGTGCGGGTCACCTCGTCCACCGCTTTTTGCAGCCTGCGCAGTGGATACAAACCGGTCGCGGCGACAACGGACGCGACGGCCCATGCCATCGCAATGCCGAGGCACAGGATGACCAGCAGCGCCGCACCGGAGCTGCCCTGCAGCCGGCGCGAGGGATCCACCTGCTGGGCGAGCGCCACCGCAGAGCCGTCGTCCTTGCGGAGGACCAGGATGCGCTCCCCGCCCGCAGTACGGACCGAGATTTCTTCGCCGTCCGCTTCCCTGTGGAACGCCCCACCGATCGCGATCGCATCGCCGTAATAGCGATTGGACTGCGGCGGCGACACCGCTGCGTGGATCTGCGGGTTGAAGTACTTAAACGCCGCTATCTTCCCCTCAAGCTCATCGACGGGATGCCTTTCCACCTCGTCCATCAGCGCATCCGCCTTCACCCGGAGGTCGCTATCCATTGAATTCGTGATCGTCGTGGCGGCAGCCCAGAAGCTGACCAGGGCGGTGACCAAGATGGTGAAGGCGACCATCACGCCAGTCAGCACCACGAGCTGCTGGCGCAGAGAAAGTCCGAGCCCAAGGAACCGAGAGCCGCGGAAACCTGACGCCTCCGCGCCCCCCTGCTCGTCGATCCACGCGTCCTTATCGCGCTGGTAAGTCTCGGCTGATTGCCGAAGGATCACGGTGCAGTCTCCCGCAGCACGTAACCAACGCCTCGGACGGTGTGGATCAGGCGCGGCTCGCCCGCAGCCTCCGTCTTGCGCCGGAGGTAGCCGATGTACACCTCGAGCGCGTTGCCGGAGGTTGGGAAGTCGTAGCCCCACACCTCTTCCAGGATGGTCTGGCGGGTGAGCACGCGACGCGGGTTCTGCATCAGCAGGTGCAGCAGCGCGAACTCGGTGCGCGTCAGCGAGATGGTACGGGAGCCGCGCGTGACGTCTCGGGTCTCCGGGTTGAGCGTGAGGTCCTCGAACTTCAGCGCGGAGGACTCGTGGTCGCCGCCCTCGATGGAATCCGCGCGGGCACGGCGCAGCAGGGAGCGAACGCGGGCAAGGAGCTCTTCGAGCGCGAACGGCTTGGGAAGGTAGTCGTCGGCACCGGCATCCAGCCCCGCCACCCTGTCAGACACGCCGTCACGCGCCGTAAGCATCAGCACGGGCCGATCGTAGCCGGACGAACGCAGCGTACGGCACACGCCAAGCCCGTCAAGCTTAGGCATCATCACGTCAAGGATGGTCAGGTCCGGCTCTTCCGCGCGGATCAGATCCAGCGCCTCTTCGCCATCTTCCGCCAGGCACACCTCGTACCCGTTGAAGCGAAGAGAGCGCCGTAAGGATTCACGCACGGCCTGCTCATCATCGGCCACAAGAATTTTCATGTTTCTATTATGGCTTACTCGATGATTTTTGGTGCATAAGACCGCAAAAAAGCCGATTCCCCAGGTCAGGGAACCGGCTTCCGGTGGAGCTGCGTTTAGAACTGCTCCACGTCAATCAGGCCAGCCTGCGCGGCCTTGACCAGGCGACGCGGGATGCGAACTTCCTGGCCGTCGATCTTGACGGTCTGCAGTGCGGCGTTGTCAGCCTTCCACTGCGAGCGACGCATGCGGGTGTTTGCGCGGGACTTCTTAAACTTCGGGGTAGCCATTTCTCAATTCCTCCTTTACGCCTAGTTAGCGGACTTCTTCTTACGGCGAGCCATGCCACCGAAGCGCTGGTTGAACTTCTCAACGCGGCCAGCGGTGTCCATGAGGCGCTGTGCGCCGGTCCAGAACGGGTGGGACTCAGCGGTCACGTCGACAACGATGAGCGGGTACTCGTTGCCATCCTCCCACTGGTCGGTACGGTCGGAGGTCTTGGTGGAGCGAGTCAGGAACTTGTGGCCCGTGTTCGCGTCCTGGAAAATCACCGGGTGGTAATCCGGATGAATATCCTTCTTCATATACTTCGTCTCCCTCAGGATTGAACTTCAGGTCGTCTCCTCCGCGAGGATCGTGCCTGAGTTGGGTGCGAAAAACTGACATTACGCCCGGCTCCCGCCGGACAACTCGCACAAGCATACAGCTCAGGTCCCCCATTACCTAATCTCTGCATTTTGCTTCTCGACGCCCCGCCACCCCGCCGAGAACGTGGCGTCGTCAAGCATACTGCCCCCTTGCACGCACCGAATTAGGAAAACCGCAGCCCGGCATGTATCGTTGACTCTCGCTGTTGTCGAAGTACACGTATACGCCTACGTCAACCGATTGCACCAGACGCTCTCGCGGACCCTCACTCCGCTTTGCAGTGGCGTCATCCTCACTTGTGATCAGTGCGTGGGCGGCAGAAGAGAAAGAAGTCAACCCATGTCGGCACATTGCCAGGTCACGGGACGCGAGCCAAAGTTTGGCAAGACCGTCTCGCACTCGCACCGCCGCCACTCGCGCCGTTGGAACCCCAACGTGCAGAAGCGCCGGTTCTACCTGCCCTCCGAGGGCCGTACCATTACTCTGAACGTTTCTACCAAGGGTCTGAAGATCATCGACCGTGACGGCATCGAGTCCGTCGTGGCAAAGATCCGCGCACGAGGTGAGAAGATCTAATGGCACGTAACGATATTCGCCCGATCATCAAGCTGAAGAGCACCGCGGGCACTGGTTTTACCTACGTCACCCGCAAGAACAAGCGCAACAACCCGGATCGCATCACGCTGAAGAAGTACGACCCGGTTGTGCGCAAGCACGTCGAATTCCGCGAGGAGCGATAATCAATGGCTAAGAAGTCGAAGATCGCCAAGAACGAGAAGCGCAAGGAGATCGTTGCTCGTTACGCAGAGCGACGCAACGAGCTCAAGGCAATCATCCGCAACCCGGAGACCTCGGACGAGGACCGCCTGGACGCGCAGTTTGAGCTGAACCGCCAGCCCCGCGACGCTTCCCCGTCGCGCGTGCGCAACCGTGACTCTCGCGATGGCCGCCCCCGCGGCTACCTGCGTAAGTTCGGTGTGTCCCGTGTCCGTATGCGCGAGATGGCTCACCGCGGTGAGCTGCCTGGCGTCCGTAAGTCTTCGTGGTAAGGAGGAATTGACCAATGAAGCGCAATAACCAACGCAAGGCGCGCATGGAGCAGTCCCGCCGCCCGAAGAAGAACCCGCTCAAGGCCAAGGGCATTGAGAAGGTCGACTACAAGGATATTGAGACCCTGCGTCTGTTTATCTCTGACCGTCACAAGATCCGTTCCCGCCGCGTCACCGGCTTGACCCCGCAGCAGCAGCGTCAGGTTGCTACCGCCGTCAAGAACGCGCGCGAGATGGCTCTTCTGCCGTTCACCACCCGCTAACCAGCGGTTGACGTCAACAGCGTAGAGTTTTCGACCCAAAGCCTGCCCCGCCCGGATGTGATTCCGGTGCGGGGCAGGCTTTTTCATGCGCTGCCGCTACCTTTCTAACGATTGAAAGGCCGCGGCGTGCAGTAGACTAGGAACGCACACGCGTCGCTGCCTTCCCTGCAGACCGGCGCCGTTTTGAGAGGAGTAGTGGATGAGCGGAAACGTGGGTCGCCCCCGCAAGAACAGCCCCCGTCGTCGCGGCAAGACAGCCCGCGACGAAATCCTCGACGCATCCTCGGAACTGTTCACCCGCCGCGGCTTCTCCACCACGTCTACGCACCAGATCGCCGAGGCCGTGGGCATCCGCCAGGCGTCGCTGTACTACCACTTCCCCTCCAAGAACGACATCTTCCTCACCCTGCTCAAGGGCACGATCCAACCGGCGTTAGACCTCGCCTCGGACTTGGCGGAGTCGGACGCGTCGCCAGCGCTGAAGCTGTGGGCGCTGTGCGCCGCCGAGACGCGCATCCTGCTGTCTTCCAATTGGAACATCGGTCGCCTCTACCAGCTGCCGACGCTGGAATCGGAGGAGTTCGAGGAGTACCACGAGGCGCGCGCGAAGCTCGAGGGCATCTACCGCGACCTCGCGGCGCAAATCGTCGGCGATGACGACCCCCGCATCGAGCTTCCGTTCCACATGACGCTCGCCGCGATTGAGATGCGCGACAACACCGGTGTGGCGCCCTACCCGCTTGTCGACGATGCCCTACCCGCCCCCTCAGTCATGATCGCCGATGCCGTGCTCGACGTGCTCCACACCGAGCTCCCCGCCTGCCGCGGCGAGCGCACCCTCGAGCTGGTGGCGAAGGTGTCGGGGAATCCGGAGTAGCAGCGGGGCTTACGGCTGGCAGCGCGCCGCCGGCAGAAACTCGGTCCCCTCCCCCAACCGCTGCGCCATCGCGCTGAGCATCTGCTGCCCTGTGTCGTACGCGCCGTCCGCGGGAAACGCGGCGAGCGCGACGGGCGCGTAGCTCCCGTCCGTGCGCGGCACAAGCCCGAACTGTCGCACCTGATACATGCCTGCTGTGTCCGGGCCCCACCCGCCCTTGAACAGGGCCCCAAGCGTCCCCAGGCCGTAGGACTGGCCCGGGTCGACCTGCCCCATGAGCTGGAGCACCTGCCCGGCGCCAGCAATGCACGCGAGCGAGTCGGCGAGCTGCGCTTCATCGCTGACCGAGAGGGCGGTCTGGCCGAACGTGGAGAACTCCGGACGGGTCTTCGCCGTATTTACCGGCACGGTAAGGCCGGACTCGCTGAGCACCGCATCCACCGCGTCGGCACCGGCGGTGGCGTAGAGCCGTTCCGCAGCGGCGTTATCCGAGGCGGTGATGGCGGCGGCGACGTCGCCGGAGGCAGCGGGATCGGCGCGGAGCGCGGCGATCGCGATGGGCACCTTGATCGTCGACCACGCCGCGGTTGCCCCCTGCTCCCCTGACGCCACGACTCCGTTCGGCCCGGCGACGGCGGCACCGGCGGTGCCCCAGGCGGAGGCGGCCTGCACGGTGGCGTCGAGAAGCGACTGCGCGTCAGGGGCCGCGGCGCGGCGTTCTGTGGTGGACGGGGCGGGCGGAGGCGTAACGAACTCGGTGGACTTCACCACGACTGTCGGTGGTTCCTGCTGCGGCCCAGTCGGCACGGTACAGGACGACAAGGCGCAGGCGGACGCGGCGAGCGCAACGCCGAGCCGGAGAGGGACTACCAAATCCGGACCCTGGCGTTATTGCCGCCGGAGCAGTACACGGTGCTGCCGCCGCTGCACGACATGGTGTAGGTGTATCCCGTCCGCGGGCTGTACGCAGAGATCGTGACGTTCGTGCTGCCCGAATTGTTGTACGCGTCGACGAACGCGCTGTACACGTTCGCGGCAAACGGCCCGGTGGTCACCCCGGTATCGGCCGCGTAGTGCGAGTACGTGTGGCGCGCGGGCGCCGGGGCCGCCGGGGCGGGCTCCTCGGCCTGCTGCTGGGCGGGCGCCTCCCGCTGGAGCGTCTGGGTCTCCACATCCGTAATGGTCACCGGCTCACTCGAGCCGCTGAACGCCCCGGAACCAAACAGGTACGCAAGCACGCCCACTATCGCGGCGAGCAGGACCCCAATGATGGCGATGAGCCACGGGGTCCAGTTTCGGCGATTCTCCTCGTGGTACGGGTACTGCCCCTGGCCGTACGCCGGACCGTATTGCTGTGGTGGATATTGCTGCGGTGCGTATTGCTGCTGGGGCTGCTGCGGGTACTGGCCCGAGAACTGTACCGTCTCGGTGTCCGCGGCGGCCCACTGCTCCGTGCTGGGGTTCACGTCGCCTTGGCCGTACTTACTGCTCATTGTCGCGCCTTTCCCGAGGCGCGGGGGCGCGCCGAGGGTCATGTATGCAAATTGGGGGTTCTGGGAAATGATAAATCAACATCTGCCAAAATGTTGAAATTCACCGCGCATTTCCCTCACCGCCAGCTGGGTGCGCTACCGGCTCGTCGTCGGGCTGGTCTTGGTCGTCTTCGAGGCTTGTGACTTCTTCGTCTTGCTCGCCGTTGCAGTGCTTGTCGACGCCCCCGTGCCCGCCTTCGACGACGCCACAGCCGAGGACTTCTTCGACGTCTTTGAGGCTTTCGGTGTCTTCGACGTCTTCGGCGCCGTCGTGCTCGTCGGCGCGGGAGCCGGCGCCACCCTCGTCGTCGTCACCTCCGTGACCTGCGTCGACGTCACGACCATGGTGCTGGTAACACTCTCGGGTTGCTTCGCGCCCTGCGCGAGGCCACTCACCGAGGTGTAAAAGAGCGCCCCCATGATGAGCGCGGCCGCCCCGACCAGACCGCCGACGAGCCAGGTACCAACCGCCCCGCGGCGGTCGTCGTCCTGAGTCTCGTCCTGATATTCATCGACCTGCTGCGCGGGAAGGACCTGGGTAGGCGGGTCAACCTCCTGGTCACGCTCGTACTCGCGTTGTCGGTCGACCACGCACTACCGCCTTTCTTATTTCGGCCTGCAGAGTGTGCAGGTTTCACAAGAGGTTAGCAGCGCGCGGTGGGCAGGGTCCCGCGCATCCCGTCAAGGCCGCGTGCGAGTTCGCTGAGCATTTGGGTGCTCTCCGCGTAGCCGCCGTGGCTGAACGCGGTGATCGCCACGGCGACATCGCCGTTCGGGCCCGGGACCAGGCCGAACTGCCGGGCCACGTAGCCGTCCTCGTGCGTGTTCCAGCCGCCCTTGAAGCGGGCACCGCCAATCTGGCCAAGGCCCCAGCGCTGGTCCGGGGTGATCTGCCCCATGAGGTCCAGCACCGGCTCGTGGCCCGCGACGCAGCGCAGCCCGGAGGCAAACTGCGCCTGGCCGGAGGTGTTCCAGAGGGTATCCATCCCGTACGCCGCGGAGGTCGTCGTGGCGGAACCCGCCTGCTGGATCACCTTGACGGACTCGGCGCCAGGGACCTGGTTGTACATGCGGTAGGCGGCGTCGTTGTCGGAGACCGTGATGGCCAGGCGGGCGTCGTTGGCAAAGCCCGGGCTCTGGCGCAGGGCGGCGATGGCCAGCGGCACCTTCATGGTGGAAAACGCCGGGTAAGCGGCGTTGTCTCCGGCGGTGATCTGCGCGCCGTTGCCCGCGACCGAGACGGCGACGCGGCCGTTGTGGTGCCCCTCCACCGCGCGTACCAGCCCGTCAAGGGCCGCCTGGTGGTCAACGGCGGGCTGCGCGGCGGCGCCCGGCGCGTGGGACGGCTGCCCCGCCTGGCCGGGCTGCTTCGGCCGCAGCTGCGGCGGGACCTGTTGCTTGATGTTGTCGGGCAGGCCGTTGTAGGCCTGCACGTACGCATCGCCGATGACGGGGAGATCCTCCACCGCCGGCATCACCGGCAGGGAGATCCCCATGGCCATCAGCGCCGCGGTAATTTGCTTCGCCCACGGCTGCGAAGAAAGTTGCGAGGACACGAATCTGCGCTCCCTACGTCACGTTACTGCCGTTTATTTACGGCTGACCTTAAAAGTATACGTAGGATACCATTCTGTGCCCCGCAAATTAGTGAGCGAAGTGGCGAGTCCCCGTCAGGTACATCGTCACACCGGCCTCCTTGGCGGCGGCGATGACTTCCTCATCGCGGATGGAGCCACCCGGCTGCACCACAGCCTTCACGCCCGAGTCGGCGAGCAGCTGGAAACCGTCGGCGAAGGGGAAGAACGCGTCGGAGGCTGCCACGGCCCCGTTGGTGCGGTTCTTGCCCTCGTCCAGGGTGTTGGCGCGGTCGACGGCGAGCTTCGCCGAGTCGACGCGGTTGACCTGGCCCATGCCAATGCCTACCGACGCCCCCTGGGCCGCAATCAAGATCGCATTGGACTTCACGCAACGCACACTGCGCCAGGCAAACTCCAGGTCGGTCAGGGTCTGCTCGTCGGCGGCCTCGCCGGCGACCAGCTTCCAGTTCGAGGCGGCGTCCCCCTCAGCCTGGTAGGCGTCGCGGTCCTGCACCAGCCAGCCGCCGGAGATCTGCTTCCGCTCCTCGCCGGGCTGCTTCGGCTCGACCTGCAGGATGCGCAGGTTCTTCTTCTCCTGAAGCACCTCGATCGCCCCGTCCTCGTAGGACGGAGCCAGGATGACCTCGGTGAAGATCGGCTTGACCTGCTCCGCCATCTCGACGGTGACCTCGCGGTTCGCGGCGACGACGCCGCCGTACGCGGAGACCGGGTCGCAGGCGTGCGCCTTCGCGTGCGCGTCGGCAATAGAATCGTCCGACACCGCGACACCGCACGGGTTCGCGTGCTTAATGATGGCCACGCAGGGACGCTCGTGGTCCCAGGCCGCGCGCCACGCGGCGTCGGCGTCCTGGTAGTTGTTGTAGCTCATCTCCTTGCCACCGAACTGGGTGGCGTTGGCAATGCCCCAGCCCTCGTTGACCAGGCGGGCTGCCTGGTGCGGGTTCTCGCCGTAGCGCAGTGCGTCGCCCTCGGCAGCCCCCTCGGCGCCGAGCTGTTCGGCGAACCAGGAGGAAACGGCGGCGTCGTACTGCGCGGTGTGCGTGAACGCCTCGAGCGCGAGGCGCTTGCGGTCCTCCAGCTCGAAGCCGTCGCCCTTCACAGCATCAATGACGTCCGCGTAGCGGGACGGGTTGGTCACGACGGCGACGGACGGGTGGTTCTTCGCGGCGGCGCGCACCATGGAGGGGCCGCCGATGTCGATCTGCTCCACGCAGGCGTCGAAATCCGCCCCGGAGGCGACGGTCTCCTCGAACGGGTACAGGTTCACCACGACGAGCTGGAACGGCTCGATGCCCAGCTCCTTGAGCTGCTCGGCGTGGGCGTCCTTGCGCAGGTCCGCCAGGATGCCGGAGTGCACGCGCGGGTGCAGGGTCTTGACGCGCCCCTCGAGCACCTCGGGGAACCCGGTGAGCTCGGCGACCTCGGTGACGTTGACGCCGGCGTCGGCAATGCGCTTGGCAGTCGAGCCGGTGGAGACGATCTCCACGCCGGCCTCGCCGAGCGCGCGGGCGAGATCCTCCACGCCAGTCTTGTCGTACACGCTGATCAGCGCGCGCTTAATCTGAATTCCCATTGAACAGTACCTTCCCGTCGGAGATGGTGGCGCCGCGCAGCAGACCCACAATCTGCTCGCGCTCCGCCTGCTTGATTCGTTCGTGCAGAGTGGACTTCGTGTCGCCCTCCTGGATGCGCACCGCGCGCTGAGCGATGATCTCGCCGGTATCCATCCCAGCATCCACGTAGTGGACGGTGCAGCCGGTCACCTTCACGCCGTACTCCAGCGCGTCCTCGACGGCGTGCGCGCCCGGAAACGCGGGCAGCAAGGAGGGGTGAGTGTTAATTGTGCGCCCTTCAAACTCATCCAGGAACGCGCTGCCCAAGATACGCATAAAGCCCGCGGAAACGACCACGTCAGGCTGTGCCTTGGCCACGGTCGCCGCGAGCTCTCTATCCCAGGCAGCGCGATCATCGCCAACAGGCACGACCGCGGTGCGCACACCGGCGTTCTTCGCGCGCTCGATGCCGGGACATACTTGGTCCGCGACGACGAGATCGACGCGGTACGGGCTCTGGATGTCGTCCAAAATCGCCTTGAGCAGGCTGCCTGTGCCGGAAACCAGCACAGCAACGGACAATGATTGGCTACTCACGGGCCATAGCTTAGTCATCCTGCTTCGCACTGCGGAACACGGCAACCGCCCACACCAGCAAGCTCAGTACCGCGAGCCACCCGAGCAGGAGGACTCCCAGCTTCCACGCGGTGGGGCCGACGGTCCCGTAAGCACCGGCCTCGCCAGAGGTGAGCACGCCGAGGACCAGACCGATCACGCCGCCCCACACGCCCGTCGCACCCGCCTGCGCCAGCGTCGGCCGGACCTTCCAGAGCGACGCCAGGATGACGCCGGCCGGGATCAGCATGCACACCGGCGCCCACGCCGGCACGCTCTCCGGCACCGCGGCCAGCAGCGGCAGCGGCGGCAGCGCGACGTTGCCGGAGGCGAACAGCGAGGTGGACACCCCGGCGTAGTCGAAGGACCCGCCGAGCAGGACCGCCATCGACGTCACAGCAGCGTTGGGAAGGTAGAGCAGGCACAGCAGCGTCAGCCACAGCCCACCCGCGGCCCCGAGGTTGGGGTAAGCGGCGACCAGGTCACCGACCCGCTGGTAGTGCAGCGCCAGCACGACCAAGGCAACGACGCCGCCGGCGATTGCGAGGTTCCGGATGGCGTTGAGGGCGGTGAGCGCGGCGTCGATAAGCACTTCCGGCACCCCGCCTCGCTTGGCCAGCGCGCGCCACAGGACGGTCCGGAGGCCGAAACAGAAGCCGATGAAGTGCAGCGCTGGCGGCAGGAGCAGCGCTAACGCGGCAGGCGGGCTGCTGACCGGGTAGACCGCCGAGGCATCCGACACCATAAACAGGGCGATGCCGGACAGCGTGAGCGGGATGAGGAGAGTGAGCGCGAGCAGCACCCCCAGGTCGAGGATGCTCACCCGGTGGGCGGTCGCCGCGCGGACGCGAGCAGCCACGATGGCGATCGCGCCGAGCGCAGGCAGCAGCGGGACCGCACCGAGGGTCACGCCATCGAACTCGAACGGGACGCCGTGGCCGACCAGCCACGTCTCGCCGATAGCCATCGGGAGGTACGAAAGTGGCCAACCACCGATCAGCAGCACCGCGAAGCACAGCGCGATCGCGCCGAGCCCGAGTACCGCGTTGGGGACCAGCACGAAGCCAAGGTAGTGGCGGATGCGCTCGCTCCACGTCTGCGGGACCGCATCCGCCTTTTCTGGGCGGCCGCGCAGCTGCTGTGCGCGACGCGTCCGGTTGCCTTGTCGCAGCCGTTTGCGCTTCTCGACGCCTCCACGCGGCCGGCGAGCCTGCCCGCGCCCGTCGGCATCACTGTGCTCACTCGGCCCACTCGTCGCACTTGCTTCACTGTATTCTCGCTGTTCACGCAAGGTAACGCGCGGGCGGCTCCGCTGCGGCCTCGAGGAGGGCCCTGTTTGGGGGCTTGAATTGGTGCTCATCGTCGTTAACTTTGCCACTGAATTGCCGCTGCCCGATGTCCAACACTCCCCCGCGTACCCGCGCAGCGGCGGTAAAATACCCGGACGACTCCCAACAAAATGCAACGTCCTGGGCCCGCCCGGGCATGAGGCGCTACACGCTCGCGTGCGAGCGCATTTATGTAACGAATCAACAACCTGAAAACGATTAAGAAAATTTTAGAATCCAGCTTGCCATGCCGAGACCAATTCGTTACAGTGGCCTCTCGTAGATAACAGGAAGGTTACGATCCGCTACCGGGAAGGTTGCGGAACGCAGACCAACGGAACGCTTCAAAGAGGGCACATGTACAACGCATCGAAGCAGGGCGGCAAGCACCGCAAGCAGACCCCGAACAAGGGTCGCGTCGCCATGGTCGCCGTCACCACCGGCGCAGTCTCCACCGCCGGCCTCTCCGGCGCCGCCGCCGCAACCCTGGCCGCAGACGGCCCGCAGACCTCCAACGTTGACATCGAGCTGGCTGCGGACACCAACCAGCTTGTTGACGACGCCGTCGCCACCGCCGACGCCCTCGCCTCCTCCCCGCAGGTGCTGGCCATCTCCGAGTACAAGCCGGTCACCAACTTGACCGACCAGCTGGACAAGGCCGTTGCACACTCCGACGAGGTAGCAAAGGCCGACGAGGCCGCCCGCGCACCGCAGACCGTCAAGCCAGCAGAGGGCGCATTCACCTCCCCGTTCAGCCCGCGTTGGGGCTCCTTCCACTACGGCGTGGACATCGCAAACTCCCCGGGCACCCCGATCCTCGCCGTTATGGACGGCACCGTGATCGACTCCGGCCCGGCGCAGGGCTACGGCAACTGGATTCGCCTGCGCCACGATGACGGCTCCGTCTCCGTCTACGGCCACATGCAGACCCTCAACGTGGCAGTCGGCGAGCGCGTTCATGCCGGCCAGAACATCGCCGGCATGGGCAGCATGGGCTTCTCCACCGGCTCGCACCTGCACTTTGAGATCCACCCGGACGGCACCACGCCCGTCGACCCGGCCGCTTGGCTGGCAGAGCGCGGCATCTCGCTCTAAGACCTTCCTTCCCCTCTTGACGCCCCGGTTTTCCCGGGGCGTTTTGCGTTGCTGCGGCGTTCGCTGGGATCACGGGCCCGGCTCGGTGTGCCGTTGGGGTGCGCTTTGGCCTGTTTGACGAGAACGCGATGACGAAGACGCGGAATTTTCGTCGCACCCTCGTCATCCAGTCTTCGTCATGCAGGACGGGCCGTTTGGGGCGCGCCTTTTCCACCCCAGGCCAGGTCGGGCGTGGAGCATCCGCCCAGCTTCCAACCAAACCGACCCCCCATCCCCGGACTCCCCCTCAACTCGCGTCACTTTTGCAACAATTTTCACTCCAGTAACACCCGTGTTGACCTGCGCGGATGGCGAAAAATAACACAACCTTTCGACAAAAATGCACGTCAGAGCGTTGCTCACGGGGTGCCGGCGCGCTAAGTTTTAACGCGGTATACGCTCCCCTCAATGTAAAGGTTTGTCGCACATGCAACGTCGCCTGCTTGCCGCAGTCGCTGCCACGGCGCTTTCGCTCACCCTGCTGCCCGCCCCGGCATTCGCCGGCCCGGCCATCCAGATCAACGGCGCCCCGGTAGAAAACCAACAGGATGCGGTCAAGCACCTGGCCAAGGCCGCGGACACCATTTTGGAGTCCGGCGCCACCCTCACCGTCGGCGACTACAGCATTGTTTACGACCCCCGCGCGCTCGGCCAAGAGATCAGCAGCCAGTTCACCCCCGACAACGGCGAAGGCGGCGTGACCATGCAGCGCGGCCGCACCGCGGACGGCCGCACCGTGGTCACGCCGGCCACCGGTACGTTCACCTCCGGCTTCGGCATGCGCTGGGGCACCATGCACCGCGGCATCGACATCGCCAACAGCCTGGGCAGCCCGATCTACGCCGTGATGGACGGCACCGTGATCAACGCCGGACCTGCGCAGGGCTTTGGCAACTGGGTCATCATCCAGCACGACGGCGGCGAGGTATCCGTGTACGGCCACATGTCGCAGTACAACGTGTCCGTTGGCCAGCGCGTCACGGCGGGCGAGCAGATCGCTCAGATCGGCTCTGAGGGCCAGTCCACCGGCCCCCACCTCCACTTTGAGATCAAGCCCGACGGCGTGAACCAGGTCGACCCCGTCCCCTGGTTCGCCCAGCAGGGCATCCGGATCTCTTAGATCTTCTCCATCGGCAGCCCGCCGATGAGCATGAGCCGGACGGTGCCGGAGGAGCCGAAGTCCACCGTCACGGTCTCACGCACTCCCGCGCCGTCCACGGACTGGACGGTGCCGAGCCCGTACTTGGCGTGGTTGACCCGGTCGCCCGGCGCCAGGTTGAGGTTCTTGTGCACCTTCACCCCGCCGGAACCGGCCCCGCGACCCGAGCGCCGGCCCGAACCCGAGCGCCGGCCACCGCCGAGGGGCGCGGGCGAGCCCCAGGCGCCGGACGTGGCGGTACCGCTCGGCTCAGTCCTGCGCCAGTCGATGAGGTCCTCCGGGACTTCCGCGAGGAAGCGGCTGGCGGGATTGGTCACCGGGTTCCCCCACGAGGAGCGCAGCATCGCGCGCGTGAGGTACAGCCGCTGCTTGGCGCGGGTGATGCCCACATACGCCAGACGGCGCTCCTCGGCCAGTTCGTTCGGGTCCCCCAGCGCGCGCAGGTGCGGGAACTGCCCGTCCTCCCAGCCGGTGACAAAGACGGTGGGAAACTCCAGGCCCTTCGCGGTGTGCAGTGTCATCATGGTGACCACGCCCTGCTCGTTGTCCGGCAGCTGGTCCGCGTCCGCCACTAGAGAAACCTTTTCCAGGAACGCCTGCAGCGATCCCGGCGCGGGCTCGCCCTCCACCATCACGGCGTCGAGCTCCTCGTCCGACATGTAGGCGACCTGGTTGGCCGCCTCAGAGGAGAATTCGCGCGCGACGGAGACGAGCTCGTTGAGGTTGTCCAGGCGGGTCGCGTCCTGGGGGTCGTTCGACGCCTCCAGTTCCGCCTTGTACCCGGTCGCGTCCAAGATACGGGAGACGAGCTGGCCCAGTTCTGGCATGCCCGTGACCTCGTTGCGCAGCTCCGGCATCTCCTTGCGCAGTCCGTCCATAAGCTCTACGAACCCGCTGATCGCGTTCTTGGCGCGAGCTTTGATCATGTCGACGTCCCCCGACGCGGCGTCGATAAGCGCCTGCCCAAAGCTCACCCCCTGGTTCTCCGCGTGGAGCGCCACCATGGCCTGGGCCTTGTCGCCGATCGCGCGCTTGGGCACGTTGACGATGCGGCGCAGGCTGACCGTGTCATCGGGGTTGTCCAGAACTTTCATGTAGGCGACGATGTCGCGGATCTCGCGGCGCTCGTAGAAGCGCGTGCCGCCGACCACCTTGTACGGGATGCCGGAGCGGATGAAGATGTCCTCGAGCGCGCGGGAGGCGTTGTTGGTGCGGTACATGACCGCCATGTCGGAGTACGGGACGCCGGTGTCTGACAGCTGGTCAATCTCCGAGGCGATGAAGCGGGCCTCGTCGTGCTCGTTGTCCGCGACGTAGCCGACGATCTTCTCGCCCGCGCCGTGGTCGGTCCACAGCTTCTTCGGCCGGCGCCCCTCGTTCTGCGCGATCACCGAGTTGGCCGCGTTCAAAATGTTCTGGGTGGAGCGGTAGTTCTGCTCCAACAGGATGGTGCGCGCGTTGGGGTAGTCGCGCTCGAACTCCTCGATGTTACGGATCGTGGCGCCGCGGAACGCGTAGATCGACTGGTCCGAGTCGCCCACCACCGCGAGCTCCGGGGCGTCCGCACCCGTGCCGACGAGCGTGTGGATGAGCTCGTACTGCGCGTGGTTCGTGTCCTGGTACTCGTCCACCAGCACGTGGCGGAAGCGGCGGCGGTAGTACTCCGTGACCTGCGGGTGCTCCTTGAGAATGCGCACGACCTCCCCCACCAGGTCGTCAAAGTCCAGGGCGTTGGACTGGCGCAGGCGGCGCTGGTACTCCGCAAAGACCTTGGCCACGGTGGTCTCGAACGGGTTGTGGGTGCGCTCCGCGTCCGCTAACGCGGTGTCCGGGTCCACGAGCTCGTTCTTGAGATTGGAGATGCCGTTGGCCAGGGTGCGCGCGGAGAACTTCTTCAGGTCCAGGTTGAAGTCCTTGGCAATCATGGACAGCAAGCGGCGGGAATCGTCCGAGTCGTAGATGGTGAAGTTGGTGTTCATCCCCGGCACGAGCTGCGCCTGCTGGCGCAGGATGCGCACGCAGACCGAGTGGAACGTGGCCACCCACATGCGCTCCGACTCCGGGCCGACCAACTGGGCGACGCGCTCCTTCATTTCCGCGGCCGCCTTATTAGTAAAGGTGATGGCGAGCACCTGCCACGGCGCGACCCCGCGCTGCTGCAACAGGTAAGCAATGCGGCGGGTCAGCACGGCGGTCTTGCCGGAGCCTGCGCCGGCGACGATGAGCAGCGGCGAGCCCTCGTGCTGCACAGCCGCCTGCTGTTGCGGATTGAGTCCCAGGGTCAGATCAGTCATGCGGTTCAGAGTACCCACCGCCCCAACATCGCCCCGAGCCCGTTCGAACACCCTGGATAAAACGGTCCATATCCGCAGGTGCCGTGGCATAATGTCCTGCCATGAGCGATTTTGACATCCGCATGCCCTCTGGCACCGATGACCCGCTGTCGGACGCGGAGATTCAGCAGTACCGCAAGGAGATTGACCGGCTGGACCGGGTGATCCTGGACGCGGTGAAGCGCCGCTCCGAGGTCTCCCGCGCCATCGGCAAGACGCGGATGGGATCCGGCGGCACGAAGCTCGTGCACACCCGCGAGGTGGCAATCATTAACCAGTTCCGCGACGAGCTGGGCGAGGAAGGCCCAACCCTGGCCAACATCCTGCTGCGCCTGGGCCGCGGGAAGCTGGGCTAGGCACTCGCACCGCACTTTTGGCTACCGTGGGGTGAGAACGATTCGCACTTCCTTGGGAGGAATAATGACCGACATCACGTCCACGTCTGCCTGGAAAAACCTGGAAAAGCTGCACGCCGAGAAGTCGCAGACCACGCTGCGCGATCTCTTCGCCGCGGACAGCAACCGCGCGACAAACCTCACCTTCGAGGCGGCAGGCCTGCACGTGGACATGTCGAAGCAGCTTATCGACGCCTCCGTGCTCGACGCCCTGACCGCCCTCGCAGAGGAAGCGGGCCTGCAGGACAAGATCGGCCAGATGTTTGACGGCGCCCACATCAACAACACCGAGGATCGCGCAGTGCTCCACACCGCGCTGCGCCTGCCGGCCGAGGCGGACCTGGAGGTCGACGGCCAGGACGTCGCCGCCGACGTCCACGAGGTCCTCGGCCGCATGCGCGACTTCGCCTCCGCCCTGCGCTCCGGCGAGTGGCTCGGCCACACCGGCCACACCATCAAGAAGGTCGTGAACATTGGCATCGGCGGCTCGGACCTGGGTCCCGCGATGGCGACCAAGGCGCTGCGCGCCTACGCCACCGCAGGTATCACCGCGGAGTTCGTGTCCAACGTCGACCCGGCAGACATGGCCGCGGTGCTGGACCGCTGCAACGCGGAGGAGACCCTATTCATCATCGCCTCCAAGACGTTCACCACGCAGGAGACGCTGACCAACGCGCACGCGGCGAAGCGCTGGCTGCTCGAGCAGTTCGACGGCGACGAGTCCGCGATTGCCAAGCACTTCGTCGCCGTATCCACGAACAAGGAGAAGGTCGCCGAATTTGGCATCGACACGACCAACATGTTCGGCTTCTGGGACTGGGTTGGCGGCCGCTACTCGGTCGACTCCGCAATCGGCCTGAGCCTCATGGCCGTGATCGGCCCGATGGACTTCATGCGCCTGCTCGAGGGCTTCCACGCCATGGACGAGCACTTCCGCACCACCGAGCTGTCCAAGAACGTCCCGGCGCTGATGGGCCTGCTCAACGTCTGGTACCGCAACTTCTACGACGTCCAGACTCACGCCGTGCTCCCCTACTCCGAGGACCTCTCCCGCTTCCCGGCGTACCTGCAGCAGCTGACCATGGAGTCCAACGGCAAGTCGGTCCGCCACGACGGCTCCCCGGTCACCTACGACACCGGCGAGATCTTCTGGGGCGAGCCGGGCACCAACGGCCAGCACGCCTTCTTCCAGCTCCTGCACCAGGGCACCACGATGGTGCCCGCGGACTTCATCGGTTTTGCCACGCCGAAGGAGGACTTCCCCACCGCCGACGGCACCGGCTCCATGCACGACCTGCTGATGGGCAACTTCTTCGCCCAAACCAAGGTGCTCGCGTTTGGCAAGGACCAGCAGACCATCGAGGCGGAGGGCGTGAGCAACGAGCTGGCCCCGCACAAGGTCATGCCGGGCAACCGCCCCACCACCACGATCCTGGCCGAGGAACTCAGCCCGTTTACCCTGGGCGCGCTCATCGCGCTCTACGAGCACATCGTGTTCACCGAGGGCGTCATCTGGGACATCAACTCCTTCGACCAGTGGGGCGTTGAGCTGGGCAAGCAGCAGGCCAACGACCTCGCAGCCGC
>NZ_RDRE01000020.1 GCF_003693265.1 Corynebacterium gottingense
CCCCGATCGGTACCGGGCTCGGCATCCTCAACCCGCATAACATCGAGCTGATCTGCTCGCGCGCCGAGGTGCCAGTGCTTCTCGACGCCGGCGTGGGCACCGCCTCCGACGCCGCCCTTGCCATGGAGCTCGGCTGCGACGGGGTGCTGCTGGCCAGTGCCGTGAACCGCTGCCAGGACCCTGTCGACATGGCGCAGGCGATGCGCCACGCGGTCGAGGCGGGGCGCCTGGCCCGCGGCGCGGGCCGGATTCCGCGGCGGACACATGCGGAGGGGGCGTTGGCGTCGTCAAGCTTTGAAGGCCTGGCGAGCTGGGAGGACCAAGTCCTATGAGCCTTCCCCACGCTGAGCTGCGGCGCACCGCGCGCCAGACGCTGCTGCCGGGCTTCGGGCTGCGCGGCCAGGAGGCGCTCAACGGCGCGCACGTGCTGGTCATCGGCGCGGGCGGGCTCGGGTGTCCGGTGATGCAGTCGCTGGTGGCAACGGGCGTCGGCACGATCACGGTCATCGACGACGATGTCGTGGACGACACCAACATCCACCGCCAAATCCTGTTCAGCGCCGCCGACGTCGGCCGGCCCAAAGTCGAGGTAGCGGCCGAGCAGCTGCGACGGCACCGCGACGACGTGCGCGTCAACGCCCTGAACGAACGACTCGACGCGTCCAACGCCGTCGAGTACTTCCGCGACGCGGACCTGGTCATCGACGGCTCCGACACGTTCACCACGAAGTTCCTCGCAGCCGACGCCGCCGAACTCACCGGCACCCCGCTGGTGTGGGGCTCGGTGCTGCGCTTCCACGGCGAGGTCGCGGTCTGGCACTCCGGCCCGGGCTCGCGTGGCGTGGGCCTGCGCGACCTCTACCCCACCCACCCCGCGCCCGAGGACACCCCGGACTGCGCCACCGCGGGCGTGCTCGGCGTGACTACGTCCGTCGTCGGCGGGCTCATGGCCACCGAGGCGGTCAAGCTCCTCGCCGGGATGGACGAGGCGGAGATCGGCGTGCTCACCGTCTACGAGGCGCTCGCCGGCACGCTCAAGCGCTTCCAGGTCGCGGCCGACCCGGAGCGCGAGCTGGTGACGAGCCTGGACGCCCACGCCGCGCCGGCCGCCTCGTGCGCGGTGCCACAGCACGGCGACGGCGAGAAAGCGCGGCTACTCGCGCAGATCGCGGACGGCGAAGCGACCGCGCTCGACGTGCGCGAACTCGGCGAGAAGGCGATCAAGGACCTGCCGCAGGAATCCGCGCACCTGCCCACGTCCGCGTGGCGCGAGGACCCGGACGCGGCGATCGCGCTGCTCGACGAGCTGCGCGGTGCGGGCGACGTCGTGGTGTACTGCGCCTCCGGGAAGCGGTCCGCGGACTTTGTGGAGCGCTTCGGCCCGGCCGCCGCGGAGCGCGGGGTCACGCTGCGCAGCCTGCCGGGCGGGCTCTAGCCGCTGCGCCGTGCAGGTTACTCAGTCAGAGTGCTTTCGCCTCGGGCCTCGAGGAGCTGTTCCATCTCGTCCATCTCGGCGGTTTGGACGTCGAGCATTTGCTGGGCCAGGTCCACGAGGGGCTGGTAGCCGCCGTTGTCGATCTGGTCTTGGGTCATGGCAACGGCACCCTCGTGGTGGGAGTGCATCAGCTGGAGGAACAGGGTGTCTGCGTCCTCGCCATCAAGTTTTTCCAGCTGCTCCATCTGCTCTGGCATCAGCATGCCGTTGGCGACGTGCGGGGCGTGCTGTGCCATCAGGTCGCCTTGGTCCCATTGCTCGGCCCAGTCGACCATGGTGTCGATCTCTTCCTCTTGCCCGACTTTAATCCGTTCAGCTAAGTCCGCTGTGGCTTCGCTGGTGCCGTCCGCGGCCAGGATGATGTCGCTCATGTCCACGGCTTGCTGGTGGTGCGGTGTCATCATCCCGAGAAAGTGCAGGTCCACCCCGTTGACTTCTGCGGGTTGGTTGGCCCCGGATGTCACCTCGACACCGTCCTTGTCGGTCTGGGTGGCGTTTTCTCCGGCGCATGAGACTGCACCGACCCCCAGTAGTGCAACGGCAGCCAGGCCGATGATGCGTCGTCGTAGTGGTGTGTGTGTCATGAAAGGGCCCTCCTCAGACCGAAGTATCTGCGCCATACCCAGGATGGGTATACCCCCTTAGGGTATCGCAGAGCGCTCACACCACGCCGAAGGGGGCCAGCGCTCGCCCTATTTAGGCGGGATGCCCAGGGTGTGCGCGAGGCGTCGCCAAGCAACGCGCGCCGCCGAGTGCGGCAGCGCGATGAGTTCGCGGGCGTAGTTCTTCGCTCGCGAGCGCCGCGGGGTGCGCGCCGGCACCATCTCCACCGGAATGCCCAAGTGCCAGGCCCACACGCGCGTGCGGCGGACGTGGAAGTTGCTCGTCACCACGATCAGGCGCGGCGCGTGCGGGAAGAGCGCGCGGGAGTTCTCCAGGTTCTCGTTCGTCGACGTCGCGTGAGGCTCCTCGACGATCAGCTCGCGGGGCACGCCGCGCTCGGCGAGCCAGCGCGCCATCACGCCCGATTCGCCGCGTCCGGTGACCACGATGGTCCGCTCTGCCCCGGCGCGGGCGTCGATACGCCAGCGCACGAGCGCGGCGACGAGACGGGCGCGGAGCATGCGGGACGGGCGACCGTCGATAATGCGTGCCCCGAGCACCACGATGGGGCTGCTACTCACCCAGCAACCGGCTGCGCAGCGCCTCGTCCTTCTTCTCCACGGCGGCGGCCATGTCCTCCTGGTAGCGCACCATCTTCGCCTGCAGCTCGGTGTCGGCCGCGCCGAGGATGCGTGCGGCGAGCAGGCCGGCGTTCTTCGCACCGCCGATGGAGACGGTGGCCACCGGCACGCCGCCCGGCATCTGCACGATGGACAGCAGCGAATCCATGCCGTCGAGCGTGTCCAGCGCGCGCGGGATGCCAATGACCGGCAGCGGCGTTGCAGCCGCAACCATGCCGGGCAGGTGAGCGGCGCCGCCAGCACAGGCGATGATCGCGCGCAGGCCCCGCTCGTGCGCCGACTTCGCGTACGCGAGCATCTTCTCGGGCGTGCGGTGCGCGGAGACCACGCCGACCTCGAAGGGCACGCCGAACTCGGCGAGCACCTCGGCGGCGGGTGCGACGGTGTCCCAGTCGGAATCGGAGCCCATGATCAGGCCAACGAGGGGTTGCTGTGCGGTCATCGGTTCAACCTTTCTTATCGCTGCGCTTTTCGACGCCAGCCTACGTCCAGCTCGCCGTCACCAGGAATTGGGCGGCGTGCTCGGCGAGCTTGCGCGTGCTCGCGACGTCGTAGCCGGTGACGTTGACGTGCCCGATTTTGCGGCCCGGGCGCCAGTCCTTGCCGTAGAGGTGGACCTTCGCCTCCGGGTAGCGCAGCATGACTTCCTTGACGCGGCGCTCCATGGGCATCTCCGGGTCTTCCTCGCCGCCGAGCACGTTGACCATGACGGTGACGGGGGCGACCATTTCGGTCTCGCCGAGCGGGAAGTCCAGCACGGCGCGCATGTGCTGCTCAAACTGGGAGGTCAGGCAGCCGTCCTGCGTCCAGTGACCCGTGTTGTGCGGGCGCATGGCCAGCTCGTTGACGGACACGGCGGTGCCGGTCTCGGTCTTGTACTCGAACAGCTCCACCGCCATCACGCCGGTGACGTCGAGCTTGCGGGCGATGAGCTTGGCCAGGTTCTGGCACTCGCGCGCCAGCTGCGTCGACAGGTCCGGGGCCGGGGCGATCGCGACGTGGCAGATGCCGTCGGTCTGGCGCGACTCCACGACCGGCCACACGCGCATCTCGCCGGAGCGGGTGCGCGCCACCATTGCGGACAGCTCGCGGACAAAGTCGACCTTCTCCTCGGCGTAGAGCACGATGTCTTGGCCCAGCATGTCGTCCACCAGCTCCACGAACTCATCGAGCGAGTCAGGGAACCACACGCCCTTGCCGTCGTAGCCGCCGCGGGTGGTCTTCAGGCATACGCGGTGCTCGTGGCGCTCCCAGAACGATTTCGCCGCATCCACCGAGTCGATCGGCGCGTAGTCCGGCACCGGCACCCCGAGCGATTCCAGCTTGCGGCGCTGCTCCAGCTTGTCCTGGGCGTAGATGAGGGCTTCGGGGCGTGGTTCGACGGCCACGTTGGCGTCGATAAGCTGCTCCAAATGCTCATTGGGCACATGCTCGTGGTCGAAGGTGACCGCGGCCGCACCGCGCGACACCTCCTGGAGATCCTCCAGGTTGGTGTAATCGCCGAGGCGCACATCGCCGAAGACCTGCGCGGCCGAAGAATCCTCACTTCCCGCGAGCAGGCGCGTGTGCAGGCCAAGCTCGATGGCCTCGGTGTGCATCATGCGGGCAAGTTGGCCGTCACCGACGACCACGACAGTTGGCATAAGTTGTGCGTCCTTCACGCACTTCACCTTACCCTGGTGCTATGGCTTCGAAATATCAGGCGCTTTCCCGCCACACCATCTTCCAGAACTCGCTTATGACCGCTCTCCTCGACGGCATTTACGACGGCGAGCTGACCATCAGCGACATCCTGTCCAAAGGCAACTTCGGCCTCGGCACCTTCGATGCGCTCGACGGCGAGATGATTATCCTCGACGGGGTCTGCTACCAGCTCACCAGCGACGGCAAAGCGCGCGTCGCCGACTTAGACCAGCGCACGCCGTTTACGGTGGTGACGAACTTCGTGCCGCGCATCGCCGTCGACGCGCCCCAGGGCATGCGCCGCGGCGAACTGTCCGCCTTCGTGGACAGCCTGGAGCCCAGCCGCAACTTCTTCTACGCCGTGCGCATCACCGGCACCTTCGACGAGGTGGTCACCCGCACCGTGAGCAAGCAGGAGAAGCCCTACCGCCCCATGACCGAAGCAATTAACGACGACGCCGAGCACCGCTTCGAAAACGTCTCCGGCATCATCGGCGGCTTCCGCACCCCCGCCTACGCTAAGGGCATCAGCGTGCCGGGCTGCCACGTCCACTTCATCGACAACGAGCGCACCTCCGGCGGCCACGTCCTCGACTACACCGTGCGCGAGGCCCGCATCGAGCTGTGCCCCGGCACCGACATGGACCTCCACCTGCCCGTTACAGCCGAGTTCCAGCAAAGCGACCTCACGCCGGAAGATTTGGACAGCCAGCTGCACGACACCGAGATCAAGGGCGCGCAGATTAACGGCTAACGCAGCTCGCCGGCCAGCGCTTTCTGCAGCGCCTTGTCGACGGCGCGCGCCTTGCCCACCTGCTCGAAGACAAGCGGGCGGTCGTAGCCATAGACCGCCACCGAGATCGAACCCTTGACGCGGCGGGCGGAGTGGATCTGTTCCAGGGGGATGGAGTCGACCGCGCCACGCCGCCCGCGCGCGAGGATGCGGCGGTCCGTGAGGATGAAGCGGCGCCGACGGGAGCTGACCAGCGGGGCCACGAAGCGCCACAGCGCCAAAAGCGCCCACACAAGCACGACGACGTTGCGCAGTGCCGGGTCCACGCCCGGGGTCACGTCCATCCAGCCGATCGCGATCCAGGCCACGCCTGTAATCACGATGAGTTCCATGAGGGGGAAGGTGAGGGTGGAAAGGGGGGCGCAGACGTCGGCAAGCACTTGCTCGCCGCCGTTCGTCTGAAACCGCACCTTTCTTGACATGCGACCAGGCTACTGTTTCGGGCGCAGGTGATGCACATCGCCGACGGAGTACGCGGCGCCGTCGATGATCACTTCACCATTGTCGTTGATGCCGTCGACCACGCCGTGGACGTCGCGGTCGTGCAGCTCCATGCGCACCGTCTGGCCGATAGTGGAGCAGACCTTGCGGTAGTCGGCGAGCAGCTGCGGGTCGCGGTCCTGCCACTGGCCGAGGCGGTGGCCCATGGCGCGCAGGATCTCGATGGTGAAGTCGTCGAAGTCGACGTCGATGCCCTCGAGGTTGAGCGCCGTCGCAGTATCGACGGGCAGCTGCTCCGGGCGGAAGTTGACGTTGATGCCGATGCCCACGACCACGTTCGGCAGTGCCAGATTGGACAGGATGCCCGCGATCTTCTTACCGCCGATCTGTACGTCGTTCGGCCACTTCAAACGCGCCTGCGGAATGACGTCGGTGACCGCCACGCCCGGCGCGATGGAAAGCAGGCCGAAGTGGTTGGGGTCTTGGCCTGCGTCGATGACCATACTCATGGCCAGCTGCGCGCCCTTCGGCGTGACCCACGTGCGATTCAGGCGACCCTTGGAAGCGGTCTGCTCATCGGCGATGAGCACCATCCCAGCCTCGCCGTCCTTGACCATATCTGCGTTGGTGGAGCCGGTGGTCTCCGTGTAGCGCACCTCCGGCCAATGGGTGGCGACGGCGGCTTGGATGCGGGCGAGGTCCTTTACAGTCATGCCACCGAGTTTAAGCGGTGTTTAAGCGGTGTCCACCAAGCACGTGGCAGTGGCGTAGTCGCCGTCGTGGCTCAGTGACAGCGACGCGACCTTCGGGGCACCGGCGTCAGCGAGCTGTGGGTGCAGCGCAAGGGTGGGGCGCGAGTGGGCGTCGATAAGCACTTCGAGCTGACGAAGGTCGAGGGTGGCGAGCGCGGGCGGGCGGCCGAAACGGCTGGAACCCCACGCTTTGATGTAGGCCTCTTTGGCGGCCCAGCGGGCGGCGAGTGAGGCGTCGCGGTCGGGTTTAGCAGCGCAGTCGCGCAGCTCGCGGTCGGTGAACGCGCGGGTGAAAGTGGTGCCTGGGGTGGCGAGCTGCGTGCGGAACGTGGGGATGTGGACGAGATCGGTGCCGATGTGCACGCGTTGACTCCTTACACGACGGGGACGTGATAAAACTCACAAGCGGGCGTTCCCCCACCTCAACGGGCGGACCAACATCCCAAAACCTACCAGAGCGTAGGTTATTTATGTTTTGTATAGCTAATTATTAACACAAAAGTTTATGCTACCCCGCATGACAGTTTCAGCGAAGATGTCGCACACGACACAAACCACCGCAGAAAAACTCGACGACCTGCGCGCCCGCCGCGCCGAAGCGCTCGCCCCCATGGGCGAGCAGGCGCACGCGAAGGTGCGCGACGCCGGAAGGCTCACCGCTCGCGAGCGGCTCGACTACATCCTGGACGAGGGATCGTTCGTGGAAACCGACATGCTCGCCCGCCACCGCACCCACGACTTCGGGATGCACGCCAAGCGCCCGGTCACCGACGGCATCGTCACCGGCTGGGGCACCATCGACGGCCGCGAGGTCTGCATCTTCTCCCAGGACGGCACCGTCTTCGGCGGCGCACTCGGCGAGGTCTACGGCGAAAAGATGATCAAGATCCAGAAGCTGGCCATCACCACCGGCCGCCCACTGATCGGCCTCTACGAGGGCGCGGGCGCGCGCATCCAGGACGGCGCGGTCTCGCTCGACTGGATCGCGCAAACCTTCTACCAGAACGTGCAGGCCAGTGGCGTGGTGCCTCAGATCTCCGTGATCCTGGGCGCCTGCGCCGGCGGCAACGCGTACTCACCCGCGCTCACCGACTTCGTGGTGATGGTGGATCAGACCTCCAAGATGTTTGTCACCGGCCCGGACGTGATCAAGACCGTCACTGGCGAGGAGATCAGCCAGGAGGAGCTCGGCGGGGCGTGGACGCACATGGCCACCGCGGGCAACTGCCACTACGTCGCCAAAACCGACCAGGAGGCGCTCGACTGGGTGATGGATCTGGTGGGCTACCTGCCCGCCAATAGTCGGGAGAAGGCGGGCACGGAGTCGTCGATAAGCAATGAGCCCAAAGAGGCGCTGGATACGATCATCCCCGACTCCCCCAACACCCCGTATGACGTGCGCGAGGTCATCGCCGAGCTCGCCGACGACGGCGAATACCTCGAAATCATGGAGCAGCGCGCCGAAAACGTCGTCACCGCGTTCGGGCACATCGACGACCAGGTCGTCGGCTTTGTGGCGAACCAGCCGCAGGTCTTCGCCGGCTGCCTGGACATCGATTCCTCCGAGAAGGCCGCCCGCTTCGTGCGCACCTGCGATGCCTTCAACATCCCCATCGTCATGCTGGTGGACGTGCCCGGGTTCCTCCCCGGCGCGGGCCAGGAGTACGGCGGCATCCTGCGCCGCGGCGCGAAGCTGCTGTATGCCTACGGCGAGGCGACCGTGCCGAAAATCACCGTGACCATGCGCAAGGCTTACGGCGGCGCGTACTGCGTTATGGGTTCAAAGGGCCTGGGCGCGGATGTGAACCTCGCCTGGCCCACGGCTCAGATCGCGGTGATGGGCGCGGCCGGTGCCGTCGGGTTTATCAACCGCAAGGAGATCAAGGCCGCGCGCGAGTCTGGGATGGAAGAGCAGGAGATCGCCGAGCTGATCGCCAGTTTCGAGCGCGAGTACGAGGACACCATTCTCAACCCGTATAACGCCGCCGAGCGCGGGCTCATCGACGCGGTGATCCTGCCTTCGGAGACCCGCGATGCGATCGCCGCCAACCTGCGTCTCTACCGCGGCAAGACTGTCGCCCGCCCCGCCCGCAAGCACGGCAACATGCCACTGTAACCCCGCCTCCCAGCACTCAAGGAAAATTCATGACGATTCACCCCATTGCCACACTCAATTCCGCCCGCCCCGCACTGATCTTCCAGGGCCAGGGAAGCGACTGGCAGCGCGCCCTGCACGATGCCGCCTCCCCCACCGCGCGCGGGACGCTGCGCTCGCTTCTCGACGCCGCGCTTACCCTCACCGGGCCCGTCGCCCGCCCCCTCGCCTCTGCCGTGCCGGGCACGGTCGACCGACTCGGCGCGCTCCTTCACTCCGACGAAGACGTGGCGCCACTGTCCGTGGACACGCACCCGGCGGTCTCGGTGCCCGGCATTGTGCTCGCCCAGCTCGCGGCGGTGCAGCACCTGCGCGACCTCGGCTTGGAGGTAGACAACGACAACGTCCACCTCGCCGGGCACTCCCAGGGCGCGCTCGGCGTGGCCGCGGTCAAGCACCCGGAGCACGCGCTCGCCTTCGCACTCATCCTTGGCGCTGCCGCCTCGACCGCCTACGGCGCGCGCGACACGGCCCCGCGGATGCTCAGCGTGCGAGGCATCCCGGTGCCCGTGCTCACCGACCTGCTCGCCGAACACGGCGCGGAGAAACTCCTGTCCGTGGTCAACGGCCCGCGCCACGCGGTGCTCGCCGGCGAGCCCGCCGAGCTGGCAAGCACCCGCGAGGCTATCGAGCACCACGCCACATCCTTCAACGCCAAGCTGGAAGCGGCCGAGTTCGGCGGCTCCGAGCTCACCCCCATCTTCGACGAGCTGCCGGTGGCCTACCCCTTCCACCACGACAGCGACGCCAACACCCGCGCCGTCGACCTGGCTGCCGAGTGGGCCGAAGAGTGCGGCCTGGATGTGGGCGAGGACTCCCCGCGGGCGCTCGCGCAGGCCATCCTGGTCGACCGCCACGACTGGCCCGCCACCGTGCGCGGCCTGCTCGAGGGCGGGGCCACGCACGTCGTCTCGCTCGACTCGGCGCTTAGCGGCATGACTTCGAAGCTCGTCGCCGGCGCCGGTGTGCCCGTCATCACCGCCGATTCCGCGCGCTCCCGCGACGCACTTGCCACCCCGGGCACCGAAATCCCGGAAGCGGTCTCGTATGGGAAGTTCGCCCCGCGCCTAGTGCGCCTGCCGGATGGCAAGGTCTACACCCAGACCCGCTTCTCCCAGGTCACCGGCCTGTCCCCCATCATCTTGGGCGGCATGACGCCCACCTCGGCCGACGGCGAGATCGTCGCCGCGGCCGCCAACGCCGGATACTGGACTGAGCTGGCCGGCGGCGGCATGTACTCCGAGGAGGTGTTCAACGAGCACCGCGACACGCTCGCCGAGCGCCTTGCGCCGGGCCGTACCGCCCAGTTCAACACCATGTTCTTCGACCGCTTCTTGTGGAACATGCACTTCGGGCAGACCCGCATGGTGCCCAAGGCACGCGCCGCCGGCGCACCCTTGAACGGCGTGTGCATCTCCGCGGGCATTCCGGAGGTTGACGAGGCCACCGAGATCATCGATGGCTTGCGTGGCGACGGCTTCCCCTACATCGCGTTCAAGCCGGGCACGCCCACCCAGGTCCGCGACGCGGTCGCCATTGCCGCGGCCAACCCCGACATTCCGGTGATCCTCATGGTCGAGGACGGGCATGCCGGCGGCCACCACTCCTGGGTGGACCTGGACGACATGCTGGTGGAAACGTACGCGCAGGTCCGCGAGCACGACAACGCCATCCTCACCGTCGGGGGTGGGGTGTACTCGCCCGAGCGCGCCGCAGAGCTGCTCACCGGTGCGTGGGCGCAGCGATTCGAGATGCCGCACATGCCCGTCGACGCCGTCTTCTTGGGCACCGTCGCGATGGCCACCAAAGAGGCGAAGGCCACCGATTCCGTCAAGGACCTGCTGGTCAACACGAAGGGGCTCAGGCCCGCGGACAACGGTGGTTGGGTGTCGCGTGGTTCGGCGCGCAACGGCGTGGCGTCGTCGCAAAGCCACTTGCTCGCCGACATTCACGACCTGGACAACTCCTTTGCCAAGGCCTCCCGCCTGATCACCAACATGCCGGCCGAGGAGTACCACCAGCGCCGCGAGGAGATCATCGCCGCACTCGCCAAGACCTCCAAGCCGTTCTTCGGCGACATCGAGGACATGACCTACGCCGAGTGGGTCGAGCGCTTCATCGAGCTGGCGCACCCGTTCATCGACACCTCGTGGGACGCCCGCTTCGTTTCCACGCTGCGCCGCATCGAAGCGCGCCTTGCACCGCAGGATAGCGGCGAGATTGAAAGCCAATTCGCGGACGGCCCGCAGGATCCGCACGAGGCATCTGCCCGCCTCATCGAGGCCTACCCGCAGGCCCGCGAGATCCACGTCTCCCCGCGCGATGCCGCCTGGTGGATCTCGCTGCACTACGCATACCCCAAGCCCATGCCGTGGGTCCCGGCGATCGACGGTGACCTGCAGATGTGGTTTGGCAAGGACACGCTCTGGCAGGCCCAGGACCCGCGCTACACCGCCGACGAGGTCCGCATTATCCCCGGCCCGGTCGCCGTCGCGGGCATTACCCGCAAGAACGAGCCGGTCGCAGAGCTGCTCGGTCGCTTCGAGGCCGCCACGACGCAGGCGCTTCTCGACGCCGACGTCACCCCCACCGACCGCTTCGCCCGCCTCGCCGACGCCACCAGCGTCGAGGAGTACCTGCGCGCAGCCCCAACCTTGTTCTGGCACGGGCACCTGATGGACAACCCGGCCTACACCATGGACGACACCAGTTTCGAGATCGTCCACGATTTCTCCGAGGACGAGGCCGGTGAAGGCGGGCTGGCCATCCGCATCCACACCGATTCCTACTGGGATGATCTGCCGGAGAACCAGCGCCCCTTCTACGTGCGCGATGTGACCATCCCGGTCAACCTGCCCGAGGGCGTGCACACCGGCGCCTCCCCCGTGGTCGACGACGCGCGCCTACCGAAGGCCGTCTTCGACCTGCTCGCGGGCCTGGCGGGCGTGGGTTCGGTCTCCGAGGCCGGCGATGCGATCACCGAGCTGCCGTCGATCATCGCGGGATCCGCGGACGAGGCGCACCCCTTCGGCCTTGCGCGCACCAGCTTCCATCTGCCCGCTTCCCTGCTCAAGGCACACACCGCAGTCACCGGCGCGGCTCTGGGCACCGATGTCCCCGACGGCACGCCCGACGCGCTGGTCGGCCCGTGTTGGCCGGCGATCTACACCGCGCTCGGCTCCGCCACCCTGCCTGACGGCTTCCCGGTCATCGAGGGCCTGCTCAACGCCGTCCACCTCGACCACCTCATCTCCCTTGCACCGGGCACAGACCTGCACGCGCTTGCCGACGGCCGCGAGCTTTCCGTCACCTCCTGGTGCAGCGGCATCGAGGAGTCGGTCTCCGGGCGCATCGTCACGGTTGAGCTGCGCATTGAGGACGGTGAGCGCGCCGTCGTGAACCAAATGCACCGCTTTGCCATCCGCGGCCGGGCGACGACGACCACCCCGCCGAGCGCCGGACCGGAGTACGGCGGCGTGGACGCACACATCGAGTCGACCCCGCGCTCCTTCGTCGACCGCGCGACCGTCACCGCACCTTCCGACATGACGCCTTTCGCCCTGGTCTCGGGCGACTACAACCCGATCCACTCCTCCTACAACGCCTCCGGGCTCGTCGGCCTGAGCGCACCGTTGGTGCACGGCATGTGGCTGTCTGCCACCGCGCAGCACCTCGCGGGGCGCCACGGGCGCGTGACCGGCTGGACCTACTCCATGTACGGCATGGTGCAGCTTGGTGATGAGGTGGAGCTGACCGTCGAGCGCGTCGGCCGCGCCGGCATCCAGCCTGCGCTTGAGGTGACCTGCCGGATCGGCGGCGAGGTCGTCTCGCGCGGCCAGGCGCTGCTCGCGCAGCCGGCGACCGCCTACCTCTACCCGGGCCAGGGCATCCAGTCCGAAGGCATGGGCGCCGGCGACCGCGCGGCCAGCCCCGCCGCCCGCAACATCTGGCGACGCGCCGACACGCACACCCGCGAAAACCTGGGCTTTTCTATCCAGCGCATCGTGGACGCCAACCCAACCGAGCTCACGGTGCGCGGCGAAGTGTTCAAGCACCCCGACGGCGTGCTGCACCTGACGCAGTTCACGCAGGTCGCGCTCGCCGTGGTCGCGTACGCGCAGACCACCCGCCTACGGGATGCTGGCGCGCTGGCCACCGGCGCCATGTACGCGGGCCACTCGCTGGGCGAATACACCGCGCTCGCTTCGCTGGGCAACATCTTCGACCTGGAATCAGTCATCGACGTGGTCTACTCCCGTGGCTCTTCCATGGGCTCGCTGGTCCCGCGCGATGCGGACGGCAACTCCGACTACGGCATGGGCGCGCTGCGCCCCAACATGATCGGGGTGTCCGACGCAGAGGTCGCCGACTACGTCGCCCAGGTGGCGGCAGACACCGGCGAATTCCTCGAGATTGTCAACTACAACATCAAGGGCCAGCAGTACTCGGTTGCCGGCACCAAGCGCGGTCTTGCCGCCCTGGCCGAGCGTGCAAACGCTGTGCGCGAGCGTGCCTACGTGCCGGTGCCGGGCATCGACGTGCCCTTCCACTCGCGCGTGCTGCGCTCCGGGGTGGCTGACTTCGCCGCCAAGCTCGACGAACTCCTGCCCGCGCGCATCGACGTCGACGCGCTCGAACACCGCTACGTACCCAACCTCGTCGCGCGCCCCTTCGAGCTCACACAGGAATTCGTCGACGCCGTGCGCGCCGAAGTGCCTGCCGACGACCACGCCTCCCAGGACGCACTCGCTCACCTCGATCCGGCCACCATGGACCGCTCCGACGTCGCCCGCGTCCTGCTGATCCAGCTTTTGGCATGGCAATTCGCCTCCCCTGTGCGCTGGATCGAGACCCAAGACCTCATCTTCGCCCGCGTCGAGCAGGCCATCGAGGTGGGCCTGGCGTCCGCACCGACCCTGACCAACCTGGCCAAGCGCGAGATGGCAGTGACCGGCCACCACATCCCGGTGGTCAACGCGGAGGCAAACTGGGAGCAGGTCACCCTCAGCGACACCGTCGCCGCGCCTGAGCCGGAAGTGACAGAAGAGGACGTCGCCGAAGCGGAGGCACCGGCCGACACCGCTCCTGCCCAGCCGGCACAGGCTGCGCCTGCGGCACCCGCCGCGGCACCGGCAGCCGCTCCTGCCCAGCCCGCTTCCGACCTGCCGTTTAGCGCCGCCGACGCGATTGACGTGCTGTTTGCTTTCCAGAACAAGATCCGCCCCGAGCAGATCACGGACGCAGACACCATCGAGGAGCTCACCGGTGGCGTGTCCTCACGCCGCAACCAGTTGCTTATGGACATGTCCGCGGAGCTCGGTGTGCCCGCCATCGACGGTGCCGCCGAAGCCGACGTGGTCACCCTGCGCGAGCGCGTGAACACCGCCGCGCCGAGCTACGCCCCCTTCGGCTCCGTGCTCACCGAGGCGATCGGCGCGCGCCTGCGCCAGGTCCTCGGCGCCGCGAGCCTGGCGCCCTCGCACGTCGCCGACTACGTGACCGGCACCTGGGCGCTGCCCGCAAGCTGGGTCCCGCACGTCGAAGCCGCCGTCCTGCTGGGCACCCGCGAGGAGGACTCGGTCCGCGGTGGCGCTCTTGCCACCCTGCCGCAGGCCAGCTCCAAGGCAGAGGTTGCCACGCTTCTCGACGACGCCGTTGAACTCGTCGCCGCCAACCACAACCAGGAAGTCGCCAAGTCCTCTGCCACGGCGTCCTCCGGTGGCGGGGTCGTCGACTCCGCAGCGCTGGACGCCTACCGCGAGGAGGTTGCCGACACGCTGGTGGCCACCGCGCGCACCCTGCTGGACAAGCTCGGCGTGGGCACCGCCCCCGAGGACACTTCCGCCGCTGCCGACGCCGCCGCCGAGGCCCGAGACGTGCTCGACACCATCGAGGCTGAGCTCGGCACGAACTGGGTCGCGCAGGTCTCCCCTGTCTTCGACGCGCGCCGCGCCATTCTCTTCGACGACCGCTGGGCTCAGGCCCGCGAGGACCTCGCCCGCATCGCCACCGGCGACACCGGCGCAGAGTCCGATGCAGCCCGCTTCGCGCCCGAACGCTTCACCGGCACCGGCCAGACGATCGCCGATCAGGCCCGCTGGTACGCCACGCACACCGAAGGCGCACCGCGCAAGGTCCTGGAGGAAATCGCGGCCAACGCGCTTGCAACCCCGCAGCTGGAGTACGCAGACGACGTTGCGCTTGTCACCGGCGCCGCGCCTGGCTCCATCGCCACCGCCCTGGTCAAGCGCCTGCTCGAGGGAGGCGCGACCGTCATCATGACGGCATCGCGGATCACCCAGGCGCGCAAGGAGTTCGCGCGCACCCTCTTCCGCGACCACGGCACGCCCGGCGCGGCCCTTTGGTTGGTGCCGGCGAACCTGTCGTCTTACCGCGACGTCGATGCACTCATCGACTGGATCGGCTCTACCCAGCGCGAGACCGTGGGCAACGAGGTCAAGCTGATCAAGCCCGCCCTTGTGCCCACGCTCGCCTTCCCGTTTGCCGCGCCAGGTGTCTCCGGCTCGCTGGCAGAGGTCGGCGGGAACACCGAGACGCAGGCAAGGCTTTTGCTCTGGTCGCTGGAGCGCACCATCGCCGGCCTTGCGCGCCTCGCGCAGGATGCGGACGTGCCCACCCGCGCGCACATCGTGCTGCCGGGCTCGCCGAACCGCGGCACCTTCGGCGGCGACGGCGCGTACGGCGAGGTCAAGGCCGCGCTGGACGCGATCGTGAACAAGTGGCACGCCGAGACCGGCTGGCCCGAGGGGGTTACCCTCGCCCAGGCGCGCATCGGCTGGGTTGCGGGCACGCACCTCATGGGCGGCAACGACGTCCTCATCCCCGCCGCCCGCGAAGCCGGCATCCATGTCTGGGACCCGGAGGAGATCTCCTCGAAGCTCATGGGCCTGGCGAGCGCCACCTCGCGCGCGAAGGCGCAGGAGCACCCGCTGGACTTGGACCTCACCGGTGGGCTCGCAGACTCAGGCGTGTCCATCGCGGAGCTCGCCCGCGAGGCGAACATCGAGACCACCCCGGCACAGGAGACCAGCTCGGGATCCGACGCCACGCGGATCAAGGCGCTGCCGAACGTGGCCAATCCCGCCCAGCCGGACGGCTCGGCGATCGGCCAGCTCGGCGAGGTCACGTGCCCGCTGGACGACATGATCGTCATCGCCGGCATCGGCGAGGTTTCCTCCTGGGGCTCTGGCCGCACGCGCACGGAGGCCGAGTACGGCATCCAGCGCGACGGCGCGGTCGACCTCACCGCCGCTGGCGTGCTCGAGCTCGCCTGGATGACCGGCCTTGTCCGCTGGGCTGAGGATCCCACCCCGGGCTGGTACGACGCCGACGGCCAGGGGGTGGCCGAGGAGGATATCGCGGACCGCTTCCGCGACGAGGTCATCGCGCGCGCCGGCGTGCGCCGCCTGAGTGACAAGTACTTCCTCACCGACGGTGGCTCCATCGACCTCACCGAGGTCTTCTTGGATCGCGACGTCACCTTCACCGTGGCGAATGAGGCAGAGGCTCGCGAGTTCGCCGAGGCCGATCCGGACAAGACCCGCATCACCTGCGCCGCCGGCGAGTGGCAGGTCACCCGCCTGGCAGGTGCCACCGCGCAGCTGCCACGCAAGGCCACGCTGAGCCGCTCTGTGGCGGGCCAGATGCCGGAGGGCTTCGACCCCGCAAAGTGGGGCATCCCCGCTCAGATGGTGGACAACATGGACCGCATCGCGGTGTGGAACCTGGTCACCGCAGTCGACGCGTTCATCTCCGCGGGCTTCACCCCCGCTGAGCTGCTGCGCGCGGTCCACCCGGCGGACGTGGCATCCACCCAGGGCACCGGCATCGGCGGCATGGAGTCCCTGCACCAGGTCTTCGTTTCCCGCTTCATCAGCGAGGAGCGCCAGTCCGACATCCTGCAGGAGGCGCTGCCGAACGTGGTGGCTGCGCACGTGATGCAGTCGCTGGTGGGTGGCTACGGCTCCATGATCCACCCGGTCGCTGCTTGCGCCACCGCGGCGGTGTCAGTGGAGGAGGCCGTGGACAAGATCACACTGGGCAAGGCCGACTTCGTTGTCGCCGGCGGTATCGACGATGTCCAGGTCGAGTCGCTGCAGGGCTTCGGCGACATGAACGCCACCGCCGAGACCGCGAAGATGACCGCGCAGGGCATCGACGACCGCTTCATCTCTCGCGCGAACGACCGCCGTCGCGGCGGCTTCCTCGAGGGCGAGGGCGGCGGCACCCTGCTGGTGGTGCGCGGCTCGCTCGCCGCGGAGCTGGGCCTGCCGGTGCATGCGGTGGTGGCCTACGCCGATTCCTTCGGCGATGGCGCGCACACCTCCATCCCGGCACCTGGCCTGGGCGTGCTCGCCGCGGCTCGCGGCGGCGAGCGCTCGCGCCTGACCCGCAGCATCACCTCGCTCGGGCTTTCGCTTGACGACGTCAACGTCATCTCCAAGCACGACACCTCCACCAATGCCAACGACCCGAACGAGTCAGAGCTGCACTCCCTACTCTGGCCCGCGGCCGGTCGCGACCCGCACGCGCCGATGTACGTCATCTCGCAGAAGTCGCTCACCGGTCACGCCAAGGCAGGCGCCGCCTTGTTCCAGATCGGCGGGTTGCTCGAGGTGCTGCGCACCGGACGCCTGCCGCAGAACGCGTCGCTGGACTGCGTCGACCCGCTCATCGCCCCGAAGGCCACCAACCTGGTCTGGCTGCGTGACACCCTCGACCTCGGCGAGGGCGCGGTGAAGGCCGCGGCGCTGACCTCGCTTGGCTTCGGCCACGTCGGCGCGCTCGTCGTGCTCGCTCACCCTGGCGTGTTCGAGGCAGCGCTCGCCGCCGAGGGGCGCGACGTCAAGGCCTGGCGTGCTCGCGCCACCGAGCGCCTCCGCGCCGGTGCCGGCCACCTGGAGGCAGGCATGGTCGGACGCGCCGCCCTGTTCGAGCAGGTGCACAACCGCCGCTTCGCCGAGGGCCACACTCACGACAGCGAGATCGCGCTCCTGCTGGACGCAGACGCCCGCTTGGGCGAGGACGGGGTGTACCCGGTCGCGTAGCACCACCGGCGGTGTGTGCCGCCGGTAACACCACCCAGTCGTGCAGGGATCTAACCACTGCACACACGTAACGGGGTGGGCCACTTCCCCGGCCCACCCCGTTGGTGTTTGTTGAAGAGCGACGTACCTACACGCTCCAATTCTTCGGCGAAGACTTCGCGTAATCAATACCAATAGCTTCGAAGTGTTTCTTTGCCGCAGCGATCTTGGCACGTTCAGTTGGCCGAAGACGGTTCGACACAGCCGCGACAACGTGCCCGGTACTGACAGATGGAGCAAATTCAGCGCATCAACCAATCCGGCCTTGACAAGTTGGTGGGCCTGTGTGAGATCTGGAAGGTAGATGCATGGCAGGTTGTGAACTTGGACTAGCCGCCCGGCGAACCTACTGGGGAGTCCTGCGCGACAGAACTGGAAGAAACCCCCTGCCATGCCCATCGGCGCAGGTGGCATGTTGTGTGTTGTCAGTCGCATTCGACCGTCTGGTCAATAAGCCCTCGGTCGATGTGAACTAGCCCCAGAAAGTTGGACTGGTTTAATTCTAGGCGGTTACAGGTCGGGGGCTTGCCGGTAGCGGTCACGCTCAGTCTCACCCGAGGCGAGCAACTCGGCTATGCATTCACGTGCTTTTCGGCTCTGACGACGTTCCTTGACCCAATACGTCAGCTCCACCAGAAAGTAGGGCAAGAGCACGTAGAGCCAAAACGCGAGAGTGATGGCGTTGAAAACTGTCCAAAACATACTGGTTCTCCCTACCTAGTTGAGAAAGTCATCCGCCGCAATGTTGAAGCCTCCGAAGTCGGCCTCGGCACTGATGCAATTGCCGCCGAGCGGTTCGCCATCACGCAGCTTCTGGATGTCCTCCAGCGCGCAGGCGATACTCCGGTTGTCGTTCGTGTTGAACGCGTAGAAGCTAATGCTCACCCGTGCGTAGCAGCCCGAGTAGACCTCGCTGGCGGCCAGGATCGGCTGCAGGTCCGTACCCACGACCTGCGGCGGGGTGGTCGAGTTGGTATTGACGAACATGGAGTTCGCATAGGCCTCGTCGTCGCGCTCGATGTCACCGTCGCGCAGCGGGAGCTTCAAGGCAGCCTTGTTCGGTCGCTTGCCGCCGAACTTGCCAATCCCGGCATCGATCGCCGCGTCGATGGCGCGTTCGATCTTGGCCAGGGTCTCGGTGTCGGGCTTCGGGATGATCAGCGACACGGAGTACTTGGGCTTGCCGCTTTGGATGGACTTCGCCTCGAAAATGTTGGCGTAGGACAGGCGAACCTCGCCGGTGACCACACGGGGCGGATTCGTTGCAGACATCTTGTCTTACCTTCTTTCTTGTTCGTTACTTGATGGCAGTGAATTCGTTGGCCGCTGACTGGATTTCCAGTGCGGGCCTCTTGTCAGAGTTGGGCACGAGCGTGGGCTTACCGGCGGGTTTGACCACGAGGTCCCCGAGGAGAGTGGTGAAGCGCTTCTTGCCCAGCTGCTTCTCCAACGCGGTGATCGTCTTGCGCTTGCGATGCCACACATCGACACCGGCTGCCTCAGCCGTCTGGGCGACAGCGGACTCGTCGAAGTATTTGCTGATCGAGCGGGCTTCGACGAGCTTGAACCCGGGCCAGGTCTTGCCCTGGTTCACCGCCAGCGACAGCGCGTGCGCTTCCACATCGGCAGCCCTCGCCTTCAGGTCCGGCAGCTGGGCCACCACCTGTGCGATCTCGGCGTCGGTGAGCTCGGCAGGTGGTGCGAACTCATGCTGGGCAAGCGCAAGGTCCACCTCGGCGCGCGTTCGGCAGGTCGGTGCGAGTTTGCAGAACCGGCACCACCCACCGGGGGCGAACTCGCCATCCCTAGGAGCTGCCAACGCCGCACGGTGCTTGACCACCTGCTCCGCCCACGCCTCCAGCTCGGCTACTGGGATCGTCCAGATTGAGACGCTCGAGTGCCTCGGCTGGAAGATCATGACCGCCACTTCGGTGATGCCGTACAGCGATCCGAACGCGTTCAGCGCTCCGAGCGCATACAACATGAGCTGCGGGTTCTCTTCGGCTTCGACCATGACCCCCCTGGCCGTACTTCAAATCGACGATCTGAAGCGTGGGCTCAGCGATGATCACGCAGTCGCCGGTGCCGAACCCACCCGGCACCACGTGGGAGAAGTCCAGGCGCTGCTCGATGAGCACCTAAGGATCAGCACACGCCTGCCGCACGTCACGCAGCCGCTCCTGAACGAAGGCCACGTAGTCATCCGTCAGGGCATCCATCTCCTCGTCATGCCAATCCGACATTGGTTTCGTGGTCGGAGCATCATGCAGGGCGCGGCGCAACTTCCACTCCGCAAGCGCATGCGCAGCGGTTCCCTGCTCGGCAGCCTTCGAGGAGGACTCCGGCAGCCCAACCGCCAGCGTTGCCGACGGCGGGCACTCCAACCACCGGTGTGCTCCCGAGGCGCTGAGCAATGCGTGCTGGTCAGGCATCAGCAATCGCCTCCGCTTGCTCCAGCAGCTGCCCGAACTTGGAGGGGTCAACCTCGGAGAGCTTGTTCGCACCAACGGCCTGGATCAGCTCACGCACCCGCGCGGTATGGCCCGCCTGCGACAGGCGCGCCAGCACTGTGCGGACCTGCTCTAACGACACCTGCACAACCTCCGGAGCAGGAGCAGGAACCGGTGCCGGGGCTGGCGGCTGGTGGGTCGCTTCGTACTCTACGGCGGCAGCTTCCACCGCTGGCTGGGCGAGCTGGGTTGCGATGATCGGGCGAGCCCCCGACATGCCCGGGTGATCCTCGAACGATTCCCACGCGGCTTCCTCGATCGCAGAGGCCAGCATCGTGACCCCCTCCGCGATCCGGTTTAGCGCCGGGATGTAGCGGTTTGCTTCGGTGACGTTCACGCGGCATCACCACCGCTCCGGGTAACGCCGACGGCGCGAGCCAGTGCCATGAGGTCGTCCTCGGTTTCGGTGATGCCGATCTGTCGGACGCTGTCGCCGGGGACCACGAGGGTGACCTGGCGGCGCTTGCCCAGCAAGAACCGCAAGAGCCATTCTCGGATGGGCACGATTTTGATCGCCACGACACCTGGGTCTTCCGGAATGTCCTTGGCGATATGGAGCTTGAGCCTGTGCTGGATCATCTCCGTCACCTGCTTTCCTTGGGTTGGGGTCCGGCCCCTTTAGCTGGTCCTTTCACCCCACTGCCGAGCCAGGTTCGACTGTTAAGCCGCGATTCCTCGACCGCTTCGATCACTGCGGTCTTCACCTCGCGGAACAGCTGCGAGACCCGTGCTCGCGTTACGCCCAGGTGCCGAGCGACGTCGGCTTGGCTCATGCCCTGCTGGATCATGAGGTCGGTGATAAGTCGATGCCGTTCACTTAGCTGGGCGATTGCGGCACGCATGGTCAACAGATCAGCCGCATGACTGTGGGCTTCTTCGGCGGCAATGAGCGCATCTTCCGGCGTGAGCGCTGAGGTGGCGGGGTCACGGTCGATCTCGAGCATCTGATCCAATGACCAGGGGTGGGTCGACGGCAGTCGGCACCCGCGACGCTCTTCGCAGCCAGCGCCGCACGTGCACTCCTTCCTGCCCTTGCCTCGATCACCGCGATGGAACCGATGATTCACCGCTTCTTCAGCACGCCACAGCTCATCGAGTATCTGCTGCGCTTGACGGGGTTCGATGTCCTCAACTGGCTTTTGCGCCTGTCGGGCTCGTTCGTGGCGATCGGTCTCGATCATGAGCGCTAACTCGCCCGAGTCGATATCTAGTGTTTTGCTGGTTGATTCGTTACGGGCGTTGAGCGCCTCGTATCGCACAGTCACCTTCACGGTGCTGGTCTCCGTTCTTCGGCATAAAACCGAGGTTTGGAGACCTGTCGGTGGGTGGGAACTTGTGATGGTTAGGCGAAAACAAAACGAGCCACCCGACCAGCCCAACTAAGGGGCGGCCGGGTGTGTTGCGCGCGTGCATTTAGTAACACCGTGGTGAGTATCGGGTAACGCGATGGTGAGTATCGAGTAACACTGCAGTTTTCGGGGGAAGCTCTTTGGTGACCGCGTGACTTCAGGGCACGCGGCATTGCCAAAGGAGTCCGATTGTGACTGACTACAGGGCGGTGATGGACCTTGTGCTCAAAGGTTGGTCCGTTCGCCAGATCACAGCGGCGATGG
>NZ_RDRE01000021.1 GCF_003693265.1 Corynebacterium gottingense
TCCTGCTCCGAGGCCTCGGCGCCCCCGACGTCGCCGCCACGCTGCACCTTTCCTCCGGCACGGTGCGCAACCACGTGTCCAGCATCATTGCCAAGACGGGTGCCGGAAACCGTTTCGAGGCGGCCCGGCTTGCTGAGGACAACGGCTGGGTGTGACGTTTCGCCGACAACCGAGGCCGCCGCTCAAACGGAGCTAGCTCCGTTTGGCGACAACGCACCTGCAAAACCCCAGGTCGCCGCTCGGCCGCTGATCCAAACGGAGCTAGCTCTATTTGCGGCCAGCCCCACCACCCACGCACCCCCAGATATTCCACGCCTCGACCCGGTAAAATTACCCACAAATCCAGAAACCACCCCAGGAGCAGCGATGAACCAGGATCTCCCCGTCAATCGCCCGGAAGTGTTCGGCGACGCCGACTCCACCGACGATGCCGACCGCGCAACGCGCATCGATACCGTGAACGCCGTGGAACCGAAGCCGGGCGGCGCGCGCCCAGCGGTCAAGCGCATGTTGCAGGGCGACGGCGCGAACCTCATCGTGTTCAACTTCTGCCGTGGGCAGACGCTTCCGGACCACAAGGCGGCGCACCCGATCACGGTGCAGTGCGTCAGCGGATCGCTTGAGTTCGAGTGCGGCGGCGACCGCTTCCCGCTGCGGCCGGGCGAGGTCGTTCACCTGCGCGCGTATGTGCCGCACGCGGTGTACTGCCCGGATGACGCCCCGGAGGAGGGCAACCTGCTCCTGCTCAGCATGCTCACCGGAGAACGCCACTAAGTTACAGGTGCACGACCTCCACGTCGTCCCACGCCTCCGCGAGGTACTCGGCGGCGACGAGCCGGTGACAGGTGCTGGGGTCGGCCTCGGAGCAGAGGAGCACGGCGTCGCTAAGGACCGACCGATCGAGCGACGAGACCTCGCCGGCGTCGTACTCCGCGCGGAGCTTGCGCGCGAACTCGTCGAACTCGATCTCGTCGTGCCGGTAGGCGTGCATGAGGTCGGCGCTGGGCGCGAGCGACACCTCGTGCGTGTACGGCATGTCCAGGATGACCTTGAGGAAGTAGCGCAGGTCGTCCTTTTTGGTAAAACCGGCGAGTTGGTTCGTGTTGGAGCGGCGGATGTCCACTACGCGCCGCGCGCCGGACTCGCGGAGGATGTCAAAGAACTCCTCCGCGCTCTTGTGGGAAAATCCAAGTGTGTACAGGCGCATTAGATGATGAATCCTTGCCAGCGGGCGGCCTGCAACGATTCGTCGAGAAGCTCGCGCTTGGGCGTGAGCTGCTTGACCACCTGGTTGATGTAGCTGTCCACGCGCTGGTTGGCGTTGCGGAGGTCGTAGTACGTGGTCATTTCCTGGTCGTAGTCGGCGAGTGCCTCGGACCAGTTGGTGCGGTGCTGGTAGCCGTTTTCCATGACGCGGAATTCCGGCGCCATGCGCGGCTTAAGCTGCGGGTTCTGCCCCGGCCAGCCGATCGTGAGGCCGACGACGGGGAACGTGTAGCGCGGCAGCTTCAGCGTCTCGATCACCGCGGCTGTGTCGTTGTGGATGTTGCCCAGGAAGTTCGCGCCGAGCCCGAGCGATTCGGCGGCGTTGACCACGTTTTGCGCCATGAGGCACGCGTCGGTAAACCCCTCCACGAACACCTTCGTCTTGCCCGCGCCGGTCGGGTCGTAGCCCTGTTCGCGCAGGATGGCGGCGTTGCGCGCGGAATCCACGATGAACAGCAGGTACACCGGCGCGCGCTTGACGTACTCCTGATTACCGATCTCCGCCAGCCGCCCCCGCAGCTCCGGATCCGTCACCCGGATCACGCTGGCGTGCTGCATCCCGCGCGAGCTCGCCGTGCGCATGGCCACGCGGTACAGCGTCTCCAGCGTCTCGTCGCTGACGGGCTGGTCGGTGAACTCGCGGATCGTGCGGTGCGTCAGCTGCGCGCGCACCGCCGGCGGCGCGTCGATAGAGAGGTCTTCGGGCTTAGGCGCGAGTGCATCAGTCATGCAGCCCACGCTACCGCAGGGCCAATCGCTTATCGACGCCCCGTTGTCCCCACCTCACCTCCTCCCGTACTTCCGACGCTGCGCCCGCGCATTGCTCCACCCCGTGCGACGCGTCCCTTTCTGCCGCTTGTGCTTCCGCATCATGAGCGTGAGCCCATCGAAATCGGTGGGTTCCCAGTCGTGCTTGTGTTCTCGAAACTCCATGCCCTGCTCATTGTTGGAGGAGTGCACAAGCAGCGCTCGTCCGTCTTTGCACAGCTCGACGGTTCGGTCCCACAACAGTTCACGGACCCGCGCGGACGGGTTACCTACAAACACGCCCGGGCTGAGTTCCATAAGCCATTTAGTCAGGTCACCGCGGAGTCCCGCAGGGCATGCGGTGACAACGAGCACCATCACGTCGGGACCTCATCCTCAGACCAATTGACGCCTGATGCGATGACTTCGAGTTCACTCCAAAGCATGAGTTCAGCATCGGAGAACGGCTCGTCGTCTGGAACGTCCATCACGTATTTCAAGTCTTTGACCATTCGCTGCATGAGACGTTTTTCCACGACCGCGTCGCGAACCAAGCGACGGACCACGACATGCGGAAACCCGCTTGCTCCCGCCACAGCGTCAAATGCGGCAGGTATGGCGATCTCCGCTTTGTATAGGTCAGCGATGTCGTACACGAACGCCCGATCCGTTCCCGTATGCACTACGCCGAGCGAGGGAATAAAGCCGAGGCCCGCAATTACAGCATGTGCGATGCCGTAAAGCGCCGCGCTCGCTGCGGTTAATGCTTGGTTGATGGGCGTTGATGAGTCGAAATCGTTTGGATCGTAGCTGCGTCGGTCCCAGTACACGCCGGTACGTTCCGATTCAGCGGCGTACACTTTTTTCATCCGAGAACCTTCACGTCCCCGCAGCTGTTGCATCGTGAGCGTAGAGACGTCTTCACCCGGGAATCGAAGTGAGTACATTTTGCGCGCACAATCGAGACGTTTGCGTTGGTGCGTGACGATCTCGGCTTGCAAAAGAGCCATTCGTGAAGATTTCGCCGGTGGCCGACCGCTCGCGTAATATCTCACGCCGCGTTCCCCGACCCATACTGTGGAAGTCCCAGCGTCGCCAAGAAGTGCCATCGCCGCGTAGGTAATTTTTGTACCTGGTCCCAGAAGAATCACGGCGAGTTGAGTGGCGGGGACGTGTGCGACTCCACGCTTGTCAGTGATCGTTAGCGCGTTTCCATCACGGTTCACTGTTGCGCGTTCAACATAGAGAAATGACAACCGATCACCCATCTGTGCCAAAGCGTGACGGGTGATCGGTAGCTCCTGTGGCGTAGGCACGAATTACCTCACTTGTGCCAGCGTCATGAGACCGCACCCGTATCCGCGGGCTCGACCGATGCCATGAGTGAGCGTCTTCCGGAGCTTTTCGGGGTCGGTGACTTCGAGGGTGCCTGCGAAGCGCGCCTTCGCAATGCGGACAGGTCGTCCACGCCGGTCCGGGTTCTTAAAAAACGTATCCGTCCAGCGTTCGGTGACGCCGACGTTTTCTAACGGTGACCAGCGGGCCCGCTCTTCGTCCGATACCTCGTCTTCCGCGCGTGGTGCAAGCGCAAAACCCGCCTCCGCGGCGCGCTTGTACAACCAACCAACCTGGTGGCGTACGGAGACGTGCGCCTTCACCTTGCCGCGACCGGCACCGTTCGCCTCAGAGAAGGTTGGATTGGCCACGAGCTCAAAACGCCATCGTTGCCCGCGGGTGAGCTGGGCAAGGAACCTTTCGTAGTCCGTCGACTGCGCAGGCCGAGTATCCCAGCCAGCTTGCTCGACAATATGCGCACCGGTCGGCTTCTCTGGTCCGACGATGTACAGCACATGCTCGTGTTCGCGTGGGTCTACTCGCCACAAAACACGACCTGCGTCGAGGTCAATGTCGTTGGGGAACGAACTCCGGACAGCCGCGTGCATCGCGTGCGTGTTGGTGAGTAGTTTTGCACCGCCGCGCCGGACCGGGTTGATTACAATCCTGGAGAGCGTTGTCATGCTCGCATCACTGCTTCGAAGTAGTCGTCATGGAACTGAGGGTCCTTTCCAGATGGATTAGTCATCTCGACGTCTTCGTCGCGGACGACCTCGCGCCAGCCGTAGCGGCGGTGCTGCGGATTGAAGGAAAGCGGTACGTCTTGACGTGGGACCGCCCCTTCTTCGCCCGGTCCGCCGTCCCGGTAAACGGGCAGGTAGACCTTGGTGGGAGACTCCATCTTGTGTGATTTAGTGGCATACCAGTGCCGGTGTTGTTGAAGCGCTTGAGTTGCAGCCCCATCTACTACGCCAATGACCAGACCGGGGTGGACGGGGCATGAACGGCGCCCCATAAAAAGCGGGTACTGAGGCTTACGTAGCGCTTCGGCAATTGCTTCCAGCAGCTCACGGTCGTCAGATTCCACTGCGGCAACAAAAGAGGCATCGGACAAGAAGTAACGCGTCACCAGCTTGGCCGGATCATTCGGTTCCGTCTGCCACGGCTGTGCAGTCTGGTAATCGCGAAGGAGACTGCCGGACTGGTCAACGCGAATGGCAAGACGTAACTTTGCCAAGTCTTCGACAGGATCGGTCCGACGACGCCCTTGGGCAGCCGCGATGAGGCCGACGATGCCCGACTTTGTTGGGGTGGTCGCAGTTGCGCGGGTCTGATAACGAGAATCATCACCCCACGACTGCATGGGCCCTTTCAAGAGAAGGAGCAGAGAGCTTTTCATTACTCATCACCCATTGCGCGATCCAGGTCTCCTTGGAGCTTGTCGGTGAGCTCGGCGAGCGTGACCTTCTCGGCGATACCGTCAAAAGCATCTGCCAAGTCACCAAGTGCCAAGACATACGAGCTGTTGGGGGTGAACCCGTACGCATCCTGGACGTTACGTGCCTCGTCTGCGAGACGGCGTGCGCTTTCGTGGCGACGATCGTCCGACTCAGTGCCCGTGACTGGCGACTCGAACGCGTTCACCAAGGAGACCGGCCGGGTGTCTCGTACTGCAACGTACAGCAACTCTGGCAGCGTTTGGTTTGCAAAGGTATTAATCTTGCCGGTTGGCATCGAAGAGACGAATGCTTCAATGAATTTCACTGCAGCATCCCGCGCAGTCGCGGGAGAATCGAGATTCTGGGCGAGCCCATCAACGTTGACAGTTGCGTAGCGGTACATCGTTGAAGACATCATCTGCACAGTGCCGAGCATGCCTGCACCGGTTTCCTCGCCCTCTTCGGCGAGATCATCGACCGCGGTGTAGAAGTCGAACTCTGGCGCAGAAGCATGAACGCCGAGTGCATGGGCCACCTGGACAGCTGCATCAACATTGTATGCGGCGTCGTCGGCGACCATACGTCCAAACATTGCCATGTCTACAGAATGATCTTCGTCCAGAACGGATTGGGCGTCCTTCTTAGAGATCTTGCCCTCCCAATCCTCTCCGAGTACTTGAACCGCGTGGTCAACCTGCGCGGGACTCAGGAAAAAGAGGTACTTGGTGTGAGGGTACGGGTTGTGCGCTGCGTCGGGATCATCGGTCTTTTTCTGAGCCTTCTCAACCTCGGTAGAGATTTTCGCGGCCTTGAAAAGTTTCTGGACGCGTTCGATTGCTTCCGCCTGCTCCAGACCAGCGACTTCTTCGAGTCGCTTGGCGATCTTCTCGGGGAGTCGCTTAGAGCGGTCACCTATCTGGTCCGAATCAAAGTGATCTTCGAAGTACTTGCGGATAGCGCGCTTCCAAGACTGGCTCGATACACGCTGTCGCGGAACCCCGCCGAACACGGCGGTCTTGGGCGCACCGGTGTCGTCACGATTGATCAATGACGGCGGAACAGTTTGCAGTGCATGGATGTCGATAATGAGGGACATGGTGGAAAACCTTTCTGGGTTGTTCGGGTTTTAGGAGTCGGTGTTTTGGTTTTCGGCTGCTTCGTTGGTTTCTGCAGCGTCGCCGCGGGTGGTTCCGATAGCGAAATCACGTCCCCAGCGCAGAAGGACGCCGTCGCGGTACTGCGGGTTCTGCAGGTTGCGTAGGTCGCCCGCGAAGCGCCCGTAGTCAAAGGGGATGTGGCGCGACCGCAGAAGGGAGACAAGCGACCGGAGGTGCACACCACGGGACGCTTCCTCTCGGGAAACGAGCATTGCGTCAAAACGAGACTTGATTGACTTGGAATCGGAGAGCCTGTGCAATCGTCCGCAAGCAAAGCCAAACGTTTGCTCTGTAACGTGCATGGGTTGCGTTGAGCTTTGCATGTGCAGGCCGAAGAGGCACAGCGCAGTGTAGGCGGCCTGCTCGGACGGAGAAGGGGCTGCCCCTTTTCCAAGTTCGCCCTCGCTGAGTTGGGGATGAAGCAGGAGCAGCACCTCCTGCAGCGCGAGTGGATCTGAGCCGACGGGGCGGCCTGCGTACTTGCGCAGGTTCGCAAGAGTCCCTCGCGCTTCTGCACCTAACGCGGTTTGTGAACGGTCGAGGTAATTACGCTGCAGTGATGAGACAGTCATCCCTACGCTTTTGCGTAGCATTGTTTCAGTCATTGGAATCCTCCGGTGTGGAGTGTGTGGGTTGGGGGAGCAAGGGGAGATCATCTCGCAACTTGCGCTGAAGCGAGCGGTACAAGGAGCCCGCATTGATGATTCGTGCCGATGAACCGTCATCGGAAGAATCCAAAGAACGCCCTATGAGCGCTTTCTGTCCGGCTCCTCGCACGTATTCAGCGGCGATTTCGAGTACGTTTCTGTGTACTTCCGCTTGCCAATCGATTGCTTCCTGCTCGATGTCTGTCTTCTTCAGATGGCGGAGCCAAGCGATAAACTTTGGCTCAAGCAGCGTGTAGAGACGGTCAGCAGCGTCTGAATTGAACTCGTATTCACCGCCTGCTGCTACGAACAATTGGCCTGCGAACCATCCGAGCGATGTTGCTGCAGCCTTGGTTGCTTCGGCGGCGTTCCGTACAAGGGCGCGATTTGAGCGGGAGAGTGTTTCGTCTCCGAGGAGATAAGCAGGCAGACCCATCGTAGCGCTGACGATGGTGTCCACGGATGAGTTCTGGGGACCATATGCCATGGAAACAATCGCTAGATCGAGTACCTCATCCGTATCTTCTTCGTAAGCAATTCGGCTCAGGTTCTCTAGAGTCTCGGGCCGCTTAGGCGCATGAACTTTGTTCCCGAATCCAGCATCGCCCTCCGCAGCAATGAGGGCATCCAACGACTTCCACATAGTCCGCTTCGTATCGTATTGCTGGGGGTAGTACGCCAAAACTCCCTTCTTGGTCTGGTTTTTGCTGTACCGGTAGGGGGTCATCGGGTCGCCGAAGATGTTCTTGCCCGCATCGGGAATTTTGTCACCATTGGTCACCAGCACGCCGGTCACCTCCGTCGCATCGAACTGAAGACGAATACGCCGTTCTTGCCAGGTGGCCAAGTCTGCCGCCCCCTTCGGTGCGATGCTCTCCGCGTCAGGGATCCTCTGCGTAGCAGTGTCCTGGGGCCGTTCCCATACGGGTTTGTCGAGTGCTGCCTCCGCGCCGATAGCGGACTCCGTGGAGTTGAGCAGCAGTGTTTCGAGAAGCGTATCGCCACGGACCACGGTGCCACCTGTCATACCAGTCCATCCGGTGCCGATCGGGTAGCCTTTGCCTCCCTTCAGTCGTGGGTCACCAACTGCTCCGGATTTGATGCCCGAGTAGTCATAGGCCTGGGTGTGGATTACCCACCGTGCTGCTTCGGCAAAATCCAACGTCGCGCGGCCTTTTCCTGTGCGCATGGTGAAGTAGTCATGTTCGGCTTCTGGAATGATCCGAGAAACTGGGGCGAACGTGTTCTTGGAGGTGTGCAGGTCCGCGACCTGCATGAACGGTACTTCTGGGTGGAGGAGGTCGAAGCGGTCCTGGTATTGGTTGAGGTAGTCCAGCACAATCCGGTCGTTACCGTTGTGGCGGAGATCCTCCCGCGTTTCTAGGAACCAGTCGATCCAATCGAATGAGTCAGGGCCTCCTTGAGACGACAATTGCCCAGCAAGGTCGTGGTGGTGCGCCCGCCAGAAAATGGCGAGTAGCACTCGAAGTACTGCGTAATCTTGCGTTGGCGAGTCACCAACCACACTCAGCGGTTGTGATGACCCATCAAAAATCTGACGAATGCTCAAGGCGTGTGCGCCTTCTGCGGTATTACAGATGATCCATGGCTGTTCAATGAGATTGAACGTGGGATGTGCAGTCTCGGTCATAGTGAGGCCTCCTTTCTAGTGCGTTGGTTGAGGGGGTGTTGGGGGAAACATGATCGAACAATCTGAACATTACGTGGACATCCCTACAACACCTCCCTTCTTGTCGCTCAGAATTTCGATTCCTAACGTGCTCGAGTACTTGACGCTGAACCTTCCTACCTCCCGTTCACCGTGCTCGTCGAGAACGAGCGCGAGTTGCCCTCGGAGCAGGAAGTGTTTGGTCCACACTTCCGGTGTTGAGATCTCAAGGTCATCTACCACGGCGTTAAAATCGCTATCCCACCTCGTCATTCTCGCCGGAAGGCGGACAGTACTAGATGCCAGATGGCGTGCAGTTGCGTAATCGAGCTCGGCGCCATCCAACACCTCGTTTTCGCTAGCGAACGGTCGGTACCCGTATTCAGTCTTGATAATCGGGATTACTTCTACAGAGAGTTCGGCATCGCGAACCTGGGCGGTGCCCTTTTCTTCATCGCTCAGAGCAACAGCCGCGCCCACTTTGGTGAACAAGGCATCTAGATTTCGTAGTCCTCGCGGAGAACGGATTCTGAAGTGTGTGGACCGTTGGTGTGCTTTCTCTGCGCGGTCGAGACTGATACTTTCCGCGCGTTTCCATTCGTCGCGAAGATCAGCAGGGACCGTGCGACCATCTTCGCCGTAGGTGCGACGGACCAGTGACTCGATGTCGTCAGGCCGGCGGAACACCCGGGGGAGGTGCAGGAATGTGGACAGCAGAATTTTGGGGTCATAAATCGCTTGGGCGCCGCCGTCGAACTCCAGCCTTTCGCTTGTCCGAGTGACCCCACGGATGTACACCTGTGGAGTCCGAAGTGTCTCGGGGCGGTCGGATTCCGGCCTCTCATGGCGGTGAACCCTGCCGATACGTTGAATGATGAGGTCCATGGGGGCGAGGTCCGTGATAAGCACATCGGCATCGATGTCCAGACTTTGCTCGGCAACCTGAGTGGCTACCACGACTTTTTGGTAGGGACGTCCACTTCTGCGCGAAGCATTCGGCCCTAGTTCGGCTCGGAGCTTGTCTTCTCGTTTGCTGCGCTGCCACGACATGAAACCTGCGTGATGGAGCTCTATGTCGTCCGCATAGTCCTGTGAAAGGCGCGCATATGCCTCTTGCGCCCGTGCGATGGTGTTGCAGATGACGAGGGCGCAACCACCGTCGGAAAGCAACTGGCTCATGCGTTCACTGAGGCTATCGAGATCATCATCAATGAGCTCTATCGGTGCTTCGAGGCTCGTGGGGCTCGGTTCCGGTGTGACGTAACGTGAGCCGGATCGGTTGGCCACCGTGATGAGCGGGTACGCAGCGGTTCTCTCGGTAAGGTTGGTTCCGCTGTAGGCCTTGATGAGTGCTCGTCTGCGGTCGGGAGGGAGAGTCGCGGACATGAGGATGACCGTCGCGCCGTAACAAGCGAGCCACTCGAGCGTCGTCTCTAGGTAGTCGGAGGTGTACGCGTCATATGCGTGTACCTCGTCGAAGATGATCACTTTGCTTGCAAGTGCAACGTGACGGAGCATCGAGAATCGGTGCTCGAGCGCCATCATGAGTACTTGGTCAATTGTGCCAACGGCGATGTTTGAGAGTAGGCCGCGACGGCGGCCACTCATCCAGGTGCTGGCGATTACGTCGCCGTGTGTAATTCCGCGTCCCTCGTTGACGTCGTCCTCGGCAACCCCGCGGAATCGAAGGCGCTGATACGGTTCGGAAAGCTGGTTCTTCGAATGGGCGAGGTAAAGTGAAGCCACTCTCCCCGCTTCGGTAGTGTTTTCCGCCCATTCAATGGTGCGCTCAAGTAGTCCGTTGGCGGTTGCCATCGTCGGAGCTGCAAAATACACGCCTTGAGCGCCAGTTCGCTTACCGACGATATGCGCTGCGGTCAGTGCTGCCTCGGTCTTTCCCACGCCAGTTTCAGCCTCAAGAATGAAGATTGAAGGCTCCGTGATCTGGGTGGCCGTGTTAGCCATTGCGCGTTGGACGCTGCGCGTGCGATATGAAATTGGCCAGTTGAAGGCTACGCGGTATTGCTCGTCAACGTCACTCGCCGGCACGACTGGAGTCCAAGGTCCCGTGAGATCTATCGCGTGAATGCCGTGCTCAAGTCGCTCGATTTGGGAGCGTTCGGTAGTCATCGGAAAAGCATCGGCATTGGACGCGATCCAATCAGACACGACGATGAGGCCGGTTAGTATCTGAATATCGGCAGCGTGCCGGTTCTTGATGCCATTGAGTGCATGGAGTACAGGCTCCACCTCCGCAAGTTCCGTGATTGTCCCAATGAGTTCTTCATGGACTGCGTGCCATGGAGGTGGGGACTCAGCAATGGCCGTTTCAACGGTGCGGCGCTCATTGCTTGTCGACGCCACACCGTGGTGCGCATCAACCGTCGAGGCGAGCCACGACGCTACGCGTCGTTTCATGCCAAAATCGGCGAGCCACCTCGTGAGGATGGCGCCGGAGCAAATGCCGTGTGGCATTTTCGCTTGTGCTTCGAAGCTGTTTAGAGCGAGGGGGAGCCCGGCATCGCTGACTTGGCTGACGAGGTGTGCATACTGGGGGTTCTGCTCAATCTGGGTTTGGAACGGGCGGGTGGCCTTTCCAATGTCGTGTAGCCCTGCGAGCCAAACATAGAGGTTGCGTAGTTGTTCAGTGGAGAGCCCGAGGTTCGTCGACAGTTTGCACTTCATCTGATCGGACACCCATGAGTCGAAGATGGAAGCTGCGACGCAAGCAGTGTCTGCTAAATGCTGGGGGAGTGACAGCGACCCCGATTCGTCACCGGATTTCGCCCAGAGTGCCCGTGATTGTGGGCTTAGCGAGATGAGCCACAGATCGAACGCGTGGGCGAGGTCGCGTGCGAAGGGGGATACGCGATGTCGGTCGTCCATGGTTAGCTCTCCAGTGAAGGGTTGAAACTGCTTGATTAATGTCTGTGTATGAAGTGTAGCGCACTTCATTAGTTTTCACACTTTCAAACCCGAACTAGTTTGAAGTATGGGGCCGGTTATTACGTCTCAGTCTTTTGAGCAGGGCTCTCAGTCGGGATAGATTTGTTTTCATCCCTGCTGGTGCTGGGATGAGCCCTAGTTTGGGCGTGAAAGTAATTCATCCCCGCGTTAGCGGGGCTTGGGCTGCTGAAGAAGCTAAATGCTAGCATTGTGGACGGCTCCAATAACCGCTGGTCATCAAGTGTGCTCCCCGCGTGAGCGGGGATGAGCCCTCGCGGCAGCAATGGAACCCGCAGACACCTAAGTGCTCCCCGCGTGAGCGGGGATGAGCCGTCGCGCAATCCGCGGTCGGTGTCGGGGTACGCGTGCTCCCCGCGTGAGCGGGGATGAGCCCCACATCATGCGGGGGCCAGCAGTCGCGTCTAAGTGCTCCCCGCGTGAGCGGGGATGAGCCCTCCGTCGCCACTTGCCTTTCGGCGTCCAAACAGTGCTCCCCGCGTGAGCGGGGATGAGCCCGTGGCAGGAATACCCCTCACCGTCGGCGGCGGGTGCTCCCCGCGTGAGCGGGGATGAGCCCGTGTGCGTGATCATGCAGAGGGCTGTAGACATGTGCTCCCCGCGTGAGCGGGGATGAGCCCAGCACGCAACCACGCGCCTTATGCAGCTCATGGTGCTCCCCGCGTGAGCGGGGATGAGCCCAGAAAACCGGACGCGCACCGCTCGACCCACCCGTGCTCCCCGCGTGAGCGGGGATGAGCCCCAAATCGGCGGAGAATGGTTTCGGCGCGTACGGTGCTCCCCGCGTGAGCGGGGATGAGCCCAGGAACAAAACTATTCACACCAAAATCGCGGTGTGCTCCCCGCGTGAGCGGGGATGAGCCTTGCTCGCGCACCTCAGGTGCCATCGAGTCGACGTGCTCCCCGCGTGAGCGGGGATGAGCCCTCGCCATCAACGCCATGCTCGACGTGATCTGGGTGCTCCCCGCGTGAGCGGGGATGAGCCCCCCCAGCGTCCTTAGCTGCGCACGTATTGCCTTGTGCTCCCCGCGTGAGCGGGGATGAGCCCTCGCCGTATCCGTCGTGGTCGATCACAATCCAGTGCTCCCCGCGTGAGCGGGGATGAGCCGTCATCGGGCCACCAGGCTCCGGCTCGCCGAACGTGCTCCCCGCGTGAGCGGGGATGAGCCCTCTTGCGAGCTGAACAAGCAGCTGAACCGTGGGTGCTCCCCGCGTGAGCGGGGATGAGCCGGAACTTCGGGCCGGTACCCGGCGTGGTGAAACGTGCTCCCCGCGTGAGCGGGGATGAGCCTATTCGCATGAATGGAGCCGTCAACCTGCCGGAGTGCTCCCCGCGTGAGCGGGGATGAGCCCAACACAGGGTGGAGGCGAAGACGAACGTCATAGTGCTCCCCGCGTGAGCGGGGATGAGCCCAATTCAATGAGGTCAGCCAGCACCGGAGGGTTGTGCTCCCCGCGTGAGCGGGGATGAGCCGGAACTGAAGCGACTGAAAGGACACGATGCATGGTGCTCCCCGCGTGAGCGGGGATGAGCCCTCGCTCGAGTCCATTGGCGAAGCTGCCGACGAGTGCTCCCCGCGTGAGCGGGGATGAGCCCATCAAACCGACGCTGTTCTTGACCAAAGCGGCGTGCTCCCCGCGTGAGCGGGGATGAGCCCGCCTTGTCCACGTAGGTGCCATCGCACAAGCGGTGCTCCCCGCGTGAGCGGGGATGAGCCCCACGGCACTGTTTCCAGCTCTCGGTCGAAGTCGTGCTCCCCGCGTGAGCGGGGATGAGCCCGTTGAGCCAGTGGCTTCGAGACGAGGGCCGGTGTGCTCCCCGCGTGAGCGGGGATGAGCCGCGGCGCGTGCCGTCCTGCCCAACATGACCGAGGTGCTCCCCGCGTGAGCGGGGATGAGCCCCGGCATGTACCTACGCCCAGCGCGAGCTGTTTGTGCTCCCCGCGTGAGCGGGGATGAGCCCGACTGTCGCATGCCCGTCACCTCTGGCTGTAGGTGCTCCCCGCGTGAGCGGGGATGAGCCCCGGGACTCCGCAGCTTTTTGCGAGCAGCTTCAGTGCTCCCCGCGTGAGCGGGGATGAGCCAATCATCGACAAGGATCGGTGCCTGCCGGATCTGTGCTCCCCGCGTGAGCGGGGATGAGCCCTGCCCAACGGCCTGACCACGGGTATCTCCACAGTGCTCCCCGCGTGAGCGGGGATGAGCCCGAGAACATCCTCGAAATGCTCAACGACGCGGAGTGCTCCCCGCGTGAGCGGGGATGAGCCCATGAATCAGGTCACCGGGCCTGGCCTTTTTCTGTGCTCCCCGCGTGAGCGGGGATGAGCCCTGGGAAAAGCTACTTGACCTCGCAGAAAAGGAGTGCTCCCCGCGTGAGCGGGGATGAGCCCCCCAAGGTCTGCCCAAGTTTTCTACAAATAATGTGCTCCCCGCGTGAGCGGGGATGAGCCGGTCGCTGGCGAGTCCATTGGTGTCGGCTCCGAGTGCTCCCCGCGTGAGCGGGGATGAGCCCGACCGACCCACGGGTACCGGCGTGGTGCTGGAGTGCTCCCCGCGTGAGCGGGGATGAGCCCGCTTCGACGAACTACTCGGCCAGCTGGTCGTCGTGCTCCCCGCGTGAGCGGGGATGAGCCCGCGACAACGCCCTTGTTGTCTTCTGCCTGGCGGTGCTCCCCGCGTGAGCGGGGATGAGCCCCCTGGTCAGTAGTAGGAGAAGTCATCTTGCGAGTGCTCCCCGCGTGAGCGGGGATGAGCCCAATGTCGAGGACAGTAAAGACCTCGAAGTCTGGTGCTCCCCGCGTGAGCGGGGATGAGCCCCGTTCTCGGTATCGTGGCGAATCTCCCAGGCAGTGCTCCCCGCGTGAGCGGGGATGAGCCCTCCACCGACGCCAGCGAGTGCTCCTCCGCCAAGTGCTCCCCGCGTGAGCGGGGATGAGCCGGGCATGCGCGTCACCGGCAAAGGCTCACTGCAGTGCTCCCCGCGTGAGCGGGGATGAGCCGTCCAGGCAGCTCGCTGGGGTGTGGTTGTTGCGGTGCTCCCCGCGTGAGCGGGGATGAGCCGCTGGGGATGCAGCAGAAGACGCTGGGTCTTGAGTGCTCCCCGCGTGAGCGGGGATGAGCCCGTGGAGATGGGTGGCGGCGCCGGTGGCCAGGGGTGCTCCCCGCGTGAGCGGGGATGAGCCCTCGGTGGAGATAGCCGGACACGGACAGCACATGTGCTCCCCGCGTGAGCGGGGATGAGCCCCACCCCCTCGCCGACAACGACCAAACCTGGCTGTGCTCCCCGCGTGAGCGGGGATGAGCCCACCAGGCGAATAGGCACTCCTTGGTTGATGGGGTGCTCCCCGCGTGAGCGGGGATGAGCCCATGCGGCGCATGGAAACCAGCACTCGTGAGCCGTGCTCCCCGCGTGAGCGGGGATGAGCCGTCGTCTTCCTTAGGGGCTTGGCTTGGCGGGTTGTGCTCCCCGCGTGAGCGGGGATGAGCCCTACAGCGGACCGGGAAGCATCGTCATCTTCGGGTGCTCCCCGCGTGAGCGGGGATGAGCCCTGGCATCCACCCTCGACGAGACCACCGGCTCGGTGCTCCCCGCGTGAGCGGGGATGAGCCCTCCGCGTGGGCACGCGGACGAGTCCAGCAAGCGTGCTCCCCGCGTGAGCGGGGATGAGCCCCCGGCGACCTCACCCCGGACAATGCACGCTTCGTGCTCCCCGCGTGAGCGGGGATGAGCCCTGGGATCACAAGCCACTCGCCGCTGACCACTCGTGCTCCCCGCGTGAGCGGGGATGAGCCGGACCAATGAGTAACACAGAACTCACCCCACAAGTGCTCCCCGCGTGAGCGGGGATGAGCCCCGCCGCAATCGCCCGCGCTGGCAAGAAGAAAGGTGCTCCCCGCGTGAGCGGGGATGAGCCGTCGGTCAGACCACCACTTAGCCTGATCGACCTGTGCTCCCCGCGTGAGCGGGGATGAGCCCTGTGGCTCAAGCGAGTGAGCAAGCTCGCCCCAGTGCTCCCCGCGTGAGCGGGGATGAGCCCTCCACAAATGAAGCAATTTCTTATCAGTCTTGGTGCTCCCCGCGTGAGCGGGGATGAGCCCGCCCAGTTCACCGACCGTGCGTATCTTCCCCTGTGCTCCCCGCGTGAGCGGGGATGAGCCCAGCGCCTTATCCAAATCCGCCTTAGGCTTAGAGTGCTCCCCGCGTGAGCGGGGATGAGCCCCGCTGTGCCCCGCCGTAGTTGACGAGACCATCGTGCTCCCCGCGTGAGCGGGGATGAGCCCCACAACCTCACGGTCAGGCTCACCAGGCACCGGGTGCTCCCCGCGTGAGCGGGGATGAGCCGTTCCGGGAACCGGGATAGTCACGAGTTGGCTAGTGCTCCCCGCGTGAGCGGGGATGAGCCGGTCTGAGTGCCCTGGTCAGTAGTAGGAGAAGTGTGCTCCCCGCGTGAGCGGGGATGAGCCCGCATCGCCTCACGCCACGACTGAAAGAAAGGTGTGCTCCCCGCGTGAGCGGGGATGAGCCCCGCAAACGCCCATTCGGAATCGGACGATCACCGTGCTCCCCGCGTGAGCGGGGATGAGCCCAACAAGTTCAAGAAGGATACTCGTGGTTTCGAGTGCTCCCCGCGTGAGCGGGGATGAGCCGTCGCGGCAAAAGCCGAGTCGGCGAATGCTGGTGTGCTCCCCGCGTGAGCGGGGATGAGCCGTCGCGGCAAAAGCCGAGTCGGCGAATGCTGGTGTGCTCCCCGCGTGAGCGGGGATGAGCCCACACCACCACCAAAAGGATCACCACCATGACCGTGCTCCCCGCGTGAGCGGGGATGAGCCCTGCAGTTTCTCACTGGTCGACCGTACGGGACCGTGCTCCCCGCGTGAGCGGGGATGAGCCGAACACGGCCGCGAAGTCACCAAAGCCTTCGAGGTGCTCCCCGCGTGAGCGGGGATGAGCCCCGCCGTTCTAAATGGCCAAGACCAACCGGCAGGTGCTCCCCGCGTGAGCGGGGATGAGCCAGATACCTGCTAGGGATACGGTTAAGCGAACATGTGCTCCCCGGGTCAGCGGGACGGGTTGCGGTGCAGCGGATCCCCGGGGAACCCGCAGCGAGGTCCGCACCCCAGTGCAGCTTGCTCCTGCGCCACCCCCGTCATCCAGCCGTGCCACAATGTGCATATGCACATCTACTTCTCCTCCGTCTACGGTTCCACGAAGCAGTATGCCGAGGAGCTCGCGCGTCGCCTCAGCACGACCGTGCAGGAGATACTCAACCACGCTGAAGTGCCCGACACGGCAGCAGAGGGCCCCATCATCGTCCTGGCCCCAGCGCACGGCCCGATGAACGCGGCGGCCAAGTTCGTAAAGTCGCTCCCGGAAACAACGATCCAGGCCAGCCCCACCTGTGTGGTCACGGTCGGCATGACGCTAGACCATGTAGTCAGAGAGGCAGACCCCACGGCGGAACTGCTCGGCGACCGGGCGGACCAGGTACAGCGCTTCTACCTGCCCGGCCGCCTGAACTACTCCGAACTCACCGCGGCCCACGCGGGAGTGATGCGCGGGATCATTGGCGCGCTCAAGTTGAAGCCGCGGAAGTCGGAAAACGAGCGCTCGATGATCGAGATGTATAAGAAGGACACCGATCGCGTCGACCTCTCGCGCCTCGACGCGATCGTGGCGTGGGCGGAAGCAGCCAAAGGCGCAAAACAATTAAAAAAGATATAAAAATATATCGAAACAATTCGTCTACCAGCATAAACGTCAGAAAGCGACCCCTGGGACCCGCCCTATCTCTTCCCAATATCTTTTTCGCTTTAAAAATCACGCCAAAAAGAATTCCCTGGGGAAATGTACACTGAGCGCTATGACGTTACCGGACGGTCTGAGCCGCCTCCCCGCGTACATTGAAGGCGCCCTGGAGGCGATTTGGGACGGTGCGACGGCGGATTCGCAGGAGTCAATGACGCTCGAATTCAAGGAGGATCCCTCGCACCGTGAGGGTGCTGGGCGTGCGCGCCCAAAGCTCGTCGAGAAGCTTGTCGACGAAGCGATCTGCATGGCTAACAGCGAGGTGGGCAGCGGCATCATCGTCGTCGGGGTGCACGACAAGATCGCCGGTCCAGAAGCGTTTACTGGTACTGAACTGCGTGAATCGGACGTTGAACAGAAAATCTTTAACGCCTCGAAGCCAAATATGAATGTCTCGGCGACGGGTTTTCTGTTCCGCGAGACGAGGTTACTGGCTGTGAGTATCCCGGAAGCGAGGGCGCTCTACACCCGCACGGACGGCGCGGCAAAACGGCGGGAGACCGATGGCGGCAAATTTTCGTGCAAGCCGATCCCGGAAGAGGCGCGTCGCGCGATTGACGCGCTTCGTCGCAACCCCGACTACACCAATGGTGAGACCGATATGGTGCCCGAAGACCTGGGCCTCGACGTTGTGGAGGAGGTGCATCGCCAACTCGTCCTGTATAGAAGAAGCAGAGGCGAAGAGGGGCCGGCGATGGCGAACACGCGCACGGGTTTGCTCCGCGAGCTTGGGCTACTTCGCCAGGACGGGGGTCTTAAGCGAGCCGCCGAGATTCTGCTTGCGCAACCGGAGCCTACACACGTGACGGTCCAGCACCTCTGGCGAGACTTCCCCGGAGAAGATCCAAAGGTGACTGAGATTTCCGCACCAGTCATTTTGGCGCTTCCTCGCTTGCGTACGCTTATCGATTCGCATGTGCAGCAGGAGATCGCGAGGGTGCAATTCGACGACGGTCAGGAGGTCGCGATCCCCGCAGTTCCGAGCCAGGCCATCGACGAGGCGATCTCAAACGCGCTTATTCACCGCGATTGGCGTATTTCAAAACCAATCGTCGTGGAGCAGTCGAAGCGTCTTCTCAAGGTCACATCGCCAGGGCCCTTGCCACCTGGCGTGGCCGTGGATCGACTACTGACAGTGACGTCCGAGCCGAGAAACAACCGCTTGATGGCTGCGATGCGCGCGCTTGGACTGGCGGAGGAAAGCTCCCGAGGTTTTGATCGCATGTGGGCGGCAATGATCGGTTCGGGCCGTGAGGCCCCCGAAGTGGTCACGACCGAGACTGCGGTGAGCGTGATCTTCGCGGGGGCGAACCCGGATCTCGAATTTGTTCGTGGAATTCACGCGTTGAGCAAACGCTTCGGTAAGCCAATATCCGCAGTAGGAACGCTCATTATTTTGCGACATCTCCACGAATCGCCGCTCATTTCTCTACAAACAGCGAAGGTGAAGACGCAGCAGGCAACCAATGAGGCCCGGGAGCTTCTTGATTCGCTGGAAGAGCTTGGCGTACTCGCTCGGTTGGGCAACGCGGACGATTGGAGCCTTTCTTCTGAAACGCGAGAGCTCCTTGGCGGGACGGAGACGGGCGAGGCATTGGCCGACGGCGTGCAGTCTTGGGTTCAAACGCAGCTCGAAATGGGGAGAACGCTGCAATCCGCGGAGATCGCAGACCGTGCGGGGATAAGTACGCAGGAAGCGGGCAAGTTGCTGCGGGACTTGCGCGACCAAGGCAAGGCGAAAATCGATCCGGCCGGCCCACCGCGTGGCCGTGGCACGCGCTGGATCAAAGCGTAAGCGTCCAAAAACAATTAAAAAAGATATCGAAACAATTCGTCTACCAGCACAAACGCCAGAAACCAGGCCCTGAAACTTGCCCTATCTCTTTCCGATATCTTTTCCGGTCCGAAAATCGTGCCGAAAAGAATTCTCTGGGGAAATGCGTCGTCGGAACACGAGCGCCGGGCGTCGATAAGCAGTCGATAAGCAATAGTCCCTGACCGCGCCGGGCCTACTACACTGCTTAACTATGACTGACGCGACCCCGCACCGCTATTCCGCAGAGCTGGCCAACGACATTGAGCAGAAATGGCAGTCGTACTGGCGCGAGCACGGCACGTTTAACGCCCCCAACCCGGTCGGCGACCTGGCCACCGGCGAGGAGCTGCCGAAGGAGAAGCTCAACGTCCAGGACATGTTCCCGTACCCCTCGGGCGCGGGTCTGCACGTGGGCCACCCGCTGGGCTACATCGCGACGGACGTGTTCGCCCGCTACAACCGCATGTTGGGCAAGAACGTCCTGCACACGCTGGGGTACGACGCGTTCGGTCTGCCTGCGGAGCAGTACGCCATCCAGACGGGTACGCATCCGCGCACGACCACGGAGAAGAACATCGACAACATGACCCGCCAGCTGGACCAGCTGGGCCTGGGGCACGACAAGCGCCGCTCCGTGGCAACGACGGACCCGGAGTTTTACAAGTGGACGCAGTGGATCTTCCTGCAGATCTACAACGCCTGGTTCGACGAGGAGCAGCAGAAGGCTCGCCCGATCGAGGACCTGGTGCGCGACCTCATGACCGGCGCGCGCACGACCAAGGACGGCCGCAACTTCCGCGACCTCACCACGGCAGAGAAGCACCAGGCTATCGACGAATTCCGCCTCGTCTATCTCGACGACTCGATGGTCAACTGGTGCCCCGGCCTGGGCACGGTGCTGGCTAACGAGGAGGTCACGGCGGAGGGCCGCTCGGAGCGCGGCAACTTCCCGGTCTTCCGCAAGCGCCTGCGCCAGTGGATGATGCGCATTACCGCCTACTCGGACCGCCTGCTCGACGACCTTGACCTGCTGGACTGGCCGGACAAGGTGAAGAGCATGCAGCGCAACTGGATCGGCCGTTCGCGCGGCGCGGAGGTCAACTTCGAGTCCGCCGCGGGCGACATCACTGTCTTCACCACCCGCCCGGACACGCTGTTCGGCGCCTCCTTCGTCGTACTCGCCCCCGAGCATGGGCTTGTCGACGCCCTCGTGGCCGACACCTACCCAGAAAACACAGACGAGCGCTGGACCAACGGCCAGGCCACACCGCGCGAAGCCGTGGACACCTACAAGCTCTCCATCGCCGCCAAGTCCGACGTGGAACGCCAGGAGAACAAGGAAAAGACCGGCGTCTTCCTGGGCACGTACGCCACCAACCCGGTCAGCGGCGAGCAGGTCCCCATCTTCATCGCGGACTACGTGCTCACCGGCTACGGCACGGGCGCGGTCATGGCGGTGCCGGCGCACGACGACCGCGACTACGAGTTCGCCACCGCCTTCGGCCTGCCCATCGTCCCCGTGATCGAGGGCGACGTCTCCGAGGCCGCGTTCACCGGCGATGCAACGCACATTAACTCCGCCAACAACGATGGCCTTGACCTGAACGGGTTGGGGAAGGCCGAGGCGATTGAAGCGGCGCTGCGGTGGATCGTCGAGAAGCACAAGGGCGCGGAGAAGATCCAGTACAAGCTGC
>NZ_RDRE01000022.1 GCF_003693265.1 Corynebacterium gottingense
CTTGCTCAAATAGTGCAACCAACTGCTCGCGCTGATGCTCACTCAGCGAACTTCGAGCTCTCAATGAAAACTACTCCCCACTAGTCGGTAACTGATTTTCTCAGTCCAACTAATGGGGAGCAGTTCAGGACGGGGGCCTTTGTGCTGCGAGGCGTTACTTGGCGAATGCCTCCTCGAGCAGCGCCTTCTCCTCCTGCTGGTGCACTTTGGCCACACCGGTGGCGGTGGTGGACTGTGCACGGCGGGAGACGCGAACCATCTTCGGCATGTCCGGGATCAGCTCGCGCAGGTGCTCGTTGTAGAACGGCCAAGCGCCCTGGTTGGCGGGCTCGTCCTGGACCCAGCGGATCTCCTTCGCGTTCGGGTAGTTGGCAAACGCGTCGCGGAGGCGGTTGAACGGGATCGGGTGGAGCATCTCCACACGGATGATCGCGATGTCGTCGCGGCCGTCCTTCTCGCGCTTCTTCTCCAGCTCCCAGTAGATCTTGCCGGAGCAGAGCATGATCGTGGTGACCTTGTCAGTGTCGGCGATCTTCTTGTTGCCGCGCTCGACAAAGTTCGGGTCGTCGATAACGGACTGGAAGCGGTTGACCTCGATGAAGTCAGCCGGCTGGGAGACCGCGGCCTTGTTACGCAGCATCGACTTCGGGCTGAAGACGATGAGCGGACGCTTCATCTCACCCATCGCCTGGCGGCGCAGGAGGTGGAAGTGGTTTGCCGGGGTGGACGGCTGCGCGATGGTCATGGAGCCCTCCGCGACGAGTTGCAGGTAGCGCTCGATGCGGGCGGAGGAGTGGTCCGGGCCCTGGCCCTCGTAGCCGTGCGGGAGCAGCAGCGTCAGGGAGGACAGCTGGCCCCACTTGGTCTCGCTGGAGGAGACGTACTCGTCGATGATGGTCTGCGCGCCGTTGGCAAAGTCGCCGAACTGCGCCTCCCACGCGACCATTGCGGCCTGGTTGCCCAGGGTGTAGCCGTACTCGAAGCCCATGCCCGCGAACTCGGTGAGGGCGGAGTTGAAGACCTCGAAGCGGCCGCCGTTGCCGGCCTCGATCGCGTTGTGGTCGAGCGGGTTGTACGCCTCGCCGTTCTCCGGGTTGTACAGGACCGCGTGGCGCTGGGTGAAGGTGCCGCGCTGGGAATCCTCGCCCGCCAGGCGGATGAACTTGCCTTCCTCGGCCAGGGAGCCGAAGGCGAGCAGCTCGCCCCAGCCCCAGTCGATGTTGCCGTCCTCAAAGGAACCGCCGCGCTTCTTCATCACGGACTTAAGGCGCTTGTTGGAGGTGAAGTCCTCCGGCAGGTCCACGAACGCGCCAGCGAGGCGCTTGAAGGTCGCCTCGTCGATGGAGGTGTCCAGGCCGTGGGTGAGCTCCTGGGAATCGGTGATGCCGGTCTGCTCGCTCGGGTGGCCCTCGTGCTCCTTGACGTCGGCGAACACGGAGTCCAGCTGGTCGTGGAAGTCCTGGGCCGCCTTCTCGGCCTCGTCGGCGTTGATGTCGCCGCGGCCGACGAGGTCCTTGGTGTAGCGGGTACGGACCGAATCGTGGCTGTGGATGCGGTCGTACATCACCGGCTGGGTCACGGTCGGGTCGTCGGCCTCATTGTGGCCACGCAGGCGGTAGCAGATGAGGTCGATAAAGACGTCCTTGCCAAACTCGCGGCGGTATTCGGTAGCCAGCTGGGCAACCCACGCTGCCGCCTCCGGGTCGTCGCCGTTGACGTGGAAGACCGGGCAGTCGAAGCCCTTGGCCAGGTCGGTGGCGTAGAAGGAGGAACGGCCGGAGTCCGGGGTGGTGGTGAAGCCGATCTGGTTGTTCACCACGATGTGGACGGTGCCGCCGACGGTGTAGCCGGGCAGGCGGGACAGGTTCAGGGTCTCCTGAACCACGCCCAGGCCGGTGAAGGAGGCGTCGCCGTGCAGCATGATGGGCACGACCGGGTGGTCCTCGCGCACGCCGGCTTCCTTGAGGATGTCTGCCTTTGCGCGGGCCATACCGACGAGGACCGGGTCGACGGCCTCGAGGTGCGACGGGTTAGCGGCCAGGGAGACCTTGATCTCGCCGTCGCCGAACATCTGGATGTGCTCGCCCTGGAAGCCGAGGTGGTACTTCACGTCGCCGGAGCCACCTTGCTGTGCGGACTGCATGTTGCCCTCAAACTCGTTGAAGATGGTGGCAACCGGCTTGCCCACGATGTTGAACAGCACGTTGAGGCGGCCGCGGTGCGGCATGCCGATGACGACCTCGTCCAGGCCCTGGCCAGCGGCGGTGTCAATGACCGCGTCCATGAGCGGGATGAGGGTCTCGGCGCCCTCGAGCGAGAAGCGCTTCTGGCCGAGGTACTTGGTCTGCAGGAAGTTCTCAAAGGCCTCTGCGGCGTTGAGCTTCTGCAGGATGTACTTCTGCTCGGCGTTGGTGGGCTTCGGCATGCCGACCTCGAGGCGGTCGCGCAGCCACTCGCGCTCGTCGCGGTCCATGATGTGGGTGAACTCCGCGCCGATGTGCAGGGTGTAGGCCGCGCGCAGGCGAGACATGACCTCACGCAGCGTCATGGTCTCCTTGCCGCCGAACCCGCCGACGTGGAAGGTGCGGTCCAGGTCCCAGATGGTCAGGCCGTGGGACTCCATGAGCAGGTCGCGGGAGTCCGGCATGGGCAGGCCCGGCTGGTGCCAGCGCAGCGGGTTGGTATCCGCGATGAGGTGGCCGCGGGAGCGGTACGCCTGGATCAGCTGCATCACGCGGGTGTCCTTGTTCACACCGGTGTTGGGCTGGTCCTGTGCCCAGCGCATCGGGGAGAACGGGATTTCCAGGGCGGTGAAGATGTCGTCCCAGAACTTGTCGTCGATAAGCAGCTGCGAGATGTCGCGGAGGAACTCGCCGGATTCCGCGCCCTGGATAACGCGGTGGTCGTAGGTGGAGGTCAGCGTGACCAGCTTGCCCACGCCGAGCTCGGCGAGGCGGTCCTCGGACGCGCCGGCGAACTCAGCCGGGTAGTCCATGGCGCCGACACCGACGATGGTGCCCTGGCCCTTGGTCAGGCGCGGGATGGAGTGGCGGGTGCCAATGCCGCCCGGGTTGGTCAGCTGGATGGTCACACCGGAGAAGTCATCCATGGTCAGCTTGCCGTCGCGGGCGCGCTTGACGATGTCCTCGTACGCGTCGATGAACTCGTTGAACGCGAGCTTCTCGGTCTCCTTGATGGCGGCGACGACGAGGGAGCGGGAGCCATCCTTGCCCGGCAGGTCGATCGCCAGGCCGAGGTTGATGTGCTCCGGCTGGACGGCGAAGAACTTGTTGCCGTCCTCCTTGTAGTTCTTGTTCATGTCCGGGTGCAGCTTGGCTGCCTGGACGATGGCGTAGCCGATGATGTGGGTGAAGGAGATTTTGCCACCGCGGGTGCGCTTGAGGTGGTCGTTCACCAGCGCGCGGTTCTCAAACATGAGCTTGACCGGCATGTCTCGCACGGTCGTCGCCGTCGGGACCTCGAGGGACTCGTTCATGTTCTTAGCAATCGCCTTGAACGCGCCCTTGAGCTGGAACTCGCCGGGCTCAACCTCAATGTTGTTGATGTTGTCCAGCGGGGACTTCTTCGGCTTCGGCAGCGTTGCCTTCTCCTTGGACGCGGTGGCCTTCGCGGCGGTGGCGGCGCGGTCGATCTGGGTCTCGCGGCCGTCCTGGCTCGGCGCGGCGGTGGAGGAGGAAACCTTCGGGTCGGTCTTCGCCGTCTCCTGCTTCGCAGCCGGCGCAGCGGAGGCCTTGGCGGCCTTGGGCGCCTGCTGAGCCTTCGACGCCTGTTGAGCCTTCGGTGCCTTGGGAGCACCCTCTGCATCGAAGAGCTTGCGCCATTCCGGATCAACGGAATCCGGGTTCTCCTGGTACTGCTGGAACATCTCGTCAACCAGCCAGCTGTTCTGGCCGAACGTGTTATCGCTGCTCACGGCAGGTCCTCGCCTCTTTCTGTCGGGTCTTTACTCGAACTAAATCTTGACTGTAATTCGCTTGATAGCCAGAGCGTTAAAACTCTCTCGCATTCTTCCACGACGCCACCATGGCCTACCCCCGATTTCGGTTGACTGCCCACATCCGGGCATATTTTCCGTCCGATTTCAGGAGGGTCTCGTGGGAACCATCTTCTATGATACGTCCTCCTTCAACGACAACTATGCGGTCGGCCCGTTGCGCGGTGAGCAAACGGTGCGCGACGATGATGGAGGTCCTCCCAGCAGTGGTACGACCAGCAGCGTTGAGGACGGTGTGCTCGGTGGCCGGGTCAAGCGTCGCGGTCGCCTCGTCCAGCAACACCACATCTGGGTGGAGCAGTTCCGCCCGCGCCAGCGCAATGATTTGCCGTTGCCCCGAGCTGAGCCCGCGGCCGCGCTCGCCGACCGGGGCGCGGAACCCACCGGGGATCGCCGCGATCACGCCGAGGGCACCGAGCCTTCGCACTGCGTCTTCGATCTCAGCCCGCGAGGCGCCCGGCGCGCCGTACGCGATGTTGTCGGCCACGGTGCCGGGGAAAAGATAGGACTCCTGGGGCACCTGCGCGAGCGCGCGCCGCCATGCCGGCAGCGGGAACTCGGCGATGTCCGTGCCTGAGGCGGTGATCCGCCCGGCGGTCGGGTCGTAGAAGCGAGCCAGCAGCTTGACCACGGTCGACTTGCCCGCGCCCGTCGGCCCCACCAGGGCAACAGTCTCGCCGGGCCGTAGGTCGAGGTCCAGGTCTTTCACCACCAGGGTTGGGGTGTCGCGCTTGTCGACGCCCCCGTAGCCGAAGCTCACGCCCTCGAGGGCAAGCGGACCGCGGGCGGCGTCGGCCGCACGTGGGTTGGTGCCAGTATCGGGAACGGTCGTGCGCTCCGCCAGGAGCTCCGTGATGCGGTCGAAGCTGACGGTGGCCTGCTGCCAGGAGTCGAAGATCTGGCCCAGTTGCTGGATCGGCCCGTAGAGCTGGCTGAGGTACATGGTGAAGGCGACGAGTACGCCGACGGAGAGGTCGCCCTCGGACACGCGCGTCGCGCCCACGCCGACGACGGCGGCCGTCATGATCTGCGAGATGGCCTGCATGCCCGGGAAGTAGGCGGCGAGGAGCGTCACGGAGCGCATACGGAGGCGTCGATAGGCGAGCGAAGCGTCTGTGAACGCCGCCTCGGCGCGGCGCTCCGCGGTGTACATCTGCGTGACGCGGATGCCGCCGATGAGCTCGGCGAAATCGCCGTTGACCACCGAGATCTGGGCGCGGGCGGCCGTGAAGTAGCGGCGCGAGAGGCGGCGGAAGATGAGCGTGGCGACGACGATGACGGGCACCGCGCTCATCGCGGTGAGCGTGAGCTGGCCGTCCGTGGCAAGCAGCATGGCGGAGACGCCGACGAGGCTGCCCACCGCCACGATCGCTTGCGCCAGCCCGGTCTGGAGGAAGCTAGAGAGGGTGTCAATGTCCGTGGTCAGGCGGGTGATGATGCGCCCGGACAGGTGCCGCTCGAAAAAGCTCAGCCCCAGCTGCTGCAGGTGCGCGTAGGTGCGCAGGCGCAGGCCGTAGAGGAGCCGCTCGCCGGATCGGGAGGACAGGACGGTCAGGCACGCGTCGGCGGCCCAGCCGATGAGGACGACGGCGAGCGTCGCGCCCGCGATGGCACAGAGCGCGCGGAAGTCGTTCGGTGCGATGCCGCGGTCGATCGAGGCGCGGATGAGCGTGGGAAACGCGAGGTCGGCGAGCACGCCGACGATGAGGAGCGCGACGCTGCCTGCGATCAGCCAGCGCACCGCGCGGAAGAGCTGCGAAACCTTGAACTCGTTGCCGCTGCCCGTCGGGGTGCGCAGCCGCGCAAGCGTCGCCTCGTTGAGGTTCGGCTGCTCTCGCGCGGGCGGGAGCTTTGCCACGTCAGCCAGCAACCCCGCGTCAGCCATGATGGTATGCCGGCCGCCCCCGCTGCTGGTCGCGCGGGCGGCGGATGCCGCGGCCAGGTCGGGGTTCGCGGATGTGGAGTGCTCGTCCGGCCAGAGCAGGTGCTCGGGCGGCTCCGCCTCCGCGCTCGCGGGGGCCTGCGTCGCCTCGGGGGTCATGAGTGCGCGGTAGGCGGGTGTGGCGACGACGTCCGCGCGGGGGCCGTGCTCGGTGACGCGGCCGGCATCGAGGATGAGGACGGTGTCGGCGTGGTCGACCGTGGATTGGCGGTGGGCCACTGTGAGGACGGCAACGTCGCCGAGCTCAGTGCGAAGGTTGTGCAGCATCTCGGCTTCGGTGATGGCGTCGATGGCGCTGGTGGCGTCGTCAAGCACGAGCACCCGCGGCTGCGAGAGGAGCGCGCGGGCGAGCGCGACGCGCTGGCGCTGCCCGCCGGACAGGGTGAGCCCGCGCTCGCCGACGAGTGTGTCGTAGCCGTTGTCGAGGCGCTCGATGAACTCGTCCGCGCGCGCCAGCCGGGCCGCGCGGTGCACCGCCTCCGTGAGCGCCTCGCCCGACAGCGCCGCGGGCGCGCCGAGGGCGATGTTGTCAAAGATGGAGAAGGAGAAGAGGAAGGCGTCGTCGAAGACGCAGGTCACCCGGTCGCGGAGGTCCTCCTGCGCAAGGTCGGAGTAGGGAGTCGTGGCCAGGGAGGCGTCGACAAGCGCGCACTGCCCGGAATCGGGGGTGTAAAAGCCGCCGGCGAGTTGCACGGCCATGGTTTTGCCGGCACCGGGTGGGCCGACGACGGCGAGGGTTTCGCCGGGGGAGACGGTGAAGCTGACGTCGTTAAGCACTGTGGTCCCGCCGTTGGAGAATCGCACGCGATCGAACGCGAGCCCGACGGGGCCTTCCGGGGCGCTGCTGCGCGCGGGCTCCGGCGAGTGCGGGGCGAGGGCGAGGACCTCGTCGAGGCGGTCGAAGCTGCTCATACCCATCTGCAGGCGCACGTACTGGTTGGTCAGCATGGACATCGACGAGGTCAGCGACGTCAGATACGTGGTGAACGCCACGAACGCGCCGATGGTGATGCCGCCGCGCATCACAATCAGCCCCGCCGCGACGATGGTGATGACCAGCGCAATCTTGGGCAGCTGTGATAACAGCGGCTGGAAGCGGGCAGTCAGTTTCGCCGCGCGCATCTTCACCGCGTACAGCTCGCGGCCGAGCGCATCAAGCTTATCGACGCTCCTTCGCTCCCCGCCGAACGCCTTGACCACCCGCACCCCGGAAACGGTCTCTTCCACGTGCTCCGCCAAATCCGCCGTGGCCTGCTGGTTCACCCACGTGGCGGCGTAGAGCGCCTTCCGGGAGCGGTTCGCCTCCCACAAGATCAGCGGCAGCAGACACAGCGCCATCGCCGTCAGCGACAGATTCATACCCACCATGACGACGAGCGTGCCGACCAGCTGCATTGCGCGGGTGAAGAACATGGGCGTTTGGCCCAGGACCATGGCGTACTGGTTGAGGTCCGAAATCGAGCGGGCCACGATCTGGCCGGTGACAATCGCGTCCTGCCCGTTGCCATCCAGCCGGTGCATCGTGCGCAGCAGTTCCACGCGAAGCCAGTGCTGGGAGGTGGCGGAGAGCCGGCCCGACGCCCAGCGGCGCACCGCGCCCAGCGCGTACGTAACCAGTGCGACGCCAACCATCGTCCACGCGGTGCGCGAGACCGAGCCGGTGACGTTGCCCGTGGCGATGTCCACCGCGCGCCCCGTCAGCGCGGGGAGGAGGACCTGCAACACCGCGGCGGCCGCGGCGGTGGCGAACGCGAGCGCCGCCGTGACCGGGGTGGCGGTCAGCGAGCGGCGGAATAGGGGGAAGCCGTGGGGCACGGCGCTACTTGGTTGCTTCGATGGCGGCGTCGACCTGCGCGCGCTCCTCCGCGTCGTTTTTGCCGCGGCCGAAGATGTTGAGGATCCACTGCGCGAAGCGCTTCGGGTCGAAGCTCAGGCCCTGAGAGTCCTGCCCGTCGTCCTTCTTCGGCGGGAGCGGGGTAGCGAACGCGTCCGGCACCGGGTCGAGCGACTGGCCGACGCGCTTGATCACCTCATCCGCAAGCTTGCGGTTTGCCGTGGTGCCAGCGACCGCGCCGAGACCCAGCGGGAGGAGTTTGCCAATCCAGGCGCGGCGCATCTTCTTTCGCACCTGCTTCAGTGCGGCCTTGGTGAGCATGTTGTTTGCCTCAGCCAGGCCCGGGCCGGAGAAGCGTGCGAGCGTGGACTTGGACGGCAGGCGCGAGGCGTTCTCGCCGACGAATGTGTCCACGATTGCGAGGCCCTCGGTGCCCACCAGGGTGGTGAGCACCATTGCGCGGCGCTGCTCAGGGTCGGCCGGATCGTCGCCGCGCAGGTACGCAGACGCGACGGTGTAGAAGGCGGCCAGATCAAGGAACAGGACGGACTCGCCGGCCACCGCCGCGCTGCCGGAGATCAGGCCGACGCCCGGGACCGCGGCGGCGGCACCGACGCCGGCGCCGGTAGCGGAGACGGTGTTGCGGAAGTGCGCGTCCATGCGCTTCTGCACGTCCTGCGGGGTTGCGTCCGTGTCCTGGCGACGCAGCCAGTCCACGTACGCGCGGATGGTGCCGGTCTGGAGCGAGACGGCCTTGTCCACGAAGCTGATAAACGCGCGGGCGATCGGGCCGGCGCCTTCGGCCAGCTGCGCACCGTTGGCGGCAGTGACGTCGTCGGTATCGCTGGCATTGCCTTCGCGGTTCGTGCTGTCCTTGTCGTTGTTGCGATCAAGCAGTCCCATGCTTTCCTCCTCCGGGGCGAGCCCGATAGTGTGATATTGCAAACCTATTGTGCACGTTTCGGCCGAACGCTCGGTGATTGCTCGTGCTCACCTGGGCGGTCGGACCGAGTTCCGCACGGTATAGCGTTGCGCGTGCGGTTTCCATTCCCGTTGCCGTTGAGCGTCGCTGTACGTGGCCGCGTTCGCGTCTAGGGTGGGGGCTATGTCGAGCGCTGATCAACCGGTGGTGACCACAAGTGCCGGTCGCGTGCGCGGAATTGTCGACCCGGACACGGGGGTCCGCACCTGGCGCGGCGTGCCGTATGGCGCGACCACCGAGGGCGCGGGGCGATTCCGTGCGCCCCGCCCGGTTGAGTCGTGGACCGGGGTGCGCGACGCGAGCGCCTTTTCGCCCCCGGCCATGCAGGGGTTCTTCGGCTGGACGGACAACGTCATCGGCACGGAGGACTGCCTCACGTTGGACATCGTGCGCCCCGACAACGACGAGGAGTTGCCGGTGGTGGTGTACTTCCACGGCGGAACCTTTGTCACGGGGTCGAGCCACGAGAAGGTTCTCCAGGGGCACTACCTGACGAAGACGACGGACATCGTCTACATCTCGGTCAACTTTCGCCTGGGCGTGTTCGGGTACTTGGACTACCGCACGCTCGGCGAGGACTGCGTGGCCAACCCGGCGCTCTTGGACCAGATCCTCGCCCTGCGCTGGGTCCACGACAACGCGGCCGGGTTCGGCGGCGACCCCGGCCGCGTCACCGTCATGGGCGAGTCCGCGGGTGGCGCGGCGGTGATCCACCTGATGTGCGCCCCGGCTGCGCGGGGGCTGTTCCACCGCGCGATTGCACAGTCGCCGCCCGTTGCCAGCGTGCACTCCCGCGTGCAGGCGGCGATGTGGGTGCGCAAGCTGATCAAGGATATGGGCTTGCCCAGCCAGACCACGTTGGAGGCGCTGCGCGAGGCTGACGCCGAGGCACTGGTGCGGGTCGGGCAATCGATGCTGCTCAACCGCAAAGAGCTCGTCCAGTTCAACACCAGCTTCATGCCCACCGTGGATACGCACACGCTTCCCGCGCACCCGATCGACGTGTTCCAATCCGGTGCCCAGGCGCCGGTCCCGCTGATCATCGGCACGAACGCGGATGAGGCCAGTTTTGCCAAGGCGCTGTACCAGACGAACAAGTCGCGCCTGCGGGCGGCGCGCCGGGCGCTGAGCGTCTACGACCCCGACAACGCCGAGGCGGTGCTGGAGACGTACGACTTTGTGGACGATCGCCGGAAGTTTGCCGCCCTCATCGCGGACGCGGTCTTCTGGGCGCCGTCGGTGATGCTGGCAACCGAGCATCGTCGCACGGCCCCGACCTGGATGTACCGCTTTGACTACGCGTCGACCACGATGCGCCGGATCGGGCTCGGCGCCATGCACACCTCGGACCTGGCGGCGGTGTTCGGCGATGCGAAGGCAACCCGCGCTTCCAAGTTCGACCCGTTCCAGCCGCGCGAGGAATTCGACGAGGTCAGCGCCGCCATGCAGTTCCACTGGGGCTCCTTCTTCCACAACGCGCATCCGGGCGAGAAGTGGCCGGTCTACGGTTTCCGCAGCGACACGGAGCCCGGCCGCGCGACCGCGATCTTCGCGGCGAAGTCCTCCGTGGAGTACGACCCCAAGGCGGCGCAGCGCCGCGCGTGGGAGGGCTTTGACATGCGCGAATGGGGCATGCACAGGCAGGACCTGGTGGAAACGCTCACCGATTCCATCGCTGACGAGGGCAACGCTTAGCGACGCCACCGCCACCCCCTCTACACACCTCCCAGCAATTTCCATCGCGCGTGCATCCGTGCTTTGTGCGCGTCGGCCGACGGCGCGGCGAATTCCTGGCTAGGCTGGGGCAGGCCTGGACTGGAGAGTGGAAGGAAACCGCCGCCATGAGCTTTTTCGAGGACATTGCAGCCAGCCTTGACCGTGAAGGGATTGAATCCCGGGTACACGACGACACCATGTTCGTGCCCATCACGTCCGAGGTGGAAATCCAGTTTGTAGAAATCGACCCGCTCCTGCCCGCCGCCAATGTGTACATTGCCGCCGCGGACGTGGACGAGGACGATGAAGAATTTGAGGCCGCGCTCGTCGCCGTCGTCTTCTCCGTGGAAAGCGCCGTGGAGACCGTGGCAGAGCACATGGCCACCGACCAGGTGATTACCGTGCTGCGCGACCTCCTCGAGGCTACGGACGAGCGTATTGAGGACCTGGAGTTCTTCCCGGATCGCGTCAACAGCCAGCTGGTGCGCGCCGAGGTCGGCGAAAGCGCCGAGCTGCAGGTCCAGGTCGAGGTGGTGCAGGGGACCGCCACCGCGACGGTCGAGTTCATCGCGCTGTCGGACAACTACGACGACCTCATGGACGACGCGATCGGCGAACTCTGGGAGTCCGACGGCGACGCAGAGCTGACCGAGGAGGATCGACTGCGCCTGTTCGAGACCATCCACAGCGAAGCGGTGTCCGAGGCGGAAATGCTCAGCCTCGGCACGTTCACCGACTTCGACCGGCTCTTCGACGTCCTGTCGCTTGCCGCTGACCAGGCGGAGGAGTGGGAAGGCCAGCTCCTCCCGCTGGAAGACGACGAGGACGAGCCCGACATCTACGACATCTTCGGCCACGACGACGTCGAAGATGATGAAGACGACGACTTCGATGAGGAAGACGACGAGGACGACGGAGACGACGAGGACTAGCCCGGGCGGGCTACGCCGCCGCGAGACCCTCAAACATGGAGGACGGTGACAGTACCGGGACGAAGTCGCCGTCGGTGAGCCAGACGTAGCTGGCCGCGCGGGGTGACGGAAGCTCGTGGACGGCGCCCGCGGCGTCGATAGGCAAAAGCGCGCGCACCCACCCTTCGGCGACGCGGCGGTCCGTGGGGAGTCCGGAGGGGTCGGTGACGCGGACCTCGATGAGAAACGCGGGCACTCGGTCCTCGCCGTACCCGCGGACTCTTGCCTGCGCGCGTGGGCCGACGCGGCGCCGCGAGATGGCGATGGTGAGGTCGGTGGTGTGACCAAGGCGGGGGAGCCGTTTTGTCGGCGGGCGCCAACGCGCAGTGGGCCGCGCGAGCGAGCGCGGGTGGTGGATCATCGCCGTGAGCTGCTGGAGCGTGTCCGGTTCGCGCTCGCGGATGTGCGCGGCGTACTCAGTGGGCAGCGGGGCGCAGTAGTCGGAAGGCTGGGCGGGGGCGGTGTGCGTTTTGCTTGTGAAGTTCAACATGCCTGGCACTCTAAGAGGAGAGGTGAACACGGCACCGCACAAATTGGAACACAGTGGCGAACGTGTGGTTGTTCTTGCAGTTTGCTCGCTTGGCGCGTGGGTTTAGGCTGTTTCCCGATGACCCCTACGCCCGAACCTCAGCAGCAGCCGCACACACCGCCACGGCCGGCCATCCCGCGCACCATCTGGGTGCTCGTGGGGGCGGCCTTTCTCATTGCTCTCGGGTACGGATTTATCGCCCCGATCCTGCCGCAGTTCACCGCGAGCTTCGGCGTGTCCATGGCCGCGGCCGGCGCGGTCGTCTCCGTGTTTGCTGCTGCGAGGCTCATCGGCGCGCCCGGTGCGGGCATGCTCGTGGACAAGCTCGGCTCGCGGCCGGTCTACATCACGGGCGTGAGTGTGGTGGCGGCCGCGACGTTTTTCGTGGCGTTTGCCACCGCGTACTGGCAGATCTTTGTGCTGCGCTTCATCGCGGGGTTCGGCTCAACCATGTTTACGTTGTCGGCGCAGGCGCTCATTGTGCGGGTGACGCACCCCTCGATACGCGGCCGCGCCAACGCGATCTATTCATCAGCGTTCCTGTTGGGCAACATCATCGGCCCCATCATCGGTGCAGCCCTGTCTTTCCTTGGCTTCCGCATCCCGTTCGCGGTCTACGGGCTGATGGTGGGCGTCGCGGCGGTGTTCGTCTGGGCGGCCACGCACAACTCACAGGGCCGGGCGCAACTGCCGCCGCCGCTGCCGCCGATGCAGCTGTCCAGCGCGCTGCGCATGCCCACGTACCAGAGCCTGCTGTCCTCGGCATTTGCACACGGCTGGGTCAACTTTGGCACCCGCGTGTCCATCCTGCCGTTGTTCGCCGCAGCGGTGTTTGCCAACGGTGGGGCGGCCGCAGGGTTTGCGCTCACCGCCTTTGCGTTCGGCACCGCGGTTACGCTGCAGTTCTCCGGCAGACTCGCGGATAAGCACGGGCGCAAGCCACTTATCGTTGCCGGCTTGATCACTACCGCCGCGTTCACCGGCTCGATGGGGCTGGCCACCAGCGTCGTGCCGCTGCTCGTCCTGTCCGCGCTTGCGGGCGTGGGCAGCGGGTTGATCGGCCCGGCGCAGCAGGCGTCGCTCGCGGACATCATTGGAAATCACCGCTCCGGCGGCAAGGTGCTCTCCACGTTCCAGATGGCGCAGGACGCGGGCCAGATCTTCGCGCCGATTGTGGTGGGGCTGCTCGCCCAGGCCTTTGGGTTTGGCGTAGCGTTTGTGGCCTGCGCGGGGATTGCGGTGGCGTCGATAGGCGTCTGGCTCACGCGCGGAACTGAGACGAAGGAGACTTAGGATGAGAGTGCTGCTGGACTGCGACCCCGGCATCGACGACACGTTCGCGCTGACCTACCTCACCGCCGCGCACCACGCCGGCGAGCTGGAGCTGGACTGCGTGACCACGACCGCGGGCAACGTTGAGGCCGAGCAATGCGCGCAGAATGCCGCGTGGGTGCTTGCGCAGTGCAACCTGCCAGCGATCCCCGTGGCCGCAGGCGAGCCGCAGCCACTCGAGCTTGCGCTGACCACCACCCCGGAAACCCACGGCGAGACGGGCTTGGGCTACGCGCACGCGCCCGCGCGCCACGTGGCGACAGATTGGGACATGCTCTGGTGCGACGCCATCGAGCGCGGTAGTGAGGACCTCCACCTCATCGTCACCGGCCCCATGACCAACCTCGCCGTGTTTGCGCGCCGCCACCCGCGCCACTTCGCGCAGCTGCGTCACATCACGGTGATGGGCGGCAGTGTGAACTATCCCGGGAACACCACTCCGACCGCCGAGTGGAACTTCTGGGTCGACCCGCACGCGGCGCAGGAGGTTTTCGCGCGCACGCCGGTGCCCATCACGCTGTGCTCGCTGGGCGTGACCGAGCAGATGCTCCTGGACCCGCCGCGCCTCGAACGGCTCGTCGCGGCGCTGGGGGAGACGCCGATCGCGTCCGCGCTGCCGGAAATCACGCGCTTCTACTTCGAGTTCCACGAGGACGTCGGCGAAGGCTACCGCGCCCAGCTCCACGACCTGCTCACCGTCCTCATCGCGCTTGGTCGCGTCGACACCGCCGTCGCCGAGGCCACCATTGACGTCGAAGCCGCAAGCGAGCTCATGCGCGGCACCGTCGCCGCCGACCTGCGCGGCATGTGGGAGCGCGAGACCAACGCGCGCGTGGTCACCTCGGCGGACATTCCCAGCGCTTGGGCGCTTGTCGACGCCGCGTTCTCCCTCCACGCACGATTCACCGCAGGAGATGAGCAGCTCAAGGCGGGGTATCACCTCAAGGCGGAGGAATAGCTGGTACACTTTCGCCGTCTGCTTCGCCGAGGTGACATAGGCGAAACCCTGTCGACCACAGGACTAGTTTCCCCTTTTCCGCGTATTACCCCTGGAGAACCACCATGTCGCACGATACCGACGACCGCCTGCCGTTTCCGCCCAAAGGGCCGGTGAAGCCCCCGACCGACATGGCGCTTGGAGACTGGACCCTGCCACAGCGCCTCCTCGTCATCGCCGGCGCCCTGTGCATCGCCGCAACCTGGGCGTATCTTGTGCTGGTCCGCCCGAGCAGCTGGGACAGCGTCGGCGGATCCACCGAAGCGATCATCACCCTGTGCGGCTACGGGCTGGGCACCGTCCTGCTGCTCGCGGCGACGCTGCCCATGCTTCCGGCGCGCACGCTGGGCCTGATCCCGCTGGCCATCCTCATCAACTCCGTCGTGGGGCAGATCGTCGGCTCGATCGGGCTGCCGCTCTACCTGGACACGATCGGCACCGTGCTCGTCGCCGCGCTCGCCGGGCCGATCGCCGGCCTGACCACCGGCGCGCTCAACAACGTCGTCTGGGGGCTGCTCAACCCGGTGGCGCTCCCGTTCGCGGCGGGTTCCGCGCTCGTCGGGTACCTCGCGGGCGTGTTCATCCACCGGCTGCACGCGCTGCACTCGATATTCACGGTGGTTGGCTACGGCATGCTGCTGGGCCTGGTCGGCGGCGCCGTCGCCGCGCCGGTGGCCGCGTTCGTGTTCGGTGGCACCGCGGGCGTAGGCACCGGTGCGCTCGTGTCGCTCTTCCGCGAGATGGGCGGATCGCTCATCGCGTCGGTGACCACGCAGGCATTCCTCTCGGACCCGCTGGACAAGGTGATCGTCCTCGCGATCGCCTACGTGACGGTGCGGGCGTTGCCGCGGAAGACAGTTCAGGCGTTCGCGCCGCGTCGAAAAGCGCACTCCGCGCAGCGTGATTAATCCTCTCACGGCGCTGGCGGCGGGGGCGTGCGGGTGGATCCTAGTCCTCGGACTGAATTCGCCCGTGGTGTCGCTGGCCATGACGGCTGTCGCGTGCGTGCTCGGGGTGTGGCGCACGCGCAACGCTTCGGTGCCGGCGACGACGGTGGCGCTCGCCGTGCCCGTCGGGCTGTCCATGCTTCTCATCCACGCGCCGTACGGCAGCGAACGCATCGCCCCACTGCTCACTGCGGACGGCCTGGCGGTGGGCGCAGCGCTGGCGGCGCGATTCTGCGCGTTGATGGCGTGCATGCTCGCCGCCGTCGCGTACGTCCGCATCCCCGAGCTGGTCAAGGCGCTGCAGGTGCTGCCCGGCGGAAACAAGCTGGCGTACATCGCGGGCGCGACGCTGCAGCTCGTCCCGCACGGCAGCGCGCAGGTGAAGGTGGTGCGCGACGCGCAGGCGCTCAAGCGCGCGCCGGTGCACGCGCGAAACGTGGTGACGCGCCTGATCATGCCGGTGCTCACCGCGCTGCTCAGCCAGGGTGCGAGCCGCGGCGCGGCGTTGGAAACCGCCGGCTATGACTTGCCGGGGAGGCGCACGGTGCTGCGGCCGGTGCCGGACTCCGCGGTGCAGAAGGCGCTGCGGATCGTCGCCCCGATCGCGTGCGTGGCGGTGGTCGTATGGATCTGACGCTGCTGCAGCGCGCGCTGAGCACGCACGACCGCGTGCAGGTCATCGGCGCGTCCGGCTCCGGGATGTCGCAGCTGGCAAACCAGCTCCACGAGGAGTGGCCGAACGTCGGTGTCGTGGGCCAGGACGCTGCGGCGCACGTGACGTACCTGCGCGAGACGGTGATCGAGGAGGTGGCGATCGGCCTGGAGCAGCGCGGCGTCGAGCGCGCGGAGATGCAGGCGCGCTGCGAGCGCATTCTTGCGCGCACGGGACTTGCGCATTTGGCGGAGCGCCATCCGGCGACGTTGTCTGGTGGCGAGACGCGCCGCCTGGCCATCGCGTGTGTTGCGGTGCTCGAGCCGGAGCTGCTTGTGCTGGATTGCCCGTTCGCGGGCCTTGATACGGAATCCGCGCGCTTGATTGAGCAGCTCGTCGCCTCCTCCCGCGCGCTGGTGCTTGGCTATCAACCACGCGAGATTGGTGGCGCGCAGCTCGGCATTATCGACGCCACACTCACCCCGAATCCGCACCTCACCCCAGTTTCGCTTCCCAGTCCCGTCGAACCGCAGCCTGGTCGTATCGATCTCGGTGCCGTAACCGCGGGCCGCCGGGCACCGCAGCGCAAGTGGTGGCATTTTCGTGAGAAACGCGGCGAGCAGTTCCAGGTCGGTCCGGTCGAGCTTGCCCCGCGCAAGGGCGGGGTGCTGTGGCTCCGCGGGCACAATGGGTCGGGCAAGACAACACTGTTGCGCGCGCTTGCTGGCCTCGACGGCAATCCGCCTCAACCGGTCGGCGTCTCACTCGCGCTGCAGCGCGTGGCTGACCAGGTCGTGGAGACCACCCTCGCGGAGTTCGCCGGCGGCAGCGATGCAACGCATCCGCTCGACCTTCCGCAGGCGCAGCTACGGGTCGCCCAATTGCGCCAGGTCTTTGGCCAGGGCAGGGAGCTCGTGCTTATCGACGAGCCCGATACCTCCCTCGACGCCACCGGCCGCACCGAAGCGCACCAGGTCATCGCGGACGGTCTGCGCGGTGGCCAAGCCGTGATCCTCACCTGCCACGACGAAGGTTTCGTCGACGAGGTCGCCGCCTACGCGGAGGTGGAACCGGTCGTGCTCAATGCACAAAGGCATAACCCTTATTAGGCGGGTGTTTTGGATGCGCTTTTTGGGTTGACCGCTGCGGTTTCGAGTTCGTTCTCGCAGCAGCAGGACCCGAGCGTGTTCAGTTGCCGGCGACCGAGCCGAGCACTCCGCGCGTGGGGGTGACTCATCATGGGATGGGTATGCCACCGTGCGGTTGCCTGGGCCGGCTGCGGATGTGCAGGCGTATTTGATGCGGCGAAAAATGATGTGGTTGGATGACACGGTGATAGGTGCCTGAAGGCGCAGTACCTGGTGTGGGGGCTCTGCGCGGCCTGGGCTTTTGAAAAACCCGCTCGCCCGGCGCCTTCGCTCATCATTTCGAGGATTATTACAATCCGCGTACTACAGTTTGAAACTTCGGGGTCCGCGCCGCTGGTTTAGGCGCTCAGCAGGGCGATGGATGCGTTCCTGGTGTTGCGTAATCCTGCAGTGCACGGAGTTTATACATGCTTTTGCAATTCCGGGAGAATGGTTTGACTCGTTTCTGTGACCGCTAAGCGGTGAGGGTGCCCAAAGGAATCACGTGTACTCCGCTAGGAAGCGTGTATGCATACTCCGTAGCGGTGATAATGGCTAAGTATGCAGGCGACCCGACCCTGTTGGTGTCGACACGTTCGTCACGGAGTTTGATGAGGTTTGCTTCGGCTTGTGGGATCTGCGACGCCCCGAGTTTGACTTCGCAGGCACCCCATTTTCCGTCCTCGGGGTATTCGATGATGGCGTCAACTTCAAGGCCCGTGTTGTCGCGGTAGTGGTAGACGTGACCGTGCTGGAGGGCGGATGCAGCACGCAGGTCTCGGATGACCATGGACTCGAAGATCTGGCCGAAAAACTCTGGGTCCTTCGCGAGACGGTCAACGCCGATACCTAAGGCGGCGCAGGCCAGGCTGGGGTCAGCGAGGTGGAGCTTCGGTGAGGTGCGCAGCCGTGATTTGGATCGGAGCGCGACGCTCCAAGGCTGCAATTCGTCGAGGATGAATATTCGGGTAAGTGCCTGGAGGTAAGTGGAGACCGTTTTCGGATCGACTGTTGTGGCATCGGAAGACACGTCTGCAGCGAGTGTTTTCAACGTTGCTTCGCCAGAAATGTTCCGAGCGATGGATTCCAAGGTCCGACGAATGTTTAGCTGGTTGTGACGTGTGCCAACGCTTTCTGGTACTTCCACGTCGAAGACATTGTCCAGGTACGAGCGATTAAACATGACCGCCTGCTGGGTGTTGGTGCCGAGTAGGCCTGGCCATCCGCCACGTACGGCTTGTTCGGCCATGCCCTTATAGGTGAGCTTGGAAACTCCGCTCACACCAACGCCCGGTTGTAGCTCTGCGAGGCTTACCTGGTTTGTCGACGCCCCACTCTCCGCGAGCGACATTGGACGCATCCTCAATCTTGCAAAGCGTCCCGCACCTGAGTGACGCGTGGTGTCATCGGCTGGTGCCGCTGATCCTGAAAGGATGAACTCCCCGCGTCCTTGGCGATCGTCAATCTCATGGCGGATCGTGTTCCATATGGAAGGTGCGAGTTGCCACTCATCAATGAGGCGAGGCGTTGGGCCGTTGAGTAAAATTGCGGGGTTCAATTCGGCGAGCGTGATCAGCTCGGGGGATCGGTCGAGGCGTACAGAACTTGCAGCCTTTTGGAGGGCAGTAGAGGTTTTCCCGCAAGCGCGTGGCCCTTCAAGGAGGACACCTCCCATGAGCTGGAGGGAGTCCTCCAAAACCTGATCTGCAAAGCGGGAAAAGTACTGCACACCAGCATTGTACCCAATTATGCAACGATTTTATACCCGCTTTTGCAACAGTTTTATACCCGATCCTGCAACGATTTTATACCCGCTTTTGCAATTTGTGGATGATGGGAGGCTTCGCTCCTCTGCTACGTGTTACATGAATATGCGGGCTGTGGACGGACGGTCGTATTGGGGTGCGTGTAGGGTACGAAGCCTACGAGCGTTCACCCAGTGCTTAGTGCATACCGAGTAATCGGGTTCGGGGTGGACGCAGCCTGTCGCGCGGTGCGATGCGCATCATATGATCGAGCATCGCCATGGTGGGGAGACTGTGCCGCATAATCTTGGGTGGTCGTGTCAGTATCACAATTCGCAGGCTGCGCGTGGGACTCGTGGGCATACCGAGCGTCGGCACGGGGGGTGTATGTCTCCCCGCATGGGAAAGGCACCGCAGAATGAACTGCTCCCCATTAGTTGGACTGAGAAAATCAGTTACCGACTAGTGGGGAGTAGTTTTCATTGAGAGCTCGAAGTTCGCTGAGTGAGCATCAGCGCGAGCAGTTGGTTGCACTATTTGAGCAAG
>NZ_RDRE01000023.1 GCF_003693265.1 Corynebacterium gottingense
CAAGGTCTGCAATCACATCCATACCCAGCACCATACGGGCCTGTGACCAGCGCAAACAAGCACTTGTGAGAAGACTCCCAAAACACCCACCGAAGGGAACCGCGGGCCCGTTCCCTGCGTCTAATACTGGTTAAGGGTTTTCCGCGCGCCAGGCGATGAGGAGGTTGCGCACGAGGCGCTCGCGCACGTCGGGAAACAGCGCCGTGAGGGTCGCGTCCATGGGGCGGGTGACCACGATGAGCTCGGAGGCGAGCTCGGTCGGCGTCTGGTCCGGCGCGATGAGCCCGTGGGGCGCGGCCTTGTCCAGCAGCACCTGCACGCGGGCGAAGAACTCGTCGCGGCGGCACTTCACGTCCGGCTCCACGCCGTCCGGCAGCTCGGACGCGAGCGCGCCGACGAGCATGCCCACCCCGTAGTCCACGAGCCGCCACACGAAGCGCTCCCAGCTGCCTTCGGGGTCGTCGTCGAAGGCGGCGAGGGTGTCGTCGAGAAACCCGTCCAGGTCCTCGATGAAGCGGAGCGCGCACGCCTGGCGCAGCTCCGCCCGCGACGGGAAGTGGCGGTAGAGGGTCGCAATGCCGACGCCAGCGTCCTTGGCCACGCCCTCGAGCGTTACCGCGGAGTTGGGGCGGGTGCGGAACTGCTCGGTGGCGGCGGTGATGATTTGGTCGCGTTTCGCGCGCGCATCTGATCGCACCTGCATCTCCTTCCCGCGCGATACGGTTTCGTCTTGACATCGCGCTACATGCGGAGCACCATAGCAGCAGTCTTAAGTGATAGCCAACCCTCCACTTGGAGTTTTTCAATGACACAAATTCTCAGCGCAACCGACCTTGTGCTGCGCAAAGGCGACGACCCGGTGAGCGTCGACGCCGGCGAGGGCTTCAACTTTCTGCGCGTCGGGCGCGAGTCAAGCGCCACGACGCTCGCGATGACCCTCGCCGGGCGCTACAAGCCGCACTCGGGCACGGTCGACGGCCCCGGCTTCAAAAAGACGGCGCTGGCCGGCGTGCACATGATCGATTCGCTCGACCGGCAGATCCCGCTGCGCGATTTGCTGCGCGAGCAGATCGCGTGGTCGCAGCCGTTTTTCAAGCCGACGCCGCGCCACCCGCTCGAGCACGACACCGTGGCGCGCTGGCTGGAGCCGCTGGGGCTCAAGGAGCTTGACAGCGCTACGTCGGTAGGCGAGCTCAACGTGCTCGACCGCTTCCGCTTCCGCATTCTGCTCGCGCTGGTGTCGCGGCCAAAGGCGGAGCTGCTCATCGTGGACGACGTGGACCAGATCCGCGACATGTCGCTGCGCGCGAAGCTGCTGGACAACCTGTACGCGGTCGCTGAGGAAGTGCCGGTGTTGGTGACGAGTGCGAACGAGGAGGACCGATGAGCGGACTGCACCTGGGATCGAATTTCCGCAAGTTTCTACACGGCAAGCTGCCGCCTCTGGCGCTGATTGCTATCACGCTGCTGCCGCTGCTGTTCGGCGGCCTGTTCGTGTGGAGTTATTGGGACCCGCTGGGCAACCTGAACAAGGTGCCGGTGGCGTTGGTGAACTCGGATGAGGGTGAGAATGGGCAGCAGGTCGTGGATACGCTGCTCGAGGAAAAGCCCATGAACTTCCAGGTGGTTTCCGCCGACGAGGCCCGGCAGGGCATCGTGGACGGCACCTACTACCTGGGCATGGAGATCCCGACCGACTTCACGGAGGCCGTGACCAGCGTGAAGGAGGACAACCCGCACCAGGCGAAGATCAACGTCACGCTGAATGAGACGAACGGCTTCATTCCGACGATGCTGGGCGGGCAGGCCTCGCGAGTGATTACGGATACCGTGTCCAACACGGTCGGATCGAAGGTGGTGGACCAGCTCTTCGTCGGCTTCAATACCATCAACGACGGCATGGGCCAGGCCGCCGACGGCGCGGGCCAGCTCAACGAGGGCGCGAAGAAGGCCGGCGAGGGCGGGCAGAAGCTTGACGACGGCGCCACGAAGCTGGACAACGGCATGCAAGAGTTCAACTCGAAGCTGCAGCAGATGCCCAGCGCCGCGCACCAGCTTGACGACGGCGTGACGCGCCTCCAGGACGGCGCCCAGCAGCTCAACACCGGCATCGGCACGGCGGCGGACGGCGCGAACCAGCTCTCCGAAGGCATGCTGACCCTGCAGGGCGGCACCGACAAGCTGGGCGCGGGCGCGTCGCAGGTTGCGGGCGGCGTGGACAAGATCGCGGGCGTGGCCGGCCAGCTCGGCGCGGCGCAGGCGGCGTTCGCGGACATCGACGCATCCCTGAACCAGGTCATCGCGGACCTGGACGCCTCGCCGATCCCGGGCACGGAGCAGATTGCGGCGCAGGCTCGCCAGACGCAGGCGCAGCTGCACGGCGGCCCGCTCGCCACGGCGATGAACTCGGACCTGGTGAGCCAGCTGCAGCTGCTGCAGAACGGCGCGCACCAGGTGGCCAACGAGCTGCAGGACCCGAACGCGCAGTACCGCGGCGGCGTGAACCGCGCCACCGACGCGGCCCAGCAGCTGGCGGCCGGCCTGGCCCGGCTGCAGGAGGGCTCCGGCACGCTCGTCGCCGGCGTGGCGCAGCTGAAGGACGGCACCTCGCAGCTAGTCGTGGCGGCGAACACGGCGTCGGACGCGTCGTCCAAGCTGGCCGACGGCTCCAACCAGCTCGTCGTGGGCCTCGGCGCGCTGAACGACGGCCTGGTGCAGCTCGATGACGGCACCGGCGAGCTCAGCGTCAAACTCCACGACGCGCAGGAGCAGGCGCCGACGTGGGAAGGCGAGCGTCTGAACAAGGCGGTCGACTCCGCCTCCAACCCGGTCGTGCTGAACCAGGCCGGCGACGAGCTGACGTTCTTTGGCAAGGGCCTCTCCCCGTTCTTCCTGTCGCTGTCCCTGTGGTTCGGCGGCCTGGTGCTGTACATGATCTTCGAGCCGATTTCGCGTCGCGCGATCGACTCGGGGGCGTCGCCAGTGCGCGTGGCGCTCAACACGCTGCTGCCGTCGTTCCTGGTCACCGGCGTGCAGTCGGTCTTCCTGTGGATCATGCAGGTGTTCATCCTGCGCGTCGAGCCGACGCACGCTGGCGTGATGCTGGCGGTGCTGGTGGGCGTGTCGTGGGTGTTCGTCTCCTTCATCTACATGCTCAACTGCATCTTTGGTAAGTCGATTGGCCGCCTGCTCACCATGGCGCTCATGTCGCTGCAGCTGGTGGCGTCGAACGGCCTGTACCCGCCCGAAGTGCAGCCGAAGTTCATCCAGTGGGTGCACAGCTGGGACCCGATGCGCTACTCGGTGGACCTCATGCGCTACGCCCTGTTCGGCACCGACGGCGGCGATCCTCGCATGATCCGCGCGACGCTGGTGCTGTTGGGCATCGCGGTAGGCTCGTGGGTGGTCGCCTGCCTGGGCCTGACCAGGCTGCGCCAGATCCCAGAGCGCGATCTGCACCCCGAGCTTTCGGTCTAAGACCGCGAGCCCTTGCCGGGAGCGGATTGTTGACGTATCATCTTGATGGTCGACATCCCACACGGAAGGACACATCATGTTCAACCCGCTCAACCTGCTCCCCGCTAACCAGAAGGCCGCCAAGGCCGCCAAGGCACAGAAGGCTGCGAAGTCAAAGACCCGCCTCGCCTCCGGCGCGCTGCGCGTGCCCACCGGCCTGTATATCCTGAACTCCGGCATCGGCAAGATTGGTGCCGACGAGGGCACCGCCGAGTTCCTCCACGGCATGGCCGTCACCGGTATCCCGGCGCTGAAGGACATGGACAAGGAAACCTTTGCCAAGTTCGTCGCCTACTCCGAGACCGGCATCGGCGCAGCGCTGCTCACCCCGTTCGTGTCCAACCGCCTCGCCGGTGCCGCGCTCGCGACGTTCGGCGCGGGCCTGCTCACCATGTACTTCGGCAACGACGCGATGACCGAGGACGACGGCATCCGCCCGTCCCAGGAGGGCCTCCCGCTGTCGAAGGACTCCTGGCTCGTAGCCATCGGCGCCGCGCTCATAGCTCTGCCGCGCAAGTAACGTCGCACGGGCGCAGGGTCGCGGCACTAAAATGTTTCGCGTGAAACGTCTCCCCGCCCTCGTCGCCACCGCTGCGCTCGTCGCTGCGGCTACCCCTTTTGCTTCCGCGCAGCCGCTGCGCCCGTTCGCGCCGAGTTGTACCCCGATCCACGTCGTCCAAGCGGCGGGATCGGGGTTTTCGCATTCCTGGGATCCGTCAGCCCGCGACACGCTTTTCGACGACAACTCCTCCCCCGCCGCCGACCTCACCGAACACTTCGGCGCGCGCACGGTGCGCAGCTACCAGGTCCGCTACCCCGCCTCGCTGGGCCGCTTCAGCGCGCTCGGCAGCGCCAGCGGCGGCATCGAGGGCACGGAGGCGGCGACCTACGGCGAGTCCGTCACGCAGGGCACGGACGACGCGGTGCGCGAGATGGAGACCGTGGCGAGCGCGTGCCCGCAGACCCGTTTCATCATGGTGGGCTACTCGCAGGGCGCCCACCTGATCGGCGACGCGGCGGCGCGGGCGGCGCACGGCCAGGTGCGCGGGGTGGGCCCGGAGCAGATTGCCGGGGTGGTGTTGTTTGCGGATCCGGGGCGGGCGAGCGTCGATAGGCAACGGGCCCTGCCGCCCGCCAAGCTATACGCGCCCGCGCCGAAGGGGGTGCTGGCGCGCGGCGGCGAGCTGATCAACGGTGGCGGGTCCGGGGTGATTCCGGAGCGCGTGGGCCTGGCCGGCGAGCGCGCGCTGAGCTTCGCCGGCCTGGAGGGCAAGGTGCTCTCGCTGTGCAACCCCGCCGATATGGCGTGCTCGACGGACCCGGATTCCGCGCTGCGCGACCTGGCGGATGTGGCGATGCGCGAGGAGGCCGTGGGCCCGCCGAACGCGGCGACCGGCGCGCACGTGCTGGAGTTTTCCCGCCGCATGGACGCGGGTATGCCGGTGCAGCAGGCGGTGCGGGAGTCGGGCCTTTCGCTTATCGACGCCCCCGCCGCCGCCCTCATACTCGGAGAGATCGCACTCTTCGCCCAGGCCACCGACCGCGCCACCCGGTCGGAGCAGGCGGCCACTCCGCCGGAGCAGCTCGTGGCGGTGACGCTGCTGTCGGCGCTGCCGAACCTGGCGAAGGAGGGCGTGACCTGGACGTACTTGCTGCCGGCCCTCGAGGGGCTACGCGGCGCGGTCGCGGCGGCGTCAGGTGGCGGTGCTGCGGGCGACGAGGCTGGCGACGGACCCGAGGCGTGGTTCGACGTGGCGCTAGAGACGATGCGGGCGACGCAAGCCACGGAGCGGTTCTACCTGCAGCTCGCTGGCGCCGGCGTTGTGCCGCGCGTGCCGACGCCGACGGAGCGCAGACAAGTCGCGGCCCATGGTGCGGTGACGCAGCTGATGGACCAGGTGGCAAGCGCCGCCGGGCTGCAGGCGGCGAGGCGCAATCCGGTGAACGCGAACCTTCTGGCGTCGGCAAGCCAGGCCGGCGACTTCGGACCGCGCCACATGTCGTACTACAAGCTCGGGTACACCGATAGCGCGGGCGGGTTCAACGTGGACGGGCAGACCGGGTACGACTACGCCGTCGACTGGCTCGACGACGTAGTCCGCGGAGTGCTGCGGGAGCAGTAGCCGGCATACGAAAAACCGCCCGTGCGGGCCGTGGACCCCTCAGCGGGGCCCAACCAACACGGGCGGTTACCGGAGCTACAAACTACTTCTCAGCAGCCGCAGCCTCCTCAGACTTCGGAGCCTCAGACTCCTCCGACTTCGGAGCCTCAGCCGGCTTCCCAGAGGAACCATAACGCAGAGTGTCATTATCCGTCGCCTCACCTAACTGGTACGACGACGTCGACTCCTCCTGACCACAAGCACGCAACACCGCATCACCAATCAACAAACCAGCAGTAATCACGCCAAGCGCACCAGCAGCCACACCAATCATCTGCGAATTCTCAACCGAGAACGCACCCTGCACACCAGCAGCACGCGACGCACGATCACGATCATAAATACCCAGACCCTGCTGAATACGATCATTCGCATCCTGGATCGCCGCATTCAACTGACCACGCAGACCCTCAAGACCCGGAATGTTCACCTGAGACAGCACACCCAACGGAATCAGCAGCAACAACGGCGAAGCCAAACCAACCAACGAAGCAATACACTTCGGATCAGACGACCCAACATTCACATCACCCTTGCCGTTGCCACCGTTGGCACCTGCGTCGGCGTCAACGTTGACCTGGACGTCGACCTCCATGGGCTTCTTGCCCTGGACGCCGCCAGCCAGCGGAATGAAGATGACCTTGTTGTTGCCGTTCGGGTTCTTCGGGGTCAGGACGACGTTGCCGTCCTTATCCGTCTCCTGATCGACCAGCTCGGCACCCTCGAGGACAGCGATGGAGCCGTCCTCCTTCTCGAACTTGATGGTGACCTTGCCGGTCTTCTCATCGCGATCGATCTTGACGCCGAGGTCCTTGTTCTCGCCCAGGATGGCGCCGTTTTCAACCTTGGAGCCGGACGGGACGATCAGAGAGCTGATCTTGCGGACGACGTTGCCGTCCTTGTCGTACTCCTCGGTGACGACGGTCTTGCCCTCGGTGCCGGACTTCGGGGTCACGGAGAAGGTGCCGTCGTTGTTCGACTTCGCATCCACGAACTCGGTGCCCGAGACGACCTTGAAGGAGTTGCCCTTGGTCATCGGCTTATCGGTCCTGGTGGAGCCCATGACGATGTAGTCGCGGACCTCGCGGCTGCCGGTGGACTTACCCTCGACGATCTTGAGGTTGTAGGTGTTGATGACGTTGCCGTCAGCGTCCCACTCCTCGATCGTGGCGGTCTTGCCCGCAGCGCTTGCCTTCGGCTTGGCGATCCACTGGTTGCCGTCGTTGGTCGGGTTCTCGAAGTAGTCCTCGCCGTCGATGACGACGAACTTGTTGGACTTCTCAACCAGGGTTGCGCGGAACTCCGAGTTGGTGGAGATCTGGTAGTTGTAGACGCGCGCGCCCTCAGCCTCACCGATGTTGAGCTTGTAAGTGGCGTAGACGCCACGCTTGTCGCTCACGGTGATGGTGACGACACCGGTCTTGCCGGCGCGGCCGGTGACAACGAACTGGCCGTTCTCTTCCTTCACGCGGACGAGGTCGTTGCCGTCGACATCGTTGCCCTCGGCGTCCTTGGCGGAGACGATCTTGTAGGTGTCGCCCTCGTCCTTGCTGATACGCGCCGTACCGGTCCAGGTCATGTTCTTCTCGGTGACCTCGCCCTTGTTGGCACCACGGCCCGGGGTGATGTGCAGCGTGTAGCGCTCGAAGACGTACCCGTCGTCGGTCTTGTTCTCGATGACGACGTCGCCGTTCGCGTCACCCTTCGGGGTGATCTTGATCTTGGACTCGCCGGCGGTCGGAACGGACTCGAGCAGGTCCTCACCCTCGACGACGCTGAGCTTGGTGCCCTGCAGGTCGATCTCGTTCTCAGAGGTGATGGTGTACTCAGCCTCACGCGGCTGGTACGGCTTCACGGTGTAGGTGTACTCAACGAGCGGAATAGCGTTTTCATCGACCTGGTCCTCGCCGTAATCGAGGAACTCGGTGACCTTAAACTTGCCGTCTGCGCCCGGCTTGAAGTGGAGCTCCAGATCCTCTTCCAGCTTCTTGCCGTCGTAGTCCTCCGAGTTCTGAAGGAGGTCGCTCAGCGAGCTGCCGTCAAGCGCTTCGACCTTGAACCAGTGGCCGCTATCCTGCGCGCCAAGGTGGAAGTTCGCAGTTGCGCGGTCAACGATCTCTCGCTCGCGAGTTGCAGGCTCCGTCGGAACCTCGAACGACTGCGGCTTGATGTTAATCGTGACGACGCCCACGAGCTGGCCGTTCGCGTCCTTGACGTGGACAACAGCCTTGCCACCCTTGGTACGCAGATCATCGTTGTCCTGCTTCGGGGTGACGGTCCAGGTCTTGTCGGTCTCGGTGAGATCGACGAGATCCTCGCCTTCAACGACCTTGGCCTCGTAACCGTCCTTGCGCTGAACGTCGACGTTGCCGTCGAAGTTGATGTCGTGCTCGATGACCTTCGGGCCACCGTTCGGGTCCGGGACAACCTTGAAGTCGAAGTTGTACTCAATGCCCTCTTCGTCGGTGAAGACAACGTGCGCCTCGCCCTCGGTGACGCCGTCCTTCGGAACGATCTTCCAGACCTTGTCGCCGTTGACCTCAGCCTCTTCGACGGTGATGACGTCCTTGCCCTCGGTGATCTCTGCCTTGCCGCCGCGGTGCTCAACGAAGCCCACGGAGGTGTTCAGGATCTCGCGGGAGACGTTGTACTGCGACTCCTTGTTCTCGATCGTGATCACGTTCTCGCGGGTGTTGCCCTGCTTGTCGGTGATCTCGACGATGACCTCGCCCTTGGTCACACCGTCCTTCGGGGTGACCTTGAGGTGGCCCTGACCGTCGTCCTTCACGACCGCAATGTCGCCGCCCTTGACGGTTTTGTGCGTCTCGCCCTCGTCGATGTTGATGAGCTTGAAGCGATCGCCGTTGCCACCGGTGTTGATGTTGTAGAAGAAGTTGTTCACCTTGACGTGGGTGGACTCATCTACGTTGACGGTGTTGTTGATGGTCAGGCGGTAGACGTGCTCGTTGCCGTCGGAGTCGGTCACGACGATGGTGACCTTGCCCTCGCCCTTGAAGCCCGGGCGCGGCGTGACAACGAGCTTGCCGTCCTCGTTACGCTCGACGATGACGTACTCGGAGCCCTCGGTGACCTCGAAGGTCCAGGAATCCTTAATGCGCTTGTCCAGGTCGATGACCTTGGACTGCTCTTCCTTGGTGAAGCCAGCGAACTGGTAGTACTCGTAGACCTCGCGGACCTTCTCGTACACCTTCTCGGTGTAGTAGTGGTCGTTCTGGCTGATGGTCTTAGTAACGGTGGTCGGCTCGCCAGTGACGGTGGTGACGACCTCGCCGGTACGGCCCGGAACCGTAGTCTTCACGGTAGAGACCGGGGTGACCACGGAAGTCTTGGTGACCGGCTGTGCCGGGACCGTCTTGGTGACGGTCTCCTCGGTGATGGTCTGGGTCTCGGTGGCGACCGTGGACGGGATCGTCTCGGTGACGATCTCCGGCTCCGGCGTCTTCTTCACGGTCTTGGTGACCGGGGTGCCGTTCTCGGTGGTCGTGACAACCTCGGTCTCTACCGGCTTGGTGTTGGTCACGGTGGTGACGCGCTCCGGGCGAGTGGTGGTCACCGTGGAGGTGATCGGCTCGCGGCTGCGGCGCTCGGTGGTCACGGTTGCCGGAGCGGTCTCGGTCACCGTGGTGGTGTACGGGTTGCCTGCCGGGACGGTCGTGGTGGCCTCGTGATCCGGCTCGTTCACCGTGGTGGTGACGGTCGAGCGCGGGGTCGTGGTCTCCTCAACCTCGGTCTCGAAGTTGTAGTCCGGCTTGTCCGGGTAGATGTCCAGACCCGGCTGGTGAACCGTGATGATTCGCTGGAAGGTCTTCGACTGCTTCGGGTTCAGGTTCAGGTTGTAGTTCTTGGGGACCAGCACCGTGACGAACTCGCCCGGCTTGACGGTCTGCTTGATCTTTGCCAGCTTGCTCTCGTCCGGGTTGAGGACGTAGTTGGCCTCGTGGTTGGGGTTTCCAGCCGGAAGGGTCTGGTGCACGATGCTGAAACCGGTAAGGCTGTAGAACAACGTGGAATCCTGCTGCTGGATGTTGCCGCGGACGTCGTTGAGCACACCGAGGTTGTTGGCCAGGAGCGCCTGCAGGAAGGTGTTCTTCTTCTCCAGCATGGGCAGCACCGAAGCATCGCCGTTCATGTACTTGTCGTAATCCGCGAGCATGGACTTGGTCAGGTTAATCGCGGCGATACGGACGTTCTCGTCGATGGCCATGCCATCGCCGACGCGGCCGGAGGTACCGGTGAGCTTACGTACGTCGTAGCCGCCGACCTTGTTGTTCCACGGGTTGTCGATGCCCCAGTCGATGCACCAGCCCGGGCCATACTCAGTAGGCAGGGTCTGGGTGCTGTTGTCGTACCCAGTGTGAATCTGGGCGAGCTTCTTCTGCTCGGCGATCAGCTCCTGCAGCTGCGCCTCGTCCAGCTTCTGGTATGCGTCAACGACCAGCTGGTCTGCAGACGCGTTGGTAGCAATGACGGCGGTGGTACCGGTGGCGAGGACGCCGGAGATAAGCGCGGCCATGACGCGCTTCTTAAGATGTGCGTTTTGCAACGGCTCAATCCTTAAAAACTTGACGGAGATATTCGAAGCAGCCTGGAGATCTCCTGAACACGGATCTTCACACTGACAGACTTTCATTCAATCACAACAATTTCGTGGAAAGTAGTCCACTATCACCACAGACACCGCGAAAACCCCACCACAACACGCACAGCCACACCCAAGCGAACGCAGAAACGCGTTGACCTCGAGATTTACTACCTGACAAAACCCCAAAAAAGTTTGCGTGATATACACCACATTTCCGCCCCACCCCCGCCGATAGGCGCAAACCCCACCCAAAAACTTAAAATCAGCACAGAAAGCGGCCACATACGGGCCACGTCAGGAGGGGCTCGGGACCGCATTGGGGCCTCGTTCCCGCTCCCGTTTTGCTCATAAAAGTAAAAAAGGGGCTCCAGGGTGGTTCGGAACGGCCTCCGCGCCACCCTGGCCCCTTCACGTAACGATACTACGCGACTTGTTCACCGTCGACATCTTGAAGCGCAGTGCCATGACAGAACCGCCCGTGCGGGCCGTGGACCCCTCAGCGGGCCCCAACCAACACGGGCGGTTATCGGTGCTACAAACTACTTCTCAGCAGCCTCAGCATCCTCCGGCTTCGCAGCCTCGGACTCCTCGGACTTCGGAGCCTCAGCCGGCTTACCAGACGAACCATAACGCAGCGTGTCATTATCCGTCGCCTCACCCAACTGGTACGACGACGTCGACTCCTCCTGACCACAAGCACGCAACACCGCATCACCAATCAACAGACCAGCAGTAATCACGCCCAGCGCACCAGCAGCCACACCAATCATCTGCGAATTCTCAACCGAGAACGCACCCTGCACACCAGCAGCACGCGACGCACGATCATGATCATAAATACCCAGACCCTGCTGAATACGATTATTCGCATCCTGAATCGCAGCATTCAACTGACCACGCAGACCCTCAAGACCCGGAATGTTCACCTGGGACAGGATGCCCAACGGAATCAGCAGCAACAACGGCGAAGCCAAACCAACCAACGAAGCAATACACTTCGGATCAGACGAACCAACATTCACATCACCCTTGCCAGCGCCAGCATTGGCGTTGCTCTGGGCATCAACGTTGACGTTGATCTTGATGGTGCCGCCCTCGTCAACAACGCCGTTGCCCACCGGGGTCACGTGGATCTCAGTGGTGCCGCCCGGGATAGCGCCCGGCTCGATGGTGTGGGTGCCATCGCCGTTGTCCTTGATCTTGTCCGGGTCGATCTGGGTGCACTTGCCAACCTTGTCGCAGCCCTCGACGATGAAGTCACCTTCGCCCTCGACAACGATGGTGATGGAACCATCGGAGCCGCGGCCGGTGTTCTCGTTCCAGGTGATCTCCGGAGCCGGGATGGAGGAACCACCGGAGGTCTCCGGGATCTCGGCCTCGATGATGCGGACCGGGTTGCCGTTGCTGTCGCGCTCCTCGATGAGGACGGTGCCCGACTTGTTCGGCAGTGCCTTGATGTTGATGTTGCCTGCCTTGTCCGGCTCCGGGTTCTCAATCAGGTCGTAGCCACGAACCACGGTGAAGGTGTTGCCCTTGCCCGGGTTCACCTTGGTCTCGATGTCACGGTCCAGGACGCGGCGCTCCTCGCGGAAGGAGAGCTCGCTGCCCTGGCCGGTGATCTCGATGTTGTGGCGGTTGACAATCTCACCCTTCTTGTTGGTCTCCACAACAACCACGTGGTTGCCGGAGGTTCCTTCCTTCGGGGTGAGGACCCACTGGCCGTCCTTCTCGGTGACGTGAACGAACTTTTCGCCCTTGACCACCTTGTAGGTGTTCTCGTTGCGGATGGTCACGGTGAAGTGGCCCAGCTCGGAGACCTTGAAGGAGCTCTCGCCGTTGGAGCCGTTGACCGCACCATTACCGGAGACCGGGGTGATGATCAGGGTGTAGCGTTCCTTGGCGCCGTTAGGCTTAGTGAACTCGACGACGGCCTTGCCCTCGGCGCCCTCGACCGGGTTGACGGTGATCTGGTCGCCGTTCTCGGTGACCTTGATAAGGTCCTTGCCCTCAACAACCTCGTAGGAGGAGCCCTCCGGCGCGGTGAGCTTCAGCTCGGAACGGTCGGTGATCTCGTAGTTGTACTCGCGCGGAGCAACCGGGGAGACGTTGAGAATCCAGCGCTGGATCGGCAGGTCGCGGGAGTTGCGCAGCTCGATGACAACCTGGCCCTCAGCGTCCGGCTTGAAGTCGGTCGTGTACTGGCCGTCCTTGTCGTTGGGCAGGGTGTTGAGCAGGTTCTCGCCGGAGACCACGACCAGGCGCTGCAGGTCGGAATCACGGGTGATGTTGATCTGGGAAGTCGCCTTGACGTCCTGCTTAGCTTCCTTGACCTCGCTCGGCGTCACCGTGATGGTGTAGCGGACCACGACCTCGTCGCCGAGGCGCTCCTCAACCACGACGGTGCCCTCGAAGCCCGGCTTCGGCATGACACGGGTGATCTCCTTGCCGTCCTTCTCCACCACCGCGGTGGTGACGTTGTCAGCACCCTCCGTGACCACAATCTCGTGGTCCTCGGCACCCTTGGTGATCTCTACGGTCTGGCGGTCCTTGATCTCACGCTCGACCTCCTGGGTCTCCACCTTGGTGCGGTCGCCCGCAATGATGGTGTAGACGCCAACCAGGATGCGCTGGCCGTCGACAATCTCGTAGAGGTTGGCAACGATGACGCCCTCGCCGGAAGCCTGGATCTTGTTGGTGTCACCGGTCAGCTTGACGGTGTCGCCCTCGACGGCCTTGCCGTTGACGGTGGCGATGTCCTGGCCCTGCTTGAACTCCAGCTCGTACTCGCCGTCGGCGGTGTCGAGCTCAGCAGCCTCGTCGGTGTTCGGCTGGATGTTTGCGGTCTCGACGTCGACAAGCACGTTGGTGCCCTGGCGGACGTCCAGGGTGAACTGGTAGTCGTCGCCCTTCTCGTCCTTGGCGGTGATGACCACCTTGCCGGTCTTGTCGGCCTTCGGGGTCAGGACCCAGTTGCCGTCCTTGTCCTTCTCCAGGGACTCGACGATGTCTTCGCCCTCTACAACCTTCGGCTCGCCGGCAATGTTGTCCAGCTCGAGGACGTAGTTGTTGGAGTTACCAATCACTCGGTGCTGGTCGTACTTGCTGTCCGCAGCGATGTTGATGATGTAGTTGTTCTCATTGCGCGGAGCCTCGCCCGGCTCGTGAACCGAGATCTTGGCGGTAGCGCTGAGGACACCATCGTTGGGCTTGACGGTGATCTTGCCGTCCTTCTCGCTGGTGGTGATGTAGTTACCACCCTCGGTGATCTCCCACTCCCAGCCCTGCGGGACTTGGATGGTCTGGGTGTGGCCGGCGATGGAGACGTTGAAGTAGTGGTTGTTCACCACAACGTCGGTGGTCTCGATCTTCTTCTCGGCCTTGTTGATCACGTGGATGGTGTACTCGTGGCGGTTGCCCTCACCATCGACGACGACGATGCGCACATCGCCCTCGCCCTCCTTGACCGGGGTGATGTCCAGGCTCTTGCCGTCCTTGGACTTGGTCACCTTGACCAGGCCGTTAGAGTCGTCGACAAAGTCGATCTTCCAGTTGGTCAGCTTCTCCACCGGGATGACTCGGGTGTCCTTCTTCTGGGAGAAGTTGAAGGCGTACTTGTAGGAGCGGAAGAAGCGCTCGACCTCGATGGTCTTCTCGCTCGTCTGGTGCGTCTCGTTCTTCACCGTCGTGGTTGCGGTGACGGTGGACGGCTCGGCTGTGACGGTCTTGGTAGAGGTCGTCGCCGGGCGGGTCTGCGTCTCGGTGACGTACTTCGGCTCAGCCGTGACGGTTGCAACCTCGGTCTTCGCGTCGCCGGTTGCCGTTGCGGTGGCGGTGGCCTTCTCGGTCACGGTCTTCACCACCGGGGTGCCCTTGCGCACGGTGACGGTGCGCTGCGGCAGCGTGGTGGTCTCGGTGACAGTCTCGGTGTCCTCGCGCTCAACCTCGGTCACCGTGGTCCTCGGGGTGACGTTCTCGGTCTCGGTGCGGGTCGGCTCGACCGTCTTGGTCACCTCAGCCTGCGGCTGCTCCCACTCGGTGACGGTGGAGGTCGGGGTGACGGTCTTGCGTGCGGTCTCGGTGACCGGCTGCTCAGTAACCGTCTTGGTGTAAGTGTTGCCCGGGATGGTCTCGGTCTTGGTCACCACCTCAGGGGTCTCGGTAACGGTGGTGGTCTTCACCGTCACATTCGGGCCCTTCGGGTTCGGTTCGTAGCCAACCAGGCCCGGCTGACCGATGGTGATGAGGCGCTGGGTTGTGCCTTCCTTACCAAGCTCGTCGCTGATGTTGTAGTCGCGCGGGACCAGAACGGTGACGTACTCGCCGTCCTTGACATTGCTGGTCGCTTCCTGGAAGGAGGCGCTCTTGCGCAGGATGTACTGGGACTGGCCGGAAACAGCGCCGCTCTGCTTGCGCACCTCAAAGCCGGTCCACTGTGCGAACTCCTCTTTGGAGATCTTGGGGAAGCCGCCGGTGGTCTCCTTGTAGTCACCGTAGATGTAGCCGCGCTGCAGGTTCAGCGTCTCCTTGTGGTTGGACAGGAGTGCCTGCAGGGCGAAGTTCAGCTTCGCGGCCTGCTCCATGTCGCCCCTGTTAAACGCGTCAAGCATGCGCTTGGTGCCGGCGATGGCGGCGCGCTCGATGTCCGGGTTGATCTCCAGGTTGCCGCCCTGCTCACCGTTGTAGCCGTACAGGCCGGAAACGCCGTCGAGCTTGCGCACCACGTAGGGCGAATCCTGCTGCGGAGCGGGCTGCGCAAAGTCGATGCACCAGCCGGGGCCGAAGTTGTTGGCGTACATCAGGTGCGCCTGATTAAACGCACCCTGCTGGTAGCCGATGTTGGAGTTGAACTTCACAGCTGCCTGCTGCTCATCTGCAGGAAGCTGGGAATACTTGCTCGTAACAGCAATGTCTGCGTGCGCGGACGGGGTAGCAACAACAGTTCCACTAGCGACGACGGCGGTGGAGATAAGCGCGGCCATGACGCGCTTCTTAAGATGTGCGTTTTGCAACGGCTCAATCCTTAAAAACTTGACGGAGATATTCGAAGCAGCCTGGAGATCTCCTGAACACGGATCTTCACACTGACAGACTTTCATTCAATCACAACAATTTCGTGGAAAGTAGTCCACTATCACCACAGACACCGCGAAAACCCCACCACAACACGCACAGCCACACCCAAGCCAACGCAGCAACGCGTTGACCTCGACATTTACAACCTGACAAAACCCCAAAAAAGTTTGCGTGATATACAACACATTTCCGCCCCACCCCCGCCGATAGGCGCAAACCCCACCCAAAAACTTAAAATCAGCACAGAAACAACCCGAAACACCTGCGGTTCCGGGCCTGGAAGCAAGCAGGGCCGGGGAAAACAGAAAACCCTGTACCGCGCACGGTACAGGGTTTGTCCTGTGGAGCATAGGAGAATCGAACTCCTGACATCCTGCTTGCAAAGCAGGTGCTCTACCAACTGAGCTAATGCCCCATTGCCGAGACTCTATATATTATAGCGTCCCAGTGGGCCTAGCAGGAATCGAACCTGCGACCTCATCGTTATCAGCGATGCGCTCTAACCGACTGAGCTATAGGCCCTGGCAACGGATAAGAATATTACGCACCGTCGCCATAACCACCAAATCAGCTGGTGGGGGCGGGTTTTTGGGGCGGTTACGTGGCGTCGATAAGCACCCCAAAGCCCCGCCGAACCTACCGTGCGCGGTTGGACATGGTGTAGGTGACGCCGCCAACCAGATCCGCGATGCTGTTGTAGATCACCACGGTTAGCGGCGCCATGATCGCGGTGAACACCACGCCGATCAGGCCCAGCAGGCCCGCGGCGGAGAGCACGATGGTCATGTCGATGGCCTGGTCGCCGCCGACGCCGCCGATCAGCGAGTTCACCGACTCGATCACGCCAGCCTGCTCGAGGCCGAAGTAGACGATCGTGATGCCCAGCATCCACGCGACGAACCCGATCAGCGCCAGAATCGTCGCCACCTTGAACACGGAACCCGCGCCGACGTTGCGGATGGTTACCTTGCGTGCGGCCATCGCCTACTCCTCACCCTCGGCGTCGTCGGGGGCCCCGCTTATCGACGATTGCGTCGCCTCCTGGGCCTCTTCAAGGGTTTTCTCGCCCTTCGCCACCGCGGTGGCCTCCTCCTCGCCGGAGTCCTCGACGTTCTTGTCGATGGCCAGCAGCTCGACGTCGTCGCCAAGATCCACCAGGCGCACGCCCATGGTGGCGCGCGAGGACGGGCGGATCTGGGTGACCTCGGTGCGGATCACGCCGCCCGCGGAGGTGATGGCAAAGATCTGGTCGTCCTCGTCCACCGCCAGCGCGCCGATGAGCTTGCCGCGCTTCGGGGTGTACTTGAACGTCATCACGCCCATGCCGCCGCGGCCCTGCTGGTTGTACTCCTCGATGGCGGTGCGCTTGCCGTAGCCGCCGCTGGTGGCCACGAGCAGGAACTCGCCGTCCTGCACCACCGTCATGGCGAGCAGCTGGTCGTCGCCGCGGAAGCGCATACCCTTCACGCCGGCGGTGGCGCGGCCCATCGGCCGCAGCTGATCATCATCCGCCGGGAAGCGGATGGCCTGGCCCTGCTCGGAGACGAGCAGGAGGTCGTCGTCGTTCTGCGTCAGCGCGGCGCCGATCAGTGCGTCGCCCTCGTTGAGGTTGATGGCGATGAGGCCGGCGGAGCGCGCGGACTCGTAGTCCGTGAGGCGGGACTTCTTCACGCGACCGTCGCGGGTAGCCAGGACCAGGTACGGGGCGTCCTCGTAGGACTGGATCTGGATGATCTGGGCGATCTTCTCCTCCGGCTGGAACTCCAGCAGGTTGGCCACGTGCTGGCCGCGGGCGGTGCGGCCAGCCTCCGGCAGCTCGTACGCCTTGAGGCGGTAGACGCGGCCGAAGTTGGTGAAGAAGAGGATCCAGTCGTGCGTGGAGCAGATGAAGAAGTGCTTGACCACGTCGTCCTGCTTCAGCTCCGCGCCACGCACGCCCTTGCCGCCGCGCTTCTGGCTCTTGTAGGCGTCCACCTTCGTGCGCTTGGCGTAGCCGGTGGAGGTGATGGTGACCACCACGTTCTCGCGGGCGATGAGGTCCTCCTCCGTGACGTCGCCGGTGGCGGCCACGATGCGGGTGCGGCGCTCGTCGCCGAACTTGTCCACGATCTCCTTGAGCTCCGTCGCCACGATCTCGCGCTGGCGCTCCGGCTTGGCCAGGATGTCCTTGTAGTCCGCGATCAGGCGCTCGATCTCCGCCAGGTCGTCCACGATCTTCTGGCGCTCCAGAGCGGCCAGGCGGCGCAGCTGCATGGCGAGGATTTCGTTGGCCTGGATCTCGTCGACGTCGAGAAGCTTCATGAGGCCCTGGCGCGCATCGTCCACCGTCGGGCTGCGACGGATGAGCGCGATGACCTCGTCCAACGCGTCGAGGGCCTTGACCAGGCCGCGCAGGATGTGGGCGCGCTTCTCGGCCTCGTCGAGGCGGTACTGGGTGCGCCTGACGATGACCTCGATCTGGTGCTTCACGTAGTAGCGCAGCATCTGGTCCAGGCGCAGGGTGCGCGGCACGCCGTCCACGATGGAGAGCATGTTGGCGGAGAAGTTCGTCTCCAGCTGCGAGTGCTTGTACAGGTTGTTCAGCACCACGCGAGGCACAGCGTCGCGCTTCAGCTTCACGACGATGCGCATACCGATGCGGTCCGAAGACTCATCATCAATGTCGGCAATACCGGCCATCTTGCCCGCATTCACCTGATCCGCAATGTTGTGGATGAAGTTGTCCGGGTTGACCTGGTACGGCAGCTCCGTGATCACGATGACCTGGCGGTTGCCCACCTCCTCGACCTCGGTCACGCCGCGCATGCGGATCGAGCCGCGGCCCGTGGTGTAGGCCTCCTTGATGCCCTTGTCGCCCACAATCAGGCCGGAGGTGGGGAAATCTGGGCCCTTCACGCGCTCCAGCACCGCGTCGAGCGTCGCCTTCTCGTCCGCGTCGTGGTTGTCCAGGATCCAGTAGATGGCCTCCGCCAGCTCGTTGCGGTTGTGCGGCGGGATGTTGGTGGCCATACCGA
>NZ_RDRE01000024.1 GCF_003693265.1 Corynebacterium gottingense
GCATCGACCCCGGTGAACGTCACTCGTTGGAAATTCGGCGCGACACGTTCACTACGGAGGACGGTTGCAAGGAAAGGCCTAAAACTCACCCTGCAGACTATATAGGATTGCCTTACCTAAAGGAAGAAGGGCGGGCTGTCGGCCCCCTTAGTGCCCGCGTGCCTGGTTCAGTGCCTCGCCGTCCTCGAAGTGCGGGCGCAGGTGGTTATCAAACAGGGACAGCGCCGCGCCGATGGCCATGTGCATGTCCAGGAAGGTAGTTAGCCACCTCATGCAGCATCCACTCAACGTTCACAACCATTATAAACATAGCTAAACGCGATAATCCCAGAGACACTCATGGAACAAAGTGCCGTCAACCAGGCCTTTTGGAGTGTGAACATACATAGATTTGCACCAAGTGCGAACGTAGGTTACAGTTCATCTTGTTAGTCGAAGAGCCAGAAAGGACCTCAACGAATGAACGCACTAGCACTCGCCAAAACGCCGCAGCAACACCCCAACCCCCGCCGCCTCATCCTCATTGACATTGAAAACTTCAACGGCGGCCCGATTCAAAGCTCAGCCCAGGCCAAGTGGTGCAAAAAGATGCTCACAGTCTGGCTGGGACTTAAAGAAGGCGAAATCGTTGTCATTGCATCCGACAAGGGCGGGATCCTAGATGTGAACGCAGGTTGGAAAGGGCCCCGCCTACTCGCAGGAATAGGGTCAGACGGCGCAGACCATCGATTAATCGACGAGATTATGCACATGAACCCCGGACAGTTCGACGAGATAGCGCTCGTCTCCGGAGACGGAATCTTCGCAGAGCCAGTAGCCCACGCGGCAGAATTGGGAGTGCCAACCAAGGTGTATTCCCACGGCTTTCAACTCTCCACACAGCTTCGGCTCGCCGCAGCCGAGGTACACCTAGCAGAGGACGGCTACGCACGGGTCAGAACCGATCAGCTCACCACCTCCGAAGAACACACGAACGTTATTCAACTCCACCGACACGTTAAGGAGACAGCCTAAATGGTTGCGACCACCGGACACCTCACTCTCAAGGACATCGCAGAGCTCGCCCAAGTCGGCCGCCCGGCGGTGAGTAACTGGAGAAAGCGTTACGATGACTTTCCAGCCCCTGTAGAAGAGTCAACTCCACGTAAACCCCTGTTTGAGGCAGCCTCGGTCATCGAATGGCTCAAACGTAACGATTTCTTCCCTGAAGACGCCGAACAGGAGCTACAAGTCACCGCCCTGTGGGCCGTCGCAAATCTATTGCGAGGCGCGATCCCCGTTGAAAACTACCCGTTGGTACTGCTCACGCTATTGGCGCTGGATAAAGACCCCGCGTTTCAGCCCTCGGATGAATTCGAAAAACTCCGGTCCCGCATAAGCGCTAAAACCATCGAAGACGTAGAGAATGGCATCGCCAATCTGGATTTAAAGGACTACGACAAAGCTGCTCAGCTTATAGTCGACCGATTCCTAGGCATCAGATCACGTGGAGCTCGCAGCCAGTATGGGACCTCCAGGTCTCTTTCCAGCGCAGCACTTGCGGCAGCCGCTTCGACTACGACCAAGAACGTGAAGACCGTATTGGACCCCGCCTGCGGAATTGGCGGGACCCTCCTTAGCGCCGGGAAGCATGCACCAACGGCGCAGCTCGCGGGTGTAGAAATCGATCCCTATTCCGCTAGCCTGGCCCGACTGCTAGTACACCTCACAGAGCAGAAAGCCAGCATCAAAACCGGCGATTCCCTTCGCTACGATCCGTTTTCCGATGTCCAGGCTGATCTCATCGTCTGTGAACCTACGATAGGTATGCGCTTTGCGGGAGAGGAGCTAGATCACCTACAACGTGTTTTCCCAAATTACCCGTTGAGGGGACTCATGAGCGACGACCTCTTCCTACTTTATTGTGTGCAACACCTAGCTACCGACGGGCGCGCGTACGTTATTACGGGGTTGGGCACAACGTTCAATGATCGATTCAAGGAACATCGGCAGCGCCTCACAGCGAAAGGACAAATCGAAGCTGTCGTACAACTCCCTGGCGGGATACTCTCTGCGTCGCGTATTCCAGTTGCACTGTGGGTACTAAGTACAGGGGGTGTCAGAGAACCGTTGCTCATTGATGCTTCTGGCCAGGAGCCGGAATCTGTCCCCCAGCGAATTGCAGATTGGCTCACCGCCGCACGTAACAAGCAAGACACGGACGTGCTGTACAAGGCAGTTTCCTTGGCAGATGTCGTTACCAACGACGGATCGCTTCACCCGTCAACCTATCTCGTTCAGCCCACCGACCCGAACGACGCAGCCGCCGAGTTCGATGCCGCTTTCCAACGCCTACAAACAACCACAAAGGACTTCATGAATATCTCCGCCCCCCGCGTCTCCGCAGATACAATCCCGCCTTCAACCACGTCCACCACTATGGGCGAGCTCGTCAACGCCGGTCACTTCATTCGTATTGCCGGTAGCCACCGCTACGACGAAAGCCAGTCCACGGGCAGCGCCCGTCTCGCAACTCCAAACGACAATGTGGCCCCCGCCTTTGTCAATGACTTCGATCCCGAAGATTTACTGCAACCTGGTGACATCCTGATGCCGCGGTTGGGAACCGCCCCGGCGCGAGTTCACGAGGACGATGGCCAAAATTGGGTTCCTTCAAGGCATTTCATAGTGTTCCGCGCTGCATCCGATGCCTACGACCCGTACTTCATCGCCGCGTGTCTCAACGCCCCGATGAATTCCGACAGTCGTGGCCGGGTGCCACGTCGAAATCCAGTAGCACGTCTTGTCATCCCAGAGCTCAACCGTGATCAACAGGCGGTCATTGCAGAGACGCAGCGTTCGCTCGACAGCGCCCGCTCGGCTGCACACCAGCTTGAGCGCGAAACCAAACACGCGAGCGAAGCCCTGATCAATCTTGTCTTCGCAGGAAAGTAGGATCCCAGATATGACTCCGACCCCCGTCAAAGAATTCCAGGATACTCTGTGGAAAGCAGCCGATAAGCTGCGCGGTTCCATGGACGCTTCCCAATACAAGGACATCGTCCTGGGCCTTGTGTTTCTTAAGTACGTCACCGATGCTTTCGATGCTCGCCGCGAGGAACTTCGAGCTGAACTCGAAGAAGACGGCGTAAGTGAGGAGGATATTCTCGAGGACCTCGAAGATCATGACGCTTACTTGGAAAAGAACGTCTTCTGGGTAGCAGAAACAGCCCGCTGGGATTACCTCAAGCGCCATTCCAAGGGCAAGACTGAAGGCGCTGGTGGTGAGTTTAAGAGCATCGGCAAACTTATCGACGAAGCTGCCGAAGCCCTCATGGCCGATAATCCTTCGCTGGAAGGCACGCTGCCGCACAATTACAACAGCGATAGCGTGGATCAGCGTCGCCTGGGTGAGCTCGTGGACCTGTTCAGCACCACTCGATTCACCGCAGAAGGACCGGAGCGCGCCCGCGATCTGTTGGGGGAGGTATACGAGTACTTTCTCGCGCGCTTCGCATCTGCAGAGGGGAAGCGCGGCGGCGAGTTCTATACCCCGCGCTCAGTGGTGCGGACGCTGGTGGAGATCCTCGAGCCGACCGAAGGCCGCGTCTATGACCCATGTTGTGGTTCCGGTGGCATGTTTGTTCAGGCAGAAAAGTTCCTCGACGCGCATGATAAGGACCAGTCTGCGATTGCTGTCTATGGACAGGAACTCAACGAACGCACGTGGCGCATGGCCCGCATGAACCTTGCCATTCACGCTTTAAGCGCGAGCGGTCTCGGCGAGCGTTGGGGCGATACTTTTGCCCGCGACATCCACCCAGGCGTGGAGATGGACTATGTGCTGGCCAACCCGCCATTCAACATCAAAGACTGGGTACGCAGCACCGACGATAAGCGCTGGATTTACGGCGTGCCGCCGGAGCGCAATGCCAATTTTGGCTGGATGCAGCACATCATCTCGAAGCTGAGCGCTCAGGGTGAAGCCGGCGTCGTCATGGCGAATGCCACCATGACTTCAAACACGTCGGGTGAAGGCGAGATCCGTAAGAATATGCTCGAAGACGATATCGTGTCGTGCGTGATCGCACTGCCGACTCAACTATTCCGCGGCACACAGATCCCGGTGTGCATCTGGTTCTTCGCCAAGGACAAGGGTGTCGGTTCTAAGGGGGCCATCGACCGCCGCGGTCAGTTCCTTCTTATCGACGCACGCTCACTCGGCCACATGGTTGACCGCACCGAGCGTACTTTCTCGAATGAGGATATCCAGAAGCTCGCAAACACGTTCCACACCTGGCGTGGCCGCTCATCCACCGAGAGCGAGTACAACGACGAGCTCGGCTTCTGCAAATCTGTGTCGCTCGAAGAGATTCGCGAAGCGGACTTCACACTCACCCCAGGCCGTTATGTCGGGTTCGTCGAAGACGAAGAAGACGAAGAACCGATCGACGAAAAAATCACACGCCTTCAGGCAGAACTGAACGCCGCTTTAGACGAATCCGCACGCCTCGGCGTCGTTGTCCGCGAACAGTTGGGGAGGTTGCAATAATGCCCTGGACAGAAACCACTCTGGGAGAATTAGTCACGCTCCAGAGGGGGTTCGATCTCCCGACCAAGAGCCGTATCCCTGGTAATGTTCCAGTTCTTTCTGCCGGAAAGAAAATCGCAAGTCATAACCAAGCAAAAGTCGCCGGCCCCGGTTTTGTCATCGGGCGAAGCTCAAACCTCGGCATTCCAAAGTGGAGTGACACGGACTTTTGGCCATTGAATACAACACTGTTTGCTAAAGATTTTAAAGGCAATAATCCAAAATGGCTCTTTTATCTATTCCAAACAATTGATTTGACCGGTTTTAATTCGGGAACCGCCCAAGCTTCTCTGAACCGTAACCACATTAGTGGTTTCAGGGTGACTGCTCCATCTAGGCCTGAGCAAGACCGCATCGTTGATGTCCTTGGTTCTCTCGACGACAAGACCACGGCAAATAACCACGTGTTGGCGGTTATAGACGAAACTATTCAGGCTTTGTGGCAAGTTTCGGCCACTTTCGATGCGGATCTTGTCTGTCTTGGCGATGTGGTTGAGTTCAACCCAAAAATTTCCGTCCCAAAGGGCACGTTGGTTAAAACCATCGAGATGAAAAACCTACCTGAAAGCGGGTTTTCTGTACAAGAATGGGTTTTCCGCGAAGCTAAAAGTGGATCCCGCTTTCAAAATGACGACACACTTCTTGCCCGAATCACCCCTTGCTTTGAGAACGGCAAATGTGGATTCGTAGACTTCCTCTCCACTGACGAGGTCGGCTCTGGGTCAACGGAATTCATTGTGATGCGACCGCCATCAGGAGTTCCACCCGCAGCCCCTTACGCAATAGCCAGGTCAACGGATTTTCGCACCTTCGCAGAACAAACGATGACAGGAACTTCTGGTCGGCAGAGAGTTCAACATGGTGATTTAGGGGCTTACGAAACTGCTTGGCCTAGTAAAGAAAGTCTTACCACTTTCGACTCCGCGACTTCTCCTTTGCTCAAGCTCGCTAGAAAAATAAGAGATGAGAATCTAACGCTCACCAAAACCCGCGATGAGCTGCTTCCGCTGCTGATGAATGGCAAGATCACAGTAAGAGAAGCGGAACAGGAAGCAACTGCTGCAGGTACAGAAACCCTGGATGAGGAACACGAAGTCTAGAACCATGATGTACAGCGAAGCAATGTTCGAAGTCGATGCACTTGACCTGCTCGGCGAACTCGACTGGAAGCCTGAGGAAGGCAAAACGCTCGCTCCCGGCAGTGGCGAGCGTGAGAACTGGCGCGACATCGTGCTTCGCGGTCGCCTCCTCAACGCACTACGCAATCTAAACCCCGAAGTACCAGACGAGTACTTGAGACAAGCGATGGCAGAAGTGATCACACCCCAGTCGCAAAGCGCGATCGCCGAAAACCACCGCCTACATGAAATTCTCGTAGAGGGATACCGCGGGATTGAATATGTCGATGCAAACGGAAAGCGTCAGAACCCAACCATCACGTTCTTCTCCCGCAATCCATCCAAGAATGACTACATTGCGGCCAACCAAATCACCATCCGTAACCTGGACAAAGAGCGTCGCTTCGACGTCGTGCTCTACGTCAACGGGATGCCGCTGGCCATCATTGAGCTGAAACAATCAGGATCCACCGCGACCGTCGAAGACGCCTACAACCAGTTGCGAACCTACGTCGAAGAGTTCCCGCTTGCTTTCCGCTTCGCAAACGTAGTTGTCGCATCCGACGGCATCGGCGCGCTTTATGGAACGCCATTCACCCCACGCGAACACATGAGCAGCTGGCGCGTCGACGACGACGGCAATCCCTTCGAACAGGGGCCACTCATCGTCGTGGACGGGGAAGGAATGACCGAGTTCGACATGCTCATGTGGGGCCTGTTCAATGTCGAACGCTTCGGCCAGATCTTTGTGGACTTCACCGCATTTGACGAAATCGACGGCGAGCTCCGCATGCGCGTGGCAAAACCCCACCAGTATTTCGCAGTGACGAAAGCTGCCGGCAGGACTATCCAAGCAGCGAGGAGCGACAAAAAGGCCGGCGTTGTGTGGCACACAACCGGGTCTGGCAAGTCTATGGAAATGGAAATGTACACCGCGAAGATCATGCGCGACGCACGGATGGACTCCCCCACTGTCGTCGTATTAAACGACCGCAACGAGCTAGATAAACAGCTTTTCGACACATTCTCCGTCTCAACGCTTCTGCCTGAGTCACCAGTCCACATCACTAGCCGTGAAGACTTGCGTGAACAGCTCAGTCAACGCCAATCTGGTGGCATTTACTTCGCCACTTTGCAAAAGTTCGGTTTGCAAGGAAAAAACGACGACCGCGAGCTGGAACACCCAGTACTTTCTGAGCGACACAACATCGTGGTTATCTCGGACGAGGCTCACCGCTCCCACTACGGATTCGGCGACACCAACGCGGATGGCTACGCACATCACCTCCGTACCGCACTGCCGAACGCCACCATGATCGCGTTCACCGGCACCCCAATCGACGAGTGGGACCGAAACACCCGTAACGTATTCGGTGGTGAAATCGACGTCTACGACATGAATCGGGCCGTCACCGATGGTGCCGTGGTTCCAGTCTATTTCGAGCCCCGCCTCATCCCCCTCGAACGGATTCAGGGGATTACGGATGAAGATATCGACGAAGCAGCCACCGATATCCTCGCCGACATTGACGAAGAAGATCGGGAGAAGGCACAGCGCTCAGTCGCCGTGCTGAACACTATTTACGGATCGGAGCAGCGCCTCACCACGCTTGCCGAGGACTTCATACGTCATTGGGAAGACCGCCGCGAAAACATGCGGCAGTTCATTGGCGCGCCTGGCAAAGCAATGATCGTGGTACAGACCCGGGATATAGCGGCCAACCTGTACGAAAGAATCATCGCACTCCGCCCAGAATGGCACAGCGACAACGACCTCGATGGCAAGATCAAAGTCATCTATTCCGGTTCAGCATCCGACCCTGCTCACCTGCAGAAACACATCCGTAACCAGAGCCGAATGGACGCTATCAAGGACCGCATGAAAGACCCCGATGACGAGCTCGAAATTGCCATCGTCCAGGGCATGATGCTGACCGGGTTCGATGCACCTCCGCTACACACGCTGTATCTGGACCGCCCGCTGAAAAGCGCGCTGCTGATGCAAACACTCGCCCGGGTCAATCGGAAGTTCCGCCAAAAGGAAAGCGGTCTCCTCGTTGCCTACGCGCCACTCATCGACAATCTCCAGGCAGCAATCGCCGAGTTCACAAAGAGTACGACCGAAGAAGACGAGAAAGTAGTCGGCCAAAGCATTGAGGAAGCACTGAAGATCGTACGCGGGTTCGTCGAAAAGCTCGATGCTCTCGCTGGCGAAGAATGGCGGGTGCTCGAGGCAGCCGGTGAGCAACGCAAAGCACGCCTCCAACTACTTGCAAAGCTCCGCGATCCAAAGACTGCTGACGAGAACGGCCGCTACCAACTCGCGAAGCAATTCAACGAATTAGCTGGCAAGCTCGCTCGAGCATGGTCACTGGCATCAGGTAGCCCCAACGCCGACGAATGCCGTAGCGACGTGCGTTTCTACTCCGACATACGCAATCAACTCATCAAAATGGACGCTGCAGACCGGCGTGCCAACGGCGAACCACTCAACGAGGAAGTCCTTACGCTGCTCGGCCAACTCGTCGTTGACTCAAGCGCGTCTTCAAAGGTCATCGACATCTATGAAGAAATTGATCGCGACCTGCCAAACCTTCAAGACCTCAACATCGAAGCACTTCAACTCGAAAAGCACGGAGATTCGAGGACCGCGCTACTGATCGACGCCCTTCGTCGCGACCTCCTCCAAGAGTCTCGCGCAGCCACCGGCAACAACGAAGTACGCGCGAAACAGTTTTCCGAACGCATCCGCGAACTGATGAACCGCTATACCAACCAGCAGCTCACCTCCGCCGAAGTCATCGCTGAGCTGATCGAGCTGTCAAAGGAGATCGTGGCGGAAACTCAACGTGGCGAACAGTTTCACCCACCGCTGAACAATGACGAACTTGCGTTTTACGACGTTGTTGCTTCCAACGGCTCGGCCGACGAAGTGCTGAGCGACGATGTCATCGCCCAAATCGCCCGCGACCTCGTGAAAACGTTGCGCCGCGACGCCAAGACTGACTGGACCGTGCGCGACGACGTCCGCGCCAAACTTCGGCGCTCCATCAAGACCTTGCTGCGCAAGAACGGATACCCACGAGAGCAACGCAACGAGGCAGTAGTGCTCGTTCTGGAACAGATGGAGCGATTCGCTCCACGCTGGTCGGAGGCGGCGTAATACGACTAATAAGTTTCAACTTTTTTAAAGAACTACCCATGAAAGGGAAAACATGAGTGGGCTTACGCCATCGCTTGTCATCTATCTCATGAAATCTGGCCAGCGACAGACAGACATCGCCCAGAGCTACGGCGTCACTCGCCAGTACGTGAATAAGCTCGCCAAGCAAGGCGGTCATATTTCGCCTATCACTACTGTGAGGGAAAACATGCCTTGGGAGGTCGATCCAGAGCTAGCGAGAAACTCAACCATCGTATCTTTTCGCCTGGTGGGCCATGCTGCGGTCGCTCCGGATAATTTAAGCGAAGAATCCCTAGAACGCGCGAACAGCCTAATACGGCGCCTCAAGACATATAACGTAGTTGTGGATTACGATCCGACCTATCCTCCGATTATTGGTTTAACAAGTACACCTGGCGCAAAATACTTCCCCCGCACCGAGGCCGACGAAGATTTCATAATGAAGATTAGACCGGGTGTCCTCGTCACCCCTTTGGGCAACAGAATCTGGCGCTTACCGAAGCAACTTCTTTAGCAAGAAGGACCACGCGATATGTCAATGAACGAAAGAATCATTAATGCCGCGCCCGGCCCGAATACTACCCGTGAGAATCTCGTTCTCGTCCGACAGATCGAAGCTATACGCGTGGCGTTGCGATTGTTCGACAGGCAGTTAGAAGCTACTGCCAAAGAGGCGCTGGAGTCAACGTCTAGAACAGTTTCATTCGATGTGCCACGGAGGCGATTCCTCGAGGAACTCACGAGCATTTGCGAAGGGCACCGATACGAGAAGATCCGCAAGGAAGCAATGAAGTTTAAGCCCCAGAAGGGGCGTGAGTCTTCAGTCAACGGCGATACTTCCAGCAGTTTTAGATCCCGACAGAAGTATGACGGGTCGGAGTCCGAAGCTGAAGCGAAGAAAACCGGCAAGCCCAAACAAACGCTGAGAAAACTCCCGAGCTCACTCCATTTGACCGCGCTCAACTGTTGGTCGACCGCGAAGCAGCTGATGTTCGACTTCTTTATGAAAAAGAACGAGGTGCACTGCTGGACACCCTCAAACAGATCCGAGAGGGTGCAGTCCCGGCAACACAGAAACCGGAAACGCTCGACAAATTGAATGAAGTCGAAAAGAAATACTCACGCATCTGGCGCAGGCTCGAATCCGGCGTGAGGGGCGCCGAAATTCTTGAATCCATCACAAGAAAAAACCGCAGCAGAAACAAAAGGGGCCGTAAGAACAAGAAATCGGCTGTTGCGCAGAAAGTTAGCTCCCCCAAAACACGGATGCGCCGAAATTCCTCGATGAATGATTTTCAGTTAGCCATTCGTCGGCTAGATCAAGAAGCTCGGAGGCAAGAGGACTTGGCAGCGAAGCATCGAGAACTGCAGTCAATGGTCTGGACTCACCCTTACCGGGCTAATAGTACTGCAACCGACAGAGTGTATAGGACCTCAGGATTCCGTAACCCCAGGGCCAAGGAATAATGTATTTGGCCCTGGCGGGCGCTATCGCGCGAGTACCGGAGATACTCAAGCCAGATACCTAGCAGCGCCCGTTGTTCCGAATCGCCTCTACACTACCGCGTATACGGCCCAAGTAAGCAGGAAACCGATGAGCCCAAATACGGTAGACACAATGGTCCAGTATCGGAGACCCTGTTTGACGCTGAGGCCAAGGTACTTAGTCACGATCCAGAAACCGGAGTCGTTGATGTGGCTGAGGCCCAGGCCACCGAAGCCTATAGCAACCATAATGAGGGCAGCTTGGACGCTGCTCAGACCAGCGTCCGCGATGGGCTGAGCCACGAGACCTGCGGTGGTGAGAAGCGCCACCGTTGCGGAGCCCTGCGCGGCGCGGAGTGCAGCGGTGAGCAAGTACGCGGTAAGGATGAGCGGGAGGCCGCTGCCGGCGAGGAGGTCCGAAAGGACCTGGCCGATGCCGGATTCGACGAGCACGTTAGCGAACGCGCCACCAGCGCCAGTAACGAAGATGATTACAGCTACAGCCGGCAGGGCGGAGTCCAAGACTTCCGAAGATTCCTGACGGTTCCAGCCACGCTGACTACCAAGCACGAACCAGGACACAAGCACAACGGTGAGGAGGGCCACCGGGGAGGCACCGATGAAAGCGGCGACATCGCGGGCGACGGACCCCTCCTCAAGCACCATTGCACTGGTAGTGCCCAGCATGATGAGAATGATCGGCAGGAGAATCAGACCAATGATCGTCCATGGCGACGGTGGATTTTCCACCTCAGTAACGCCTGCGTCTTCGACCGGGGATGTAGAGCGCCCAATGGCGCTGACGTCGATGCGGCGGGTAACCAGGTAGCCCAACGCCACAGTAACTGCGGCGATTGGCAGGCCGATAGTGAGAAGGAGACCAGCATCGCCCTCGAGCAGCTCAGCTACTGCAACGGGGCCCGGGTGAGGTGGCACCACAACATGGACGGTGAGAAGTGCTGCGGCAACGGGCAGCCCGATCTTGATTGGGTTGATGTTGGCTACGGCCGCGAAACCGAAAGTAATCGGCGCGAGAATAATGAAGCCGACGTCGAAGAATACCGGGATGCCAAGGATGAAGGCGGCGATGACCACGGCAGCGACAATGCGTTTACGGCCGAGTTTGCCGGTGAAGTACTGGGCGAGGGCTGTCGCACCACCGGATTCTTCAATAATCTTGCCCAACATGGCGCCAAGGCCGACAACCACTGCGACGGAGCCGAGAGTTTTGCCCACACCGCCAGTGATCACGCCGACAGACTCGGCCAGCGGGATGCCGGAGAGCAGTGCTGTGGCAAGGGAAACCAGGAGCAAGGCCACGAAGGCAGGCATGCGCACCCAAATCACCAGGGCAAGCAGAACGGCAACGGCCGCGAGCCCAAGCCAAATGAGACCAGTTCCGGTGATCATGCGTTGTCACCCTTCGGGCCGCTCGGGGAGGCAATCGTGATGATGGAGGAATCGTCCTGCGCAGCCATGCCGCGAGCGAACGCCTGCAGGTACTGCTGCTCGGCAGAGGCAGCAACAGGCACAGCGATGCCAGCGGACTTCGCGGCAGCGGTGACGATTCCCATGTCCTTGACGAAGATGTCGATGCGGCTCTTTACCTCCGCCCCCTCCTCGGTGTAGGCGTCCAGCATGCGCTCACCGCGATCGCCCAGCATGAAGGAAGCCGCAGCACCGCTCATCAGGGCATCCAGCGTAGCCTTCTGATCCAGACCAAGCTCGCCTGCCAAGGCGAGGGCCTCACCGGCAGCAGCAATGTGCACGCCACAGAGCAGCTGATTTACGGTCTTCAGTGCTTGCCCTTTGCCAGGATTGCCACCGACAATCACAAGATTGCCGGCCATGGCCTCAAGAACATCGCGGTAACGGTCGACCACTGCAGGCTCAGCACCGACGGTGACCAACAGATCACCTTCGCCGGCACGGACCGGGCCGCCGGAAACGGGGGCGTCGATAAGTGCAATTCCCATTTCTGCGAGCACCGCTGCGGTTTCTTCTACGGCTGCGACACCAACGGTGGAGATCAGCAGGATCGCGGCACCGTCCTTCATGCGGTCGGCAACGCCGGCTTCTCCGAAGAGCACCTCGGTAAGCTGCGCGTGATTGCGCACGGCAAGCAACACCACATCAGCGCCCTCGACGGCATTGAGCGCGGTGTTGAATACCTCCAGGCCAGCCTCGCGGCCGAGCCCCAAGCGTGCTTCGTCGATATCCACGCCGCGCACGAAGAAGTCGTGGTTACGCAGATTCGTGGCAATCGGCAGGCCCATGGCGCCGAGGCCTACGACGGTGATGATGTGCTGTGACATGTTGAGCTCCTTAAAGTTAAGTGTTTGCAGTGGTTTAGTTGTGCTCCGTAGAAAGGGCGGCGACGACCTCGGCGAGCGAGTCATCGGAACCCACGTTTCCGGCGAAGACGATGTACGGTACGCCAGCGGCAGGGCCGTCGAGCAGCTGCCACATGGAGATGATTCCGGGCTGCATCGGACCGATAACCATCGCGCGAGTCATCTCCAGCCCCTTCGACGCGACGTCGGAAGACGTGATGCCTCCCTTCGCAATCACGAATGCGGGTGTGACGCGATTGACTACGCGGTTAACCACCGTGACCAGGGAATCGGAGACCTTGCGGGCAATTGCAAGCGACTCATCCGGGGTTGCGCCACGTACGAGCTCACGGGAGGTATGGAAAATGACGTTGCCACGGGTGAGTAGCTGCTCAATCTTGGCGGAGAGCTCCGCGATATAGTCTTCGCTGCCCTCCTCGATCACGCGCGCGACATCCATCTCCACCACGGGCGCATCGTCAGTCTTCTTCAACCGTGCAAGCTGACGTGTAGTGGTGGGCACATGCGAGCCAATCACGATCAGACCACCGTCGACGTTGTCAGTGTTTTGTCGCAGTTCAGCCACACGCTCCGGGTGCACCGGCTCCGGTACATCTTGGCCAATCCGCGCACGCACAAACGGCGGACCGACGCGGTAAATGAAGTTCTTACCTGCACGTTCAGCCGCAATCAGACCGAGTGACAGCAAACGCAGATCATCTTCCGTGACAATGTCCACCGCGATCGGGACGCGGTCGCGTGCTTCGAGCAGTCGCTTTTCGACGCCTCCCGGCTCCCCCCGCACCACGTCTAGAGGGATCTCAATCACGTCGGCGGCCTTCACTGCGCCATCAGTTTTCTCTTCCACCCAGTCAGCGATGCGGGAGTGCTTGTACCCAAACGTGGCGTCCTGGGCGAATTCGGTGTCTTCCACCTTTTGGTAGCCATCCGTGTCATTACCGGCGTAGTGCACACCACCGACAGTGATACGGCCGGCATCGCCGAAAGCGGGAACAATGATGTAGCCGTCGATACTCTGTCCATTCGCCTCGGCAACTTCTGCAAGCGTATCCGGCTCAAGCGGATAGTGGCCGCGCAGCGTGGAGTCAGACCGGGACACGAACGCAACCTTCTTATCCAACTTCTTCGCTGCGGCGATCGCGGCGTGCGCGACATCAAGGTTGATTGCTCGAGCATCAACCGGGTCAAGCGAACGGGAGTTAGTCATGACATAAATCGCCGAGACGTCCTGCTGGAGCGCCCACACCATGTCGTCCTCTTTCCAGCGGGTCAGCACCGGGAGGTCAGCAACTGATTGAGTACCCGTCGGATCATCGTCCAGCACTACCAACGTGGTATCGGTGGCAGGAATGTCTGATGCGGGAACTCGAATCGGGTCGGGGTAGTCCGCAAGCAACGTCTGCAGGGAAACCATTGTGTCTCGCTTTCTTTGGCCAGTTCCTCAGACCTCTGAGGAGTTACCCGCAGCGTAATATATAGATCGCATAGCACCCTAAAATGTGATCTGCGACACTAGTAAATTACCCCCGATCGCAAGGGGAGTCGGAACCCCGCAAATCTTCCCAAGTCTGATTCATGTGCGCGCGCATGGCATTTTTTGCCCCCTCAGCATCCCCCGCCGAAATCGCTTGCAGTATCTCCCGGTGATGCCAGTCCGCGCGGGCACGCACCTCAGGATCCGCTGTAGTCCTGCGCCGAGATTCCGCCAACGCTCCCTCGAGTGGCCGCATCACGGACATGAGAAATGGATTCTTAGTGGCACGGAGAATTTGATTATGAAAGTCCACATCCGCCCTGTTCGCAGCCTCAAGATCTCCAGCTGCGGCCGCCTCCGAAAACCGCTCGAGACAAGCCTCGAGCTGAGCGATATCTTTCGTCGTTCGATTGTTGGCGGCATGGCCACATGAGCCAACCTCAATCATTCGACGCACTTCGGTAAGCCGCTCATCCACCTCAGACTGAGGCAAGACCTGGCGCCACACTTCAACCAGAGTTTCCACATCGCGCCACTGAGCGCGTGGCAATACGAAGGTCCCACGCCCATGGACCACCTCTAGGACCCCTCGGTCCGCTAACGCACGGACCACTTCCCGCATAGTCGGCCGAGAGACTTCGAGAAAATCAGCAAGCCCTTGCTCACCAGGCAAGGCTTGCCCCTCAGAGAAATGGCCACTTGCTATTGCGTTGACCAGCTTCTCAATCCCCGCAGTCACCAGATCCCGTCGCACGTTTGCTTCCTAGTGCCCGCGTGCCTGGTTCAGTGCCTCGCCGTCCTCGAAGTGCGGGCGCAGGTGGTTATCAAACAGGGACAGCGCCGCGCCGATTGCCATGTGCATGTCCAAGTACTGGTAGGTGCCCAGGCGACCACCGAAGAGCACCTTGTTCTCGCGGGACTCCTCGGCAGCAAGCTCGCGGTACTTCTTCAGCTTGTCGCGGTCCTCGGGCGTGTTGATCGGGTAGTACACCTCGTCGCCGTCCTCGGCGAAGCGGGAGAATTCCTTCACAATCACCGTCTTGTCGGCAGGATAGCTATCCTGCCGCTCCGGGTGGAAGTGGCGGAACTCGTGGATGCGGGTGTACGGCACGTCCGCGTCGTTGTAGTTCATCACCGGGGTGCCCTGGAAGTCGCCGGTCTCCAGCACTTCGCGCTCGAAGTCCAGGGTGCGCCAGCCCAGGTGGCCCTCAGCGTAGTCGAAGTACTGGTCCACGGGCCCGGTGTAGACCACGGGGGCGTCGGGGGATTCGGCGCGAAGCTCATCGCGGAAGTCGAAGTAGTCGGTGGACAGTTGGACGTCGATAAGCTCATGCTCCGCCATCTTCTCCAACCAGGCGGCGTAGCCGTCGACCGGCAGGCCCTCGTAGGTGTCGTTGAAGTAGCGGTTGTTAAAGGTGTAGCGGACCGGGAGGCGGGAGA
>NZ_RDRE01000025.1 GCF_003693265.1 Corynebacterium gottingense
AAGCCGAAGCCCAAGCCGAAGCCAAAGCCGGGGACTCCGGGCACCGATGGCGGTTCCAGCTCTCAGGACGGCGGTAAGCCCGGAGATGCCGAGGGAAAGAACGCGCTGAGCGATGAGGACGGCAAGCTCAACGGGGCGGGGATCGGAGTCGTCTCGGCCGGCGTGATCCTGTTGGTGCTGGGCGGCGTTGCAGCTGCGCTTCCTTCGCTGAAGCCGATGCTGCCCGCTGAGATTGCGGCGATGCTGCCGTAGTGAGGTTCGCCTCGCCTGGAGTAGGGGCTCAGTAGAAGGCCGCGAGCTCGTGAGGGTTCGCGGCCTTTGGTGTGGCGGTGGCGTCGATAAGCACTTCGCCCCTGGCGGTGTCCGAGAGCAACAGACCCTATAATGAGTTGAACGCGAAAGAAAGGGCATTGATGTCGGAAAACGATAACCGGTCGTATAAGCGTGGTGGCCAGAACGGCCGTGGTGGCAAGCCGAAGCGTGGCCGCGATGACAAGCGTCGCGGTGGCCGCGGCGACAGGTTTGAGAAAAAGGTCCGGCATGATCGGTCGAACCCGTCACGGCAGGGGTTCCGCGAGGACCGGATGGCGCAGAAGATTTCCGAGCCGGATCTGCCGGATGGCATCGACATCAATGAGCTTGATCGTTCCGTGCTGCAGGACCTGCGCGTGCTGTCCAAGGACAACGCTAACCGCGTAGCGCAGCACATGGTGATGGCGATCGAGATGCTGGAGGACGACCCCAAGCTCGCGCTGCGCCACGCGCGTGCCGCGAAGAACCGCGCAGGCCGCGTGGGCGTGGTGCGCGAGACCAACGGAATCGTGGCCTACCACGCCGGTGAATGGAAGGAAGCGCTTTCCGAGCTGCGGGCGGCACGCCGCATGAGCGGCGGCCCCGGCCTGTTGGCCGTCATGGCAGACGCGGAGCGCGGCCTTGGCCGCCCCGAAAAGGCACTCGAGCTGGGGCGGACGCCGGAGGCTCGGCAGCTGGAGCCGGAAGACCGCGTCGAGCTGGCCATCGTGCTCGCAGGTGCGCGCCACGATCTTGGGCAGCACGACTCCGCACTGGCAACGCTGTCTCGCCTTGACCCGACGCTGCATCCTGAAACCTTCTCCGAGCTGCGTTTGGCCTACGCGTACGCAGATGCGCTGCTCTCCGTGCAGCGGGAGAACGAGGCCAAGGAGTGGTTCGCCGCTGTGGCCAAGGCAGACGAAGACGGCATCACGGATGCGGACGAGCGTGTCCGCGAGCTGAGCTAGAACGAGCGCGACGAGACATGGACGGAAACACGACGCTACAAGCGCAGCACGACGCGCTTCTGCTGGATCTGGACGGCACGGTCTGGGAGGGCGGCCGGGCGATCCCGCACGCCGTCGAAGCGATCAACGCCTCCGGGTGCAAGGCAATCTACATCACGAACAACGCCTCCCGTGCGGCGAGCAGGGTCGCAGCGATGCTGCAAGACATTGGGCTCAACGCCGCCGAGGCCGACGTCCTCACCTCGGCCCAGGCTGCGCTCGGGCTGGCGGAGGGCGTGCTCGAACCGGGGGATCCGGTCCTCGTGCTCGGCGCGCAGCCGTTCAAGGATCTCGTCCGTGACGCGGGGTACCAGGTCACGGATTCCGCCGACGACGCACCGAAGGCTGTGCTCCACGGGCACAACCCGGACACCGGGTGGGCGGAGCTGTCCGAAGCCGCGCTGGCCATCCGCGCCGGCGCCGTCTACCTCGCGTCCAACATGGACACGACGCTGCCGATGGAGCGGGGCCTGATGGTAGGCAACGGATCGATGATCGCTGCGGTCACCTCAGCCACCGGCGTGACGCCACGGTCGGCGGGCAAGCCCGAGCCCGCGATGTTCCACCAGGCGGCCGAGCGCTTCGGGGCGAAGTCGCCGCTGGGCATCGGCGACCGCCTGGACACCGACCTGGCTGGCGGCGTCGCGGCGGGGATGCCCACGCTCCACGTGCTCACCGGCGTCTCCGGGCCGCTCGCGCTGCTCCAGGCCCCGCCGCAGCAGCGCCCAACGTACATCGGCGAAGATATGCGCGCGCTGGCGGCGGAGCCTGCTACGCTGCGGCCCGGTGCGCAGGGCGGCTTCCAGGCGCGGATGGAGGGCGACGAGCTGGTCGTGGATGGGGGCGAGGAGGCGTCGACAAGCGTTCAGGCGCTGCGTACCGCCCTCGAGGTCGCCTGGGCGCAGCCCACCGGGCCGAGGAATGTGCGGGCGGCGTCCACGGAGGCCGAGGCCGCGCTGGCGAAGTGGTGGTAGCGTGCCCGCGCCGAAGCCACACGACCCGCGCACGACGCAGCACAGCCCCGCCGAAGTCACGCAGCGCGTGCAGGAGATTCTCGCCGAGCCCGTGCAATCGCTTGTCGACGAAGCGTCGCAGCTCACCCGCGCCCACGACGTCTTAAGCGACGCCCTACGCAACCAGTAGAAGGAGACTCAGACGTGGCACCTGGACGGAGGCGACTCGACGCCGAACTCGTCCGCCGCAAAATCGCGCGCTCGCGCGAGCAGGCGCAGACGTGGATCAAGGAAGGCAAAGTCATCGTCGGCGGCTTCCCCGCGACGAAGCCCGCCACCGTGGTGGAACCCGACGCTTCCATCAAGGTGGATGTGGCGGAGGAGGACGAGTGGGCGTCGCGAGGCGCGCACAAGCTCCTGTCCGCGCTGGAGGCGTTCGGGCCGCAGGGGCTCGACGTGGCGGGCAAAGTGGCGCTCGACGCGGGCGCATCGACCGGCGGCTTCACCGACGTGCTGCTCAAGCGCGGGGCGCGGGAAGTCATCGCCGTGGACGTGGGGTACGGGCAGTTGATCTGGCGGCTGCAGAATGATCCGCGCGTGCGGGTGCTGGACCGGACGAACATCCGCAACCTGACGCTCGAGCAGATCGGGCAACCCGCCGAGCTCATGGTGGGCGATCTTTCCTTCATCTCCCTCAAGCTGGTGCTGCCCGCGATCGCGGCCTGCCTGGCGCCGGGGGCCGACCTGCTTCCCATGGTGAAACCGCAGTTCGAGGTGGGCAAGGACCGGCTCGGCCATGGCGGTGTCGTGCGCTCGAACGAGCTGCGCGCCGAGGTGACCGCGGACGTGGCCGCGTACGCGCAGTCGCTGGGGCTCAGCGTGAAAGGCGTCACCGCTTCTGGTCTTCCCGGCCCGAGCGGCAACGTAGAATACTTCCTATGGCTGGTCAAAGACGGCGGCGCCGGAGCACTGGATGCTGCGGCGCTGCGGGCCATGGTGGACACAGCAGTTGAGGAAGGACCGACACACACGTGACTGAGACCGCGCACCGGACAATCCTGCTCGTCCCGCACTACTACCGGCCCGAAAACATCTCTTCCGCTTCGGTCGCGGCGCGCCTGCTCACCGCCGCCGGCATCGGGGTTCGGCTGCTCACGTTGCGGGAGGACAGCCCCGTCGATGAGGACGCGGTGCTGCGCGACTTGGACCACGTCCAGCCCGGGCCAGACGCCGCGAAAGGCTGTGAGCTTGTCCTCGTCCTCGGCGGCGACGGCACCTTCCTCCGCGCCGCGAGCTTCGCGCACGCGCAGGACATCCCAGTGCTGGGCATCAACCTGGGCCACGTCGGATTCCTCGCAGAGGGCGAGTCGGAGAGCCTCGAGGCGGTGATCCAGCACGTCATTGATAAGACCTACCGTGTCGAAGAGCGCATGACTATCGACGTCATGGTGCGCGACGCAGACGACAACGAGCTGGGGCGCAGCTGGGCGCTCAACGAGTGCAGCATTGAAAACGCGAACCGCACGCAGGTGCTCGACGCCACGCTGGAGATCGACTTCCGCCCCGTGTCCTCGTTTGGCTGCGACGGTGTGCTCATCTCCACCCCGACCGGCTCGACCGCGTACGCCTTCTCCGCGGGCGGTCCCGTCATGTGGCCCGCGCTGGACGCCATCCTCGTCGTGCCGAACAACGCGCACGCGCTGTTTGCTAAGCCACTGGTGGTCTCGCCGCGGTCCACGGTTGCCGTCGAATCCGAACCGACGACGAGCGACGCCGTGGTAGTCATGGACGGCTTCCGCTCGATTGCAATGCCCCCGGGCTCGCGCGTGGAAGTGATCCGCGGCGCGCGCCCGGTACGGTGGGTGCGTATCGACGACCGCCCGTTCACCGACCGGCTGGTGAACAAGTTCCAGCTGCCGGTGTCTGGCTGGCGCGGCCCGCGCTACTCGTAGCCGCGGCTGCACGGGACGGATGTGAGGAAAGGGAGAAGCCATGCTGGCAGAGATTGCCATTAGCAACCTGGGCGTGATCTCGCACGCCTCTGCGGAACTGGCTCCGGGGCTCACGGTGCTCACCGGTGAGACCGGCGCAGGTAAGACCATGGTGGTCACCGGCCTGCGGCTCCTCACCGGAGGCCGCGCGGACGCGTCCCGCGTGCGCACCGGCGCCAAGGAGGCCGTGGTCGAGGGCGCGTTCAGCACCGACGGGCTTCCGGAGGACGTCCGCGTGCGCATCGCGGAGATCGCGGAGGGGGCCGGCGCGGCCGCCGACGAGAACGACGAGTACGTCGTCTCCCGCTCAGTCAAGGCGACCGGGCGGTCGAAGGCGCACCTCGGCGGGCGGACGGTGCCGGCGGCAACGCTGGGCGAGCTTTCCAATGAGCTGCTCACCATCCACGGACAAAACGACCAGCTGCGCCTTATGTCGCCAGATCAGCAGCTCGCGGCGGTGGACCGGTTCGACCCGAAAATCGCCGGCAAGCTGGAGACCTACCGCACCGCGTACACGGCGTGGCGCAAGGCGGCGAGCGAACTCCGCGAGCGCACGGAGCGTCGACAGGAGCTGGCCCAGGAGATTGACCGGCTGCAGTTCGCCATCTCGGAGATCGACGAGGTCGCCCCGCAGGACGGCGAGGATACAGACCTCGTCGACACCATTAATCGCCTCCAGGACGTCGACGCGCTGCGCGAGGCGTCGCACACCGCGCTCGTAGCCATCGACGGCGCCGAGGCGGCTGGCGGGTACGGCGACGACGAGGAAGCTGCCTCCACGCTCGTCGGCCGCGCGGCGACCGCGCTGGACGGCGCGAGTGACAAGGAGCTGCAGGAGCTCGGCGCCAGGTTGCACGAGGTGGCGAGCATGCTTGGCGACGTCTCCGCGGAACTTGGCAGCTACGTCGCGGAGCTCCCGAGTGACCCGGACGAGCTTGAGCGGCTCCTCCAGCGCCAGCAGCAGCTCAAGGGGTTGACCAGGAAATACGCCCCCGACATTGCTGGCGTCCTGGCCTGGCGCGCCAAGGCTGCGAAGCGGCTCGAACGCATCGACACCTCCGACGAGGCCATCGAGCAGCTGAAGAAGCAGGTCGCGGAGGCGGAAGCCCAGATGCGCACCCGCGCCACCGCGTTGTCGAAGGCGCGGGCCAAGGCCGCCGCGGCGCTGGGCAAGGCCGTGACCGAAGAACTCCACGGCCTGGCGATGCCGAAGGCGCAGCTGACCGTATCCATTGACAGCACCGACTTCGGCCCGCGCGGCGCCGATGCGGCGGAGATTCGGCTTGCCCCGAACAGCGCGCTCGAGCCGAAGCCGCTGGCGACGAGCGCGTCCGGCGGTGAGCTCTCGCGCGTCATGCTCGCCCTCGAGGTGGTGCTGTCCGGCACCAGCGGGGGAGCGACGATGGTGTTCGACGAGGTCGACGCCGGCGTCGGCGGGCGCGCAGCGGTGGAAATCGGCCGCCGCCTTGCCCGGCTCGCCGCGCGCAACCAGGTCATCGTGGTCACCCACCTCCCGCAGGTCGCGGCCTACGCGGATACCCACCTGCACGTGGCAAAGAATGTCAGCGACGAGGCCGTCACCTCGGGCGTGCTGAGCCTGAGCTCCGCCGAGCGGATCGACGAGCTGGCCCGCATGATGGCCGGCTTGGACGACTCCGATACCGGCAAAGCCCACGCGAAGGAGCTGTTCGCACGGGCGCAGCGCGAAGTGGAGGAATTGCGCCAGTAGCGCTCCCGCGCGCCTACCAGGTTCGGGCAGGTCACGCGTGCACAATATGACGCATGACTGTTGCTTCCCGGAACTCCGAATCCGCGCAGCCCGCGCTGACGGGCACGTTGCGTGACTGCAGGCCGAAAGGCAAGGGGCCGTCCCGCATGAGCGAGGGCGACATCGCGCTGGTTGATTCGGCGGACATGACTCGCCGCCAGGCTGAGGCGCTGCTTGCGCACCGGCCGAGCGCCGTGATCAACCTGTCCCGCTTTTCCACCGGCGCCATGCCCAACTACGGCCCGCATTTGCTTCTCGACGCCAACGTCACCCTCCTCGAAGCAACCGGAGCCGACGGCGCCTTACGCGACGGCAAGAAGGTCCGTCTCGGCGAGGACGGCAGCATCACCGTGGGCAAGAAGCCTGCGGGGACCGCAGTGCCTGTGACGCGCGGCGACCTCGACGCCACGTTCGCCGAGGCGCAGCGCAACCTGGTCGAGCAGATGGAGGCCTACTTTGGCAACACCATCGAGTTCGTGCACGCGGAAGCCCCGTTGCTCATCGACGGCCTCGGCGCCCCGGACCTTGGCGAGTCCATGGCGGAGCGAAAGGTCGTGGTGGTGTCGCCCTGCCCGGACCTCCGCGATCGGCTGAAGGGGATCAAGAACTTCATGTCCGAGTTCACCCCGGTGATCGTGGGCGTTGGTCAGGCGTCGGACGTCCTCGTGGAGCTCGGTTTCGAACCTGACTACATTGTCGGAGATCCGACTGACGTGGCGTCGGAAAGCTTGCGCAGCGGCGCGCGCGTCATCCTCCCCGCCGAGCCGGACGGTTTTGCTCCGGGGCTGGAGCGCATCCAGGATCTGGGAGTGGGGGCGATGACCTTTCCGGCGGCGACGGAATCCCCGACGGACCTGGCGATCCTGTTGGCGGTGTTCCACGACGCGGAGATGATCGTGACCGTAGGTCAGGTCGTGGAGCTTGACCAGATTTTCGCTGCGCCCGAGTCGACGCCGCCCGAGGCGCTGCTCACCCGCATGAAGGCGGGACGCAAGCTGGTTGATTCCACGGTGGTGGAGCAGCTGTACGCGGTGCCGTCGAGTGGCGGGGTCGCGTGGGCGTGGGCGATCCTGGGGATCCTGGTGGCGATCGCGACCATCGTCCTCGTCGTCGGCCTGTATGGGCCGGGGGACTTCTCTGACAACCTGGTCAATACCTGGAACAGCATTGCGCTGTCCTTCCAGGACCTGATCGACCGCCTGACCAAGTAAAGGAGCCTGAACATGTCTGATGGAGGACGCACAAGCGGGCTCGTGGTGACCGGCCTGGGGTGGGGCATTGCGCTCGGCGTGGCCGCCGGCGCGCTGCTCATCGCGCCCGCGATGCATAACGACGGCCAGCCGCTTGGCCAGGACAACTCCGCGACCTCGAAGGAGGCGCAGCGCGCGGAGGCGTACGCCGATAACTCGGATACGCTGCTCGGTGAGCAGTCGGCGGCAATTGTGAAAGACGCGCTGAAAGATAAGCACGTGACGGTGATCCGCACCGAGGGCGCCTCCGATGAGGACGTGAAGGCGGTGCGCTGGCTGCTGGGAAAGGCGGGCGCCAAGGATTCCGGCGAGCTTGAGTTGGCATCAAAGTTCACGGATCAGGACTCGGCGGACGCGCTGTCGTCACTGATCGCAAACACCCTGCCCGCCGGGGCACAGCTGTCGGTGGAAGATCGACGGCCAGGCGTCCACGCCGGTGAATCGCTGTCCGCGGCACTGTTGGTTGATGCGGAGACGGGGGAGCCGCTCGCGCCCGCGGGCGACCGGCAGTTCGTCCTCGATGCGCTCAAGCAGGCGGGGTTTGTGCACTACAGCGGCGACCTTGTGCCCGCTGACGCGATCGTGATCGTGACCGGGGCCGCCGGAGACGACACCGATGAGGAAGGCGGCGTGGGCGCAGGCAAGGGCGCCCCAGACGAATTCGGCCAACAGCTGCTTGCAGACTTCGCCGACGCACTGGGCAAGACTGAGCCGACCGTGTTAGGCGTGCGCGAAATTGACGCGTGGCACGCACCGGAGCTCCAGCACGCGACCTTTGTGCAGGCCGTGGAGACGGAGGCGGGCCGCATCCGCGCGACGCTTGGTGCGGCAGGCTCGGCAACGTCCTAGGCTTACACCTATGGCTGAACAGATGGAACACACTTCGCCGCACGCGCACGAGTTCACGGTCGTTGACTCGGAACTGCTGCAGGAATCGCCCATCTTGGCGATGCGCCGAGACACGGTCACGATGCCCGGCGGGGCGCAGGCGTCGCGCGAGGTCGTCGAGCACTTCGGCGCAGTCGCCGTCGTTGCGCTGAACGATCGCAACGAGGTGGCCGTGGTGAAGCAGTACCGGCACGCTGTGCGCCACCGCCTGCTCGAGCTCCCCGCCGGGCTGCTCGACGTCGCCGGTGAGGACGAGCTGACCGGCGCCAAGCGCGAGCTTGTCGAGGAAGCCGGGCTCGAGGCCGCCAACTGGTCAGTGCTTGTGGACCTGGTGACCTCGCCCGGCTTCGCCGAAGAGGCCGTCCGGGTCTTCCTCGCCCGCGAGCTCCGCGAGGTCCCTCGCCCGCCCGCCGAGGAGGAAGAGGCGGATATGACGTTGACCTGGATGCCGCTGGAACAAGCGCGCGAGGCGGTGCTTCGCGGTGAGATCGTCAACTCCATCGCGATCGCGGGCGTGCTCGCAGCAAGCGAGGTGCAAGCCGGTCGCGCGACACCGCGCAGCACCGACGCACCGTTCGAGCTGCGCCCGACCTCGCTGGCAAAGCGCCGCGTCGCCGCAGGGATCACCCCGGACATGAAGCGCATCTAGTGCAGGCTCGCACCCTCGCCGAGCGCTGGTTGACCCACCTCATCGTCGAGCGCGGCGTGTCCACGCACACGGAGAGCAATTATCGACGCGACGTCAACCGCTACCTCACCTGGCTGAAGCGCGCCGGCATCACCGATCTCGCGGCAGTCAGCGCGCTGGACGTCGAGGCGTACGTGGCCGACCTCCGCCGCGGCGTCGACGGGACGAAGCCGCTGGCCACCTCCTCGGTAGCGCGGGCCCTGGTCGTGGCTCGAGGGCTGCACAAGTTCGGCGTGGCGGAGGGGGTCCTGCCGCGCGACGTGGCCGCCGAGGTGGCCCCGCCGCAGCAGGGCGAGCAGCTGCCGGACACGCTTTCTGTCGCGGAGGTCGAGTCGCTGCTTGACTCGTGCGCGGGCGATACCCCGGTTGGCGTGCGCGATCGCGCGTTGCTGGAGCTGCTCTACGCCACGGGCGCCCGCGTCTCCGAGGTGCTTGCACTCAACGTCGACGACGCGTCCGAGCTCGAGCCCGGCGCAGGGGTTCTCACCGTCACCGGCAAGGGCAATAAGCAGCGGCTGGTGCCGGTGGGCAGTCACGCGCAGGACGCGCTGCAGGCATACCTTGTGCGGGTGCGCCCGTCGTTTGCCACCGGAAAGTCTCACGCCCTGTTCCTGAACACCCGCGGCGGAGCTCTGTCGCGCCAAAGCGCGTGGACGGCGATCAAGCAGGCCGCCGAGCGGGCGGGCGTGCACAAAGACATCTCCCCGCACACGCTGCGCCACTCGTTTGCCACGCACCTCCTCGAGGGAGGGGCGGACGTGCGGACGGTGCAGGAGCTGCTGGGACACGCGTCGGTGACCACGACGCAGATTTACACCCACGTCACGGCGGAGAATCTGCGCGAGGTGTGGCGGCAGGCCCATCCGCGTGCGTGAGTCGGGGGCGGATCTCACCGTTGCCTGTGGATGCAGTGGCAGTGATTGCCAGCATAACCGTGTAGATTGAGCGTTTTGCACGATACTCAAGGAGGTCCACGACCCGTGAATCTAGCTCGCCGTACATTTGCCGCGTGTGGCGTCGCCACGCTCTGCGCCGTTGGTGCGCCGCTCGCGTCAGCGCAGCTTCCCGAGGGCATCGACCCTGCGGAGGTGCAATCGATGATCCCGTCCGAGGTCACTGTCCGCGCCGGCGAGACCACCACCGTGGACCTCGGCGTGCCCGTGGATGCGAATTACTCCGGCGGCGGATGGACCGTCACCTCCAACGGCACTCAGGTCTCGGTCACCGCACCCGATGACCCTGGCGCCACTGCGAGCGTGCCCGCCAGCTCTGGAGGGATGAACGCGACCGTCAATCTGGTCGCCGTGGGCGATGACGAGGAAGCAATTGCCGACGACGCGTCGTCGGCAGGCGGCGCAGCCAGCGCCGGCGATGATACTTCCGGCAGCGAAGGCGGCAGCGGTGCGCGCGAGTCTGGCAGGTCCGGCGAGGATGGGGACGGCGAAAGCGCTGGGGATGCTGGGGATACGGAGGACTCAGGGGACTCAGGGGATTCAGCAGGCAGTGCCGGTAGCGGGCACAGCAGGAACGGCGGCGGCAGCGGCAAGTCCGGCGGCGCGGCCGGCAGCGTGTCCCACCCGGACCGCACGAAGGCGGAGGAGGTGGACACTTCGGGCGCCAAGCGCTTCGAGTTCGACGGCGAGATTGACGGCAACACGCTCGTGGTGAAGGTGCCGCTGTCGCGCGCTGCGGACCTGATGAAGTACACCAAGACCGATACCGAGGGCGCAACGCTGCGCTACCTGGACGTCAACGGCCAGGTGATCAAGGGGGTCAAGCGCGACGTCGACGTGGCGAAGCGCACGCTGACCCTGACGTACCCGGAAGGCGAGACACCGGACAACCCGTTCATTATGGAAGTGGTGCGGGACGGCAAGGCCGAGTTCGTCGCCGTGATCACCGCGACCAATGCGCCCACGGAAGAGGCGAGCGGGGACGGGGAGAGTCCGTATGGGGAGGCGTCGGCAAGCGATCAAGGCCCCAACACTGACTCGAACGGTGGCGGCTCGATTGTTCCGCTGATTATCGGCGGGGTTGCGCTGCTGGCGGCGATTGCGTTGATCATTGTGTTCTTTGTACGGCGGCGCGCGCGGGCCTAAACGGCGAAACAACAGTGTTGTAAGATGGGCGCGTCAAGCGTTACGGCGTGACGGGCTCGATTGGCGCAGAGACGGTGCCAGGCGACGGAAAGGCACGGAGAGGACCGACAATGGCAGACGACGCACTGTTCGACGCTTCCGAGGAGAAGACCTTCCTCACGGGGCGTCCGTTCCGCGAGTTTGCGGACCCGGCTCCGCTGGACAAGCACGGCCCGGCCACAGTGCTGTCCATGGTCAACCAGAAGGGTGGCGTGGGGAAGACGACCTCCACCATTAACCTGGGTGCGTGCCTGGCGGAGCAGGGCCGCAAGGTGCTGCTGGTGGACCTCGACCCGCAGGGCGCCCTGTCCGCGGGGCTCGGGGTTTCGCACGACGAGGAGCAGGTCACCGTCTACGACCTGCTCTTTGACAACACCACGAGCATCCACGGTGCCATTCGCCATTCCAACGTCAGCGGGCTCGATCTCGTGCCGGCAAACATCGACCTCTCGGCCGCGGAAATCCAGCTGGTCAATGAGGTGGGGCGCGAGCACACGCTCGCGCGAGCGCTGCGCCCGGTGCGCAACGAGTACGACATCATCATCATCGACTGCGGCCCGTCCCTTGGCCTGCTCACGGTCAACGCCCTGGCCTGCTCGCAGGGGGTCATCATCCCGATGGAATGCGAGTACTTCTCGCTGCGCGGACTGGCCCTGCTGACGGACACGGTGGAGAAGGTGCGCGACCGCATCAACTTCGACCTGGACATCGTGGGCATCCTGGTCACCATGTTTGACCGGCGCACGACACACGCCCGCGAGGTGATGGATCGCGTCGTGGAGGTCTTCGGTGACCGCGTCTTTGACACCGTGATTACGCGGACCGTCCGGTTCCCGGAGACCTCGGTCGCCGGTGAGCCGATCATCACGTGGGCGCCGCGCTCACAGGGGGCGGAGCAGTACCGCAACCTGGCCAAAGAGCTGTTGGAGCGCACCGAAACCAGGACCTCGTAGGTCGGCGTGAGCGACCCGCACACCGGGGCAGAGGGGCGCGACGGAGCGCAAGGGCGTGGGCAGGCGGGCGAGCAGCCCGAGATCACCGGGTTCCGCCTCGTGCTCAACAACTTTGAGGGCCCCTTCGACCTGCTGCTCAACCTGATTAGCTCGAAGAAGCTGGACGTCACCGAGGTGGCGCTTGCAGAGGTGACTGATGAGTTCATCGCGTACACGCGGGCGCTTGGGGAGACCGCTGACCTGGACGAGATCACGGAGTTCATCCTCGTCGCGGCCACGCTCCTGGACCTCAAAGCGGCGCGCCTGGTGCCGCGTGGCGACGCCGACGAGATCGAAGACCTCGAACTGCTGGAGTCGCGCGACCTCCTCTTCGCCCGCCTGCTGCAGTACCGGGCGTACCAGCAAGTGGCCGACCAGTTTGCGCAGTGGCAGAAGCATGCCAGGCGCAGGTACCCGCGCGCGGTGTCGATGGAGCCACAGTTCGTGGACCTGCTGCCGCCCGTGCGCCTGGGACATACCCCGGCCAGTTTTGCGGAGCTTGCCGCCAGCGTCTTCCGGCCGAAGCCGCCCGAGGAGGTCGGCGTTGACCACCTGCACGCCGTGCAGGTCTCCGTGCCGGAGCAGGCCGGGCGGATTCTGGAAACGCTGAAGCTGGTCGGGGCGACACAGTGGCTTTCTTTCGCGTCGCTGACCAAGGATTGCGCGCTGTCCATGGAGATCGTCGGCCGGTTCCTCGCGCTGCTCGAGCTGTACAAGGCGCGCGCAGTGGAGACGAAGCAGGAGGAGGCGCTGGGGCCGCTGGAAGTGTCGTGGACCGGGCTCGACGTGGACCCCGCGGTGGTCGCGGCAAGCAACTGGAGCTAGGCGGTGCTAGGTAGTGCGAGATTGGTGGGGGCGGGGAGGCGTCGACAAGCACTCAGCCCCTTACAATGTGCGACATGGACATGCCGATGGTCTCACAGCTGCGCTCGCGCGTGGAATCGATCCTGCTTGTGGTGGACAATCCCGTCGAGGCGGAGGACCTGGCGGGGGTGCTGGACGCGACGCGGGAAGACGTGGACGCGGTCCTGCGCGAGTGGGCCGGCGAGCTTGACGCGCGGGGCAGCGGGATCGAGCTGCGCGAAACGCAGGAGGGGTGGCGGCTCTACACGCGGCCGCACAACGCCGATGCGGTCGAGGCGTTCGTGCTCGACGGTACGCAAACGAAGCTGAGTCGCGCCGCACTCGAGACGCTCGCAGTGGTGGCGTACCGCCAGCCGGTGACCCGCGCGCAGGTCGCTGGCGTGCGCGGTGTCAACGTGGACGGGGTGATGCGCACGCTGACGCTGCGCGGGTTGATTGCGGAGGTCGACCCCGATGACGCCACTGGCGCGCACCGCTACGTCACCACGGAACTGTTCCTGGAGCTGCTGGGAATCGACTCGCTGTCGCGCCTGCCGGACCTGGCGCCGCTGTTGCCAGAGGTAGACGCGATCGAGGATGCGTGGTAGAACACCAAGTCCTGGTAGACTCTGCCACGAACTTGGGCGCACCGTTTTCGGTGGCCCGCACAACCCCAATACGTTTGCAAAGGATTCAGCATGACTCCTCCCGCTCGCCGAGACGGCACACCGGACAAGGGGAAGGACGAAACGTTCTACCCTTCGTACGCAAAGCC
>NZ_RDRE01000026.1 GCF_003693265.1 Corynebacterium gottingense
ACACATCCCGCAACTACCAAAAACCATACTGGCGAAAAGGCCAACCCCCACTGACCTAAAACACAAAACCGGTGCCTCGGAAAAATAAAAACCGAGGCACCGGTTTGTCCACCATGTCGCGACTGAGTTGTCAACTATGTCGCGACTGAGGACATTGGCGGAGGATGTGGGATTTGAACCCACGAGGGTATTGCTACCCGCACGCGTTCCAGGCGTGTGACATAGGCCGCTAGTCGAATCCTCCAATGAGTAACGCTCACAGCGTCGTGGCAATACTTTAGCGCATGCGCCTATTCGGTCCAAAACCGCTGGGCAAGGGGTGTGGAGGGGCGTCGATAGGCATTGGGCTCTGGCGGGGTTTGGAGCTCGCGGGAATTGTTGGCTACAGTGTGGGGCAGGATCCCACGCGGTGCTTATCTTGTGAACTCCCCCAGGGCGGGAACGCAGCAAGGGTCAGCGAGCTCTGGCAGGTGCGTGGGGTCCCCTTATTTTTGCCGTGGGGCCGTGCGCCTGGCGGGGCGCCGGGGCGAGTTCTGACCTGTTTGACGAGAACCCCTTGACGAAGATGCGAGACGTGGGACCGCATCCTCGCCATCCTGCGCTCGTCATCTAGCCAAAAACACCGGAAACCCCCACACCCCGGCAGGCAACAGCCCCGTTTGACGAGGACGCCGGAGGTCTTCGAGAGGTAGCGTAGCGGCACAACGCTCATACACCGTTTTCGGCTAGGCTGGGCCACACGACATCAGCCCCGTAGAAGGAAGGCCCAATCACCATGGACGCAAAGCTTTACGACGTCATGAACGCCCAGGTCACCGAGGAGTACCTCGCCGCGTACCTGTACCGCCACCTGGCCAACGAGATGACAGAGCTCGGTTTCGACGGCGCTGCCACCTGGTTCATCGCGCAGGCGCAGGAAGAAGTGGAGCACGCCGCCAAGTTCACCAAGCACCTCCAGGACCGCGGGCAGCGCGTGGTGCTCGCCAGCATCGAGCTCGACGCGCCAAAGATCGCGAGCCTGCTCGAAGCCTTCAAGGCTTCGCTTGAGCACGAGCAGAAGGTGACGGCAGAGATTCGCCACATCGCCCGCGTCGCCGACGAGGTGGGGGATCTGGAGTCCCGCGACACCATTAACTGGTTCCTCTCCGAGCAGGTTGAAGAGGAGTCGAGCGCGCAGGGCATCATCGACAAGCTGGAGCTCGTTGGCAATGACGGCGCGGGGCTGCTGCGCATCGACGAGCAGCTCGCACAGCGCGGCGACGAATAAGACGAGGAGTCTTCAGTCCCCCCAGACCCAGGGTTCGCGCGGTAGCGCCCCTGGGTCGAACTGTGTCAGCAGCTCCCCGACGCTGCCCACGCCGGGGCAGCCTATCGACGCCGCAATCTCCCCCACCACCGCCTCCACCGGCCGCTCGCGCGTCATCTCTCGCAGCGTCACCGCCCCGTCGCGCTTTGCCAACCTGCGCCCCTCCCCGTTGACCACCAGCGGCACGTGCACATACTCGGGCTGCTCGTAGCCCAGCAGGTGGGCTAGGTAGGCCTGCGCGGGCGCGGAAAACGCGAGGTCATCGCCGCGCACGACCTGGTCGATGCCCTGCTCGCCGTCGTCCACAACCACGGCGAGGTTGTACGCCCAATCCCCCGCCTGGGCCTGGTTGAGGTTGCCGCCGCGGCGCAGGATGACGTCATCGACCGGCCCGACAACCTCGCCGGCATAGAAGTCGCGCACAGCCCACTCGGTGACCCCGGCGCGCAGCCGCAGCGCCGGCATCCGCCCCTGCTGCGCAAGCTCGGCCCGCTTCGCCTCGCGCTCGGCGTCGGTGAGGTCGCGGCACGTGCCCGGGTAGAGGCCGGGGCGGGCGTGCGGAGCGCTGGCGGCCTCGCGGATGTCGCGGCGCGTGCAGTAGCACTCGTAGGTGTCCAGCGTGGCCAGCGCGGCGGCGTAGCGCTCCCCGTTGTCGGACTGGTAGGTCACCGGCGGGTCGAAGTCCAGGCCCAGCGCCTCGAGGTCCTCGATCTGCCGCGCGGCCGATTCCGCGCTGGAACGCTCCGAGTCAATGTCCTCGATGCGCAGGGAGAAGTCACGGCCGGTGCGGCGAGCGAAGAGCCACGCCAGCACAGCGGTGCGCAGGTTGCCAAAGTGCAGGTCCCCGCTCGGCGAGGGCGCGTATCTCCCAGCAGACATGCCCCGAGCCTACTTATGGTTGAATACTCATTCGTGACAACCCCAAATACCCCAGTTTCCCGCTCCCCATACCCGATCCTGCTCGCCGTCTTCTGCGCGGTGTTCCTCATCTCCAACATCACCGCGCAGAAGGGCGTGGCGTTGGGGCCGTTGCTTACCGACGGCGCGTTCTTCCTCTTCCCACTCTCCTACGTCATCGGCGACGTCCTCGCCGAGGTCTACGGCTTCAAGGCGGCCCGCCGCGCCGTGTTCACCGGCTTTGGCATTGCCATCCTCGCGGTCGTCTCCTTCTACATCGCCATCTGGCTCCCCGCCGCGGACTTCTACGACGCCCAGGACACGTTTGCCTCCGTGCTGGGTCTGGTGCCGCAGATCGTGGCGGCGTCGCTGGCCGGCTACGTGGTGGGCCAACTCTCCAACGCGTGGGTCCTGCAGAAGATGAAGGACCGCCTTGGCACGGGCAACCTGTGGGCGCGCCTGATCGGCTCCACCGTCGTGGGCGAGTTTGTGGACACGCTCCTGTTCTGCGCGATCGCGGCGAGCGTGATCGGCATCAGCACGGCGGGCGACTTCATCAACTACGTCCTGGTCGGCTTCCTGTGGAAGACGCTGCTGGAGGTCGTGCTGTTGCCCATTACCTACCCGACGATCGCGTGGGTGCGTGGCGTCGAGAAGCGCAATGCTGGCCACGCAGACCTCACGGCGAAGTAACAATTCTCTTAAAATCCGCCAGAGTGGTCGACGCATCCGCAATTGGTCGCTACGTTGGGTGCCACTGGTTCCGAGAGGGGCCACGGATTAGCAAATACCCGAACGAAAGGATTTAGCACAATGGGCGTTTTTGACAAGGCAAAGGATGCACTGAACTCCGAGGAAGCTACCGACAAGGGCCTGGACAAGGCTGCGGACGCTGCCAAGGGCAAGCTCGGCGAGGACAAGGCCGACAAGGTCGATCAGGCTCGCGATGCCATCGACGGCAAGCTCGGCTCCGAGTAACCCTCGGTTCCCGTATTGACGGGCCGCACCCCTTCCCGGGCGCGGCCCGTTTTTCTATGAAGAAACTTTAATCACCCAAGCTACGCATAAGTTGTGCATAAACACTGAATGAGAAGCGGCGGTTTGGTGGGACAGGTGTCGAAGACGAGGTACACTGGCGAGGGTGAATGCAGAACAACACCCCGCCTCGTCCACAGGCCGCACAGGTTCCGTCAAGCTACACCTGTTGGACCAAGCCACTCGCCTCCTCGGCCGCGGGGGCCGCGACGCGCTGACCATCCCGGCAGCCGCTGACCTGGCAGGCATCACCGTCGATGAAGCGAAGACACTCTTCAGCTCCGACGAGGATCTGTATAGCGAGGTCAGCGCGTTCCTTGACGAGCGCCTCCGTGGCTTCGTCGACCAAGAGCTGACAAAGCTGCCCGCTGACGCGTCGGTGACGCAGAAGCTGCGCGCCAACGCCACCGGTTACTTCAACCAGGCACTGGACAACCCCACCTACTTCGCCGCGTACAGCCGCTCGAAGGCGGCGCACCAGTTCCCCAGCTTTGAGGCGCAGGTCGACAACGCCCCGGACCTGGGCGCCTTCCCGCCGGCGACGACGCGCATTATCCGGCTGCTGGTGGAGCTCACCGAGGAGATGGGCATGCCGGTGGACAAAGCCCTCATCCTCCGCGAGACCATGGCGGTCCTCTCGGAGATACACGGCCTCGCCCACCTGGCCACGTTTGGCATCATGCGCCACCTCTCCCCCACTGCGAAGCGGCAGACCTTCCAGGCGGCCCTGCAGACTCTGCTGTCCGGCCTCGCTGACACGATCAAGGAGGGCCACATCCTGGCCTTCGAGCCGGAGCACATCAAGGGCGAGCTCCTCGAGCCGTTTACCACCAAGGCCAAGGACATGCCGCGTGGCACCAGAGACGAGGCGCGCGAGGCCCTGTTCCGCGGCGCCGCCGAGGTCGTCATCGCCCGCAGCGTCGACGGGATGACCCTGGAGGCCGCCGCCGAGCAAGCCGACCTCCCAGTGAGTACCGCGCGCCAGCTTTTCGACGGCGACGCGGCCCTCCTTCGCGAACTTGAGGTCCACCTCGACGAGGCCAACACCCAGACGATCCTGCGCCAGAGCAGCTTCGTCTCCGAAGGCTCGCCGGGCCTGACCTACATCAAGGCCACCGGCTTCGGCTACCTGCAGTACGCGCTGACCGACCCGGTCGGATTCGTCGCCCTCATCGAGATTGCCAGCCGCTCCATCGTCCCCGTCTCCTTCGACGACGAGGGTGGCACCGCCCAGCCCTTCGACATGGGCAAGGCGTTCACCTTCCTGATGAACATCGTGCGCGACGCGATCTCGCAATCCGACGGACCGCGCTCCACCTGGGTGCTCTACACCCAGATGATGGCGCTGTGGGCGTCCATCCACGGCGTCTCCCAGCTCGCCACCATCGGCGTCCTCACCTACGACAACCAGGACTTCTGCTACCGCATTACCTCCCGAGTAATGGACATCCTGCTCCGCGGCATGATCAACGTCCTCGAGCTGCGCCCGCAGTAGCACCGGCGTAATACCGTGGCCACATCGCCAGCAGCGCGCGCCGTCGACCTGGTCAAAACCTACGGCCAGGGGGAGGCGCAGGTGACCGCCCTCGACGGCGTCAACGTGGAGTTCCGTCGCGACGAGTTCACCGCCATCATGGGCCCCTCCGGCTCCGGCAAGTCCACCCTCATGCACGTCATGGCCGGCCTGGACACCGCCACCTCCGGCTCCGCCTACATCGGCGAGACCGACCTCTCCGCCCTGGGCGACAAGGCACTCACCGCTTTACGACGCGACCGCCTCGGGTTCATCTTCCAATCCTTCAACCTCGTGCCCACCCTCACCGCGGCGGAGAACATCACGCTGCCTACCAACATCGCGGGCCGCACCATCGACCGCGCGTGGTTCGGCGAGATCACCCAGCGCCTCGGGCTGACCAAACGCCTCACGCATCGTCCCGCCGAACTTTCCGGCGGCCAGCAGCAGCGCGTCGCCTGCGCCCGCGCGCTCGTCTCCCGGCCCGACATCATCTTCGGCGACGAGCCTACCGGCAACCTGGACTCCAACTCCTCCGCCGAGGTCCTGGACATCCTGCGCACCTCCGTGGACCGCGACGGCCAAACCGTGGTGATTGTCACCCACGACGCCCGGGCCGCCTCCTACGCCGACCGCGTAATTTTCCTGCGCGACGGCAACATCGTCGACTCGCTGGCGCGCCCGGACATGGACACGATCCTGCGGGTCATGTCCGCCATGGAGGGATAGATGGCCTCCCCGATGGCAACGGTGTCGCTGCGCAACGTGGCCGCCCACAAGCTCCGGCTCGCGCTCACGGTGCTCTCGGTCGTACTGGGCACCGCGTTCCTCTCCGGCGCGCTCATGTTCACCTCCATGCTGTCCGCCACCTTCGACTCGGCGGTGGGCACGGTCCTTGACAGCACAGACGCGGTGGTGCGCCCCGGCGAGGGCCAGGGCTCCATCTCACGGGAAGAAGCCGACGAGATTGCAGCGCACCCGGACGTGGCGCGCACCAATATTTTCGCCGAAAAGTCGATCGTTGCAGCACACGAGGACGAAACGGCTATCCAGATGCGGATGGGTGCGTCCCGCCTGGGGCTCTATTACGGGCCGGACGACGCGGTCGGTGCGCCCACCGCGCTCACCGAAGGCCGCGCCCCTGACGCGATCGGCGAGGTCGTGCTCAACGCCAACGGTGCCGAAAACTACGGCATCGAACTCGGTGAGCGACTCATTGCCGTCGACCGCGACGGGCGCAACGAGCTCACCGTCACCGGCTTCTATGACAACGAGCTCGCGCAGAAATCCTCCCTCCTCTTCCGCGTGAGCCCGGAGACGTACACCGAGTTCTACACACGCGGCGACACGGTGCCCGCGCTCACGGTTGCCGCTGCGGACGGTGTTGGGGACGACGCGATCGTCGAGAAGCTGCATGCGGCGCACCCCGAGCTGGAAATCGCCACGGGCCAATCGGTGGCGGACGACACGAGCGCGAAAATCCGCGAAGCCTTAAGCTTTGTCAGCTACTTCCTCATCGCGTTCGCGCTGGTCGGACTGCTTGTGGGCACCTTCCTCATCGCCAACACGTTCTCGATGATCGTGGCGCAGCGTACCAAGGAGTTTGCGCTTTTGCGCGCGCTCGGCGCAACCAAGGGCCAAATCACGCGCTCGGTCGCCCTGGAGTCCGCCCTGGTAGGCGTGATTGGCTCCGCACTCGGCGTCGCAGGCGGGGTGGGACTCGTCGCTGCGATCAAGGTCGCCATGCGCGCCAATGACATCGAACTTCCCGACGCCGGCGTAGGGCTGACCTGGCAAGCCGTCGCCACACCGCTCGTCGTGGGCACCATCGTGACGATCCTCTCCGCGCTCGCGCCGGCACGACGCGCCGGACAGGTCCGCCCGGTCGAGGCGATGCGCGCGAGCGAGTCCGCCACGCCGCAGCCGCTGAAGTGGCGCACCATCGGCGGCATGCTGCTCATCGTCGTCGGCGTGAGCGCGGCCGCCGCGGGCATGGCGTGGGACGGCGGCTCCACCGGGCGCCGGGCTGCGCTGGTGGGCGCGGCCGCGTTGGCGGCGATCACCGGCCTGTTCCTCGCCGGCCCGGCGCTCAGCCTGCCGGTGGTGCCGCCGTTTGGACGGGCCATCGGGCTGCCGTTCGGTGCCGTCGGCAAGCTTGCGTCCACGAACACGCACCGCAACCCGCGACGCACCGCCACCACCGCCTTCGCGCTCATGCTGGGCATCGCCCTGGTCACGGTGATTGGCATGCTCGGCGCGACGATGAAGCACTCCGTCGACGACGTAGCTAATAGCGAGGTCAGCGCAGACTACGTCCTCTACGGCCCGGAGCTCGGCTCGTTCCCTGTGCCCAGCGACCTGCCGGACCGGCTCGCCGAAACACCGGGCGTCGAGACCGTGACCAGCTACAGCCAGGCGCCCGTGACCGTTGGCGGCGAGTACGGCCACCAGCTCGGGGCCGCCGGCGCCACCGACGTCATCGACGGCAACACCGCCGACCTGCTGCAGCTCACCATGGTAGAGGGCACCGCGGACCTCACCGGCGACACGCTCATCGCGCCCGCCGAGGTCGCGGCGGAGCGCGGCTGGCACGTCGGCGACCCCCTCGAGGTCGCCGCTCCCGGGGTCTCCACCGACACGGTGGAGGCGCAGGTCGTCGGCATCTTCGAGCCGTCCAACATTCTGCAAACCTTCGTCGTCTCCGGCGAGGCGGCCGCCCAGGTGGCCACGTGGAAGGCGGAAACCATCCTCATGGTGGGCGTAAGCGGCGACGGCACCGTGGACCAGACGCAACTGCGCTCGAACCTGGAGGACGCAGTGCGCCACGACATCGTAGTGCAGGTCCGCTCCGCCGAGGACGTCGCGGGCGAGGCCGCCACGCTGATCGATCAGATGCTGTTCATCCTCTACGCGCTGCTCTCCCTGGCGGTAATCATCGCCGTCCTCGGCATCATCAACACGCTCACGCTCTCGGTTATTGAGCGCCGCCAGGAGATCGGCATGCTCCGCGCCGTGGGCACGCAGCGCCGCCAAGTGCGCACCATGATCACGCTCGAATCGGTTCAGATGTCCGTCTTCGGCGCGGCCCTCGGCGTCCTGCTCGGGCTGGGGCTCGGCTGGGCGTTCCTCACGGTGCTGGAGAGCCAAGGCTTATCGACGATCATCGTCCCCGGCCAGCTCATCGCCACCGTCCTCGCCGGCGCCGTGGTCGTCGGCGTGCTGGCGGCACTGTGGCCCGCCCGGCGCGCCGCGTCCACCCCGGCGCTCGACGCGATCGCCGACTAACTTTTTCGGCGAAAAGTTCATTTCCCCTGGTTATAGACAGAGACGGAGGACGACTCCAGGGTCATTTGCAAGTCCAGCGTGGTGAGAATCTTAAGCAGAGTATCAACCGTGGGGTTCCCTAGCTCGTTTTCGATCCGGCTGAACTCGGCTTGCGGAATCCCGGCACCGTCGGCCACCGCTTGCTGGGAAAGACGCCTGTTTTGACGCGCGGCAGCTAGCGTCGCGCCGATCGCGTCACGCGCTGCGATCTCCGGCCGCCTCGTGCACACGCCTCGCTTCAACCGAAGCTTGCTCTTTGTACGGCTTCATGAATTCTTCGTACTTCGTTGTGGGCATTACCCGCACCTCCCCTGCAGCTATGAACATCCACAGGTCTATGTGTTTTAACACATATCGTCAACGTCGCCTTTCCACCCGCCAATGGTTCCGTGCAGCACGAAATCTGTGGCGTACTAATATTTTCATTTTCCCAGAATAGTTGGAGCTTTGTTCTCCTATTAGTAACTTTAGCCATTCACGGACTGCGCTCCTACCAGCTTATCGATGGTCTGCAAAACGCATTGTAAGTCGTGGAAAATGAAGAATAAATAGTGCGAACAGAGAGATAGCCAAATTCTCGGGCCGCAGAAGTTGGGGTTGAATTAGACTTCCTACTCGCCGTGTTTCATTAATGCCAGCACATCACATGTAACTCTGGGGCGTACCCTAATTGAAAGGGAACGTGAGTGAAGTGTGTTGGCCACAAGAGGTTGCGCTGGATATGACGTGGCACCACCATCCCCATTCCTTTTAACTTGGAAAGGTGCCAGGAAGACTTTACAGGGGAGTCTAATTAAGGAGGCTCTAATGAAATTGTTAAAAACCCCACTCTGGAACCTAGAGGGTGGCGAACCGGTAGACGTTGACCATCATGTTGTTCGGATTAAGCTGTACAAAGATGAAGTCGTCGCGGAGTTTACGATTTCAGAGCTATGCAGCTTTTTTGGCCTTAAGGATCTGCATTGTATGCGGCTACAATTTGAGGTCTGGCATGAATTGGCATCGTTCGAATGGGACTCTGAGGAATGTGTGCATCTTGAGCAAAAGCCGTTCACGGACTACTTTCACGCTTCAAAGATTTCCCATTGCTACGCTCCCCCCTCTCCTGATGCTGATCGTGGGGGATGGGAATGGGGAATGAAAAAGCTGTGAACATTAGGCTCGTATAGTCCATGTCCAAGGTTTCCCCCACTCTCCCGCACAAATATCAATACCTTTTCGCCTCAAAACATGCTCGATCGCGGCCTGTACGACTGCGCGTTCTGCATCCCCTATGCGGTCGAAAAACCTGGAAAAATTTCCACCGTCGTAGATCTCAATTTTCCACTGCCGTGTGCTCTCCCACATCGCCCCCCGCGAAATTGTCTTGGTCTATCGCTGCTTGGCGTAGTAGCGCCCCATGAACTCGTCGCGGTACGCCTCGTACTCGCCGGCGTCGATGGCGGCGCGGATGTTGTCCACCAGCCGGATCATGAACTCCAGGTTGTGCATGGTGCACAGCGTGCCAGCGAGGAACTCCTTCGCCTTGAGCAGGTGGTGGATGTACGCGCGGGAGTAGTTCTGAGAGACGTAGCCGCCGAACTCCTCGTCCACACCGGCGAAGTCGCGCTTGAACCGGGCCGCGGTGAGGTTCATGCGCCCGTCCAGGGTGTACACGCCGCCGCGGCGCCCCAGGCGGGTCGGCGCGACGCAGTCGAAGGTGTCCGCGCCCGCCTCCACGGCGGTGAAGATGTCGTCCGGCTCGGAGATGCCAAGCAGGTGGCGGGGCTTGTCGGCGGGTAACTCGTCGGTGACCCAGCCGACGATAGTGCCCAGGTTCTCCTTTTCCAGCGCACCGCCGATGCCGAATCCGCCGAACCCGCGCTTACCCTCCTCTCGGGCCTCACGGTCCAGGTCTAGCAGGCCCCGCACCGCGGATCGGCGCAGGTCCTCGTACTGCGCGCCCTGCACCACGCCCCACAGCGACTGCAGCGGCTTGCCCTCGCGCGCCAGAGTGAGGCGGTCGTGCTCGTCCAAGCAGCGCTTCGCCCAGCGGCGGGTGCGCTCCACGGAGTGCTCCTGGTAGTCGCGGGTGTCCACCAGGGTGGTCAGCTCGTCGAAGGCGAACATGATGTCCGCGCCCAGCTGGTGCTGGATCTGCATGCTCACCTCAGGGGTGAAGCGGTGCGAGGAGCCGTCGATGACGGACTTAAAGTCGACGCCGTCGTCGTCGACACGCGCCATGCGGTCCTTGTTGGCTGCGCGGATGTCGCTCTCGTCCAGGTCCGCGATGTCCATCGCCAGCACCTTCTTGAAGCCGACGCCCAGGCTCATCACCTGGAAGCCGCCGGAGTCGGTGTAGGTCGGCCCGTCCCAGTGCTCAAACGCGGCCACGCCGCCCGCCTCGTCGACGATGTCCGGGCCCGGCTGCAGGTATAGGTGGTAGGCGTTGGACAGGATGGCCTGGGCGCCGGTCTGGTGGATCTGCTCCGGGGTCAGCGTCTTCACCGTCGCCTTCGTGGCCACGGGGATGAACGCGGGCGTCTGAATGTCGCCGTGCGGAGTGTGGATCGTGCCCGTGCGGCCGTGGCGGCCCGGCGCGGGCTCGAGCTCAGTGCCGACGGTGTAGGAAAGATCGGTGTGTGCGGGGTTCATCGGGCGGGCTCCAGTTCTGCAGTGTCAAGGTTGGTGCGGTGGTCTTCAAACTCGCGCTCCAGGCCGGTGCCCTCCACGTCCACGTGCGGCAGGATCCGGTCGAGCCAGCGGGGCATCCACCAGGTCGAACGACCGAGGATGAACATGGTGGCCGGGACGAGTGCCATCCGGACGAAGAAAGCGTCGAAAAGCACTGCGACGCCGAGCGCAAAGCCGAAGATCTGGATGAATGGGAGCGGCTGGTTGATGAAGGCCACGAAGACGGCGATCATGATGATCGCGGCTGCCGTGACCACGCGCGCGCCCTGCGCGAAGCCGTCGACGGTGGAGTGCTGGACGGCGTGGATTTCCGCGTCGGGGTCGCCCTCGCGGCGCAGCTTGAGGTAGTGCTCGCGGATGCGCGTGACCAGGAAGACCTGGTAGTCCATGGCCAGACCGAAGGTGACGCCGATGAGGAAGATTGGCAGGAAGGACAGAATCGGGGTCGGCGTGTTGACCAGGCCCAGGAAGCCCTCCTGCCAGAACAGGACCGTGACGCCGAAGGCCGCGCCGACCGAGAGCAAGAAGCCCAGGCCCGCGACCACGGGCACGAGGATCGAGCGGAAGACGATCATCAGGAGGAGGATGGCCAGGCCCACCACGATCGCCAGGTAGAGGGGCATCGCGCCGCTGAGCTCCTCGGTGATGTCCATCTGCACCGCCGTGAGCCCCGTCAGGCCGATGGTCACGCCGGTGGCGTCCTCGACCTGGTGCAGGGTCTCGCGCAGGCCGTGCGCGACCTCGAGCGTGTACTCCTCCTCCGGGCCGCCCTGCGGGTAGGCCACCATCTGCGCCGCGGTCATGTCGTCGTTGACACCAATGAGCTGCGCGTGCTGGATGCCGCTGACCGTGCCGGCCTCGCCGACGGCGTAGAGGAAGGAAGCAAGCGCCGCCTTCTCGGCGTCGCCGCCCTGCTCGTCCGGGATCGCGTCCATGTACGGCCGCAAGATCTCCGAGTCCGGGTTCGCCGCATGCGCGTCCACCACGACGAGAAACGGCGCGTTCACGCCAGGTCCGAAGCCTTCCGCCATGAGCTCCGCCGACTTGCGCTGGGTGGTGTCGAGGTTCGAGGTGCTATCCGACGGCAGCGCCATTTCCAAGTCCAGCACCGGTGCAGCCAGCGCGCCCAGGCCCAGGACCACGCACGCCATGACCACGGCCGGGAACTTCCGCACGAAGTTGACCCAGGTGCGGCCCATGGACTTTTGGTCCAAATCTTTCGCGGGGCGCTTCCCTGGGCCGGGCTGGCCGGCAACGCCCGGGATGCGGCCCGCGAACGCACGGTCGCCCCACAGGCCGAGCAGCGCGGGCAGGAGCGTGAGCGCCACGAGCACGGAGACCAGCACCGTCAGCGCGGCGGCGAGGCCCATCCAGGAGAGGAACTCGATCCCCGCCAACACCAGCGCCACCAGGGCGACGAACACGGTCGTGCCCGCGAACACGACGGAGGACCCAGCGGTGCCCACCGCCATGCCGGCCGCGTCGGGGCCGGACAGCGTCCTGCGCTCCTGGCGGTAGCGGGACAGGATGAACAGGGCGTAGTCAATGCCCACCGCCAGGCCGATCATCACGGCGAGCACCGGGGTGACGTTGTTCAGGTCCACCCAGTGCGTGGTCAGCACGATGGCGAGCGCGCCGATGCCCACGCCCACCACCGCAGTGATGAGCGGGATCGTGGAAGCTGCGAGGGAGCCGAACGTGATGAGCAGGACCAGGAAGGCGACGCCGAGGCCGATGAGCTCGGAGGTGGTGTTGATCTCGATCGGGTCGCCGAAGCCGGCGCCGCCGGCCTCCACCTCCAGGCCGGCGTCGCGGCCAATCTGCATCGCCTGGTTCACCACGTCGCGGTCTGCCTGCTCCACCGTCATGGAGGACTCGGCCCCAAACTCGAAGGTGGTGTAGCCGATCCGGCCGTCGTCCGAGACCATGCGCAGGTTGTGCGCGTCCGCCTTCGCCGTCTCTTCCGGCAGGCCCATGTCCGTCATCTGGGTGACGATCATGTCCTGCAGCTCGCGGTTGACCTCGACCGGGTTGCCAAAGCGGTCGGTGCCGCTCAACCCCTCGAGGTTGTCCTCGATGTAGCCGACCGTGTCGTCCATCGCCCGCATGTATTCCGGGCTGTCCAGCGACTGGCCGTCGGGCGCGGCGAACACCAGGTTGACGCCCGGCGCGGTGGCCACGTTGCCCTCCCCGGGGAAGTTCTCCTCCAACGTGTCCAGCGCGGAGATGGCGGGTGTGCCGGAGATGGAAAACTCGGAGGTAAACGGCCGCATCAGCGAGAGTGCGCCCGCCGCGGTCGCGCCGAGGATGAGCAGCCACGCCACGATCACCCGCCATTTGCGCAGGTAGGACCATCGTCCTAGCCGGAAGAGGAGCTTCGCCACAGATCACACGGCCCTTCGGGTGTTGGGAAAGAGGGGTCTTGCGTACGTTTCAAGTACTCGGCCAATCATAGTGGTCGGGCACGCTGGGCCAAAGGGGTCACAACTCAGATGACGAGGACTGGTTGACGAAGATGCGGTCCCGAAGGGACCGCGGACAAATAGTTGGAGTGTCCCCGGGGGCGGAGAGGGTTTCTGATGTCCGCGCATTTTCCCCGTGAGATCCGGGAGCAAGCAGTTGATAAGTTTCTTGAAGGCATGCCGTACAAGCG
>NZ_RDRE01000027.1 GCF_003693265.1 Corynebacterium gottingense
GCCTTCAACGCCGACATGATCGTCATGGGCTCACGCGCCAAAACCTCCAAGAAGCGCTTCCGCCCCACCTCCGTGGCCGAGGAGCTCATGCACTCCTCCACCCTGCCGCTCGGGCTGGCGCCGAAGCACGTGAAGCTGTCCAAGAAGGGCATTACGCGCGTGACCTACGCGCTCATTGACTCCGACGAAATCTCCGGCACCGGCACCCGCGACCGCTTCCCCGGCCTCGCGTACGCCGCCTCCCTCGCCTCCGTCATCGGCGTGCCGCTGCGCATTGTCGCGTTCTCCCCCGACGAGCGCAGCTCCGAGTTCTCCCACGAGCTGGCCGCCTGGAACGAGTCCACCCTAGGGCTGCTCGACCGCGTCCGCGACCAGGCCTTCGAGGTCTCCGACTCGCTGGACGTGCAGACGCTGCTCGCGTCCGGGCGGGGCTGGAAGCGCGCCGTGGACAGCGTGAAGTGGAAGAAGGGCGACATCATGTGCCTCGGCTCCCAGCCGTCGGGGCAGCTCAAGCGTGTGTTCGTGGGCACCCGCGAGGGCGAGTTCATCCGCTTCGCGCCGGTGCCCGTGGTCATCTACCCGCGCTCGGACGCGGAGGGCTAGCCCATGCAGGACCACCCAGAAAACGACCTGCACTCGGGGGCCGACCGGTTCAGCAGGACCCGGCCGGAGCCGCGGGACTTCGACGCGCTCGCGGACGAGCCGGACCCGGCCGAGGTGGCGGAGCGGAACCGGAAGTCGACGCGGCAGGCGCTGGGGTTCACGGTGGCGTCGATAAGCTTTTGCCTGCTCTTTGGCCTGGTGCTGTCGTGGATTCCGGGCGTGAGCGAGACCTGGTGGGCGGTGCTCACGTCCATCCCACCGGTGGCGGCGCTGCTCGCTTGCGCCGTGATCATGGTGCGCAAGCTGAACCGCTACGAGCGGTGGGTGCCGTGGATGGGCGTGTTCTGGCTGCCGCTCGTACCGTTCACCATGGTGTGGCTGATCATCACGATTGGGAAGCTCGCCGTGTAGCGCACTCCGCGCAGTACGGGTTCTCCTCCCGGCACTCGGGGCAGCTCAAGTACTGGACGCGGCACTCCGGCTCGTTGGCGCAGTTGTAAAACTGGTTCGTGTCCGCACCGCAGTGCACGCAGTGACCCAGCTGGACGTAGTTTGGGTCGTCGGCGCCGCCGCCGAACTCGGTGTGCATGCGCTTGTCAAAGACGTAGAGGGACCCCTCCCACAGCCCGGAGTTGCCGTACTTCTCGCCGTAGCGGACGATGCCCCCGTCGAGCTGGTACACGTCCTCGAAGCCGCGGTTCTTCATCAGGCTGGACAGCACCTCGCAGCGGATGCCGCCGGTGCAGTAGGAGACGACGGGCTTGTCCTTCATCCAGTCGTACTTGCCGCTGTCCAGCTCTTTGATGAAGTCGTGGGTGGTCTCCACGTCCGGCACGACGGCGTCCTTGAACTTGCCAATCTCCGCCTCGCGGGCGTTGCGGCCGTCAAAGAAGACGACGTCAGGGTTGTTGGCCACCAGCTCGTTGACCTCCTCCGGCGTGAGGTGCGTGCCGCCGCCGACGACGCCGTGGCTGTCCACCTTGAGCTCGCCCGGCGCGCCGAAGGACACGATCTCCTCGCGCGCTTTGACGGAGAGCTTGGGAAAGTCCCCCTTGCCGCCCTCGGACCACTTGAACTCGATGCCGCGGAAGTACTCGCGCGTCTTTTTCGCGTAGGTTTTGCACGCGTCGATCGGGCCGCCGACGGTGCCGTTGATCCCGTCTTTGGAAACGATGATCCTCCCGTACAGGCCCAACCCCTCGCACAGGTCGCGCTGCCACAGGCGCACCGCGTCCGGGTCCGAGATGGGCTGGAACTTGTAGTACAGGAGGATCTTGCTAACGCTGGCCACGGTTACCGGCCATCAGATCTTTGTACGCCACGGCGTCGCGCGTGTAGACGCGGCGGTGGGTGCCCACTTTGTGGCCGGCAAGGCGGCCATCGTCAATTAGCTTGACCACAAAGGGGCGGGAGACGCCGAGCAGGTTGGCCACCTGCTGCGTCGTCATCTCCTCCTCCGGTCCGGGGGCGGGGATGAGGCGCCCCTCCGCAATATCTTCAATAATGTCGCGCAGCCACACCGCGGTCTCCTTGGGCAGCGTGACGCTGTCCTCAGAGTGGGTGCGGGCGCGGGAGAGATTGCCGTTGAGGTCCGCCAGGGCCTGCTCCACCGGTGAGAGCTTCTCGTCTTGATCCATGCCCAACATCATACGAACAAGACGCAACGGGCGCAATACCCGAATTACCCGAATTACCCAACCTAGCGCTTGTGGTACAGGCGCTTCTTCCAGTAGTTCGGCTCGGAGGTCACCAGAACGCCCAGGTTACGGAAGATTCCCTCGTCCACGGAGCCGAGGATGGTCGTCGTGTGGGCGTCGCAGCCGCGCAGATTCCGCAGCTGCTCAAGCGCTGCGGCGGCGTCCGCACTCGAAGCCGCCGATACGGACAGGGCGATCAGCACCTCGTCCGTGTGCAGGCGCGGGTTCACGGAGCCGAGGTGCTTCGTCTTCAGCGTCTGGATCGGCTCGATGGAATCGGGCGAGAGGAGGTGCACGGAATCGTCGATACCCGCGAGCTCCTTCAGCGCGTTGAGCAGCACGGCGGCCGAGGGGCCGAGCAGGTCCGAGGTCTTGCCCGTGACGACGCTCCCGTTCGGCAGCTCCAGCGCGGCGCCCGGCTGGCCGGTCGCCTCCGCCACCGCGAGCGCCGGCGCGACCACCGGGCGATCCGACGTAGTCACCTCCGCCTTGCGCATGACGTTGGAGATGCGGTCCGACTCGGTCGAATCGGCCTCGGTGCGGCGCTCCTCCACGAGGGTCTTGTAGTAGCGGCGGATGATCTCCTGCTCCGCGGCGTGGCGGCACGCGGTGTCGTCGGAGATGCAGTAGCCGGCCATATTCACGCCCATGTCCGTGGGCGACTGGTACGGCGTCTCCCCTGTGACCTCGCGCAGCAGCGTCTTCAGCAGCGGGAAGACCTCGATGTCGCGGTTGTAGGAGGTGACCTTCTCCCCGTACGCCTCCAGGTGGTACTGGTCGATCACGTTGATGTCTTCCAGGTCCGCGGTGGCCGCCTCGTAGGCCAGGTTCACCGGGTGCGACAGCGGCAGGTTCCAGATGGGGAAGGTCTCAAACTTGGCGTAGCCAGCGGGGATGCCGCGCTTGTGCTCGTGGTACACCTGGCTCAGGCAGGTGGCCAGCTTGCCGGAGCCCGGCCCCGGCGCGGTCATCACGATGAGGTCGCGGGAAGTCTCCACGTAGTCGTTGCGGCCGAAGCCGTTGTCGGAGACCACCGTCGCCGTGTCGTTGGGGTAGCCCGGGATCATGTAGTGGCGCGACACCTTCAGGCCCAGGCGGCCGAGGCGCTCGAGGAAGGCTTCGACGTTCTCGTTGTGGCCCTCCAGCTGCGTGACCACCACGTTTTCCACGAGGAAGCCGCGGTCGCGGAACACGTCCACGAGGCGCAGCACGTCATCTTCGTAGGTGATGCCCAGGTCCGCGCGCACCTTCTGGCGCACGACGTCGCCGGCGTTGAAGCAGATGACAATCTCCACTTCGTCCTTGATCCGGTCCAGCATGGCGATCTTGTTGTCCGGGGTGAACCCGGGGAGGACGCGGGAGGCGTGGTGATCGTCGAAAAGCTTGCCCCCCATCTCCAGATAGAGTTTGCCGCCGATTTCCCGCCTGCGGGCGGTGATGTGCTCGGACTGCATCTGAATATATTTCTCTCGGTCAAACCCGATCTTGTACGGCATGGAAGCAATACTACAATCTGCGCCATGAATCTTGCGGAGCGGCACTTTGCCTGAAGGTCACGTCATCCACCGTCTGGCCACGCGCCTGAACGACGACTTCCGGGGCGCACCCATCGCCGCCTCCTCGCCCCAGGGGCGCTTCGATGCATCGCTTATCGACGCCCACCCGCTCCTCGCCGCACGCGCCCACGGCAAGCACCTGTTTTTGGAGTTTGCGCCGGCGACCGTGCACATCCACCTGGGCCTCATCGGCTCGCTGCGCTTCGAGCCGGCCGAGGACGTGTGGGGCCAGATCCGGCTGCGGCTCGTGCCGGATCGTGGGAGGGGCGCGGTGGCGGCCAACCTGCGCGGGCCGCAGACCTGCGCCTACCTCAACCCGGCGGAGGTTGCCGCCATCTTAGAGCGCACTGGCGAAGACCCGCTCGACGCGGGCGCGGACCCGGACGCGCTGTGGGCGCGCGTGCACCGTTCGAAGCGCACGATCGGCTCGCTGATGATGGACCAGGCCTACTTTGCCGGGGTGGGCAACATCTACCGCGCAGAGCCGCTGTTCCGGCTCGGCCTCTCCCCGTTCACACCGGGGCGGGCGCTGGATCGCGCCGAGTTCGACGCGCTGTGGGCCGACCTAGTGCACCTCATGCACTACGGGGTCGAGCACGGCCGCATCGACACGGTGCGCGACGAGCACGCGCCGGAGGCGATGGGGCGCGAGCCCCGCAAGGACGACCACGGCGGCGAGGTCTACGTGTACCGCCGGGCAGGCCAGCCCTGCTACGTGTGCGGCGACGAGATCGCGCTGCGCAAGGTGGAGGGGCGCAACCTGTTCTGGTGCCCCACCTGCCAGCGCGACTAGCCTGGCCAGTATGTACGCCTGCACCTTTACTGTCGCCCAGGTCCGCGCTGCCGAGCAGCCGCTATTGGACGCGCAGACTTCGCCGGACGAGCTCATGCAACAGGCCGCGCACGCCGTGGCCCAGGTGGCCCGCGCGATGGCGGAGCCGGGCTGCCGGGTGCTCGCGGTGGCCGGACCGGGCGGTAACGGCGGCGACGCCCTCTACGCCGCCGCGGAGCTGGCCATGTCCGGCTACCAGGTGGACGCGCTGCTGGTGGCGGGCCGCGCGCAGGAGCGGGCGCTGGCGGCGCTGCGCAACGCGGGCGGGACGGTGGTAGAGCATGGTGACTGCGCGTATGACCTGGCCATCGACGGCATGACCGGTATTGGTGGTACTGCGGGACTGCGCGCGGAATATGCAGAGGTGGTGGAGGCGCTGCGGGGGACGCGCGTGCTCGCGGTCGACGTGCCCTCCGGGGTCGACGCCGACACGGGCGAGGGCGGCGAGCTCCACGTCACCGCGGACGCGACCGTGACCTTCGGCGGGTTCCGGCGCGCCCACGTCCTTTCCGCCGCGTGCGGGGTGCAGCTGATTGCGGACATCGGGATCGGCGGCCGCCACCTCTACGAAACGCTCGTGGACACGCTGCCCGAGTGGTCCGCCGACGGGCCACCGCTGCTCACAGCAAACCGCGCCGTCACCCCGGACTTCCCTCTCCCCGAGGGGATGCGCACCCTACTCCCTGCGCCCGTGCCGTCGGTGGAGCCCGGCGCGTCCGACGACAAGTACTCCGGTGGCGTAGTGGGCATCCGTGCGGGCAGCGGCACGTACCCGGGCGCGGCGCTGCTGTGCACGGCGGGCGCGGTCAACGCCACCCCGGCGATGGTGCGCTACGCGGGCCCGCAAGCCGCCGAGGTCGTACGCGCGCACCCGGAGGTCGTCGTCGCGGATTCCGTGGATGCGTCCGGCCGCGTCCAGGCCTGGGTGTTCGGCCCCGGCGCGGGCACCGACGAGGCGGCGGCCGCAGAGCTGCGCGCCCTACTCAGCGCCCCGGAGCCTTTGCTTCTCGACGCCGACGCGCTCACCCTCCTTGCCACCCACCCCGACCTCCTGTCCGCCCTGCGCGAGCGCGACACCTACACGGCGCTCACTCCGCACGACGGCGAGTTCGCCCGGCTGCGCGAGGCCGCGGGCCTTTCCGCGGATTCGCGGATGGAGGAGACGCTCGCCCTCGCCGCACACCTCGGTTGCGACGTCCTGCGCAAGGGGCGCGCCACACTCATCTCCGACGGCCACCTCGTCTACGGCCTCGACGCCGGGCACTCCTGGGCCGCGACCCCGGGTTCCGGCGACGTGCTCGCCGGCATTGCGGGCGCACATCTGGCCCGGCGCGCGGAGACCTCCTCGCTCATTTCGGCCGCAACCGTGCACGCCGTGGCCGCGAAGCTGGCCTCCGCTACCGAGTACGGCGATGCCACCGCGCCCGCAAGCCGGATCGCCACGTTTGTCCGCGAGGCTACCGCTCTACTGACCACAACGACTCTGGAGGCGAACAATGCTTGATGCCGCGATCATCGGTGGTGGCCAATCTGCACTCGCGACCGCTTACTACCTGCGCAAGTACAAGGTGGATTTCACCATCTTCGGCGACCGTGCTGCCGGCGCTTGGCCGACGTACTGGGATAACCTCACGTTGTTTTCCCGCGCGGAATTTTCCAACTTGCCCGGCTGGCCTATGCCCGCCTTCGACGGCTATCCGCCGCGCGACCACGTCGTGGACTACCTCACGCGTTACGAGCAGCGCTACAGCTTCCCCGTCGTTCGTGAGCGCGTGGAGCAGGTCACGCTTGCCGACGCCACGTTCACCCTCCACCCCCAACGCGTCACCGCCCGCAACGTGATCATGGCCACCGGTAACGTTCCGTTCGTCCCCCACTACCCGGGCACGTTCCCCGGAGTGCAGCTGCACGCCTCCGAATACCGCAACCCGCAGCAGTTGGCGGGCAAACGCGTCGCCGTGGTGGGATCCGGCGATTCCGGTGCGCAGATCACCGCCGACCTGGCGCTGGGCGGGGTTGATGTGGTGTGGCTGACCCGCCACGCGCCGCGTTTCATGCCGGACGACGTGGACGGTTCGGACTTGTTCCGCCGCAACCGTGAACGTTTCGTCGCTATCTCACAGGGCAAGCCGGACCCGGGCGGGGCCGACTTCGGCGGCGACATCGTCGTGGTGCCCGAGGTACGCCGCGCCCGCGACGCCGCGCTGATGCGCACGGAGACGATGCCGGACACGCTTGATGAGGTTTCGGCACTTGGGGTCGAGGCGATCGTGTGGGCCACGGGGTTCCGCCCGGCGCTCGGGCCGGTACGCGGCCTGGACCGCAACACCCCGGGGCTGTGGTTTGTGGGCTACAACCGCATCAACGGGCCGGGCGCGGCCACGCTGGGTGGCGTGAGTCCTTTTGCCAGGGACGTGGCTCAGGCGGTGGCGGGGCGTCGATAAGCACTCGCCCAGGTCATTGCGGCCCAGACCGCTGGGACGCCGGGGACGACGATGAGGAGGTAGTAGGGCCACTTGCCAAAGAGCTCGAGGATGGACCAGCCGCGCGGGTAGCCGGCGAGGAAGCCGTAGTTGCCGCCGGTGATGCGGTTGGCGGTGGCGGCGAAACCGGCCCAAGCGACGGTGATGGCGGTGGTAATGCGCCAGTCGCGCCAGGTGGGGCGGTAGCCGAGGCCGAAGGTGAGTACGGTCGGGACGACGAGGGCGGCGCTGTGGAAGAACCAGTACGCGAATTCCTGCAGGCCCGGGAAGTCCTGGACGTACGCCATGTCGGGGAAGAGCAGTGCCATGGGGTTCAGGAGGAAACCCCAGTAGAAGGACAGGGCGGCTGCGGTGGGATTGTCGGTGAGCAGCGCCGTCGGGGTGATAACGCGGAGGAAGTCCGTGATGTGGAAGGGGGCGGTTTCGTCCCACACGATGTTGCTCGGCGCGAGGACCCAGCAGTAGTAGGCGAACACAAGGATGCCCAGGACGGCGCCGGCGATCTTGCGCGCCGCTTTCACCACGTTGTGGGGCAGGTTGCGGGTCGCGACGACGAGGATGCCGCAGCAGAGAATGAGGACCACGAGTACGGAGAGGTGCCGCGAGTCGTACTGTGTCATCGTCCGGTAGGTGCGTCCGTTGCGCGACGTCCAGTCCGGCGGTTGGAGCGGCTGTAGCTGCATGCAGGTAAGGATACCGCTATATGGCTGTCTAAGAATTACAATGGTGTAACTTCTCAGGTTCAGCCCGGCTACCTCGATCTGGACCATTAAGGGGCTACCCCCATATCGGGGCGTTTTTTACGCTATTGACAGGCGATATTCAATAACACCATATCGATCCACCGCTCCTTCCTGGCACTATGTGAATATACACGGTTATTGCCGTATTTATAAAGCGAACACGGCTCACGCAAATGCTTCCATTTATAAATTCCTCAGGTAACATAATCAGCGTGTTCAACAATCAGAGATTCGCAGCAGCAGCCACCGCCGTCGCCCTGGGCGCGTGCGCTGTCATTGCGCCACAAGCGCAGGGCGCAACTGTTGGTAGCAACGACTCTGGTTCGTGCCACATCCAGCTAAACAGCCAGGAGCAGCAGGAATACGAGCGCGTCGCGTTCGCTTCCACCAAGTTCAACCAGGATGACAACTGGCGCCAGGCCTTCGAGGTCGCGTTCCCTGCCGCCGACGACATCGCCGCCGAGTTCCAGGACGCCTACGAGAACGGCGGCCGCGAGTCCTTCAACGACAACCTGATGGACAACCTGAACGCGTGGGCCGACCGGATTTCCGCAGAAACCGGTGTCTCGCACGACGCGTCCTTCTGGTACTTCTCCCACCTGTGGAACAGCCTCGCTGTCTCCACCGAGCCGGACATCGCGCTGGTCAAATTCTGGGACGACGTGCACGACTCCCTCGACGCGGGCACCATCACCGCTTCGGAACAGGATGCCGCGTCTGAACCCGCCTTCCGCCCGGTCGCCCCGCTGGCCGTCCTGGAGCAGGAACGCAAGGCCCAGTTCCCGGAGCTGAGCCCGGTCCACGCGGCCGCGTGGACCGACGCCTTCGTGGAGTCGGAGGCCCTGTCCGACTACCGCAAGGGCGCCGCATTCGAGTCCGTCTTCCAGCAGGCCCGCCAGGAATGCGCAGAGGGCGGCGATGCCATCGTCCTGTTCCCCACCGACGGTGCAAACCCCGACGCGCAGCGCGCGGCGGAGAAGACCGACCAGGGCGCGGACGTGCTTCCCTCGGCAGAGCAGAACCCGCTGACCACTGAGCAGACTGACCAGCCTGAGCGCACCGAGCACGAAAACGGCACCGAGAACGGCACGACGACCACCGTCGTGCGGGAGAACGGCAAAACCACCGTCAACGTCTCCGTCACCTCGCGCACCAAGTCGCACACCGCATCGGAACCGACCGACAGGCCGGACAACAAGCAGGAGGACGAGCCCAAGGTGGACACCGCCGCCGCAGCCGGCAAGCACATCTCCGTTGACTCCGGCATCATCGCCGCTATCGTGCTCGCCCTGCTGGCAGCCATCGGCGGCGCAGCCTTCTCCTTCCTTGGCTAGACCCCGAGCAGGGCACCGATGAGAACGCTCGCCGCACTCGCCACCGCGACCGCACTGGTCTGCGGTGGCGTTGCCGTTGCGCCCATTCCCGCCGCGAGCGCGGCCACCTGCACGCTCACCATGGAGCCGGAGGCCTTCGGTGCGGCCAGCGACGCCGCGCACCTCTACCTCGAGCGCGAGGCAAACCTCATCTACGCCCGCTACGGATCCTTCGTCGAGGCATTCCCCGAGGTGCGCAGCGTCGAGTCCGGCGTGCGCCGCCGCATCCTCGAGGAAGCGCTAGGCATCTACATCGATGACGCCCACTTCGCCGACCCCACCACCACCGAGCACGCGTACGCTCTCGAGGCGTTCGCCGACCTCGGCCTGCCCGAGTCCGTGGCCAACTGGTACCTGCAGCGCCACTCGCCCACGCAGACCACCCACAACCCGCAAATCACCGAGGTCGAGCACTACAAGGACTTCGTCGCCACCGACGGCCAAGTGCCCGTGGGCAAGGACGCCCCGGACTGGTTCACCCCCACCGGCATGGCCACCGACCCGGAGGCGGTCGCCGAGCAGCTCACCCAAGAGTTCCCGGGCCTGATGCTTGCCGACGCCACGCGCTGGGCCGACACACTCACCTCCACCGCGACGTACGAGAACCTGCGCGCCGTCGACCGCTACGCCAATTACTTTGACCAGCAGGACGCGCAGTGTGAGGCGGACCACGCGGAACCGACCGAAACGCCGACCGAAACGCCGCAGCCGGAAACAGACATCATCCCCATCATCGCCGGGGTCCTCATGCTGCTGGGCATTTTCGGCTACGGAGCGTTCGCGTACACGCATTTCTACGCCTAGATTGTTCATGTGACCGATCTGCAGACACCCCAATCCCAGAAATTCCCTGTGGTCCCCCTCGCTGCGATGAGCTTCGCGGCGTTCGTCTACGTCACATTTGAGATGTTCGCCGTCGGCCTCATCTCCCCGATGGCCTCGGATCTCAACGTCTCCGAAGGCCAGATCGGCCTCCTGATGAGTGTGTACGCCGGCCTCGTCGCCATCGTGACCATCCCGCTCATGGCCGCCACCCGCAACATGAACCGACGCCCCCTCTTCATGGCTACGCTCGGCTTCCTGCTCGCGGGCATCATCTTGCAGGCGATCGCGCAGAACTACTGGGTGCTCGTGGCCGGGCGCGTCGCCGCTGCGCTCACCCACGGACTGTTCTGGTCACTGGTCAACCCGATGGCGGCGCGCCTGGCACCGCGCGGGATGACGGGCAAGGCGGTCGCGGCGGTCTCACTCGGCTCCACGCTCTCGCTGGTGGTCGGCTCCCCGCTCACCACCTCGCTCGGCAGGCTGATCGGGTGGCGCGGCTCCACCTGGGTCCTCGGCGTCGCGGTCCTCTTCGCGTTCCTGCTGCTGCTCAAGACGCTGCCCAGCATGCCGGCCATCCCGCCGACGCCGGCGGAGACCGCGCAGCAGCAGCGCTCCGCCATTCCCTCGCTCGTCTTCTACCTGGCGTTCTCCGTCACCGCGGTCTTCGCCACCTTCACCTACCTGGCGCTGCTCGTGGAAAACACGGCGGGGCACGCGTTCGTCCCCATCGGGCTCGGCGCGTACGGCGCGTTCGGCCTCGTCGGCGTCGTGCTCGCGGGCAATCGTGTCGACGTCCGCATGATCCGCCTCAACGGCTTCGCTGGGATCCTGCTCATTGTCGCCGCGCTCGTCGGGCTCATCGGCCTGCACACCGGCTCGGGCGTGATCATGTTCATCATGATCGCCATCTTCGGTACCGCGGCGGGCGCGCTGCCCACCGTCGCCACCACCATCTTCCTGTTCGCCGGCAAGCGCAACCAGGACCTGGCCAGCTCCATCTACGTGGTGACGTTCCAGGTCGGCATCGCCTCCGGCTCCGCGCTCGGCGCGGCGGCAGTGGACGCGGGCTACCTCTCCGGCACCCTCATCATCTCGCTGCTGCTCGCCGCGTGCGGGTTCGGCGTGCTTACGCTGCTCTCGCGACCGAAGCTGCGGTAACCTGCCCGTCCGCCACGCGGACGACCTCGTCGGCCGAGGAGATGAGCTCCGTGTCGTGGGTGACAAAGCCGCAGGCGATGTTGCGGTCCTGCACCAGGTTGCGCAGCAGGGCGACGATCTCGTGCGAGCGCTCCGAGTCCAGCGCCGCGGTCGGCTCGTCGGCCAGGATCAGCGACGGCTCGCCCATGAGCGCGCGGGCGATGCCGACGCGCTGGCGCTGACCGCCGGACAGCTGCTGCATCTTGCGGTCGCCCAGGCCCTCCAGGCCCACGGTGGCGAGCAGCTCGTCGGCGCGCTCCTTGCGCGGCTTCACGCCGCGGATGTGGTCGGTGACCAAGAGCTGGTCGCGGACGTTGAGGGCGCCGATCAGGTTTGCCTGCTGGAAAATCATGCCGATTTTTTCGAGGCGGACGCGGGTGTCCACGGGCGTGTCGTCGATAAGCACTGTGCCCGAGTCGGGCGTGAGCAGGCCCGCGGCCGCGGAGAGCAGGGTGGACTTGCCCGAGCCGGACTCGCCGACGATGAAGGTGAGGTGGCCCGGGGTGGCGCTGAAGGAGATGTTGTCCAGGGCGGTGAGGCGCTCCTGGCCGTCCTGGAAGGTGACGGTGACGTTGTCCATGGTGAGCATTTAGGCGATACCTCCGAGTGCGAGTTGCGGTTCGACGTTGGTGATGGAGCGGGTGGCAAACAGGGCACCGGCGAGGCCGAGGACCCAGATGAGCAGCGGCGGGCCGACCGTGGACAGCGCGGAGAGCGTGAACGGGACCGTGCCGCCGACGAGCGCACCAAAGCCGGTGGCGATGACGGCACCGAGGATCACGCCGACCGCCAGGATGATGGCGGACTGGCCGAGCGCGTCCTTGCGCAGGTAGCCGTTCGACGCGCCGATCGCCTTGAGGATGGCCAGGTCGCGGGTGCGCTGCATCGTCCACACGGTGAGGAAGGCGACGATGACCAGCGCCGCGATGGCGTACAGGAAGCCCTGGATCATGAGCAGGGAGCC
>NZ_RDRE01000028.1 GCF_003693265.1 Corynebacterium gottingense
GTGAGTCGGCACGCTAGGAAATGCTAGCAGCCCTTGGATGCACTACACCCCGCGCTTCGCTCGCGTCCCGGCCCAGTGAAGTGGGGCGGACGTGAACCGAAGACGCGGGGTGCATGTGTCAGGGGGTTGCCGATTCGGCTTAGGACTCCTTCTCGGAGTTCTCCTCCTGCTCAGCCTTCTCGGCCTTCTCAGCCTCGGCTGCCTGCTCAGCGGCGCGCACTGCGTGCGGCTGCTCAACCGGTGCGACCTCCTGCGGCGTTGCTGCCTCGGCGGCAGCGGCGGCCTTGGCCGCGTCGGCAGCGGAGACATCGTCGGAGGACGCTGCGTTCGCAGCAGCCTCGGATGCCTCGGCCTGCAGCTTGGCGTCGTTGTCGCCTGCTGCGTCGCGGGCGGCTGCCAGCTGGCGCTCCTCGCGCTGCTGCTTACCAGCCACGACTGCCTCGCCCACGATGTGGGTGAGCAGCTTCACGGCGCCGATGGCGTCGTCGTTGCCCGGGATCGGGAAGTCAACCAGGTCCGGATCACAGTTGGTGTCCAGCACAGCGACAACGGGGATGCGCAGCTTCTGCGCCTCGTTGACGGCGATGTGCTCCTTGTTGGTATCCACAATCCACAGCGCGGACGGCGTCTTGGTCATCTCAGAGATGCCGCCGAGGACGCGCTCAAGCTTGGTGCGCTCGCGGGTGAGCATGAGGATTTCCTTCTTACCGCGGCCGGCGTAGCCGTCCTCGGCTGCGTCCATCGCCTGCAGTTCCTTCATGCGGGCGATTCGCTTGGACACGGTCTGGAAGTTGGTGAGCATGCCACCGAGCCAGCGGTGGGTCACGTACGGCATGCCGACGCGCTCTGCCTCTTCCTGGATCGGCTCCTGTGCCTGCTTCTTGGTACCGACGAAAAGGAGGGTGCCGCCGTGCGCAACGGTCTCCTTGACAAACTCGTATGCCTCGTCGATGTAGGTCAGCGTCTGCTGCAGGTCAATGACGTAGATGCCGTTGCGATCGGTGAAGATGAAGCGACGCATCTTCGGGTTCCAACGACGCGTCTGGTGGCCAAAGTGCACACCTGCGTCGAGGAGTTCGCGCATGGTTACAACTGCCATGGGAATGTCTCCTTTGGAGAAATAGTTCGGTTATGTACTGGTCAATGTGCGGGTTTTTATCCCACACCCTGGCACCGTGCGTGCCGTGCGCCCCACGAAAAATGGGGACCGTCACCCGGCTCGCGTTGCTCGGCGCGCGGAGTCAGCCACACGTACTGTGCAGACTGCCCGAATAACTATACGCACGAACTGCGCAAACACCTAATTGCCTGCACCGTTGTGGATAACTCGACCCGCCTATCCACAGATTTTTCGTTTACCCTTTGCTTCACGCGAAATATCTGGTTTACATAAAGCATGCAATGCTTTTCGACGCCCACCCGTACCCACGCCAACCACCCACCATCACGTCTCACACGACTCCTCTTCGCCGCGTTGTCAGCCATCGTGTTCCTCGCGACCAGTGCCACCGCAGTCCACGCGTGGGTGGACCCAACGACGGCTGCGAGCTCCGTGACGCGAGTGACCAGGCCCGCAGAAATTCCGCTGCGCAACTGGCAGCCAGGCCACCGCGGCGTGGATCTGGCAGCCGAACCAGGAGACACGGTCTACGCATCTGGCGAAGGCACCGTGTACTTCGCCGGCGTCGTTGCCGGCACCCCGGTTGTCTCCCTCCAGCACCCGGAAGGCTTTCGCACCACGTACCAACCCGTGCGCACCACCCTCAAGAAGGGCGCTGTCGTAGCTGAAGGCGACGCGCTCGGGACACTGGTGTACACCCCGCCGGGCGCGCCACACCGACACGACGGCCTACACTGGGGCGCACTCAAAGCCGAACCGGGCGGTGAGAAGTCCTACTTCGATCCCCTCACGCTGCTGGATGCCCCCGAGATCCGCTTAAAACCCATCGGCCCCCAGTAAAACTGGCGACTACGCTCGCGGATGCGCCTGCTCGTAGACTTTGCGGAGGCGTTGGGAAGACACGTGGGTGTAGATCTGCGTGGTCTGCAAGCTCGAATGGCCGAGCATTTCTTGCACGACGCGCAGGTCTGCCCCTCCTTCTAGCGTGTGGGTCGCAGCCGTATGGCGCAAGGTGTGCGGGCTTAAGTCCGCGATCTCCGCACGCTGCCCGGCGCGCTCCACGATCCTGCGGACCTGCCGCTGGTCGATGCGCGCTCCCCTGGAGCCGACGAAGAGGGCTTTGGTGTCGCCCGCAAGTTCGCTGCGGCCGTGTTCCAGCCAGTCTTGCATTGCCAGGCTGGCCTGGTTGCCAAATGGAACGGTGCGCTGCTTGTTGCCTTTGCCGGTGACGCGGGCAGTGCTGCGGTGAAAATCGACGTCGCCGACGTCCAGCCCGGTCAGTTCGCCGACTCGGATGCCGGTGGCGTAGAGCAGTTCGAGGATTGCGCGGTCGCGCAGGCCTTCGGCGGGGTGGGCGTCGTCGGCAGTTTCAGCCTCAACCAGTTCGCCTGCGCGTGCGGGATTGACTACATGCGGAAGAGGGCGCTTGACCTGCGAGGTGACGAGACGGGCGGCGACGTCGGCGTCGAGAAGCCCTTGCTTTGTCGCCCACGTGGAAAAACCGCGTGCGGTTGCGGTGCGTCTGGCAAGGGTGGAGCGGGCTTTGCCGGCGCGCGCGGCGTCGGCAAGCCAGGTGCGCAACGTGTCGAGGGTGAATTCGTCGAGGTTGGTGACGTACTCGGCGAGCGAGCGGAGGTCTGCCGCATACGCTTTGACGGTGTGTGCAGAGCGCCCTTTTACCGTGCTCGCATAGTCGGCGTAGTCCTCTACTGCTGCGAGGAATTGTGAAGCCGCACCGTTGTCACTCATGCAACAGGAGTGTACTCATTCCCCGCGGCCTGGGCGCCACGCGGGCCACTCCCCTCCTACCCGCGCTCTCGTGCTCTATCCGTTGTGTGCGACCTTCACCGCGCGTGACCATTGCCGGCGATTGCGGCGCACAAGCCCGCGCCGCTCAAGCTCCATGAGGAGGTGGACGGTCAGACCAGTACTCATACCGGCGGTGGCGGAGATAGTCTCCGCATCCCGGGCTTGATCAGCATGCGGCGGGGTGGCGTCGAAGACGCGGAGCTCATTGTGGCTGAGCTGCTGAATCGGGTCCGCAGCGAACTCAAGCTCCATCTGTTCGTCCGCATCGATCGCGCCCAGCTGGCCAAGCTGTGCGTGGATCTGGTCGCCGTTTAACACCATGGTGGCGGTGCGATTCCTAATCGCGAGGTTCGCCCCGAGCGAGCCTGCGCCCAGGATGGAGCCGGGCACGGCCATCGCGTGGCGGTTATAGTAGCGCGCCCACTTCAACGTATTGAGCGCACCGGAGCGAAACGCTGCCTCGACCACCACGCTGCCCTGCGTGAGCGCTGCGACGAGGCGATTGCGGGTGAGAAACCGGTGCCGATCGGGTGTCACTCCTGGCGGGTACTCGGTGATAAGCGCGCCGTCAGCGGCAACAATGCGGTCAAAAAGCCGCTCGTTGCGTCGCGGATACGTCACACCTGGGCCGCATGCTGCCACCACCACCGTCGGGGTGCGCGCGGCGAGTGCTGCCTCGTGCGCGACAGTATCAATGCCGATAGCGCCACCGGAGACCACCGTGTAGCGGTGCTTTGCCACCGCCGTCACAAGGTTTTGGGTGGCCTGGTGGCCGTACGTGGTCGCGGCCCGTGTGCCCACAAATGCCACAGACTGGTCGAAGAGCTCAGCCAGGTTGGTCGAGCCCCGCACCCACAGGGCGTGTGGCGCGGCACCGTCGGCAATAGCGGTCTCCATATTTTCCCGGCTTGCGTAGGCTCCTCGTACAAACGAGTCATGGACCTGCGCGGTCGGCCACCCAGGCGAATCGGGGGTGAGCAATGCGTAGCCCAGCGAGTGGGCCTGCTTCAGGTCTTCAGCGGGTCGATCCCAGTCGTAGCGTCGCTCGGTCGTTGCACGTAGCGGGCCAAGCCACGAGGCTCGGGTACGCACCCCTCGAGCAATTTCATCGGCGTCGCGCCCGGCGCGCAGCATTTCCTGCAGGTGCGTTGATGGGCCCTCGATGACGCGTGACAGGTAGGCCCAGGATTCCAGTTTGCTCATGCTGCGTGCTCCTCAGGTTGTGGAGCGTGCATCTCACACGCTCGCGCGACGTGGTCAATGTCGGGGACGGGTGCTTCCTCAAGGTCCGCGAGCGTCCAGGCGAGTTTGAGCACCTTATCTACCCCGCGCTGCGTCAGCTCGCCGTGGCTGAGACGGTTGGCAAGGAAGACCATGCCGGTCTCGTCGGCGGGGAATTCGCGGCGGATCAGTGTGGAAGCCACCTTCGTGTTCGTCCGTGCACTGCACCCAGCGTTGCGCCAGCGGTGCGCCGCGCGTTCGCGCGCCTGGGCGACACGTTGCGCAATCACCGCGCTCGGCTCCGCGTCCTGCGGGCTGAGCACGGCTGATGCAGCTGTGGTTCGGACAAAGACGTCCAACCGATCTCGCAGCGGACCAGAAATGTTTGCCAGGTGCCGCGCCCGCTCGCTTGGGTGGCAACGGCACTGCTCCGGCTCTCGCCCACACGGGCACGGATTCGCAGCCAGGATGAGCTGGAATTGTGCGGGGAAGACCACGGTCCGCTTGCCTCGGGTCAGGCGGACCTCGTGCTGCTCGAGCGGGATACGTAGCGTATCGAGCACGCGAGCCGGGATCTCAGATGCCTCGTCCAAAAACAGCACGCCGTGATGTGCCTGGCTGACCGCGCCGGGCAGCGGTGTGTGCGGTCCCCCGCCGAGCAGCATGGCTTTGGTCAGTGAGGGGTGCGGGGCGATAAACGGCCGGCCCGTCACCACCTCGCCGCGGGCGATGCCTGCGGCTTGGTGTAGCGAGGTGCATTCGATGCGCTCGTGCTGGTTCAGTGGCGGCAGGATGGAGGGAAGCCGCTCGGCGAGCATGGATTTACCAGATCCAGGTGGGCCCACCATCATCACGTGGTGGCCACCTGCTGCGGCGACCTCGAAGGCTGCGCGCTCGTGAGCTTGTCCGGCAATGTCGCGAAAGTCTGGGGCGGCTGAAGCTCCTACTGCTTCTGTGTCAGACGGTCCCGTGGAGTCTATGGCGTGTGGGTCGACAGGTTCCAGCAACGGGCCGTCGATAAGCCAGCTCCACACCTGGCTCAACGAATCGGCCATCACAATCCTGGGGTCGCCGAGGAGTGCGGCCTCGCGCGCATTGGCGCGGGGAATGACGATGGTCTCGATGTCTGGGCGCAGACGCGCCTGCAACAACATCGGCAAAATTGCCTCGACACGTCGCAGCGAAGCGTCGAGGGCGAGTTCGCCCACAAGCATGGTCGAGCGCAGACGGCGCTGCGCACGCGGGTCAAGGCTGCCCAGCACCGCGACCGCAACCGGCAGATCAAAGTGCGAGCCGGCCTTTGGCAGGTGCGCGGGCGAAAGGGAGACCATAATCTTCGTGCGCGGCCACGACAGCGATGCGTTGGCAATTGCCGTGCGGATGCGCTCCCGCGATTCCTTGACCGCCGCATCGCCCAGGCCAACCATGTGCATCCCCGGCAGGCCAGGGCCAACGTTGGCCTCCACCGTCACGGGGTGCGCGTGCACACCCTCCACGGTCGCGGTTTGTGTACTAGCAAGCGCCATCTTCGGCCCCCTCGAAACGCTGGAGGGCGAACCCGGTGCCGTCGAAAAGCGCTTCCACAACGTCAAAGCGCACTTCCCTGTGGCCCTCGTGCACATTGCGCCCAAGCCACTCCGCAGCGCAGCGCCGCATCGTCGCGAGCTTCTTCGACGTCACCGCCTCCGCGGCCCCGAACGCCGCGCCGCGACGTGTTTTCACCTCGATGCAGACGATTGCCCCATCAGGCGCGAGCATCACAATGTCGAGCTCACCAGATTTGCACCGCGCGCGGTGCTCGATGAGCAGATAGCCGGCGTCCTCATACCAGGCGATCGCGCTGGCCTCCCCGGCGTAGCCGAGCTCGTACTGGTCGGCGAACGGTGTGTCCGCCACGTGTGTGTAGTGGTGCATTGCCCCTCCCAAAGTCACTCGATTGTCCGGAGCGCGTGTGCGCTCCCCTATCTAGTTAGACTCCGAAAAAGGGGCCTCGGTTCCCTCACAGGGAAAAATAGTTGGGTGGAAAAGCAGGGTTAAGCGACAAAATGCGTGCTTCTTGAGCTATGGATTCCCGGTCTTACCTCCGGCTACGGCGGGAAAGTGCTCGTTGAATCGGGATTCCTGGCTTGCAACGTGAAGGTCCACCACTTCAGTCATGAGATGCGCTACAAGCACGGGCACGTCCGTTGGGCTGGTGCAGATACTCCACTCGCGCGCGTCGTCCCACCGATGCGCGCGGAGCCAGGCATCAACACTGACAGGAGTGAACTGGTCGAGGAACCTGGCGCGGTGATCCCGCCATGCTTGGGCCACATCCAGCTCGGGCCCTGAGCACGGTTCAGCCAACAGGGCGGCGTGCTCGATACGGACTGCCTTGAAATAACGCACTGTTTGCTCGGCGCTGGCGCACAGATACCAGTCGCTGCCGGCCGACACCAGACCATGCGGCTCCACCACCAGCTCCTGCACACGTACGGCTTGGCGTGAACGATACGTCAACCGCAACCGCTGACGGGCGAACACGCCTCCTTGGACGGTTACGAAGGCCTCCCCAGGTTGCAGCGCACCAGGTTGCGGCAACCAGCCGTGCGGATCAACCACGATCCGCGACGCAACCTCCAGACTCTGACCACGATGCGCCTCGAGAACCGCAGCCAGCAGCTTGCGCACCTCCGAGGCTAACGCATCACCCAGCCCAATCGAATCCGGGCCCCACGACGAGATCGCAGCGAACAACGCGTGGCTCTCGTCCTCGGATAGCGCTGTGACATCAGTGCGGTAGCCCGGCATTAGGCGGACCCCGCCGTGGGGCCGCGCTCGCAGTACACCGGCACTCCAGCAGCCGAAAGGGCTTCCACATCTCGCGGCACGTTACGACGCGACACCTCCAGCCACTGCGCCAGCTCTGCCGTCGAGAGCCCGCCATGGGTACGCAGCAGCCAGATCATCGCCAACAACCGATCCGCCCGCATGGCCCCAACCCTCGCACGCATACATGACAGAAGACGTCATCTATCCCCTTAACGTCGTGATCCAAGCAACCAGACTGCCCCCATGGGGCCCACAAGGAGAACCGCCATGACAGACTTCGCACCCACCAGCGTGATCCTCTACGTCACCGACGTCGAGGCCAGCACCACCTTCTACCGCCAAGCCCTGAACAAGGAGCCCATCGAGACCTTCGACGACTTCGCAGTGTTAGCCTCACCGAGGACGTCACCATCTGAATCCAGACCCGCGACCAGATCGACCCCGCCGCCACCGGCACACCCGGCAGCGTCGAACTATCCATGAGCTACGCCCCCGACGATGAGGTCGACCAGCTCTACCAAGACTGGACAACACTTGACTTCCCCATCGCGCTGGAACCCACCACCCTGGAGCTCGGCTACACCTTCGTCGCCTCCGACCCCGATGGATACCGCCTCCGCGTCTGCGCCACCGACACCACCAACCTTTAGGGGTCTTGCTGACATTCCCCCGCTGAGGCCCAAAGCGCACTCGGTTTGGAGGGCGAGGCGAGGAGAGCGCTGATTCCGTCGGCAAGTATCTCCTGCGGGCTGATGTGGTGCGTCGCGTGGAGTCGCGCATAGGTGGGAGCCTGCTCAGGGTCGATGGCGACGCGCTTCTCGTCGGCTGCCATAGGAGCGGTCAGGGAGGCGCCGATCACCAGGTTGGACAATCGGTAGGCAGTTCCCAGCGGATCCGGGGCACCCGCTTGTTCGAGCAGGACGCACATCCGCTCGGAAAGGGCCAGGTACGCCGGGCCCCTGGGAGCGCGCATACCGATGACCTGACCGGCCCACCGGTGGGTCGTGAGGTGCGTGAAGAAGGCGTCCATCAGGGCAGGCAGGTCGGCGTTGCGGATCGACTCGGACATCACGGCATCGTCTGCAAGCGCTGTGTCGAGGGCGAGGTCAAACAGATCGTCGACGGATTCGACGCGGGAGTACAGGCTGGCTGGAGCGACACCCACCTGTTGCGCCACAGATCGCAGGGTGAGGGCCCTCAACCCGCCTTCGTCCAGCAGCCTTACCGATGCCCTCGCAACCTCGACGATGTCCACTGCGCGGAGGCGTTGCACAGGTTTGCGGTGTTCCCAGTAGCTCACCCCACCAACCTAACCAAACACGCTTCAGTTAGCTATCCAATCTATGTTAGGTTTAGTGCATGCTGGATTCCACCACCCTCCCGATCACCTTTGAGAACACTCGCCTACGCCCCCTCTCTGAGCTGGATGCAGACGCGTATGCAGCCGGCACCAAGGATGAAGCTGTGCGGCGCTTCGGCCACCTACCCGAGTCCGACTACACCCCAGAGTCCGTGCGACGGATGATCCGTGACGAGGTTGCTGAGGGTCTGTCGGCCGGCACGCTGGCAGTCCTCGCGCTTGTCGATGCCGAGACGGACCGGTTTGTGGGCTCCTTGGTGATCTTCGATGTCAGCTCCGAGGTTGCCGAGGTCGGGTTCTGGATTCATCCGGATGCGCGGGGAGCAGGGCACGCTCGTCGGGGCCTGGAGTTGGCATCGCGCTTCGCACGCAACAGTGGACTGCGAACCTTGACAGCACGCACGCTCCTGGAGAACAAGGCCTCCCAGAGGTGCTTGACGAACGCAGGGTTCCGTGAGGTCGAGCGAGCCGTCGGGACCACGCCCGCAGGACAGCAGGAGGAGTTGTTCCACTACCGGCGCGATCTCAAGCCCACCGCCCAGTGGCCATTGGTGACGGAGCGACTCCATCTCCGTCCGCATAACGCCGACGATGCCGAATGGCTTCACGAGCTGTACTCGCGACCCGACGTTGCCCGCTACCTGTTGGACGAGCCATGGACCGCGGAAGTCACGCGCAAAAAACTCGCCGAGCGGCTAGCGAAGACCAGCATCGATGGCGAGACTGGTGCGCTTGCGCTGGTCATAGAGCATGGCGGCGTCGCGATCGGAGACGTCGCCCTCTGGCTCACCGATCACGAGCACCGTCAAGGCGAGATCGGGTGGGTTCTCGACCCGGCGCACGGTGGGCAAGGTTTCGCCAGCGAAGCAGTCCGAGCAGTACTCGCCCTCGGGTTCGACCACTACAAGCTCCACCGCGTCACCGCGCAGATGGATGCTCGCAACAGCGCCTCGGCAGCACTCGCTCGTCGTGTCGGGTTCCGGCTCGAAGCACATCACGTCCAGGACTGGTTCAGCAAGGGCGAATGGACCGACACCCTCATCTACGCGCGACTTGCCTCCGAGCACATGCGCCAATGATCGGGAGTCTGACTTTCATGCTCCTTGTACGCGGCTCTCAAATCTACCGCGCTCTGACGACGTATCGGCAACGCGCGCGCCCCGTCACACCGCTCACTGATGGGCATGCCAAGTGCCCGCACTGTGGTCAAGAAGTCGAGATCGCTGCCGTGTTGATGATTCCAAACGCTGCTTCCTTTTGACGATTCTGCTCGTCTTTGGAAGCAACGCATGGTCTGATCTCAGCGCACCTGCTAGGCCGGGTATGACACGTCGGGTTCGTTGGGTTCCTGGCGGTCACTGTAGGGATTCCTTGTTATCCGTCTTCTAGTGCTGGTGGTTCCGGCTTACCTGATGGTCACCGGGTCTAGTTAGACTCCGAAAAAGGGGCCCAGGTTCCCTCACAGGGAAAAATAGTTGGGAGGAAAAGCACAACGCCCGGCCGAAAAGTCGGCCAGGCGCTGCAGAAATCCCTGTGCGCATGGAGTGAAAAATCTAGCGGTCCGGGAATGTCAGATCCGGCTTGTCCAGCTCCTCAATGTTGACGTCCTTGTACGTGATTACTCGGACGTAGCGGACGAAACGCACTGCGCGGTACATGTCCCACACCCAGCAGTCGGACATGCGGACCTCGTAGTAGACATCCTTGCCCTCAGCGTGCGGGATCAGCTCTACCGCGTTGGCCAGGTAGAAGCGGCGGTCAGTCTCAACGACGTAGGAGAACTGGCTGGCCACATCCCTGTACTCGCGGTACAGCGAGAGCTCAACTTCGGCCTCGTAATTGTCCAGTTCCTCAGCGCTCATGCAAGCACCCCTTTTTCGTAAACCTCGTGCGCCTGTTTGACGTTGGCATAACTATAACGGTGCTCACACGTTGCACCGTGGCGGCGCACCGCATCCATGTGGACCTTCGTCCCGTACCCCTTGTGCCCCTCCAACCCATAGCCGGGAAAGTCCTGTGCCATCTGGGTAATCAGCCGGTCCCTGCTCACCTTTGCCAGCACGCTAGCCGCGGCAATACAGCGAGCAGCGGCATCCCCGCCCACCACGGGCAGCTGCGGAACGGTCAGGCCCGGGACGCGGAAGCCGTCCATGAGCACGTAGCCGGGCCGTACCTGAAGCCGCGCGATCGCTCGCCGGGCTCCGTCGAGGTTCGCAGCCTGAATGCCGCGACGATCAATCTCCGCGGCGGAAATGTGCACGATGGCGTAGGCAAGGCTGTGATGGCGGATCGGATCGAACAACGACTCCCGGCGCCGGGCAGTCAACTTCTTCGAGTCGGTGAGGCCTTCGAGCTGGCGCAGCGGTGCCGGCGGAAGCACGCACGCAGCAATGGTGATCGGGCCGAAGCATGCGCCCCGTCCCGCCTCGTCCACCCCCGCGACCGGCCCGAACCCTGCTTTATCCAGGGCTACCTCGTAGGTGCGCAGCTGTTTGAGCCTGCGAACGCGAGTCATGCGCGGTGGACCGTCCTACTGCTGGATGTCCATGCTTTCCACCCCACCAAAGCGGTTGAGCGGGAAGACAATGCCAAGCACTTTGCCGCGGATGTTCTCGCGCGGGATCGTGCCCTCTAGCCCGTCACCCATGTGGTAGCGCGAGTCGGAAGAGTTGGTGCGGTTATCGCCCATCATGAAGTAGTGGTCCTCCGGCACCTCAACTGGCCCGAAGTAGGGTCCACCGCAGGCCTCAGAGCCAGAGGAAGGGTCCACCGGATAAAACGGCGGAGACAAGGTGTAATCCTGCTGAATCGGTGCGCCGTCGACCATCACGGCTGTGTCTCCCTCTTGGCACGAAACCGTCTGCCCACCCTCGGCGATGATGCGCTTGACCAGGGTGTTTTCGTCCTTCGGTACCAGGCCCACCCAGGAGCCGACCTCCTGGATGCCACGCACGACGGTGTTGTCCGAACGGTTGGTGGAAAAGCCGGTATTCCAAGAATCGGTGCCCTTGAACACGATCACATCACCCGGCTCAGGGTCGTTGAAGGCGTAGGTGACCTTCTCGACAAAGATGCGGTCACCCGAGCCATTTTCGCCGTGCAGCGTGGGCTCCATTGAGCCGGACGGAATCACATACAGCCGCCCGATGAAGGTCTGGATGAGGAAGATGAATACCAGCGTCAGCGCGATCACCATCGGGATTTCGATGTACCACGGCATCTCCTTGGAGGCCTTTTCACTGGCCCCGTTCTCAGCAGTCTGCCCGGCAGACTCCGCCTGTGCTGCGTCGCGCTGCGGCGTAGCAGCCGCGTCTTGCCGAGGCTGTGCAGCGGGAGCTGCGGGCACTGCAGGCACTGTGGTGTCGCGGGGGTACTCCGGCTCAGGCGTTGAGCCGCTTGGCTGTCCGTTCACGTTGGTCACCTCGCATACTCTAGCAGCGCCGTGCGTCCCACCAACAAAATGCAAAACGCCCCGCCCACCGAATCGTGTCAGTGAGCGGGGCGCCGGTGCCGCAGACTAGCGACGCTCCTTAATGCGGGCTGCCTTACCGCGCAGATCGCGCATGTAGTACAGCTTCGCACGACGGACGT
>NZ_RDRE01000029.1 GCF_003693265.1 Corynebacterium gottingense
GCTATATTGAAGGAGCGAAAGCCACCGGGTGGAAACAAGCCATCAACCAACTAGCCGTGGCTTACCCCGACCGATTCGCGGACTACTTGTAAACCAAGCCCCCGCACACAAACAATCGGACACTCTCAGAGAATCCATTCAAAAGTTGACTGCTCCCGCGACCATTTCTCTATTGCCTCTGACATCCGGAGCTCATAGCTCGGAACATCAAGCGGGGTATTTTCCGCGGCCATAGTTTCAGACCATTCGCGGAGAAGTCGCGTGCGCTTTTCTCTCAGACTATTGAGCTGTTGTTCGAGTGAGGTGATGTCCCTTTGCGATACATACTCGTTGAAGGAGCTTGAGCGGTGGTTTATTGTATCGACCGCAACACGGAGGTCGGCGAGGTCAGATTGATTCGAACTGATGACGGATACTGCGAGCTCTCGGATTTCTTCGGGGAGCTTTCCACGGAGTTCGTACAGCGCGCGATCGGCTTGCGCTGTGACGAGCACCCGGAGACCTTGTGCCAAAAAGTGCGAAAGCATCGCGGCGGCCATATGGGTCTTGCCGGTACCGGGAGGTCCTTGCACGATCGTTTGCGCGTGAGAATCGACCCGCTGCAAGACTTGCTTCTGCTTTTCATTGAGCGGGAGGGGCGTAAAGATCTCGCCATTGGACTCAAAAATGGCGCCAGGAGTGGGGTTGATTCGTACCTGTGATGGCGCGTATGGGTCGACGAGCGGGGCGAGGCCTGCCGGTACTTCTCCGGATTCCTCAATATGCTGCGCGATGCGTGTAAACGCCATAGCGAGGCCGGTTCGCTGCCGTTTGCGCATAATAATGGTCGGTTGCCACGCAATCACCGGAACGTCTTTGGGGAATTGCCGCTGCCAAGTCGAAAGATATGTCGCATCGGTATCCAAACCATTTGCGGTGACGTGTCCAAGCGGAGCGAAGGTTTCCTCATCGAGGATGTCACCCTCAGTTGCCTCGAGCTGTTCCTTTGCGTCCGAAAGGAAGGTGCCATCCTCAAGTTTTTGTGGTGGGACGGCCTCAAATTCCATCCGCAGGTCATCTTCGGAGAGGTCAAGCCGTATATCGCCATTCCGCTTGTCCAGTGAGATGTCCAAGCCAGTTGTAAACAGCGGCCTGTCAATGGAGTTCTTTTCTAACTTCCACGCCAAATTGCCTAGGCCGAGGACAATCTCAAACTCATCGGACTGTTGGTTGGCGCTGGTTTGAATTTCAAAAACCTGTTGGTAGGCCAAACCGTACTTCGTCAGTGTGGACCACGTCCGCCAGTGCTGAATCCACTCGGAAAAGGCACTTTTTACTTCCGCTGAGTGCGGGGAGCCATCTTCAGTGTCGAGAAGTTCTGGTTCGGCGTGGGGATCATCCACCGTTTCGGTGATGGAATGCTCCAGCACTTCGGGGACTTCAGGTGTGGGTTGCGGGCTTGGTCGTTTGAAAATCGCAAGTACGTTGGACCCCGCGTTTTCTCCAATACGGTGAGAGGGGTCCAATTCCATCGCTTCTTGGAGTTGCTGGCAGAGAAAGACCATGTTGGTCTGTTCAGCTAGCGAGCGGATTCTTTCGAGGCGCAGAATGTTTCCGCCGTTTTTGCCGTAACTCGCGGTGGTGAGCACCGGTTTCTCCTTTCGGCGCTCGAGGGCCGAAAGGTAGAGGAAGAGGCGGGAAGCTTTATCTGCGTTGGTTGGCACGTTTGGGTCTCCGTTGCGAGTGGGCAAAGTTTCTCCATGTAGTGAACACATATAATTTACACGTCAAACTCTTTCCCTACACACAAGTGACTTCCAGCTAGGCGCAGAATGAGCATGAAACCACTTCTGGGTACAACTCCCGGATTGGAGAGAATTGAAACATTGGCACTGTGGATTCTCGGTCCGGCTAAAGCAGCATGACGTTGCCGAAGCAGTCCGCATACCTCACTCACGATGGCGCATGCCCCCACTACTGCCTAGAGGTTCGGCCTCCCATCTACGCGCAGGGCTTGAGGGATCTTCCTGCGTGGCATACTGTCGTTCGTGAGTGGATACGAGAAGGCGGTAGTCGCCTTCTGCGTATTCCGGATGGGAAGGGATCACGTCCGAATACCGGCTTCACGCCGAAGCATCGGACGGGGTCCCTTCATTTTCGCTATACCCCTGGGTGTGACAAAGGGCGTGCCAAACAGCGGATCGCCCGGGCTGCGTGATTAAGGCCCTACTGCTGTGGCAGGATGGACACCTTCACCGAAGCACCGGCGGAGTCGCCCACCATGTCCAGCGCCTCCTGGAACTGCTCCAGGCCGAACTGGTCGGTGCAGATGTCGTCGAGCGGCAGCGTGCCAGACTCGATGAGCTTGATCGCAGCGGGCCAGGTGTGCGGGCCGAGGTGCGCGCCGTAGACATCGAGCTCCTTGTCGTCGGAGATGATGGACCAGTCCACCGAGGTCTCAGAGCCGAAGACGGAGTACTCCACAAAGCGGCCCAGCTTGCGCAGCATCTCCAGGCCCTGCACCACACCGGACGGGTGGCCGGTGGCCTCGATGTAGACATCGGCGCCGTAGCCGTCGGTAAGCTCCTTGACCTTCGCAACAGCATCCTCGTTGCGGATGTTGATGGTCAGGTCCGCGCCGCAGCGCTTGGCCAGATCGAGCTTCGCGTCGTCCATGTCCAGCGCGATGATGCGCAGCGGGTTCTTCTGGCGGGCGCCCGCGATGACACCGAGGCCGATCGGGCCGGCACCGGCGATGACCACGGTGTCCTCGAACTGCAGCTGGGCGCGCTCGACGGCGTGCAGGGCGCAGGAGAGCGGCTCCGCAAACGCCGCGTGGTGCGGCGGGATCTCGCTGGAGATCTTGTGCACCAGGCCGCGGGTGGGGATGAGCATGTACTCGGCCATGCCGCCGTCAAAGTTGCGGAAGCCGAAGATGTCGTGGGGGCCACACATCCAGTACTCGCCGCGCTGGCAGTAGCGGCACTCGCCGCAGGGCACGATCTGCTCGACTACGATGCGGTCACCCACCGCAACGCCGTGGTAGTTCAGGCCGGCCTCGGAGCCCTCGACGACGGTGCCCGTGATCTCGTGGCCAGGCACGACGTTCTCCTGTGCCCACTGCTCGCGGCCGTCGCCGCCCCAGAACTTGGCGGCGCCGTGGTAGCACTTCAGGTCCGATGCGCACACGCCGACGGCCTCCACGCGGATGAGAATGTCGTCCTCGCCCAGGGTGGGCACGGGGCGCGTTTCAAACCGGTAGTCCTCCGCGCCGTGGCAGATCACAGCGCGCATTTCAGTAGGCAGGGCCATGGTGATTCCTCGCATTCGAGTCCTGTGAGTGTTATAGGGCACACGCTATGGCCCATATGCACGTATGTCAAGAACCGATGTGCACCGCTTCCCCCGGGTTGGTGGGCCTCTAAAATCCCACTCATGGATGACGTCGACGAGACCAAACTGTACGAAGCCGCGCGGCTCTACTACGAGGCCGGCCTGGGCCAATCCGAGGTGGCCGCGGCACTCGGCGTGTCCCGGCCGACCGTCTCGCGTCTCCTCGCCCGCGCCCGCGAGGCAGGGATCGTGCAGATCCGGGTAGTCCGCCCCGACTCCCCCGGCATGTCCCCGCAGGCGCGCGAGCTTGCCGATGCCCTCGGCCTCCGCGGCGCGTACCTGGCACCGGGGACGCAGTCTCCCCGCTTTGACTACGGGATGGAGCCCGCCGTCCAGGCCGCGATCACGGACATGGGCCTGCGCGCGGGCGACGCGGTCGTTGTCGCCTCCGGCATGGCCACGGCCGGGATTGCCAACATGCGGTGCAGCGGACTGGGCTACACCCGTCTCGTGCCGGCGGTGGGCGGCGCCCAGGAGCCGGAGGTCTGGTTCCAAACCAATGAGACGGTGCGCAGATTAGCTGCGAACTCCAACGCTGAGTACACCCCGCTGTTTGCCGAGGCCATCCCCTCCTCGCCGGTGTACGAGGCGCTGCAGCAGGACGACTCCTTCCGCAACGTGCTCGCGCAGTGGCGGGACGCGCGCGGGGCGATCGTGGGCGTCGGGTCGCGCACAACGGGGCGGGTCTCCATCTCCAAGGCGATCCCACAGGACGCGCTGCCGTCAGCGGTGGGTGACGTCTGCCTGCACTTCTTCGATGAAACCGGCGCTGCGCTGCGCTTTCCCAACTCGGAGCGCACGGTCCACATCAGCCGGGAACACCTCATGCGCATCCCGGAAAAGCTGGGGTGCGCGGTGGGACCGGAGAAGGTGGAGAGCATCATCGTCGCCGCCCGGGCAGGCTTTTTCAACCGGCTGGTCACGGACGTCGCTACCGCCGACCTCATTCTCCGGCGCCTCTAGGACTCCCGGCCAAACTCGTCAAAGTGCTCGGTTGCGTCGCGAAGCGCTTCGTACTGCGCAACGGCCTGCTCGGAGTAGGTCCCCTCGTAGGTCTGCGCGTCGTGCACGCCCCACCGCGGAGGCTCCGCCTCGCCCGAGAGCGCCCACGCCGCCTGGCGGGCCGCGCCGAGCGCGACGAACTCGGATGCCTTGGGCACCACCACCGGGGCACCGAAGATGGTCGGGGCGATCTTTTGCACCGCCTCGCTCTTCGCGCCGCCGCCGATGAGCAGGACGCGCTCCGTGGTCACGCCGGTGGCGCGCTGCAGCGCCTCGATCGCGTCGCGCATGGAGCACAGGAGGCCTTCCACCACGGCGCGCGCGATGTCCACGCGGCTGGTGGTCGTGGTGATGCCGTAGAACTGGCCCTTCGCGGTGGGCCGGTTCGGGGTGCGCTCGCCGTCCAGGTACGGCAGGAGCGTTACGCCGTGCGCGCCGGGCGTGCCCGCCAGCGCCAGCTCCGCCAGCTGCTGGTGGTCCACGCCCAGCATGGTCGCGGCGAAGTCCAGCACCTTCGCGCCGTTGAGCGTGCAGGCCAGCGGCAGGTAGTTGCCGGTGGCGTCGCAAAAGCCCGTCACGCCGCCGGTCTTGTCGTGCACGCTCTTCGTGGAGACCGCGCTGGCCACCCCGGAGGTGCCGATGGACACGCACACGTCGCCGGGCTCCAGGCTCATCCCCAGCGCGGCGGCCATGTTGTCGCCGGTGCCGGCCGCGACCTTGGCGCCGCTCGCGGTGGTGCCCACGATCTCGCTCGGCTCCGCAATCCGCGGCAGCGCCACCGGGGAGCCGAGGTACCGCTCCGCCAGCTCGGGGAGGAAGACGCGGTCGCGGGTGGAGTAGTAGCCGGTGCCGGAGGCGTCGCCGTGGTCCGTCGTCAAGCACTCGCGCCCGCCCAAATGCCAGGTGAGGTAGTCGTGCGGCAGGCAGACCGAGGCCGTGCGCTGGGCGTTGTCCGGCTCGTGGTCGCGCATCCAGCGCAGCTTCGTGCCGGTGAAGGATGCGACCAGCACGCTGCCCACCTTCTCGGCGGAGGCCCGGGGTCCGCCGAGCTCGTCGATAAGCGTGCGTGCCTGCGGCGCCGACGAGGTGTCGTTCCACAACATGGCCTTGCGCACCACCTGGTTGTCGCGGTCGAGCGCGACCATGCCGTGCTGCTGGCCGCCCACGGCCACGGCGTCGGCGCGCTCGAGCAGGCCCGCGGTGGCCTCGCGCATCGCGTCCAGCCAGGCGGTCGGATCCACCTGCGTGCCCGTGGGGTGGGCGGCGCGGCGCTGGTCGATGACCTCGCCCGAGGCGGCATCCACAAGCAGCGCCTTCGTCGACTGGGTGGACGAATCAATTCCGAGTACAAATGACATAGTGGCTCCTAGCTTGCGGTTGTGGTGGCGCGCGCGGGCTCGTCGGTGCGCACGACGTGGATCGTGGCGCCGGACTCCTCCAGGACGCGGTTGTGTTGGTCGGTGGTGTGTTGGTCAATGACGATGTCGTCGAAGGCAGAGAGCTTTGCGACGAAGTGCATCCCCTCCACCGCGAACTTGGAAGAATCCACCACGAGGACCTTGCGCTGGCCCAACCCGATGAGCGCCGTCTTGGTCACCGCGGCGTCCTCGTCCGGGTGGCAGAGCGCGTCGCCGTTGATGGCGGTGGTGGAGACAAAGGACATCGACGCGGTCAGCGTGTCCATCGCCCGGCACGTGGAGGCGCCGAGGAAGGAGTCGGTGGCGGCGACGTAGCGCCCGCCCAGCCCGGTGAGCACCAGGCCCTCCTGCGGGCGGGCGGTGGTGGCGATGTGGCTGAGCACCGACAACGAGTGGGTGATCAGGCCGGCCGGGTGGGCGTCCAGCGCCGCGTCGACCATCGCGCCGACGGTGGTCGAGTCGTCGAGGGCGATGACCATGCCGGGCTCAATGAGCGCCGCGGCCCGGGTGGCCAGCGCCTGCTTGACCTGCGTGTTGGTGGCGCGGCGGATGGCCACGTCGCGTTCGCGGAACTCGCCGTGTTTCAGGCGCGCGCCGCCGCGGAAGAGCTCCACCTTGCCCACCGAGGCCAGGGCCCGGAGGTCGCGGTGGACCGTCATCGAGCTCACGCCCAGCGTGTCGGCGAGGTCAACCGTCTTTGTGTCGCCCCGCAGGCGGAGCTCGTCCATTAGCGCCGCCTGGCGGAGTGTTTGTTGGCTCATGTGCGTACTTTCGTCCTGGGGTGGGTCCGCAGCTGCCACAAAATCTAACATTGGCGTGTTACGCAATGTTGCTTTCGGTGTGGCAATACCCCTGTGCGGGGGCGGATATTTACAAAATATTTCACAGGATGTTGCATTAAATGTGAAAGCGGTGCTACCTGTTGATCTAGGTCACACACATCCGCAGTCATGTGATCTACACCATTCACATTCTTACTGCAGGCTGGAGCAAATCTTGCAAACACAAGCAACACGGCCCAAAGACTGGGCCGATCGGCTTGGCTTCCCCCGACCGCTGCTGTGGGGCTTTGTTGGCCTCACCATCTTCATGATCGGCGACGGGGTAGAAACCAACATCCTGGAACCGTTCCTCTCCGGCGAGCACGGCTTCAACGTCTCCCTCGTGGGCACCCTGGTCACCGTGTACGGCGTGAGCGTGGCCATCGCCGCGTTCTCCGCCGCCGCCCTGTCGGACCTGTGGGGGCCGCGCAAGGTGATGATCATCGGCGCCGCCATCTGGGTAGTGCTGGAGGTGCTACTGCTTACCGTCGCACTGCCGATGAACAGCAAGTTCCTCATCTTCGCGCTGTATGGACTGCGCGGGTTCGGCTACCCGCTCTTCGCCTACGCCTTCCTGGTGTGGATCACCGCCGTCTCCGCGCCGGAGCACCGCGGCGCGGGCACCGGCTGGTTCTACGTCGGCTTCTCCGCGGGCCTGCCCACGCTGGGCGCGCTCGTGGCCACCGTCTCCATCGGCGTCTTCCACCTCTCCTTCTATCAGACGCTGTGGATTTCGCTGGCTCTCGTCGTTATTGGCGCGCTCATCGCGCTGCTGGGCGTGAAGGAAGCGCGCGGCCGCAAGCCGCTGGTGGAGAACCCGGACGACATCCGCGACACGCTTGGCGAGTCCTTCCGTCTCCTCGCCCGCGACAAGCGCGCCATCTACGTCGCCGTCATCCGCACCATCAACTCCATCCCCACCTACGCCATGGCGGTGTTCTTCCCGGCGTACTTCTCCGAGCGGCTGGACTGGCCGCTTGAGTGGTTCCTCATCATGACCACGGTGATCTACCTGGTCAACCTGCCGTTCAACCCGCTGTTTGGCATCGTCGGCGACAAGATCGGCTGGTCCAAGACCGTCGTCTGGGCCGGCGCCATCTCCTGCTGCATCGCGCTCGCGCTGGTGTACTTCGTCCCGATGCTCTCCGTGGACGCGGGCCTGCCCGACGGCGTCGGCTTCGCCCTCTCGCTGGTCGCGGCCTGCCTCCTCGGCGTGGCCCTGGCCGGGTTCGTCCCGCTCTCCCCCATCGCCGTCTCGCTCAACCCGGAGCGCCCCGGCGCCGCCATGGCCGCCTACAACTTGGGCGTCGGCGGGGCGGTCGCGGCCGGCCCGCTGCTGGTGGCCGTGTTCTACCCGCTCGTGGGCGCCACCGGCCTGATCCTCATCTTCTGCGCCCTGTTCCTCCTCGCCGCCTGGATGGGCACCCAGCTCAAGGGCACGCAGCCCGGTTTCGACGGCGTCCCCCACACCACCTCACTTGCTTAAGGAAGCACCATGACCATCCACCTCTCCAACGACACCCTGCAGCAGATCGCTGAAAGCACCGACGTCGCCGTCCCCACCTACGACCGCTCCGCCGTCACCCCCGGCATCGTCCACTTCGGCGTCGGCGGCTTCCACCGCGCCCACCAGGCTCTCTACCTGGACAAGCTCCTCTCCCAGGGCCTGAACACCGACTGGGGCATCGTCGGCATGGGCGTCATGCCTGGCGATTCCCGCATGCGCGACGCCCTGAAGTCCCAGGACTGCCTCTACACCGTCACCGAGAAGGCGCCGGACGGCTCGGAGCACGCGCGCGTGGTCGGCTCCATCATTGATTACGTCTTTGCGCCGGACGACCCGCAGGTGGCCGTCGATAAGCTTGCGGATGAGCAGATCAAGATCGTCTCGCTCACGGTCACCGAGGGCGGCTACAACTTCGACCACGTCCGCGGCGAGTTTGACCTGCACAACCCGCACATCGCGGCCGACATCGAGGCGCTGCAGGCAGGCGACTTCGCCTCCCTGACCACCTTCTACGGCCTGATCACCGCGGCGATACTCACCCGCAAGGAGCGCGGCACCCGCCCGTTCACCATCATGTCCTGCGACAACATCCAGGGCAACGGCCACATGGCGCAGCGCATGTTCCACGCCTTCGCCACCGCCGTCTCCCCGGGGCTCGCCGAGTGGATCGAGGACAACGTGACCTTCCCCAACTCCATGGTGGACCGCATCACCCCGGAGACGACGGACGGCGACCGCGCCGACATCACCCAGAAGTTCAGCTACGTCGACGAGTGGCCCGTGGTGTGCGAGGACTTTACCCAGTGGGTGCTGGAGGACAATTTCGTCGCCGGCCGCCCCGACTACGGCAAGGTGGGCGTTGAGCTTGTCCAAGATGTCGTGCCCTACGAGCTGATGAAGCTCCGCCTCCTCAACGCCTCCCACCAGGGCCTGTGCTACTTCGGCCACCTCGCCGGCCACGAGTTTGTCCACGATGTGATGGCGGACAAGCGCTTCCGCGACTTCCTGCTTGCCTACATGGAGCGCGAGGGCACCCCGTCGCTGCGGCCGCTGCCGGGCGTGGACCTGGACGCCTACCGCCACCAGCTCATCGCCCGCTTCGGCAACGCCGCGGTGAAGGACACCGTCGCGCGCCTGTGCGCGGAGTCCTCGGACCGTATCCCGAAGTGGCTGCTCCCGGTCGTGCGCGAGAACCTGGAATCCGGCGCGGCTCCCGTGACGCTGTCGGCCGCGATCGTTGCGTCCTGGGCCCGCTACGCCGAGGGTGTGGACGAGCAGGGCAACCCGATCAAGGTGGTCGACCGCATGGCGGATCGCCTGCAGGAAACCGCGCAGGGCACCCGCGAGGATGTCCTCGCCTTCCTGCGCGACCGCGAGGTCTTCGGCGACCTTGTCGACGACGAGCGTTTCACCGAGCCCTACGCCCGCGTGTTGAAGTCGCTCCACGAGGTTGGCGCTGAGGCGACGCTGGATGCGTTGCTGGCTGAGTTGGATTAGGCAGGGAATTTTGGGGGTTGGGGCCCTTGGGGCTTCGGGCCTTTGGGGCCTTGGGGAGTGACAGATTTCCCCGGGCCCTCGCTTGAGCCCTGGGAACCCCCAGGTGGGAGGGTCTAGTAGTTCCCTGTTGTCTGCAAGAATCGAAGCGTTGTCCAAGAATCTAGCGTAAGATGTAGCCATTAATCTAGTTGGAATTTGAAGTTGACGCCTGCATTTTGAGGACATGAGGTGGTTTAAGAGTGCCGATTACACACACACCACTGCGCTATCCGGGTGGAAAATCGCAGGTATATGAACAGATCGCTTCGATTCTCCGCGTTAACGAAATGTCGGATCGGACATATGTAGAGCCTTTCGCTGGTGGTGCGGGATTGGCACTCAAGTTTCTCTTCGAAGGAGATGTGCCTTCGATTATTTTGAATGATGTTGATCCCGCCATTGCGAATTTTTGGCGAACGGTACTTGCAGAGCCTGGTTACCTTTGTGATCGCCTATTTGATACGCCCGTCGACATGGAATCATGGGTTATGCAACGTGCTATCTATGAAGACGAGTCTAAGCAATGGACTCCAGAGCATGCGTTCGCAACCTTATTCCTTAACCGTACAAACCGCGCAGGAATTTTGCGTGGCGGGCCAGTTGGGGGGAAGTCGCAAAGTGGTGTGACGAAACTTGATGCGCGTCTGACGCCCACAACAATTGACAATCTGTGTAAAAAAATCGAAAAAATCTATCAACATCGTGAGCAAATCCAGGTATTTTCTGATGATGCCGGCATCTTGCTGGAGAAATTAAGGTTGGTATCGGATCAGCATTTTGTTTACGCTGACCCTCCGTACATTGGCAAAGGCTCCGCCCTTTACCACAATAGTTTCTCCCAAAAAGACCATTGTGTCTTTAGCAGGCAGATTGTAGACAGCGGATGCGCGTTTATCGTCTCTTACGACGAACACCCATTGGCCCGAGAAATCTATCGTGAATTGCGCATGCGCTACCTGACACTTCGCTACTCCTTGAACAGTAGGCAAAGCAAGAGGGAGTACCTCTTTTTTTCAAAAGATTTAAGAATTCCATCGGAATTGGAGAAAGCATGACTGAGACCTCGAATAGTGAAAACGCTAGTTCTGAACAAGCAACTCCAAATTCTAAAGAACCCTGGTCCGGACACGTTGAGTCAATAAAAATAGTTTCATACAGAAGCTTCACGGACATCGAGATCCCTTTTTCTCCCGGACTAAACATCATTAGTGGAGCTAACGGCATCGGGAAAAGCAGCATTTTATATTTGCTTAGCAATGCTTTTCAACGGCCAGTGGGTAGTCTGCCCTGGATGGAGGAGGTAGCACGGAATAAGCTATTGTCGGGATTCTCGAAAGTACTTAATCTTAAAGTCGAACAACTGATCCGAGACTCAAAATATAGCGACCCCTCGCTAGGTACTGTCGGCACGCTTTTTACTGTCCGTTATGAAGGCGGAAGGAGTTTGGATTTCAGAAGGCACAACTCCAAACAGGACGCGCGACATCGCCTTATTCCCTACTACAGTCAATCTAAGCCGTGGGGCCTTCCGTCGGTGCCTGCGATCTACTTAGGGCTTTCGAGGCTGTCAGCGCCAGGGGAAATTGATGATCAAATTAGGTTCAAGAAACGGCATGTTCTATCTGACGAGTCGATGGAAGAACTTAAGAAAGCGTACAGCCGTATTGCGAGACTAAAATTGCTGCAAACTGAGACGGGTTCGTGGGATGGGGGAAAGCTAGCAGGTAGTTTTGACACCACGACGGATGGTGTTGATTCAAACACAGTTTCAGCAGGCCAAGATAATGTATTCGTAATACTATATGCGTTTCAAGCTCTGAAAGAGTACGCGACGAAAACCGAGAAAAGTCCATCAGTTCTGTTAATTGATGAATTTGACGCAACATTGCATCCGGCGATGCAAATAGATCTCATGAGCAAGCTTCGTAAAGAGTCCAAAGATTGGAATATCAGAGTCTTCTTTACGTCACACAGCTTTAACGTGTTAGAGGAAGGCTTGCGTCATAAAGATAATATTCTGTACTTTAGGTCGCTTGCGAATGGAAGCGCAGAGTTGGAACAAGAGCCGTCGATGGCTAGTTTTAGAATGGATTTAAGTACTTTAACTAGAGATGTTATGTCCATAGAGTTTTTGGACAAGGAGTCCAATGACTTTTTGGACACGGAATCTATGGAGTTCTTGGACAGTTTCTAGCGGGTCATTCTGGTGGCCTGCGCTTCGGTCGGGGTTTGGACAGTT